>NZ_JBICWR010000028.1:55086-77316 GCF_043199855.1 Streptomyces sp. NPDC048521
TTACGGCTACGGGCGTCACAGCGCCGGAACGGCGCCCAACCGGCAGCGGCTGAACCTGCGTCGCTGCGGGCAGTCGTGCCGCTGGGGTGGCACGGGTGGGCGCGGCGGCACCCCGGCAGCGCGGGCAAGCGACCCCACCCCCGCCCAGCCGCAGCACAGGGACCGTCACCGGCCGCCCCCGCAGCCACGCCGCTCGCCCTACGCCGCGATCCGCTGCGCCTCCGCCACCGCCTCCTCCAGCGTGTCCACGACCGGCACCCCGACCTCCTCCAGACTGGCCCGACTGTGCGACCCGCCGGTGTACAGGACAGCCCGCGCCCCGACATGCCCCGCCGCGACCGCGTCGTCCGCCGCGTCCCCGATCACCACCGTGCGCGCGGGCTCCGCCACCCCGGCCAGCGCCCGCAGGTGCCGCACCATGTGCTCGGCCTTGCTCCCCCCGGACGGCCCCGTACGCCCCTCGACCCGTATGAAGTGCGCCTCGATGCCGAAGCCACGCACCAGCGGCACCAGCTCGTCGTGCACGTACATGCTCAGCAAGGACTGGCTGTGCCCCGCCGACCGCCACCCGGCGAGCAGCTCGGCCGCCCCGGCGGTGAGCCCGCACCGCACCCGCTGCTCGGCGTAGTGCCGATGGAAGATGCCGTCCATCAGCTCCCACTCGGCGTCGGTCGGCAGCCGGCCCAGCAGCCGCTCGTAGAACTTCGGCACCGGCACGCAGTACAGCGCCCGGTACTGCTCCAGCGTGATCGGCGCGAGCCCCAGCTCGGAGAAGGCCGCGTTCGTCGCCCCGATGATCGCGTCATTGTCGTGGAACAAGGTCCCGTTCCAGTCCCAGACGATGTGCGCGCTTGCCTGCGTCCCCATGTCCAAGACCGTACCCGCCCCCACTGACAATCAGGGCGGCCGTCCAGGTCAGACCTGTCCGACCAGGTTGGGGATCTCCTGCGTGGCGTACCACAGCAGCTCGTGGTCGTCGGCCCCGTCGACGACGAACTGCGCGTCGTCGTCCCCGCCGTCGGCGGCGTCCAGGGCGCCGACCGCCGCGGCCACGTCCGCCTCCGCGTCGTCGGCGTCGACGTGCACCGCGGCCGCCTTCGCGAGCGGCATCGTCGACGTCACGGTCACCTCACCGAGCGCCGCCGGGTCGAGACCGCGGTCCGGGTCGGCGGTGGCGGCGCCGTCGGGCACGTCCACGGCGACCACGACCCGGCGCCGCGGGGCACCCGGGTCGGCGGCGAGCAGCCTCAGCGAGGCCAGCGCGGCCCGGCTGAGCGCCGCGTACTCCAGTTCCTCGATGTCGTCGGAGAGGTACCACTCGCGCAACGCGGGCGTGACGGCATACGCGGTGAAGGGGCCGCTCCCCAGCTCACCCGTCTTGTGCGCCTCGGCGAGACCGGGGAGGGTCAGGGGGACGTAGACGCGCATGGCTGGCCGCTCTTTCCTGATCAAAGGTTCCGCTGAGGCCCCGGGGAGCCCGGCGGGCGGGCCTCCCGGAGGGCCTTCAGGATACGTGCGCCCGTCCCCTTTCGAGTCCCTGCCCAGACCCCGGAAGGCGTCCACCCGACGCCGCGCATTCACCCCGTTCACCCGCCTGCGTGCAGGGTTTCCGCACCCACTCGTCCCTCGGATAAGTGAACTTCTCCGCCCCTGGCCCGCACTCCCCACCTTCCTTGCCACGTCCTGCGCCGCCCCCGTACAAGATCCCCGACAGCTAGTTACCGCCCGGTATCCCCGGGCCCGCCGAACGGGGACCTCCATGAACAAGGTCATGAGCCGCACCGCCCAGCCCCGCCCGCGCCACCGTCCCCCGACCCGCCACGACACCCGCCGCCCGGCCGGCGCCCCACCCCGTACCCCGACCAGGAGCGCGGCCCGCCCCGCGTCCCGCCGATCCGCCACCGCCGCTGCCCCCGCCCCCGCCGCTGCCCCCGCCACCGCCACCGCCACCGCTGAGAGGGCCCGTACGCTGCCTGACGCGGCTGTGCGGCAGCCGCGCCCCACCGACCTCTTCGCGGACCGCCTGCTGGCCGTCCTGAGCGGCCAGCGCCCCGTCCACTGGATGCTCCGCCACACAGCGGGCCGCGCCTACGACGACCTGGCCCGCCTCGCCGAGCGCAGCCCCCTGCGAACCCTCGGCTCCCGCCCGGTCGTCCACGACATCGGCTACTACGTCCCCAGCGACGGCGCCCTGGAGGTCTTCGCCCGCATCGCCGCCGGGGACCAGCTACGAGCCATGGCGTTCCGCCTGGAACTGGGCAAGGACCTCCGCTGGCGCTGCACGGCAGTAGAAACAGGCACCCCATAGCCGCGACCATCCAGAACAGCGGCCGGCACCGGCAACACAGAAGGGCCGGGCCCCCAAAGGAGACCCGGCCCTTCTCACCGGCTGAAGCGCCGCAGGCAAGCGTTACTTCTTACGACGCCGCCCGCCCTTGGCCTGCCGCCGCCGCTCCGCCCGCGTGAGCCCGTCCGACTCGGAGCGCACCGGCTCGTCGTCCTCCAGGTCGCGCTCGACGATGCCACCCTCACCGTCCACCGTCGGCGCGGAGAAGTGCAGCTCACGCCGCTGCGGCACGTCCAGCCCCTTCGCGCGGATCTCGGGACGCGCCCCCGCCTGCGCCGGCACCGTGTCCTGGACGCCCTCGCCCACCGGCTGGGCCTCCTCGACCGGGACCTCCTCGACCTGCTGCTCGACCTGGACCTCCAGGTTGAACAGGTAGCCGACGGACTCCTCCTTGATGCCCTCCATCATGGCGGTGAACATGTCGAAGCCCTCGCGCTGGTACTCGACCAGCGGGTCCTTCTGCGCCATCGCGCGCAGGCCGATGCCCTCCTGGAGGTAGTCCATCTCGTAGAGGTGCTCGCGCCACTTGCGGTCGAGGACCGACAGCACGACCCGGCGCTCCAGCTCACGCATGATCTCGGAGCCGAGCTGCGTCTCACGGGCCTCGTACTGCGCGTGGATGTCTTCCTTGATGGACTCGGAGATGAACTCGGCGGTCAGACCGGCACGGTCACCGGCCGCCTCCTCCAGCTCCTCGATCGTGATCTTCACCGGGTACAGCTGCCGGAAGGCACCCCACAGCCGGTCCAGGTCCCAGTCCTCGGGGAAGCCCTCGGCGGTCTCCGCCTCGATGTACGCGTCGATCGTGTCGTTCATGAAGTGCTGGATCTGCTCCTGCAGGTCCTCGCCCTCCAGGACGCGCCGACGCTCGCCGTAGATGACCTCGCGCTGCCGGTTGAGCACCTCGTCGTACTTCAGAACGTTCTTACGGGTCTCGAAGTTCTGCTGCTCGACCTGCGACTGCGCGGACGCGATCGCGCGCGTGACCATCTTGTTCTCGATCGGCACATCGTCCGGCACGTTCGCCATGGACATCACGCGCTCGACCATCTGGGCCTTGAACAGACGCATCAGGTCGTCGCCGAGGGACAGGTAGAAGCGGGACTCGCCGGGGTCGCCCTGACGGCCGGAACGACCGCGCAGCTGGTTGTCGATCCGCCGCGACTCGTGCCGCTCGGTGCCGAGCACATACAGCCCGCCGAGCGCCTCGACCTCGTCCTTCTCGGCCTTGACCGCCTGCTCCGCCTTCTCCAGGGCGGCGGGCAGGGCGTGCGCCCACTCCTCGATGTGCTCCTCGGGGTCGAGGCCGCGCTGCCGCAGCTCCGCCTCGGCGAGGTCCTCCGGGTTGCCGCCGAGCTTGATGTCGGTACCACGGCCGGCCATGTTGGTGGCCACCGTCACGGCGCCCTTGCGGCCTGCCTGGGCGACGATCGACGCCTCACGCTCGTGGTGCTTGGCGTTCAGCACCTCGTGCTGGATGCCGCGCTTGCTGAGCTGCTGGGACAGGTACTCCGACTTCTCGACGGACGTCGTGCCGACGAGGATCGGCTGGCCCTTCTCGTGCTTCTCGGCGATGTCGTCGACGACCGCCTCGAACTTGGCCACCTCGGTGCGGTAGATGAGGTCCGACTGGTCCTTGCGGACCATCGGCTTGTTCGTCGGGATCGGGACCACGCCGAGCTTGTAGATCTGGTGGAACTCGGCGGCCTCGGTCATCGCCGTACCGGTCATGCCGGACAGCTTCTTGTAGAGGCGGAAGAAGTTCTGCAGGGTGATCGTGGCGAGCGTCTGGTTCTCGTCCTTGATGTCCACCCCTTCCTTCGCCTCGATCGCCTGGTGCATGCCCTCGTTGTAGCGGCGGCCGGCGAGGATACGGCCGGTGTGCTCGTCGACGATCATGACCTCGCCGTCGATGACGACGTAGTCCTTGTCCTTCTTGAAGAGTTCCTTGGCCTTGATGGCGTTGTTCAGGTAGCCCACGAGCGGGGTGTTCACCGACTCGTAGAGGTTGTCGATGCCCAGCCAGTCCTCGACCTTGCTGACACCGGACTCGTGGATGGCGACCGTGCGCTTCTTCTCGTCGACGTCGTAGTCGCCGGTCTCCTCGACGCCCTTGAGCGGATTGCCCGCCTCGCCGCGCTTGAGCCGCGTGACCAGCTTGGCGAAGTCGCCGTACCACTTGGTGGCCTGGTCGGCCGGGCCGGAGATGATCAGCGGCGTACGGGCCTCGTCGATGAGGATGGAGTCGACCTCGTCGACGATGGCGAAGTTGTGGCCGCGCTGCACCAGCTCGTCCTTCGCCCACGCCATGTTGTCGCGCAGGTAGTCGAAGCCGAACTCGTTGTTCGTGCCGTAGGTGATGTCGCACGCGTACTGCTCGCGGCGCTGAGCCGGCGTCATGTTGGCGAGGATGCAGCCGACGCTCAGGCCCAGGAACTTGTGGACGCGGCCCATCATCTCGGAGTCGCGCTCGGCCAGGTAGTCGTTGACCGTGATGAGGTGGACGCCGTCCCCGGAAAGGGCGTTCAGGTACGCGGGCAGCGTGCCGACGAGGGTCTTGCCCTCACCGGTCTTCATCTCGGCCACGTAGCCGAGGTGGAGCGCGGCACCGCCCATCATCTGCACGTCGTAGTGGCGCTGGCCGAGGACACGCTTGGCGGCCTCGCGCACCGTGGCGAACGCCTCGGGGAGCAGGTCGTCGAGGCTCTCACCGTCGGCGTACCGCTGCTTGTACTCCTCGGTGAGGGCCCGCAGCTCGGCGTCGGAGAGGTCGACGAAGTCCTCTTCGATGGAGTTGACCTGGTCCGCGATGCGGTGCAGCTTGCGCAGGATCTTGCCTTCGCCTGCACGCATGATCTTCGAGAGGACGGACACGGGGGCTGGTCTCCTTGCCGGTCGGGCCTGGGACGGTCGGTTTTCCTTCTGACGTACTGAGCAACCGCCATCGTATGCGAGGACCCGGCTGCGTCGGGAGGCCTGGCGGCCCGACGGCTGCTTCACCCAGGACAACGGACGGGGCACGCGGATAGTGCCGCATTCCCTGGAGGAATTGCACGAAGGGTGATCGCCCACTCACGTATCGCGAAAAACGATGGTCCCCCCACGGGTGTCCCGAGCAGAATCGGCTGATGGAACCCGTCACGCTCACCACCGACCGTCTTGTGCTGCGCACCGTCGGCCCGGCCGACACCGAGGCGGTGTACGAGGCCGCCCAGGACCCCGACATCCAGCGCTGGACCGTGGTCCCCTCCCCCTATCTGCCCGAGCACGCCCGGGGCTTCACCGAGCAGATGGTCCCCGACGGCTGGTCACAGGGCTCGATGTTCACCTTCGGCGTCTTCCTGACCAGCGGCGAACTGACCGGCATGCTCGGCCTCACGATGCACTCGCTGGGCACGGCCGAGGTCGGCTTCTGGGCGGCCAAGGAACACCGCGGTCACGGTTACATCACCGAGGCCACCCTCACCGCCTGCCGCTGGATCTTCACCGAGATCGGCGTCGACCGGGTCGAATGGCGCGCCGAGGTCGGCAACCACCCCTCCCGCGCGGTGGCCGAGCGCGCGGGCTTCACCATGGAGGGCACCCTGCGCTCCGGCCTCAACAACAAAGGAGTACGACGCGACTGCTGGGTCGGCTCCCTGCTCCCCTCCGACCTGGGCCTGCCGTCCACGGCGCCGTACCTGCCCGCGCGTGCCCAGGGACAGGCGAAACCGCAGCTCACCGAGGACTGTCAGAGGCACCGTCTATCGTCCGACGCATGACGACCCTTCCGCGTCCCACCCTCACCCTCACCGCGGACGACGCCCGCCGTATCGCCCTGCGAGCCCAAGGGTTCCTCGGCGCGCCCGACCGGCGGGCCGGTGTGCGCGGGGTGCTGCGCCACCTGGGCGCGGTCCAGCTCGACACGATCTCGGTGCTCGCCCGCTCCCACGAGCTCGTGCCGTACGCCCGGCTCGGCGCGGTCGGCCGCAAGACGGTCGAGGCCGCGTACTGGAACGACGCGCACGCCTTCGAGTACTGGTCGCACGCCGCGTGCATCCTCCCCGTGGAGGAGTGGCCGCACTTCGCCTTCCGCCGCCGCGCCTACCGCAACCGCCCGCACTGGAGCCACGAACTACCCGACGGCGCCTACGACCAGGTCGTCAAGCAGCTGCGCACGGAAGGCCCGCTGACCGCCACGGAGCTGGGCGGCGCGAAGAAGACGAACGACTGGTGGGACTGGTCGGGCACCAAGGTCGCCGTGGAGCGGGCGCTGATGTACGGCGAGGTGGTGTGCGTCGAGCGCCGCGGCTGGAAGCGGGTGTACGACCTCGCCGAGCGCGCGATCCCGCAGGCGCTGCTGCATGACGAGCTGGACGACACCGAGTGCCTGCGCCGTCTGGTCCGGCTGGCCGGCGAGTCCCTCGGCGTGGGCACGCGCGCCGACATCGCCGACTACCACCGGCTCAAGGGCGAACAGGTCGACACGGTGATCGCCGACTCGGGTCTGGTGCCGGTCGAGGTGGAGGGCTGGGGCAAGCCCGCCTGGGCCGACCCGGCAGCCCTGGCGACGCCGCCGCGCGGCCGCCACCGCACCACGCTGCTGTCGCCGTTCGACTCACTGATCTGGGAGCGGGCGCGCACGGAGCGGATCTTCGGCTTCACCCACCGCCTCGAGGCCTACGTCCCCAAACCCAAGCGGGTCTACGGCTACTTCGCGATGCCGGTGCTCGCCGGCGGCCGGCTGATCGGGCGTGTCGACCCCGCCCGCGAGGGCCGCACGCTGGTCGCCAAGCAGGTCACCCTGGACGGCCCCAAGGCGGTTCCGGCCGTCGCCCAGGCGCTGATCGAGGCGGCGTCCTGGGTGAACTGCACGGACGTCCGCGTCGAACGCGCGGACGCGCCCGGCCTGCGCGAACCCCTGGCGCGGGAACTCGCCCGCGCCCTCGCCTGACTCCGCCGGATCCGCTACCGGATCTCCAGGATCTTCTCCCGCATCGCGTAGACCACGGCCTCCATCCTGGAGTGCAGTTGCAGCTTCTCCAGGATGTTGCGGACATGGTTCTTGACGGTGTTCTCGGAGATGAACAACTCCTTGGCGATGTCCCGGTTGTTCATCCCCGTGGCGACGAGTTTGAGGACTTCCAGCTCCCGGTCGGTCAGCCGCGGCGCGGGCACCAGCCGGCGCTCGTCGGTGCGCTGGATCATCGACTTGAACTCGGTGAGGAGTTTGGACGCCATCGACGGGCTGATCTGCGACTGTCCGTCGGCCACCGCGCGAATGGCGGTGGCCACCTCGTCCGTGGAGATCTCCTTCAGGAGATATCCGGTCGCGCCCGCTTTGATCGCCTCGTAGAGGTCGGCCTCCTCGTCGCTGATCGTCAGCATGATGATCTTTGCGCTGGGGGCGACCTCCTTGATGGAGGTGCAGGCCTCGATGCCGCCGCGCTTGGGCATGCGGACGTCCATCAGCACGATGTCGGGCAGCAGGTCGGCGGCCTTGTCGACGGCCTCGGCACCGTCGCCCGCCTCGCCGACGACCTGGATGTCCTCCTCGGCCGCGAGCACGATCTCCAGGCCGCGCCGGAAGAGGGCATGGTCGTCCACGACCAGGACTCTGATCGGCTCCGCGCGTGGCGAGCCCGCGTCCGGGCCCCTGCCGACGACACCGTCGCCGGCATCCTCGTCCCGCATCGGTCCGAAGGTGTCCGCCATCGTTCCTCCCCCTGAAGGCTGTGGCCTGTGGTCCTGTGCCATCGCCAACCCAAGGCAGCGGCCCACCGGTTGGGCCGGTGCGGCCATGATTTCATGCCCGGACGACACAGCGGTGACGTGCGGGGCGTGAACCGGTCGCACACCGGTGCCCCTGGGGGCGCACACGCGCTCCAGGGGCACCGGCTCAGCTTCGGTCGGGTGGGGTCAGCCACCCAGCGTGCCACCGGCCGCGGGGGGCTGCACCTCGGTGACCATCGGGTCCGTGCTGAGGTGGATCACGCCGTAGTCGTAGGCGTGACGCCGGTAGACGACGCTCGGTTCCTTCGTCTCGGAGTCGACGAACAAGTAGAAGTCGTGGCCGACCAGTTCCATCTCGTAGAGGGCCTGGTCGAGGCTCATCGGGGAGGCGACGTGGGTCTTCTCGCGGACGACGAGGGGGCCTTCACCCTTGACCTCCAGCGAGCCGATCTTCTTGGTCGGCACTCCCTCCGTCTCCTCCTCCTGGACGGGGAGGCCGTTGCCGTTCAGCGTCGCCGCGCCCGGGACGTGGTCGGCGACCTCTGCCGCCGGGATCCGGCGCGCGCCTCGGCGCGAGAACCGCTTGTCGTGCTGCTTGCGCAGCCGGGCATCCAGCTTCTCCGCCGCCAGGTCGAGTGCCGCGTACGGATCGCTGGCCGCTGCCTCCGCCCGGATCACCGGACCGCGGGAGCGGAGCGTGATCTCCACTCGGTCACAGCGGTCGGCCTGTCGGGGGTTGGGCTCCTTGGACACCTCGACGTCGAGGCTGATCACCTTGGCATCGAGCCTCTGGATCTTCTCCAGCTTCAGCTTCTCGGCCACGTGCTTGCGGAACCGCTCGGGCACCTCGGTCTTGCGGCCTTTGACGACGATGTCCACGCAGAACTCCGTTCCCGGATCGCTCCGCTGACTGGGCGGAGCATCTCCCTTTTGCACCAGGTCCGGTGATCACCGGACCTCGGACTCGGTGACGTCCACCTCCTCCTCCCCCGTGGGCGCGATCTCCACCCCACCGCCACGGGTGATTCCGCTAAACCCGCGGCACGGCATTCGGATATGAGAGGTGTGGCCTGCGCCTTTCCTCACAACCGAACATATCTCGCCCGGACGGATGTCGTCACCCTCTACTACGGCGTACCTCCGTTCAGGTGAATTACCCCTCTCACTACCTGCAACGATGCAAGTTGACGGTCAGTTCCTGTTTATTTCGAAGGAATCCCGAGGAGCGGCGATCACCGCCGCATGCAGCACCGGCACGGGGGCGTTCGCCACCGCCTTTTCCGGTGCACCATGCACCCACTTCCGCCTCCCCGGCCGTGCTCCGATCCATCGTTCCCCCCTACCTTCCCGGCTTACGGTCCCGTACACGACTCGTCGCGCCCCGCTTCCCTCTGCGTTCCCCCTCTCGTGATGCCATCCGGCCGCCGCCCGCAGGGCACGCGCCGCCTCCGCGAGCGTGGCCCCCGTCGTGATCAGGTCGTCGACGAGCACGACCCGGTCCGCGTCGAGCAGCAGGCCACCGCCCGCTGTCACCTCCAACGCGCCCGCGAGGTTCTCCAGGCGCTGCCGGGCATCGAGCGCGGCCTGGTCCGCCACGGCCCGCCGCTGCCGCAGTACGGCCGCCACCCGGGCCGGTGTCCCGGTGCGCCGCAGCTCACCGGCCGCCGCGAGAGCCATCCGCCGCACCGGATCGTGACCACGCGCCCGCACGGCCCACCGGGCGGAGGGCACCGGCACGAGCACCACGGCCCCACGCCCCTGCGATCCGTCCCGACCGACCGAACCACCCGGCCCCCGCGACCTGCCGACCCCGAGCGAACCGCCGGACCCCTGCGAACCGCGGGGCCCCACCGAGGCACCCAGTCCCGACGAGCCCCTTGGCTCCACCGACCCACCCGGCCCGAACGACCCGACCGACCCGGCCGGCTCGCCGTCGACAGCAGCGCCGCGGGCGGCACCAGCGCTGCTCCAGCCGAGTCCCGCCCGTACGGCCCCCGCCAGAGCCGTGCCCAGTGCTCCGGCGAGCGTCAGCACGCCCCGCTCCTTGTGGGCGAGAAGCAGCGCCCGCACCTCCTCCGCGTACGGAGCCGCCGCGTGCACCACCGGCAGCCCGCCCGGCTCCGGCACCGGTCGCACCCGCCGTGGCGCGCGCCCGCCCAGCGCGGCCCGGCACCGCGGGCACAGCACCGTACGAGGTGCCCCGCAGCCCGCGCACTCGGCCGGCAGCACCAGGTCGGTGAGGTCCTGCCACCACCCCCGCATGGCCACCACTGTGCCAACGCGGAAGGAGGCCGACCACCCCTGTGGACAACGCCCTGTGGAAAACCGGGAGCGACCCGCGACAGCCCTCACTCACACGAGGGACGCTCAGCCACACGGGCGACACAGGCAGCCGGGCCGGCGCACCGGACCGGGGCGCCCGAGTACCCGTCCCCGAGAGCGGCCCCGTGACTGCGGCTCAGCCGGGATAGACCGGCGCCGTCCCGTCCTTGTCCACCTTCTGCCACTGCGTCCCGGCCGGCAGCCGGACGATCCCGTCGTCGGAGTAGGCCACGAGGGGCACCCGCTCGTCCTCGCACGCGGCGATCGCCTTCACTCCCGGCAGCGCCCCGGGGGCCGGTCCGTCCAGCGTGGACCCGTCGACCTGGACGTACCGCATCTGCTGCACGCCGCCCCGCTCCCGGCCGACGGCGAGCAGCCTGCTGTCCCCGGCCCAGGAGATGGCGCTGACCTGCTCCAGGTCGGGTGCCGCCGGCCGCAGCCCGTCCACGGAGATGCCCTGCCCGGTCCCGTTGTCGCGCTGGATCCGGCCGATGAGCAGGGACTGCTTGTCGTCCTTCTCCACCACCAACGCGATCCGCACCCCGTCGACGGCCACCCGCGCGTCCGTGATGCGGCCGGGCAGGTCGGGGACGGCGACGTCCGCGGGCTCTGCCACGCCTTGCTCCAGGACCTTCAGCCGCGGATGGTGCGGATCGCGGTCCGCCACCCACAGGTCGCCGCGGGCGTCCCAGCTCGGTGTGGTCAGCCGGTCCGAGGGGGTCGCACCGGTGCTGGTCACCAGCGCCTCTCCGAGCGAGCCGCCCGCGGCCAGCGACGTCACATACAGGGACCTGCCGCCGTTGCCGACCCCGGCCGCGGTGTGCTCGTCCCGCGACACCGCCACCGACTGCAGCCCCTTGTCGCCCTCGCCCAGGGGACCGGGCACCGGAACCGCGCCGGTGCCGGTGCTCCCGGTCGGCATCCGCACCACCTGGTGCTTGCCGTCGAGGAAGTACAGGTACTCGGGCCGCTTGGCCGACCCGTGCCAGGCGGCGGACTCGGCGCGCTCCTCGGTCAGATCGCACAGCCGCTCGCCGCCCAGCCCCTGCAACTCGACGGACTCGAGCGTCGGCGCCAGGTTCCGCAGGGTGAACAGCACCTGGGTCGCCATCTCGGTGCACTTGGACGCCGCGACCTGGGACGCCTTCAGGTTCAGCGGCACCGTCAGCTTGTTCTGGTCGTCCGGCGTCAGCCCCGACACGTCCTTCTGCAGGGCCGTACCGGTGGGGAAGCTCGACCTGACCACCGGCCTGAGCCAGGTGGTGGGGCCCTTCAGCAGCGAGCGGACCATCTGGGTCATCGGGTCCACCTTGCTGCGCACGAACACCGGATCGGCTACCGCCACCGGCTGCCCGCTCACCCCGACCGCCGTGTTGGAGGCGAAGTAGTACTTGCCGACCGACGTGTAGTTCCGCTGGAAGTCCGACTTGCCCATGACGACCCCGTCGGGCAGACCGTCGATGCGCCACTGCCCGCTCTCGGGGTTCTTCGTGAGGTGCAGCTTCTTGCGGTACGACCCGTCGGCGGGCCGGTACGCCCGCTGCCAGTCGACCGTGGCGACCCGGCTCCCGGCCAGGACGCAGGTGACGCTGTTGGCCTCCTCGCGGCCGCCCGACTGGCAGTCGGTCTCGATGCTCGGCCCGTTCGCGAGAACCGTGGTCGACCGCTCGGGCCGCCAGGCCCGCGCCGCATCGGCCGTCAGGTACTTGCGAGCCGTGTCGTACTGCGGGTCGTCGCTGGTCAGCGCCTCCAGGAAGCCCTGCATGATCTCGCCCGGACCGGCGCCCTCGGCCGGCGGCATCGCGAACACCCGGACCCCGGTGTCCTGCCGCGGTGTCGACTCCACGTCCCGCAGGTCTCCGCTGTCGGGCATCGAGGCACACCCGGCCAGCAGAACGGCACCCAAGGCGGCGTACGCCACCGCGCGCCCGGGCCGCCGCCGGGCGCCCCCCTTGCGGTCAGCGCCCACGAAATGCCTCCCCTGGCTCGGTCGAGTCCTCCACTCCGGCCGCGCCCCTGGCGGGTACCGGGTTCTCGGCGGGCCTGTCGTTCGGCCGCCGTACACCACCGGTGGGCCGGGGCACCACCCGCGTGCCGTTGCCGTTGCCGGGCAGGGCGGTCGGGTCGGCGGCGGGGCTGACCGTGGCCAGCCGAGGCGCGATCGGGGTGCGCGGCGGCAGCGCGGGCGCCTGGGCGCCGCCCTGCTGCACCGGAACGGTCGCCCGCTTCTCCTCGCTCCCGTGGGCCGGCCCGGCGTCGTCGAGGCCGCGATTGCGGCGCGAGTCCTTCGGCTCCAGCGGTATCGGCGATCCCCGCAGCGGCTCGTCGGCGGTCCTGGGCAGCGTCAGCCGGAACTGCGACCCGCCGCCCGGCTCGCCCCAGGCCTGTAGCCAGCCGCCGTGCAGCCGTGCGTCCTCCAGGGCGATCGACAGCCCGAGGCCCGTACCGCCGGTGGTACGCGCGCGTGCCGGGTCCGCCCGCCAGAAGCGGCTGAACACCCGGGTCGCCTCGCCGGGCTTGAGTCCCACACCGTAGTCGCGCACGGCGACGGCGACGGCTCCGCCGGCCGCGGCGAGCTTGACGACGACGTCCTTGCCCTCGCCGTGCTCGACGGCGTTGACGACGAGGTTGCGCAGTACCCGCTCCACCCGGCGGGCGTCCGCCTCGGCGACGACGGGCTGCTGGTCGCCGACCACGCGTATGTGCGAGCCCTTGCGCTCGGCGAGCGGCTCGGCGCCGCTGACCACCCGCCGGACGACCTCCCTGAGGTCTATCGGCTCCGCCTCCAGGGCCGCCGCGCCCGCGTCGAAGCGACTGATCTCCAGCAGGTCCGCGAGCAGCGACTCGAACCGGTCCAGCTGGTCGGCGAGCAGCTCGGCCGACCGCGCGGTCACCGGGTCGAAGTCCTCGCGCGCCTCGTGGATGACGTCGGCCGCCATGCGGACGGTCGTCAACGGGGTGCGCAGCTCGTGCGAGACGTCGGACACGAACCGGCGCTGCATCCGCGACAGGTCCTCCAGCTGCTGGATCTTCAGCTGGAGGTTCTGCGCCATCTTGTTGAAGGCCTCGCCCAGGCGCGCGATGTCGTCCTCGCCGGTGACCTTCATCCGTTCCTGCAGCCGCCCGGCGGACAGCCGCTCCGCGATCCCGGCCGCCATCCGCACCGGCGTGACGACCTGGCGCACCACCAGCCAGGCGATGGCGCCGAGCAGGACCACGACGAACAGCCCGGCGGTCGCGAGGGTGCCCTTGACCAGGCTCAGGGACTTCTCCTCCTGCGTGAGCGGGAAGAGGTAGTACAGCTCGTACGAGCGCCCGTTGGGGTCGTTGACCTGCTTGCCGATGACCAGCGCCGGCTGGGACTCCTTGCCGTTGTAGTACACGATCCGCGTGTAGCTCTGGGCGGCCGTCGTGCCGCTGTTGACCCGCTCGCGCAGGTCCGCGGGCACGCTGGAGGTCGGGTTGACGTTCCCGGAGCCGCGCGGGCTGCGTCCGCCGCCGCTGTCGTCGCCCACGGGCAGCGTCGCCACGTCGAAGGCGCCCGCGCCACCGCTGGACAGCGACTCCACAAGATCACTCATCCACTGGATGACGTTCTGCGACTGCCGCCCGTCCGCGGTGGAGGTGCCGTCAGCGGTGCCGGTCCCGGCACCCGTACCGGTACCGGTCCCGCCGGCCGCCTCGTCGGCCTTCTGCTTGGCCACCGCGAACCCGCCCGTGGCCTGGCTCTGCGACGCCTTCACCTTCGCGTCCAGCAGGCCGTTGCGCACCTGCCCGATCACGACGAAGCCGAGCAGCAGGACGACACCCAGCGACATCAGCAGGGTCGTGGCGACGACCCGGAGCTGGATGTTGCGCCGCCACAGCCGCATGACCGGCAGCAGCGGCCGGCGCACCCAGCGCACGAACAGGCGCAGGACCGGGCTGCCCTGGACTCCGCCCTGCACCAGCCCGCCCTGGAAGAGACGCCTGAGGCGCGCACCCGCTGCCGACCGGCCGACAGGCCGCCCCGGACGGGTCCCGGACCCGCCGGGAGCCGAAGCGGCACTGTCCCGGGACATGTCAGCTCGGTCCGGCCTTGTAACCGACACCACGGACGGTCACCACGATCTCCGGCCGCTCCGGGTCCTTCTCGACCTTGGAACGCAGCCGTTGGACATGCACGTTGACGAGCCGCGTGTCGGCAGCGTGCCGGTAGCCCCAGACCTGCTCGAGCAGCACCTCACGGGTGAACACCTGCCACGGCTTGCGCGCGAGCGCCACCAGCAGGTCGAACTCGAGCGGGGTCAGCGCGATCGACTGCCCGTCCCGCTTGACCGAGTGCCCGGCCACGTCGATCACCAGGTCACCGATGGTCAGCTGCTCCGGCGCCGGCTCCTCCGACCTGCGCAGCCGCGCCCGGATCCGGGCCACCAGCTCCTTCGGCTTGAACGGCTTGACGATGTAGTCGTCGGCGCCCGACTCCAGGCCCACGACCACATCGACGGTGTCGCTCTTGGCCGTGAGCATCACGATCGGCACCCCGGACTCCGCCCGGATCAGGCGGCACACCTCGATGCCGTCCCGACCGGGCAGCATCAGGTCGAGCAGCACCAGGTCGGGCTTGGTCTCACGGAAAGCGGCCAGCGCCTTGTCGCCGTCGGCTACGAAAGACGGCTCAAAACCTTCACCACGCAGCACGATGCCGAGCATCTCGGCCAGTGCGGTGTCGTCGTCGACGACAAGGACTCGTCCCTTCATAAACGACATCATCCCATTAGCTAAATCGTTACCTGGCGTGACCTGCCACACAGCTCCGCAAGAGCCTCGGCAGTCACGGGTGAAACGGCTCCCTCCTCGGTGACGATGGCCGTCACCAGCTCGGGCGGCGTCACGTCGAACGCCGGGTTGTACGCCTGGGTCCCCAGGGGTGCCACCGGAATCCCGCCTCCTGCTCCCGTCACGGGCACCTGGGGTGCTGTGACCTCGGTCACCTCATAGCCGGGGCGCTGCTCGACCTCGATGGACGCCCCGTCGGGGGTGTCCGGATCGACCGTCGTCAGCGGCGCCACCACGATGAACGGCACGTGGTGGTAGCGCGCGAGCACGGCGAGCGGATAGCTCCCCACCTTGTTCGCCACCGAACCGTCGGCCGCGATCCGGTCCGCCCCGACCAGTACCGCGTCCACCTCGCCCGCCGCGAACAGCGATCCCGCCGCGTTGTCGGTGAGCAAGGTGTACGCCATGCCGTTGCGGGCCGCTTCGTACGCCGTCAGGCGAGCACCTTGCAGCAACGGACGCGTTTCGTCCACCCACAGCCGCCGAAGCCGCCCTGCACGGTGTGCCGCGAGGGCCACCGCGAAAGCGGTGCCGTCGCCGCCCGACACCAGCGATCCGCTGTTGCAGTGGGTGAGGACCCGGTGCCCGCCGCCGGGCAGCAACTCGTCCAGCAGCGCCAGACCGTGCGCCGCCATCCGCGCGCTGGCCTCGGCGTCCTCCCGGTGCAGTGCCCGCGCCGCGGCCAGCGCGGCCGTGGCCGCCGCGGTGGGATCACCGGTACTGGCCAACGCCGCCTGGTGCGCCGCCTGGGCCCGGTGCACGCCGACCGACAGGTTCACCGCGGTGGGCCGGGCACCCGCGAGCGCACCTGCCGCCTCGGCCACGTCGAAGCCGCGCGCGGCGGCGAGCGCGACACCGTACGCCCCGGCGATCCCGAGCAGCGGCGCCCCGCGCACGGCGAGCGAACGAATCGCCTCCACCAGCGCCGACGCGTCCGTGCACACCAGCTCGACCTCTTCGACCGGGAGCCTCGTCTGATCCAGAAGGACCAGTACGGGACCTTCGGGTGGTTCCTCCCATCGGAGCACCGGTATCTCGCTCGGCCGCTTGTCCCGGCCGGTTCGCGCCTGCTGATCAGCCATGCGGTCAGTCTGCCCCGGATCCGGCGGACAATTGAAGGTGTCCAGCCCCTACCGCGGCCGGTCCGCCGGTGACCACCCCATGGCACGATGGCTGCCAACCTGCCGCCGCGATCGCGGACGGGCACCGAGAAGGAGCTTCGATGACAGACACTCCGGGCTGGGCCTCGCCCGGATCCGCCCCGTCGTCCGAGGGGCGGGAACCCGGTGCGTCCGGCCCCGCCGACCGCCCCGGCCCCACCGAGCCCGCACCGCAGCCGGGCACGGACCCGCAGACCCCAGGCGCGAAGTGGTCCGACGAGCAGCCGCCACCCGGCCAGTGGTCCGCTCCCACCGGTGCTCCCAGCCCGAATCAGGCCCCGCCACCTCCGCCCCCGCCCCCGCCGCCCGGCCCGGGCTGGGGGGGCCGCCCGCCCGGCGGACCGGGCCAGGGTGGCTACGGCGGCGGCTACGGAGGCCCTCCCGCCGGTCCAGGCGGCTACGGCACGCCCGGAGGCTACGGAGCCTGGGGCGGCGGCTGGGGCGGCCCCCCGCCCGCGGCCAAGCCCGGCGTCATCCCACTGCGCCCGCTCGGCGTCGGCGAGATCCTCGACGGCGCCGTCTCCACCATGCGCACCTACTGGCGCACGGTGCTCGGCATCTCGCTGACCGTCGCTCTGCTCGTCGACACCACGCTGGTCCTCGTGCAGGGCTTCGTCATGAACGACACCGTGACCCAGGCGTCGTTCAGCGACCAGAGCGCCACCCCCGACGACGTCCTCCGGGCCCTGCGGGAAACCATGATCGGCACCGGTATCGTCACCGTGATCTCCACGGTCGCCGTGATCGTCGCGACCGCCCTGCTGACGACCATCACCAGCCGTGCCGTCCTCGGCAAGCCGGTCAGCACCGGCGAGGCCTGGCGCGAAGCCCGTCCGCAGATCCTCAGGCTGTTCGGCCTGCTCCTGCTGCTCGGCCTGATCGTCGTCGGCGTGGGTCTCGCCGGGACGCTCCCCGGACTCCTCGTCCTGCTCTCCGGCGGCAGCGACGGCGCCGGAGCGGCCCTGCTGGCCCTCGGCATCCTCGCGGCGATCATCGTCGCCGGCTGGTTGATGATCCGCTTCTACCTGGCCACACCCGCCCTGATGCTGGAGCGCCAGGGCATCGTGAAGGCCATGAGCCGCTCCACGAAGCTGGTGCGCGGCTCCTGGTGGCGCGTCTTCGGCATCGTGCTGCTCACCGGCCTCATCACCAACATCGTCGCCTCGCTCGTCGCCATCCCCTTCGCCCTGATCGGGGCCGCCGTGAGCGGCGACAGCATCGGCAACCTGTTCGGCGCCGGCGGCGGAGACGTCGGCTGGGCGTTCCTGATCATCCGCGGGATCGGCTCGTTGATCGGCACCACGCTCACCCTTCCGATCAGCGCGGGCGTCACCGTGCTCCTCTACATCGACCAGCGCATCCGCCGCGAGGCCCTCGACCTCGAACTGGCTCGCGCCGCCGGTGTCCAGGGCTACGGCGCCGGCGCCCACGGCCCCGTCCCGGGGAGCTGATGGGGTGAGCCTCACGGGGGGAGTTCTCACGGCGTCGGCCACGTCCGGCGTCGGCAGCACGGCCGTACGAGGCCTGCTGCGCGCGGTGCACACGGCCGTCCTGGCGGCAGGCGGCTCGGGAGACGAGCCGCCCGTGACCGACCCGCGTGGTCCCGCACGGGAGGCGGCCCGGCGTGAGCTGTCCAAGCGGATGTACCACGAGAACGACCCCAGCCTGCTCCAGCGTGCCCTGAACGCCTTCTGGGACTGGCTCGGCGGGCTGTTCGGCACGGCCGCCTCGGCGACCCCCGGCGGCACGGTCGGCCTGCTCGTCGTGATCCTTTTCGTCGTCGCCGTACTGGCCGCCCTCTGGTGGCGCCTGGGCACCCCGCGCCGCCAACCCGCCTCCGCCGCCGTCCTGTTCGACGACCGCCCCCGCAGCGCCGCCGAACACCGGGCGGCCGCCGAGGCCCACGCGGCCCAGGGCCACTGGAACCAGGCCGTCCAGGAACGCATGCGGGCCATCGTCCGCTCGCTGGAGGAACGCGCCCTCCTCGACGTGCGCCCCGGCCGCACAGCCGACGAAGCGGCCGCCGAGGCCGGCCGCACGCTACCCGCGCACACGGACCGACTGCGCGCCGCGGCCCGGGAGTTCGACGACGTCACATACGGCGGACGCAGGGCGAGCGAGCAGTCGTACCACCGCCTCGCCGAACTCGACCACGACCTGGAACACACCAGGCCCACCCTCGCCGACACCGCCGCCGGCCCGGCCCACGGCACCCGCCGGGGGGCCGCCGAGTGACCACCGAGACCACCCTGCCGGCCACCTCCACCGCGCCCACCGCCCGCCAGGTGTGGACCCGCGCGCGAGGCATCACACTCGCCGTCGTGCTGATCCTCGCCGCGGCCGTCGCCATGGCCGCCGTACGCTCCACCGCCCGGCACGGGGAACTGGACCCACGCTCCGCCGACCCCTACGGCAGCCGCGCCGTCGCCCAGCTCCTCGCCGACCGGGGCGTGTCCACGCGCGTCGTCACCACGCTCGACGCCGCACGCGCCGCCGCCGGCCCCGACACCACCGTCCTGGTCGCCGTCCCCGATCTGCTGACCCACCGTCAGCAAACCCGGCTGCACGAGGCGACCGCAGCGTCCGGCGGACGCACCGTCCTCGTCGCGGCCGGCAGCTCGTCCGTCGAACGGCTCGCCCCCGGTGTGACCGCGGACCCCGTCCGCAGCACCCACTCCACCGTCGCTCCCGAGTGCACCCTGCCCGACGCCCGGCGCGCGGGCAGCGCCGACACCGGCGGCGTCCGCTACACCACCACCCACCTCGACGCCGACTCCTGCTACCCCAGCGAGCGCCTCGCCACCCTGCTGCGCATTCCCGCGGCGTCCGGGCAGGGCGACACCGTCGTCCTCGGCGCGCCCGACATCCTCTACAACGACCGCCTCGACGAGCAGGGCAACGCCTCGCTCGCCCTGCAGCTCCTCGGCTCGCGTCCCCATCTGGTCTGGTACCTCCCCTCACTCTCCGACTCCTCCGCCACCGACACGGGCGAGCAGAAGGACTTCCTCGACCTGCTCCCCTCGGGATGGCTGTGGGGCACCCTGCAGCTCTTCGTCGCAGCGGTCCTCGCCGCCTTCTGGCGGGCCCGCCGCTTCGGCCCCCTCGTGCCCGAACGGCTTCCCGTGGCGATCCGCGCCTCCGAGACCGCCGAGGGCCGCGCCCGCCTCTACCGCAAGGCCAACGCCCGCGACCGCGCGGCCGCCGCTCTTCGCTCCACCACCCGCACGCGCCTCGCCCCCCTCGTCGGCGTCCCCGTCACCCAGGCGCACACGCCCGAGGCCCTGCTCCCCGCCCTGTCCGCCCGCCTCGCCGGCGACGGACAGACCCTGCACCCGCTCCTCTTCGGACCGCCGCCCGGCGACGACGCGGCCCTCATCGCACTGACCGACCAACTCGACGCCCTCGAAAGAGAGGTACGCCGTTCATGATGGACCCGACCACTGACAACGCCGGGCGGACCGGGGACGCGGGCACCGCCCGTGCCGCCCTGGAGGCCCTGCGCGCCGAGATCGCCAAAGCCGTGGTCGGCCAGGACCCCGCCGTGACCGGTCTCGTCGTCGCCCTCCTCTGCCGCGGACACGTCCTGCTCGAAGGAGTCCCCGGAGTCGCCAAAACGCTGCTCGTCCGGGCACTCGCATCCGCCCTCGAACTCGACACCAAACGCGTGCAGTTCACCCCTGACCTGATGCCGAGCGACATCACGGGCTCCCTCGTCTACGACTCCCGCACCGCCGAGTTCTCCTTCCAGCCCGGCCCCGTCTTCACCAACCTCCTCCTCGCGGACGAGATCAACCGGACCCCGCCCAAGACCCAGTCCTCCCTGCTGGAGGCCATGGAGGAACGCCAGGTCACCGTCGACGGCACCCCGCGCCCGCTCCCCGAGCCGTTCCTCGTCGCCGCGACCCAGAACCCCGTCGAGTACGAGGGCACCTACCCTCTCCCCGAGGCCCAACTGGACCGCTTCCTCCTCAAACTGACGATCCCTCTGCCCTCCCGGCAGGACGAGATCGACGTCCTCACCCGCCACGCCTCAGGTTTCAACCCGCGCGATCTGCGCGCCGCCGGCGTACGCCCCGTCGCCGGCCCCGCCGATCTGGAAGCCGCGCGCGCCGCGGTCGCCAAGACGACCGTGTCCCCGGAGATCACCGCCTACGTCGTGGACATCTGCCGCGCCACCCGCGAGTCGCCCTCCCTCACCCTGGGCGTCTCCCCGCGCGGCGCCACCGCCCTCCTCGCCACCGCGCGTGCCTGGGCCTGGCTGACGGGCCGCGACTACGTCATCCCCGACGACGTGAAGGCGCTCGCCCTGCCCACTCTGCGGCACCGCGTGCAGCTGCGTCCCGAGGCCGAGATGGAAGGGGTGACGGCGGACGCCGTCATCAATGCGATCCTCGCCCACGTCCCGGTCCCCCGCTGATGGCGCTTACCGGACGCGCCGCCCTCCTCGCGGCCCTCGGCTCGATCCCCGTCGGCATCCTGGAACCCGGCTGGACCGGCATCCTCGCGGTCAACGCCCCGCTGGCCCTGGCGTGCGCCTGCGACTACGCGCTCGCCGCGCCCGTACGACGGCTCGTCCTGGCCCGCTCCGGCGACACCTCCACGCGTCTCGGCGAGACCGCCGACGTCACGCTCACGATCAGCAACGACTCCCGCCGCCCGCTGCGAGCCCACCTGCGGGACGCCTGGCCACCCAGCAGCTGGCAGCCCGGCACCGAGGTCGAGGCCTCCCGTCACCGTCTGACCGTCCCCCCGGGTGAGCGGCGGCGTGTGACGACCCGGCTGCGCCCCACCCGCCGCGGCGACCGCCAGGCCGACCGCGTGACGATCCGCTCCTACGGGCCCCTCGGCCTCTTCTCCCGCCAGGGCTCCCACAAGGTGCCCTGGACAGTACGGGTTCTGCCCCCGTTCACCAGCCGCAAGCATCTCCCGTCGAAACTCGCCCGATTGCGTGAACTCGACGGCCGCACCAGCGTGCTCACCCGCGGTGAGGGAACGGAGTTCGACAGCCTGCGCGAGTACGTGCCCGGCGACGACACCCGCTCGATCGACTGGCGAGCCACGGCTCGTCAGTCCACCGTCGCGGTCCGCACCTGGCGCCCCGAACGCGACCGCCACATCCTCCTGGTCCTGGACACCGGCCGCACCTCGGCCGGCCGCGTCGGCGACGCCCCGCGCCTGGACGCCTCCATGGACGCGGCCCTGCTCCTCGCAGCGCTCGCCTCCCGCGCCGGCGATCGCGTCAACCTCCTCGCCTACGACCGCCGGGTACGCGCCCTGGTCCAGGGCCGCTCGGCAGGTGACGTGCTCCCCTCCGTGGTCAACGCGATGGCCACACTCGAACCGGAACTCGTCGAAACCGACGCTCGCGGCCTCACCGCCACGGCCCTCCGTACAGCGTCCCGGCGTTCCCTCATCGTGCTGTTCACGACGCTCGACGCGGCACCGGTGGAACAGGGTCTGCTCCCGGTGCTCCCCCAGCTCACTCAGCGCCACACCGTCCTGGTCGCCTCAGTGGCGGACCCCCACATCGCACGGATGGCGAAGGCCCGGGGCAACGCGGAGGCGGTGTACGAGGCCGCGGCAGCGGCTCAAGCACAGAGCGAACGTCAGCGCACAGCGGAACAACTCCGTCGGCACGGTGTGACGGTCGTGGACGCGATTCCGGAAGATCTGGCGTCGGCACTGGCGGACGCGTATTTGGCTCTCAAGGCGGCGGGACGGCTCTGAGTCGCTCTGTTTCGGCAGCCCCTCAGGGCCGGCCGCCCATTACCCCTGAAACGCAGAAAACCCCCGCATCTTTCGATGCGGGGGTTTCCCCAAAAATTGTTCGGCGGTGTCCTACTCTCCCACAGGGTCCCCCCTGCAGTACCA
>NZ_JBICWR010000029.1:0-65308 GCF_043199855.1 Streptomyces sp. NPDC048521
TCGCCGACGCACATCCTGGACAGGTCGGCCAGTGCCGCCTTGCCCGCCGGGTTCAGATGCCGGTCGGCGATCGGCTTCAGCGCCGGGTCGGACTGGAGGAAGCCGTTGACGGCCCAGCCGAGGGCACCGGCCAGATCGCTGCCGTCGATGGCCCGGGTCACCTCGGTCAGATCGGCGGGCGGCGCACCGGAGTAGGTGCCGGCCAGGGTGATGTCGGGGGCGTAGGACGGCTGGAGTTCGGCGGCGGCCGCGGTCGCGCCGCCGCCCTGGCTGTAGCCGTACAGTCCGACGGGCGAGGCCGCGGTCACCGACGCGCCCTCCAGGTTACGGGCCGCGCGCACCGCGTCCAGCACCGCGTGCGCGCCGTCGAGGCGGTTGACATAGGTGTGCAACCGGTCCGTCGCGCCGAGCCCGGCGTAGTCGGTGACGACGACCGCCACCCCCTCCGAGAGCAGTCGGTAGATCGCCAGATCCTCGTAACCGACGGACACCGTGCGGCCGTTGAGCGTCAGGGGGTGTTCCAGACCTAGAGAGGCGGCGCACTGGTCGCCCTGTCCCATGGTGCCGGGGGCCACCGCGACCAGGGGGCGCGGTCCGCCGTGTCTCCAGGCGGCGGCCGGCTCGAGATAGGCGCCGGTCACCGCGACCGGCTGCCCGGTGGAGTCGGTCGACTTGTACATCAGCCGGGTGGCGCGGCCGGGCAGCGGGCCGTCGAGGCCCGGCAGGCTCAGCGCCAGCGGCAGGCGCTCGCTGCGGATCAGGGCGCCGTCGGCGACGGGCAGCGTGGTGGGCGGTGTGTAGAAGGCGGGGATGGTGACGCCGCGGGACACCACCGGGTCCGAGGCGGCGGCGGGGAGCGCGGCGGCTGTCTGCGCGCCGAGGCAGGCGGCTACGGCGATCGCGAGGGCGGGCAGACGGGTGCGTACGGGCATGGCGGACCTCCTGGGCGGCGTGGTGGGGCAGGGGGCTCCGAAGCGACCGGCAAGGACATTACTTTCGAGTAAGTTACCGGCGGTAGCCCACGAGAGGTCACGGTTGGGTAATGGTGAATCGCTGTCAGCAAGAGCCTCGACCCATATTCCCGGGCCCGTTGTCCGCCCCCTCGGCTACAGTGTCCGCCCGGACCATCGGGGAGACGAAGGTGCAGGTCGAAGTGGGGATCGTGCGGACTACATCGCTAGGCATCGCGGTGGGAACGGCGCTGTTGGCGACGGCGCTCAGCGGGTGCGCCGAGTCGAGCGGGCCGGACGGCAAGGGGCGCCCGAGCGCATCCAGCACGCCGGAACCGGCGAAGGCGACCGCGAGCGGTGGCACGATCGGCGCCGCAGGTTCCGCCTGCAAGCTGCCCGTCAGCTTCGACATCGCCAAGGACTGGAAGGCCAAGGCCGTCGACGCGGACGCGGAGCTGTCGAAGGCGACGAAGGGCTCCGACGACGACCTGGGCGGAGCATTGGCCGAGGCCTTCCTGCGCCAGGGGCCGGTCACCGCCGCCTGTGAGATCGACGCCAAGCCGGCCGGCAACATCGGTTTCCTGCGCGTTTGGACCGGCAAGGCGGGCGACGGCGACGCGGGCAGCGTGCTGCGGGAGTTCGTCGCCGCCGAGGACAACGTCAGCAAGGCGAAGTACCACTCGTTCAAGACCGGCGGCGGGGTGTCCGGCGTGGAGGTGGAGTACCTCTACACGAGCAAGCTCCTGGACGAGACCAAGAAGGAGAGCGCCTTCGCGGTCAGCACTCCGGGCGGCCCGGTCGTCCTGCACCTCGGCGGCATGGACACCGAGGAGCACGAGGCGATGCGGCCCGCGTACGACCTCGCCAAGCAGACCCTCGAGCTCGGCTGAGGGCCGCCGCCCGCGCCTCGCTCACTCCACGGCCGTGGCCCGGCCGAGATAAGTGAGGGGGCCGGCGTCCGCGACCTGGATCTCGTGGAAGCCGAGCCGGTCGTAGAAGGCGCGGGCACCGGTGTTGACGGTGACCATCCCGAGGTGGACCGCCTGAACGCCCTTCCCGCGCAGGGCGTTCAGGAAGGTGTGCAGCAACCGGCGCCCGTGACCCCGCCCCTGCCACGGTGGCAGCAGGTCGATGTGCAGGTGGGCGGGGTAGGCGGCGAGTTCGGGTACGAGCATCCGTTCCGGGTGGTGCAGGAGGCGGATCATCTCCTCCGTGGGCGTACGGGACGGCCCGGCGGGTTCCGGGTAACGGCCGGCCAGCCGGGGTATCCAGGTCCGCCGGAAGTCCTTGACGAAACGTTCGGTGTCCGCGGTGCCGACGACGTACCCCACGGCCCGGCCAGTGCCGTCGTCCAGCACGAAGGCGAGGTCCCGGTCGAAGTGACAGTACGGCTCCGCGAAGATCGACGGCATCAGGCGCTCGTCGGGGTACATCGCCCGGGAGTCGCCTCCGTTGTGCGCGGTGCGGACGCAGACGTCGGCCACCGCGGCGCGGTCGGCGGGGCGGTAGGGCCGGATCACGGGGCTCGGACGGAGAGAGGACATGACGACATCGTGAGCCCTTTGGGAGCGCTCCCACAAGGTCTCGGCGACGAAGGCTGCCGGCGGGCGAGGCCGCCGCCCCGGTCGGGCCCCGCGAACGGCGCCGCGGCGACCGCACCTTGTGGAGGTGGGCCGCCGCGGCGCCCGTTATCGCGGGTGTGCTGTGTGCTGGTGTGCTGCTCAGTAGCGAAGGCGCTTGGCCCGGAGCAGCATGAGCAGGCCCGAGAGGGCGAGCAACGTGCCGATGGCCGCGGGCCAGAGGTGGGCGCCCGTTTCGGCGAGTCCGCCCCGGGTCGCCTGGGGCTGCGTCTGCGCGGCCGCGGGCGGGGTGTCTGCGGCCGCGGCGGCCGGGGCCGACGCGGACGCGGTGGGTGCGGACGGGGACGGCGCCGACTGAGCCGGCGCCCCCGAACCGCTCTGCGGGGAGCCGGGCTCGGCGGACGTGACCGGTGCGGCCTTGTCGCCCGCGTCGCGCTTGGTCGTAGGGGCCGGTTCGGTCGTCGGGTCGGTCCGCGGTGCCTCGCCGGCGCTGGAGACCGACGGTACCGGGGCGGAGGAGGTTCCGCCGTCGGGATCGGTCGTGCCGGCGTCGCCCGGGGCCTCTGTCGCACCGGCGCCGGAACTCTGCGTCGGCGTCGCGGTCGCACCGTTGCCGTTGCCGTTGTCGTCGCCGTCGCCGCTGCCGTCGCCGCTGCCGTTGTCGTCGCCGTCGCCGTTGCCGTCGGGGCCGCAGTTGCGGTTGGAGTTGATGCAGTCGACCATCTCGCGCATCAGGTCCTCGTCGAAGACGTTGATGAAGTCGCCGTGGTCGGTCACGGGCTTGTGCAGCTGCTCCGGGAAGGAGTCCACCGCGAACAGCGGGACGGTACGGCCGCCGTCCTGCAGGCTCGGTGCGTCGACGTCGTAGACGATGCGCTGCACGAGCTGCGGAATGGGGCGGAAGCCCGCCGGGCAGGAACCGTCCTCGGCGGCGAAGGCCACGTGCGTGCGGTGGTTGGCGCTGTCGATGTTGCGGCCGTCCCAGCAGCTCTGGAACCGGAAGGTGCGTACGACGTCGCTGCCCTGCGGGCACAGCGGGTACTTGTCCTTCAGCTGCCGGTCCTCGAAACCGGTGCAGCTCCAGGACGCGTTGGCGTTGCCGGGGCCGTTGACGAAGGCCTTGGCGTCACCGGTGATGATGCGCAGCAGGCGGGGCATGGCGGTGACCTTCTCGCGCGGGTTGCCCACGAACGTCAGCGTCACCTGCCTCGGTGTGACGATCTTGCCCGCGTTGCCCTCCGTACCGCCGCCCGGGGCTCCCGCGTCCCGTTCCTGGGTGCCGTTCTGCAGACGCAGCACCGGCCAGTAATAGGTGGACTTGTCACCCTGGTCCACACAACTCGTGTCGGCGTTCGCCAGGTCCTCGTCGCTGGCGAAGGCGCTGTTGCTCTGGTTGCCGATGTAGTCGTGGAAGTGGTGGGCGCCGTTGGAGACTCCGGGAGCGACGATGACGTTGTCCGAGTTGAACAGGCCGTTCGCGTTGACGCCGCAGTCGGAGGTGAAGGTCCCGCGCGAGGCGCCGTCCTGCTGGGGCGGGTTCGGTGCGTCGGGCGGTACGGAGGTGATGTCCGTGTAGTCGGAGGTGACGGGTCCGTTGCCGCCCTGGCCCGCGCCTGCCGGTGCCTGGCCCGCACCGCCCTGGTCCTCGCCTCCCGGTGCCTGCCCCGCGCCGCCCTGCTGGGCTCCTTCGCCGGGGGCCGCCGTGGCCTGGTCGCCACCGTCGGCGCCGCCGGGGCGCAGGGTGCACTCGGCCAGGTCGTCGAGGCCCTCGGGGCGCTCCCCCGCCTGGTCGACGGCGTCGACGATGCGCCCGATGGTCTCCGCCCGCTTGTCCTTCAGCGGGTTCATGATCGCGCCGTCGACGGAGTCGGAGTCCTGGCCGCCGGCCTGTCCTGCAGCCTGGAGTTGCTGGTACGCCGCCGTCGTCTGCTGGTCGAGCACGGCGAGTTCACGGTCGACGTCCGCGCGGGCCGCCTTCGGGACGGCCGTCAGCCGGCTGCCGACGTCGGGGCAGTCGATGGTCGCCATGCCCGAGGACAGCACCCGCCCATGGGCGTTGGTGTCGGAGCCGTCGCCCCAGCCCTCGGTGGCCGAGGCATAGACGTTCGCCGCGACGAGCCCACCTCCGCCCAGCATCAGGGCCACCCCTGCGAAGGTCGCGCGTCGTGCGCCGGTCGGGCGTCTGCGCCTGTTGCGTACCAAGGTCGTCCCCTGTGTGTGTCATTGCCGGTCGGCATGGAGTTCCCCCGCCTCATACGGAGGACGGTGCCACCGTGTTCAACCGGATCGCGAATTCACCGAGAACCCACAGGAGAACGTGAGCCTCGCCCTTTCCCCGTCGAACGTCATCACGAACATCACAAATACGTATCGGACATTCCACGCCTCAACCTTCACACGAGGTACACACGTTGGCTAGGTTGACGCGAGGCCGCCCGGCTCAGCCCCGGCGAGCCGCCGTGTGGTCCGGCACCGGATGCTCGTCGGTCGGACGAAACGGCCCAACTGCCCTGCGGGGCGAGGAAGGAGCACGTCTTCCATGGCGCCGGAGAGCCGCGACGAGGTGCGGCAGCGGATCGACTCCCTCTACGACCAGGCCGAGAACGCGACCGGGAACTTCAACGCGACCCGAGCCATGGCGGCCAGGACGCGTTCGCGGGGCGTCCCACTGGCCAAGCGACGGAGCGGGCAACCGGATCCCGCGCTCGACGAGGTGGCCCGGCAGTGGTTCGACGCGGCACGCGCCAGACTCGGCCCGACCGTCCCCGCCGCCTTGCCCGCCGACCGGCTGCCCGACCGCCCGTCGGCGCCGGCAGCCTCCCGGGACCGGTCGGGGGGCGGCCTTCCGGGCGGCGAGACGGGGGCCTTCGCTCTCCCCGGCGGCGAGCGGGGCAGCACCGGCCTTCCGGCGAGCGATGAGCGGGCGGCTCTGGGAACGGGCCCGTCCGGACGGCGTCCCGAGCTGGAGCGCGGCGCCGACCGCGCGGTGGCCGAGCTGACGGCCGGCTCGACGCCGGATCCGACGGCTCGCCCCCTCGCGGCCCTGGAGAACGGCCGCCCGGCACTGCCCGGCGCCTGGGGAACCGAACTCCCAGGCGCGGCAGCTCGGTTGCCCGGGCGGGGCGTGGCGGAGCCGGGTGACCGGAGCAGACCGGAACCGGCGATGCCCGGTCCGGCGGCACTGCCGGAAGGTGGCGCCCAGGGACCGCTCGGTCTCGCGGCTCCAGGATCGGCTCCTGGGCTCGCCGCTCTCGGCACGTTCGGATCGGCACCGGAACTGACCGGTCCCGGTGGGCTTCGATCGGCGCCCGAGGCACCCGGTCCGGGTACGGCGGACCCGACCGCAGGCGGTTTCGGCGAGACGGCCGTACTGCCGGTCGCCGCGCTGCCCGCCGCACAGGCAGCGTCGGTCCAGGTCCCCGGAACACTGTCCGGCTCCGGCGCGTCCGGCCGCCCCGCCCCCGCCGTCTCGAAGGCCGGCAACCGGCGCAAGCTCGCCACGGCACGCGAGCTGCTCGCCAGGTCCGCCGCCCGACCGGCCGTGTCCGGCACCGCCGTTCAGCCCGACCCGGCACGGACCGCGTGGGACACCGGGGCGCAGCAGGTGGTGGCTCAGCCCGCCGTGACCCGGACAGGGCGAACCGCGCAGGCGCGGCAGGCCGGGCAGGCGACGGGGCAGTGGCAACCGCAGCCGTGGGCGACACCCGGCGGGGCGGCAATGGCGCCGGCAGCGCCGACGACACCGGCACCTTTGATGGGGAACACCGGGACCGCCATCCCCGTCCCCGTGACCGACACCGGGTCCCTCGCGTACCCGGTCGGCCCCGCACCCGTCACCGACACGGGCTCCTTGCCGTACCTCGGCGCTGCCGCTGTCACCGGCACGGGAACCTTGCCGCCCAGCACCGCCGCCGATGTCACCGACACCGGCTCCCTCGCGTACCCGGACGGCACCGCTGTCGATGTCACCGGCACCGGCTTCCCGTCCGACCCCACCGGCACAGGGCCCTTCGCCGCCTCCGCCTCAGGGTCCTCGGCCATTGCCACAGGTTCAGGTTCCCTCCCTCTCCCCCCGCCGGCCCCGGAGTCACCCCGTGCCCTGCGTGCCGCCAAGGCCATCGCGTTCGCTCGGGCGCAGCTCGGGAAGCCGTGTGTGTGGGGTGCGACCGGGCCGGACTCCTACGACTGCTCCAGCCTCACGCAGGCCGCGTGGAAGGCGGCCGGGGTCACGCTGCCGCGCGCCGCGCACGAACAGGCGCTCGCCGGCGCCCCGGTCACCCTCACCGGTCTCGAGCCCGGTGATCTCGTCCTCTTCTTCGACGACGACCGGCATGTGGGCCTGCACGTCGGTGACGGCATGATGGTCCATGCCCCCGGGCCGGGCTCGTCGATCCGCGAGGAGTCGATCTACGGCGCCGGGGAAGCGGCAATCCACCGGATCGTCAGGCCCGCCTGACATCGGCGCAGGCAGGCCCGGACGGCCACCACGTCGGGCGGCTCGGCGCGCCGCCCGACACTCCGCCCCATAAGGAGCACCTGGGCAAGGCATAAGATCACCTTATGAGGTCATAGACCGGACCCCCGTACTAACTTAGGTCTGCCTTAGTTTAGGCTTCCCATCGAGTCGCCCGTTCACGCTCGAAGGGAAACTGATCATGCCGCGCCCCCTGCGGGTAGCCATCGTCGGAGCCGGCCCCGCCGGGATCTACGCCGCCGACGCCCTGCTCAAGTCCGAGGTGGCCGCCGACCCCGGTGTGTCCATCGACCTCTTCGAGCGGATGCCCGCCCCGTTCGGCCTGATCCGGTACGGCGTGGCGCCCGACCACCCGCGCATCAAGGGCATCATCACCGCCCTGCACCAGGTGCTGGACAAGCCGCAGATCCGCCTGTTCGGCAACGTCGACTACCCGACGGACATCAGCCTGGACGACCTGCGCGCCTTCTACGACGCGGTGATCTTCTCCACGGGCGCGATGGCCGACCGTGAACTGCCCATCCCCGGCATCGACCTGGACGGCTCCTACGGCGCCGCCGACTTCGTCTCCTGGTACGACGGCCACCCCGACGTGCCGCGCACCTGGCCGCTGGAGGCCGAGAAGGTCGCCGTGCTCGGTGTCGGCAACGTCGCGCTCGACGTGGCCCGCATCCTCGCGAAGACCGCCGACGAGCTGCTGCCGACCGAGATACCGCCGAACGTCTACGACGGCCTGAAGGCCAACAAGGCCCTGGAGATCCACGTCTTCGGCCGCCGTGGCCCGGCGCAGGCGAAGTTCAGCCCGATGGAACTGCGCGAGCTGGACCACTCCCCGAACATCGAGGTCATCGTCGACCCGGAGGACATCGACTACGACGAGGGCTCGATCGAGACCCGGCGCGGCAACAAGCAGGCCGACATGGTCGCCAAGACCCTGGAGAACTGGGCGATCCGCGACGTCGGCGACCGCCCGCACAAGCTGTTCCTGCACTTCTTCGAGTCGCCCACGGAGATCCTCGGCGAGGACGGCAAGGTCGTCGGCCTGCGCACGGAGCGCACCGCCCTCGACGGCACCGGCAACGTCAAGGGCACCGGCGAGTTCAAGGACTGGGACGTCACCGCCGTCTACCGTGCCGTCGGCTACCTCTCCGAGAAGCTGGCCAAGCTGCCCTGGGACATCGACTCGGGCACCGTCCCGGACGAGGGCGGCCGGGTGATCGAAGAGGGCGGCGCCCACCTGCAGTCCACCTATGTCACCGGCTGGATCCGGCGCGGCCCGGTCGGTCTGATCGGCCACACCAAGGGTGACGCCAACGAGACCGTGGCCAACCTGCTGGACGACCACGCGAACGGCCGTCTGCACGTCCCCGCCTCGCCCGAGCCGGAGGCCGTGGACGCCTTCCTCGCCGAGCGCGACGTCCGGTACACCACCTGGGAGGGCTGGTACAGGCTGGACGCCGCCGAGCGTGCGCTGGGCGAGCCGCAGGGCCGCGAGCGCGTGAAGATCGTCGAGCGCGAGGACATGCTGCGGGAGAGCGGGGCGTAGGTCCCGGACCTGGGTGGCTCAGCGGGGGCCGGCGCCGAGGCACCGGCCCCCGCTGCCGGTTCGGTCCCCTCTTCCGATTCAGGCCTCCGCGGCCCGGGCGAACGCTCCTGCAGCGGCATCGGCGCCAGCAGCCGTATGAAACCCCCAGGAAGCCTGGGGGGCGGCCCTGTTAGGGTCCTGCGGTGTTCTCCCTCCGTGAGCCCGCCTTCTTCACCCGCCTGAGCGAGGCGCGCCGGATCCTCGTCGCCGGTGCGGGCGGCGGCTTCGACGTCTACGCCGGGCTGCCCCTGGCGCTCGCGCTGCGCTCGGCCGGCAGCGAGGTCCACCTGGCCAACCTGTCCTTCTCCGACCTGTACGGCCTGGACCCGGACACCTGGATCGCGGAGGACGTCGCCGCCGTCCGCCCGGACACTCCGCTGCGCGGCGACTAGTTCCCCGAGCGCTCTCTCGCCCGGTGGCTCCGCTCGCGGGAACTGCCCGACACCGTGTACGCGTTCCCGCTCACCGGGGTCCAGCCGCTGCGCGCCGCCTACCGGGCGCTGCTGGAGCACCTGGGCGGGGTGGACGCTGTCGTGCTGGTGGACGGCGGGACCGACATCCTGATGCGCGGGGACGAGCACGGGCTCGGTACGCCCGAGGAGGACATGGCCAGCCTGGCGGCCGTCGCGGGGCTGGACGGGGTCCCGCACCGGCTGGTGGCCTGCCTCGGCTTCGGCGTGGACGCCTACCACGGTGTCAACCACTCCCTGGTACTGGAGAATCTGGCCGCTCTGGACCGCGCGGGCGGCTACCTGGGCGCGTTCCCGCTGCCCCGCGAGAGCCCCGAGGGGGCCGCCTACCTCGACGCGGTGGCCCATGCCCAGCGCTGCCACGCGAGCCGTCCGAGCATCGTGCACGGGTCCGTCGCGGCAGCGGTGCGCGGGGAGTTCGGCGACGTGCGGTTCACCGAGCGCACCCGCGGCAGCGAACTGTTCGTGAACCCGCTGATGGCGCTGTACTTCTGCGTCGACCTGCCCGTGCTGGCGCGCACGAACCTCTACCTCGACCGACTGCGGGACACGGTCCTGATGCGCCAGATCAGCTCGGTCGTCTCCGACTTCCGGGCGGAGCTGCCGCGGCAGCGGCCGCCGCGGGCGTTCCCGCACTGAGCGCACCCCGGGCCCGGCGAAGGAGCGTCGCCCGTGGGCGGGTCGATGTCCCACAGGAACGTCTCGACCATCCCCTCCGCCCGCTCGCGCCGGTAGGAGGTGGGGAGCAGGCGAAGGACGGCGCGGTAGCGGGCTTGCAGCAGTGTGGTAGCCGGTCACACGCGCGGGTGCCCTGAGAACGCCGGTGCCGGTCACGCGCGTGGGTGCGGGGAGAACGCCGGTGCCGTGGGAACGGGGCCCGCCCCTGAGCGGATGGACGGGCGGGCCCCGTTCGCCGGACCATTGTGGGCGCCGTACGCGGGTGCCACCACGGGTGAACGGTGGCCCCTCGACGCGTTCCGCGCGCGCCCCGGGTGCACGGCGCGCGTCCCGTGCGCGGGGGCGCGCGCCCGACGCCACGCGCCGCCTCGCGGCCCCGGCGGACGTGTCGCGGCGCCGGGCGGTGATACTGGGAGACGCACCGGCCCCCATCAGCAGATTGGCCCATGTCGAACTCCGCCACCGACCGCGCCACCATCCCGCAGACCCTGTGGGCGTCCCGCGGCCGCCACACCGGTCCCGTTCCCGAGGAGGTCGTCCGGCGCACCCTGCGCCGGCACAAGGAGAGCGGCGACATAGACGACTTCACCGAACCGCCCACGCCGCAGGACGCGACGGGCCGGGTCTTCGAGGCGCGCTGGCGGGCCGCGGGCACCGTCACCGTGCGGGCCCGGCTGACCCTCGTACCGCTCACGGGCCGGCCGGAGGAGCACGAGTGGCGGCTCGTCGCGGAGGCCGAGCGCCCGTGGGACGAGGCCTGGCCCTCGCCCGCGACCCTGTTCTGGCCCGAGGGCGCGTCGGGCGAGGGGGACGACGGCGCTTGGGACCATCACGCCACCGTCGCCGGTGTGCGCTTCCGGCAGGTCAACGCGTTGCCCGCGGACGACAAGGAGATGCGGCGCCGACTGCGGGCCGCGGCCCGCGAGGCGTGGTGCGTCAACGTCGTCGTGCACGAGGCGATGACCCCGGACGAGCGGGGCCGGCTGCCGCTGGCGCGGCTGCTGCCGCCCGGCCTCAGGCACCGCGTGGTGGAGCACCGGGCCGCCCCGCACCAGCTGCGCGCCGTCAACTGGGCGCTGAGGGACCTCGGCGTCGAGGTTCCGCGCGGCGGCGCCGTGCTGCTGCCGCCGGACCCGGCACCGGAGGACTACGACAGCCGGGAACATCGGGTGCGCAACGTCTTCCTGGACGGTTCGGAGCCGGTCGAACTCGTCGCGGCCCTGCGGCACTTCGTCGCCCTGCCCCGGCCCCTGCCGAGGGATGCCGAGGAGGCGCTGACGGACCTGCGGGAGAACTGGACCCTGATGACCCTGGAGGAAGAACTGCAGCGCGAACGGCGGCTGGTCGCCATGTACGCCGAAGCGCTGGAGGCGATGACGAAGTCCCGGGACCTGTACAAGCAAGCCGCCGAGCAGGCCCTGGAGGCTCTGTCCGCCTACCGCGACGTGCCCGCGCCGGTGCTGCCGCAGCAGCAGCGGCCCGCTTCCCGGACGCCTGGCGCGTTGCAGCAGTTGACACGGACGTTCGAACGACTGAAGTTCACCGCCAAGGGCCAGCGGCAGCCGGCGCCCGCCCCGGACGGCTCACCGAGCGGCTCACTGGACGGCTCGTCGAACGGCACGACCGAAACGGACCGCGCGGGCGGCACGGCCGGCGCTGACCATAGGGACGGCACCGACCGCACGGACGGCGCTGACCGGCCGTCGTAACGGCGGCCCGTCCGCCGAGGGCGTCGTCGCCCTCCCGCCGAAGACTGTCGCAGCCCTCCCGCCGAAGACCGAAGAAGGAGGCAGGATGGATTCCACCACGACGCTGCTGGTGATCGCAGTCGTCGTCGCGGCGGTGCTGCTCGCCGTCGCCGTCGGCCTGCTGCTCCGGCTGGTGCGTGCCCGGCGCACACTGCGACGGGCGGGGCTGCCGACGGGCCCGCGCTGGGTGTTCTGGGGCGCGGTCGCGTACCTGCTGCTGCCCACCGACCTGCTGCCCGACCCCGTCTATCTGGACGACATCGGCGTACTGGTCCTCGCGCTGCGCAGCCTGCGTGCCGGCCGCGCGCTGCCGCCCGGCACGCCCGAGCCCTGAACGGCCGCCGCCTGCCGGATCATGGAGCGACGCAGTCCCGTGTTCACCGGTACGGTCGATGCGCCGAACGCCCCCGATGTGGCCATGGTCGCGGATACGGATCCGGCCGGGCGCGGGCTACCTGACTCGGCCTGTCCGCATCCGAACGACCCGAACGACCCGACTCACCGTCCGCCGTCACGGTGGGAGTTGCCCGCGGCCAGGGTGACCACCAGCGCCACCAGGGTCGCGAGCGCGGCCGCCGCTGCCGCCGTACCGGCGAGCCAGGGCGGGGCCAGGGCCGCGTCCCACAGCTGGGACAGGCCGGGCGGGGTGAACCGGCCGTCGAGCACCTGCCCCACGGCGAGCACCACCGTGACGCCGACAGCGGCCGTCGCCGCGACGAGCCGGGCCGGTGCCGCCGGTGCGGGGAGAACGAGGGCGAGCAGCATGCACAGTCCCGCGACGACGACCGTGGCCCCGAGGACGCCCTGGTCCAGTCCCGACCAGTAGCGCGGCACGTGGGCCACCCCGCACAGGAACACCAGCAGCGCGGCGCCACGGGCGACCCACAGGCAGGCCGCGGGACTCCGGCCGGCCCGGTGGTCTTTCGCCTCCCGGCCCTCCGCCTCCCGGCCCCGCTCCGACCGTCCCTTCGCCTCCCGGCCCTTCGGCTCCAGGCCCTTCGCCGACCGTCCCTGCGCCGAACGGTCCTTCGTGGGCAGGTTCTTCGTGGGCCGGTCCCCCATGGGCTGTTCCGTCAGGCCCGGCACGGTTGCGGCCCTGGTGGCGGCTGCGGCTGCGGCTGTCGGGGCAGCGGATGCCGACATGAAACCGGCCGGCGTGGGCATGGAGCCGGGGAACGCCGACAGGGAGCCGGCGGGCTCGTGCGGCGCCTGCTCGCGCGGCGGGCTCGGGGGCACGGCCCGTTCCGCGGCCAGCCGGCTGATCAGCTCGGCGAGTTCCTCGACCGGACGGCCGACGGCCGCCGCCTGCACGGCCGCCTGCCCACAGCGGGGTTCCACCGGAGTGCGGTGCAGCAGCTGCATGAGCCGGATGACGTCCTCCAGGGACCGGCGCTCGGCGGCGGCGCGGATCGCCTCGTCCGCGCTGTCGGATTCGCGGGGCGGCTTGGTTAGCAGGGTCACCAGACGGGTGACGTCCTCCACGGACCGGTCGACCGCGGCCGCGCGCAACGCGTCCGCGGTGGTCCGGGCGTGTTCGGGCGAGCGTTCCAGCAGCGTGATGAGCCGGACGACGTCCTCCACGGGGCGGTCGGCGACGGCGGCGCGGACCAGTTCGTGCAGCGGATCGCCGTACGGGAGAGCGTCCTGGTGGCCGGCGCCGGGGAGCTGCTCGAGGAGCGGTGCGGGCCGCATCGTGAGGTGGGAGGCCGCCGGTGCGGGAGGTATCAGGGAGTCGTCGGGACGGGGGGACGAAGAGCGGGTGGTCATCTCGGCTCCAGGAGAAGGGCGCGGCCGCACCTGCGTCCCCGCGTGCGGCGCGCGGCATTACGCAGTCCGTTACGTCCACTACGCGGCATTACGCAGTCCATTACGTCCATTACGTCCATTACTAGGAGCGGGTACGCGGCCCCGCCACCGGGACGGGGCACTGGTGTGAGGCGGCGGGCCCGCACGGTCAGCGCGCACGCCGGGTCCGCCGGGGCAGCTCACCGAACAGGGCCGACGCCTCACCTGCCGGCACCGCACCACCGCTTCCCACCGCCCGTTCCTGCCTCGCGCCGCTTCTCTCTCCCGCCCAGGTGCGTTCCGCACTCTTTCTGGCGCATTCTTGCTGTGTCATCCACCCGGAGGCGCACGGGACGAGGTAGGGCCGATGGCTGGGAGCGGCGATCAGACGGTCCGCACGCGGGCCCGGCTGGCCGCGCTGCTGGCCGACGCCTCGACCAGCGCGCTCGGCGCGGCCGGCGGCCGGGGGGCGGGCGTGTACCTGCGCTCCAGCACACCCGGCCTGCTGCGTCTCGCGGTGCTCGTGGGGCTGCCGGGGCCCCTGTTCAAGTCCTGGTGGCGGCTGCACGTGGGCCGTCCCTTCCCGGTCGCCGACGCCTACCGGCTGGGCGTGCAGGTGGTGCTGCCGAACGCCGCGGAGACGGTGCGCAGGTATCCGCAATTCGCGGCCGGTCTGCCCTTTCCGTTCGGGTCGGTGCACGTACCGGTGCCGGGCGGGGAGGAGCCGCTGGGGGTGCTGACGGTGCTGCGGCCGGCGGTCGCCGAGTCCGTGGACGAGTTGCTGGACCCGGGGCTGCTCGGCCGGCTGGCCGAGGGGCTCGGCGCCGAGCTGCTCGCGCTCGCCGACGGGAACCCGGGCGCGGTCGTCTGGGACGGAGAGCCGCTGTGCGTGCGGCCGCCCGCGCGCCTGCCCGCGCGGGCCGCGGTGGGGCGGTTCAGCTGGGACCCGGCGACCTCCTCGGTCCGTGCGGACGACCGGCTGCACACCCTGCTCGGTCTGCGCCCCGGCGAGTTCGCGGGGACGGACGCGGCCCTCGCGAACGCCGTGGCCCCGGCCGACGCGCACCGGATCCTGGCCGCGCTGCGCGACACGGCCGCCGGCCGGCCGCCGAGCGCACCGCTCACCCTGCGCTCGCCGGACGGCACACCGCGCCTGCTGGACCTGTGGTCGGCCGTGGACGACGGTGCCACGAGGATCGGCGGGGTGGTCCTCGACCAGGGTCCCGCCGCCTCCGCCGACGGCGCGGCCGATCTGCTGCCGCAGGGCGTGTTCTGCCTCGACCGGCTGGGGCTGATCGTGTACGTCAACCAGGCCGCGGCCCGGCTCGCGGGCCAGGACCGGGAGTGGCTGCTCGGGCGGGAGCTGTGGGAGGCCATGCCCTGGTTGGCCGGCGCGCCGTACGACGACCACCTGCGGGGCGCGCTGTTGTCCGCGGACCCGGTGCACTTCCATGTGCGGCGGCCGGCCGACGACCGTGCGGAGGCCGGGGAGGGCGACTGGCTCGCCGTGTCCATGCACCCCGGAGCCGACCTGCTGACCTGCACGCTCGTACCCGCCAGTCGCGTGGACGCGTCGGTCGAGCCGGTGGCCGACGTACGCGTCCGCGAGGACCCGGTGGCGAACGGTCACTCCATGGAGCCGCTGTACCGGCCGATCGCCCTGGCCATCGCGCTGACGGACGCGGTGACCGCCCGGCAGGTGTCGGCGGTGGTCATGCAGGAGCTGCTGCCCGCGTTCGGCGGCCGCCGCCTGGCCATCTACCTGCTCCAGGACCGTCACCTGTACCTGGCGTGGGAGACCGGCTTCCCGCAGGGCTTCCTGGTTCCCTTCGAAGGGGTCGGTCTGGACGAGCACCTGCCGGGGGTGGAGACCCTCACCACGGGCCGGCCGCTGTTCTTCGAGTCGATGCAGCAGCTCGCGGCCGCCTACCCGGGTATCGCGCTGGACGCCGACCAGGGCGCCCGTGCCTTCCTGCCGCTGATCGCCTCCGGCCGGCCGGTCGGCTCCTGCATCCTCGGCTTCGAGGGCTCGCGCCGCTTCAGCACGGAAGAACGTACGGTCCTGACCGCGCTCGCCGGGTTGATCGCGCACGCCATGGAGCGGGCGCAGCGCTACGACAGCGAGGCGGCGCTCGCCCGCGGGCTGCAGCAGGCGCTGCTGCCGCGCCGGCTGTCGGCGCATCCGCGGGTGGAGACCGCGGGGCGCTATCTGCCGGGTACGCAGGGCATGGACGTGGGCGGCGACTGGTACGACGTGGTGGAGGCCGGCGACGGGCTCGCGCTGGTCATCGGCGACGTGCAGGGGCACGGGGTGCAGGCGGCGGCCACCATGGGCCAGCTGCGCAGCGCGGTTCGCGCGTTCGCGCTGGGCGACCGCCCGCCGGACGAGGTGCTGAGCGGGACGAACCATCTGCTGATCGACCTCGATCCGGGCCAGTTCGCCAGCTGCTGCTATCTGCGGCTGGACCCGGCCACCGGCCTCGCCCGGGTCGCGCGGGCGGGCCATCCGCCACCGTTGCTGCGCTCCCCCGACGGGCGGACCCGGCTGCTGGACATCCCCGGCGGTGTGGTCCTCGGGGTGGATCCGCACGCCCGGTACCCGGTGACGGAGCTGCTGCTGGAGCCGGACGCGATCCTCGCGCTGTACACGGACGGCCTGGTGGAGCGGCCGGGCGCCGACATCGACGACGGCATCACGGCGCTGCGGCTGGCGCTCTCCCGGGCCGGCGCTGCCGCCGGACCACGGGGCGGGCGGTCGCTGGGCGGGGTCGCCGACCGGCTCACCGCCAGCGCCCGGCAGGCCATGGACCGGCCCGACGACATGGCGCTGCTGCTCGCCGTCCGCCGTCGGGCACCCGCGCACCGGTGACCGGACGGCGCCGCTGCGATCAGCGGCCGTCGCCTCGGGTCACGGTCTCGCCTGACGGCGCCGGGCAGTGTAGACATGGGCACATGGTGCGACTGCCCGGCCGGCCCGCGACTCGGCCGCCCCGTCCTTTCGGGCAACCGCGCGCACCGCAGGGGCTGCGGCCGGAGGGCAAGGGCGCGAACGGTGATCGGCCGGGAGTGCTGTGGTCGGCGGTGTCCGGGCGCAGTGTGGCCGGACAGGTGTTCGTCCTCCAGGTGGTGATCGTGCTGCTGCTGGTCGTCTCGGCCGTGGTGGCACAGGTGCTCCAGGTCCGGCACGACACCGACGTCGAGGCCGCCAACCGCTCCCTGGCCGTCGCCGAGACGTTCGCCAACGCGCCGGGCACGGCGGCCGCGCTGCGTGCCCCGGATCCGACGGCCGTGCTGCAGCCGAAGGCCGAGGCCGCCCGCAAGGCGTCCGGCGTGGACTTCATCGTCGTGCTGAACACGGACGGCATCCGCTACACGCACCCCAAGACCGACCGCATCGGCAAGAAGTTCGTCGGCACGATCGGCCCGGCCCTGGCCGGTGGCACGGTCACCGAGCACATCGACGGCACGATAGGCCCGCTCGTGCAGGTCGTGGTGCCCGTGAAGGACTCCGCCGGCACAGTGGTGGGCCTGGTGGCGGCGGGCATCACCACCGCCCATGTGGGCGGGGCCGCCGACCGGCAACTGCCGCTTCTGCTCGCGGCGGCCGCGGCGGCCCTGGCGCTGGCCACCGCGGGCACGGCCCTGGTCAGCAGACGCCTGCTGCGCCAGACGCACGGGCTCGGCCCGTACGAGATGACCCGGATGTACGAGCACCACGACGCGGTGCTGCACGCGGTCCGGGAGGGCGTGCTGATCGTCGGCGGCGACGGCCGGCTGCTGCTCGCCAACGACGAGGCGCACCGCCTGCTGGGCCTGCCCCAGGACGCCGAGCGGCGCCATGTGCTGGAGCTGGACCTGGACGAGGAGACGGCGGCGCTGCTCGCCTCCGGGCGGGTCGCCACCGACGAGGTGCATTTGGTCAAGGACCGGCTGCTGGCGATCAACCAGCGGCCCACCGACCTGCGCGGCGGCCCGGCCGGCAGCGTCACGACGCTGCGCGACTCCACCGAGCTGCGCGCCCTGTCCGGCCGCGCGGAGGTCGCGCGCGAGCGGCTCAACATGCTGTACGACGCCGGGGTGGGCATCGGCACCAGCCTGGACGTGACCCGCACCGCCGGGGAGCTGGCCGAGCTGGCGGTGCCCCGGTTCGCGGACTTCGCGACGGTGGACCTGTTCGACGCGGTGCTCAGCGGCGAGGAGCCGCGGCCCGGGACGGCGCTGCGCCGGGTGGCCTGTGCCGGCGTCCGCAAGGACGCCCCGTTGTACCCGGTCGACGAGCGCATCCGGTTCGTGGCCACCTCACCGCAGGCCCGCAGCCTGACCACCGGGCAGTCGGTGGTGGAGCCCCGGCTGCGCGAGTCGCGCGGCTGGCGCGCGCAGGATCTGGAACGCACCGACCAGGTGCTGGCGTACGGCATCCACTCGCTGATCACGGTGCCGCTCCGGGCGGGCAGCCTGTTGCTGGGCGTGGCGAGCTTCTGGCGGTCGGAGAAGCCGCAGCCGTTCGACGCCGAGGAGGTGGCCCTGGCCGAGGAACTGGTGGCGCGGGCGGCGGTGTCCATCGACAACGCCCGCCGGTACACGCGCGAGCACAGCATGGCGGTCACGCTCCAGCGCAGTCTGCTGCCGCGGTCGCTGCCCGAGCAGGGTGCCCTGGACATCTCCTACCGCTATCTGCCGGCGCAGGCCGGTGTGGGCGGCGACTGGTTCGACGTACTGCCGCTGTCCGGCTCCCGGGTGGCGCTCGTCGTCGGTGACGTCGTAGGGCACGGGCTGCACGCGGCGGCGACCATGGGGCGGCTGCGCACGGCCGTGCACAACTTCTCGGCGCTCGACCTGCCGCCCGACGAACTCCTCGGCCTGCTGGACGAGCTGGTGGTCCGGATCGACCAGGACGAGACCCCGGCGGAGGGCGCCGCCGTGGTCACGGGCGCGACCTGTCTGTACGCGGTCTACGATCCGGTCTCCCGGCTGTGCACCGTCGCCCGGGCCGGCCATCCGCCGCCCGCGCTGGCGCGTCCCGACGGCAGCGTGGACTTCCCGGACGTGCCCGCGGGGCCGCCGCTGGGCCTGGGCGGGCTGCCGTTCGAGACGGCGGAGCTGGAGTTGCCGGCGGACAGCCGTCTGGTGCTGTACACCGACGGGCTGGTGGAGGACCGGGAGCGGGACATCGACGAGGGGCTCGAACTGCTGCGCGACGCCCTGCGCCGTACGCCGGGGGCCTCCCCGGAGGAGACCTGCCGCGCCGTGCTGGACCGGCTCCCGAACCGGCCTCGCGACGACGTGGCGCTGATCGTGGCCCGCACCCGCGTACTGGGCGCGGACCGGGTGGCGCAGTGGCAGGTGCCGTCCGATCCGGCGGCCGTGTCGGAGGTACGGGCCTCGGTGACCCGGCAGCTGTCCGACTGGGACCTGGAAGAGTCGGCGTTCACGACCGAGCTGATCCTGAGCGAGCTGGTCACCAACGCCATCCGCTACGGACGCGGCCCGATCGGCGTCCGGCTGCTGCGTGACCGGACGCTGATCTGCGAGGTGTCCGACCACAGCACGACCTCGCCGCACCTGCGGTACGCGGCGAGCACCGACGAGGGCGGCCGGGGTCTGTTCCTGGTCGCGCAGCTGGCCGAGCGGTGGGGCACCCGCTACACCCCGAACGGCAAGATCATCTGGGCGGAGCAGCCGCTGCCCTGAGCGCCCGGCGCCCGCCGTCCTTCCGCCCGCAGAAATATGTTGAGGTCACGACAGCCGGCGAGTGATGATCGCCGGCATGTTCTCGCGCAGGAATCGCCGCCCCACGTCCGCCGACCTCCTCAAGGCCTGGGAATCCCTGGACTCCGGGGACGTGCCCGGCGCGCTGCGGCAGTTGCGGGCGGCGGGCGAGGAGCAGCCGCTCGCCGAGGTGGCGCTCGTGGTACGGCGGGCCGCCGGCTCGGCGGGCTTCGACGACCTCGCCGAGGCCGCGGCCGCGCTGACCGCCGCCCCCGAACGGCTCCAGGCGCTCTACGACTTCGGGTACGCGTGTGTCGAACGTGGCGTGCCCTACCTGGCGGTCCCCGCGCTCCGCGAGGCGCTGCGCCGCAGCGACGGCTCGCTCGCCGTGCTGCGGGAGCTGGTGTCCGCGTACGAGGCGGAGGGCCGGCACCGTGAGGCGGTGACCGAACTCGCCCGCCACGAGGGGAAGTCGGCGGACTGGCCGGACCGCTACCTGCTGGTGTTCAACGCCCTGATGGCCGGTGATCTCGAGCTGGCCCGGCGGCAGCACGCGCTGCTGGGCGAACCGGAGGACACCGTGTGGCAGCCCGCGCGGGAGCGGCAGGACCGGATGCTGGAGCGCGCGGCCGCCGCCGAGCGGGCGCGTACGCTCGGTCCGACCGATCTGCGCGGCTGGCAGTACGTGATCGCCGGCACCGTCCTGGGCACACTGTCCCCGTTCGGCTTCACCGCGGGCATGAACGGGCGTTACGCCTGGCTGCAGGACAGCCCGGACCGGTGCCTGCGCGGCCTGCTGCGGCTGCGGACGCTGCTGGACGCCACCGAGACGCGGCCGCGTTCGGTGTCCCTGCTCCCGGACCGGGACTCGATGATCCTCGGCCTGGCCGCGGCGGAGGTACTCGGCCTGCCGGCCGAGCCGTTCACGCCCGGACGCGCCGACACGGTGGTCGTCGCCTACGACCTCGACGGCCTCGCGGAGCACGACGGCGGCCCGGACATCATCGGGGACCTCTTCGAGCGCGCCCCGGGACAGGTGCTGCACGCGCACGCCGCCTGCTGGACGGACCCGCCCGCGATCACCGCGGACAGCGTCGGCCTGCTGCACCAGTCGCTCGTGACGCCCTGGGGCGAGCAGCTGCGCCAGGGCGCGGACGGCGGTGTCGAGCGGGGCCCTGCGGACGACCGTCCGGCGGCGGAGATCGCCGCCGGGATCACGGGTGCCGACCCGGCGGCGGACCCCGGGGACGGCGAGGGCCCGGAGGACGCCGACGCGGAGTTCGCCGCGTTCGCCACGGCCGTCAGGAGCACGTGGCTGCGCGGCGACCGGTCGCGTGTGCGGTCCGCCGGGCCCGTCCCGAGTTCCCGGTTCGCCTGAGCGAGGGCCGCGGTCAGCCGCCGTTGAGCCGCGAGCGCAGCAGCTGCTTGCCCAGTTCGGCGCCCTTGCGACTGTCGGCCTGGGCCTTGCGGAACAGGTCCACGACCTCGTTGTCCTTGTCACGCTCGGCGTCCTGGATGTACTGCTCCAGGCGCAGGGCGTTGCTCAGGCACGCCTCGACGTACCAGATCAGGTTGTAGTCCTTGTCACGGGTGCCGGTGACGTCGCCGGTCTCGCTGGTGCTGGTCATCCGGGGTCTCCTCCTTCTGTCGACCCTGTGTCGAACCACTTCGGGACCCCCGGGTACCCGTGCGACCTGTGGGCACACCGCCCGGCGACATCCGGTTGACCCGCCGGTTCCTCCGTCGTCGCAGGTGCCGGGGCCGGACACCGGGGGCGGTTCAGCCGAGGGCGCGGTCCAGGTTGAACGCGGCGCTGATCAAGGACAGATGGGTGAACGCCTGCGGGAAGTTGCCCTGTTGTTCACCGGTGCGGCCGATCTCCTCGGCGTACAGCCCGAGATGGTTGGCGTAGGTGAGCATCTTCTCGAAGGCCAGCCGGGCCTCGTCGAGCCGGCCGGCCCGGACCAGCGCCTCGACGTACCAGAACGAGCAGATGGAGAACGTCCCTTCGTCACCGCGCAGTCCGTCGGGGCTGGCCTGCGGGTCGTAGCGGTAGACGAGGGAGTCGGAGACCAGGTCCCCGGTGAGGGCGTCCAGGGTGGACAGCCACTTGGGGTCGGTCGGGGCGATGAACTTGGCGAGCGGCATCATCAGCAGCGAGGCGTCCAGGACGTCACCGCCCTCGTACTGCACGAAGGCGGACCGCGGCTCGGACCAGCCGCGGTCCATGATCCGCCGGTAGATGGTGTCGCGGGCCTGCCGCCAGCGGGGCAGCTCGGCGGGCAGCCCGCGCCGGTTGGCGAGGCGGATGGCCCGCTCGACGGCCACCCAGCACATCAGCCGCGAGTACAGGAAGTTCTTGCGGCCGCCGCGGGTCTCCCACACGCCCTCGTCCGGCTGGTCCCAGTGGTCGCACACCCAGTCGACCAGCCGGCACACGTCGTCCCACTGGCCGCTGGAGATGGGCTGCGCCCACTTGTCGTAGAGGTAGATGGAGTCGATCAGGGCGCCGTAGATGTCCAGCTGGAGCTGGCCGGCGGCGGCGTTGCCGACCCGGACCGGGGCGGAGCCCTGGTGGCCCTCCAGATGCGGCAGCTCGCGCTCGGGCAGCTCGGAGCGGCCGTCGATGCCGTACATGATCTGCAGCGGTCCGGAGCCGTCGCCCCAGCCGGGGCTGATGTGGGTGGTCAGGAACCGCATGAACGCCTCGGCCTCGCCGCTGAAACCGAGCCGTAGCAGCGCGTAGACGGCGAAGGCGGCGTCGCGCACCCACACGTACCGGTAGTCCCAGTTGCGCTCGCCGCCGATCTGCTCGGGCAGGCTGGTGGTGGGGGCGGCGACGATGGCGCCGGTGGGGGCGTAGGTGAGGAGCTTGAGGGTGAGGGCGGAGCGGTGCACCATCTCGCGCCAGCGGCCCCGGTAGCGGGACTGGTGCAGCCAGCGCCGCCAGTAGGCGACCGTGGCGTTGAACTGGTGCTCGGCCTCGGCGTGGGCGCAGCCGCGCGGGGTCACGTCGCCGTCGACCTGGTCGAGTGCGAACACCGCGGACTCGCCCTCGCCGAGCTTGAAGTCGGCGCGTGCGTCGCGGCCGTCGCACTCCAGGGCCACGGTCGAGGTCAGGGCCAGCGACCGGTCGGCCGACTCGAACAGGATTATGCCGTCCTGGGGGCGCAGGACGTGCGGGGCGGCGCCGTAGTCGAATCGCGGGGCGACCAGCACGCGGAAGGGGACGGTGCCGCGTACGCACACCACGCGGCGGATCAGCCGGTGCCGGCCCGCCTCGGTGGGCGCCTCACCGGCGACCGGCATGAAGTCCTGCACCTCGCCGACGCCGTCCTCGGTGAAGAAGCGGGTGATCAGCACGTTGGTGTCGGGGAAGTAGAACTGCTTGGTGCGTGCCCGCACGGCGGCGGCCAGCTCGAAGCAGCCGCCGCGCTCCGCGTCCAGGATCGCGGCGAAGACGCTCGGGGCGTCGAAGGAGGGGCAGCAGTACCAGTCGATCGTGCCGTTGCTGCCGACCAGAGCCACGGTGCGCAGGTCACCGATGAGCCCGTGCTCGGCGATCGGCAGATAGCGGGGGTGGCGGGGCAGACCCTCGTGGAACGGCGTCTCGGCCATCGCGGCCTCCCGGTACGTGGTGCGGGTGTTGTCCAGCTTAGGAGGGAGTACTTCCGTATGGCACGGGCAGGCGCTCCACACCCGCTCACGGGGCGCCTTCCGGATGCAGGGTGCGCCGAGGCGGGGAATGGTGAGAGTGTGCCCCATCGGGAGGCACCGGCACGGATGCGGTCATCCGGACCGAGGAGGAGGCATCATGTCGACATCCACACCCGAAGGATCCCGGTCGTCCGACGACCACTGCACCCCGGACGCCCTGCTCCACTCCGCTCCCTCGCGGGATGTCTCCCCTGAGGACCTGGTGATGGCGGCGGGCAGGGACGTCACCCCGAAGACCCTCGACTGGGCGCGTCGCAAGCTGGAGACGGAGGGTCCGGCAGCCATCGAGAAGCTGCTGCCCTAGGGCGGTCCGGGGAACGCACCGAACGAACGGGGAGGGCCGGCCGGGCGAACACGCCCGGCCGGCGGCGGCAGCGTGGGCATGGGGCCCTGGTCCATGACGCACCTCCTCGACGCAGACCCGGACCGCCGAGGTCGGTGCGCGCCTCGTGGCGGCCCCCGATCAGGTGGCGCCTACTTCGGGCAGACGGTGGCGGTCGAGGAGGGCGGCGGGCGGACGTCTCCCATGGGGTCGCGATCGAGCTTGCGATCCCACGAAACGGGCTTCGGCGTGCGGGGAGAAGGTCGCGTTCGTGGGGGGTACAAGCTCGACCTCCCTCCCCGGCGGCCCCTGGTTACGGTGGAGGGCATGGACCACCGACCCGGCGACCGCGCCGACAACCGCGCCGACATCCGGGACTTCCTGGCCAGCCGGCGCGCCAAGATCACCCCGGACCAGGCCGGACTGCCCACCAGCGGCCGACGCCGGGTCCCGGGGCTGCGGCGCGAGGAGGTCGCCGTTCTCGCCGGTGTCAGCACCGAGTGGTACACGCGCCTGGAGAAGGGCCACATCAGCGGCGTCTCCGAGGACGTTCTCGACGCGGTCGCCCACGCGCTCCGGCTGGACGCGGACGAACGCACCTATCTGTTCGACCTGGCCCGAGCGGCCCGGTCCGCCCGTCGTACGCCACCCCGCCGCAAGGACGTCGAGGTCCCGCCGTCCGTCCAGTGGCTGCTCGACTCCATGACGCTGTCCGCCGCCTTCGTGCGCAACGGCCGCCTGGACGTCGTCGCCGGCAACGCGCTGGGCCGGGCCCTGCACGCGCCGATGTTCGACAGCGACACCTCCGGCGGGCACCGCCGCGCCAACTTCGCCCGCTACCACTTCCTCGATCCCGGCTCCCAGCACTTCTTCGTCGACTGGGACGCCGGCGCGCACGCCACCGTCGCCCTGCTGCGCGCCGAGGCCGGGCGCGAGCCCCACGACCGGGCGCTGCGCGAACTCATCGGTGAGCTGTGCACGCTCAGCCCCGAGTTCCGCACCATGTGGGCCACGCACGACGTTCGCATCCGCCACGGGGGTGTCAAGCGGCTGCAGCACCCCGAGGTCGGCCGCCTGGAGCTGACCTACCGGTCTTTGGACCTGCCCGTGTCGGACCGGGCGGTGCACGACCTGACCCTCTACACCGCCGAGCCGGGCACCGCCTCCGAAGAGCGGCTCAGGCTCCTGGCGAGCTGGACCGCCAGCCCGTCCCAGGGGGCTGCAGAGGCCGTCCGCCGCCCTCGCTGAACGGGCCGGTGCCGGACGCCCCTGTCGAGCTGGTCAGGCGGTGCCGGGCGCTCAGCCGGGGCGTCCTGCTCGTGCGGCCGGTGTCCTGGATCCGGTGCGGCCGGAGCCGGCCGGGCCGCCCGGGGTCACTCCGGCAGGTCGGTCTCGTCCGGCACCACGTGAACGGCCGCCTCCTCCGCTCCCGCCGCTCCCCCGTCGATGCCCACGTCTCGGGCGACCTCCTCCTTGACGGTGTTCGGGTGGGCGCCCTCGTCCGGGGCGACCAGGCGGCCCGCGCGGGAGGTGCCGGCCTCGGGGTCGAGCGGCTCGCCCTCGCCGCCGGGCAGGTCGCCGACCTCGTCGCCGGCCGGTGCGTCCAGGTCCGGCACCTCCTGGCGGAGCCGCTCGTCCAGGGTCTCCCCCTCGTGCTGCTCGGCGGCGGTGGTGCCGTGCTTGGTGACGCCCAGCGGCCGCTCGGGCGGGGAGTAGCCCTCGTCGAGCATGTCGTCGTAGGTGCGCTCGTCGACCGCGTCCTGCAGGTCCAGGGGCCCGGCGTCCTCCTGTTCCTCGTTGGTACCGGTGGGCTGGTAGGCGTCGTCCGCCATCGGGGTCTGCTCGGACTGCTGGTCGCTCATCGTCGCCTCCTTCTCGGCTCGTGGGCGGTCCCGGTCCGCGTTTCCCGCAGGCGGCTCGTTAACCCCGGCAGCACACGAACAGGTCGGTCGGCGGACCGGTCGGCCAGGTCCGCCGTCCGCTTCTCCTCGATGCGGCCCGCCTCCCACGCCGGCAGGGCGACGGCCCAGGTGGCGAAGAATCGGAGATCCAGTCCCGGAAGGCGGCGTGCAGCCGAAGGAGTCGGTGTCGGCGCTGCGGCGCGAGGGTGCCGACGAGCGTGTCCCGGCCGATGGTGTGCGGGGCGAGGACGCAGCCGGCCGTCCCGCCGACCCTGATCCGCTCCTGCCGCGTCATGGAGCCGCAGACGCGGTGCCGGGCCGAGGGTGTGCTCTCGGCCCGAGCGGGGAGGGACGGAGCGGAATCAGGGGCGGCCGTCATCGGGAGGTGATTGCTTGCGGTGGTGCGGGTACGGCTGCGCTCCACAGCCTTGTGCCATCTGTCCGTGGCTGCAACGCAGGTGCAGTAAAGACCGCGGCAGGCCTTTGCCATGGGGAGGGAAAGCCGGGGCGCGGGCCGCAGGGAGGGCGACGAAGCGGCCGGCCGTACCCGCCGACGGCTCGTCGAGCGGTGCGGCGCGACCGGGGAGGTCAAGGCGTGGCGTGCGGGCCGTCCGGGCGGCCGGTGCGCTGCCGGACCATCTCGCGGCTGAGTTCCTCCGTCTCCGTCTCCGGCAGCCGTTCGAAACCGTCCTCGGTGATGACCGAGACGACGGGGAAGATGCGGCGGTTCAGGTCCGGGCCGCCGGTGGCCGAGTCGTCGTCCGCCGCGTCGTACAGCGCCTGGAGCGCGGTCGAGGCCGCCTCACGGCGGGTGAGGTCCGGCCGGAACAGCTTCTTCAGCGCGCCCCGGGCGTACGGGGAGCCGGAACCCTCGGCGTGGAAGTGCCGCTTCTCGTACAGTCCGCCGGCCGCGTCGAAGCTGAAGATCCGGCCCTGTCCGCCCTCGGGCGCGGAGAGGTCGTAGCCGACGAGCAGCGGGACGACGACGAGGCCCTGCATGGCCTGGGCGAGGTTCTGCCGGATCATGGCCGCCAGGCGGGTCGCCTTGGCGCCCAGGGTCATCGGTATGCCCTCGATCTTCTCGAAGTGGGTGAGTTCGACCTGGTAGAGCCGCACCATGTCGAGGGCGAGGCCGACGGTGCCGGCGAAGGCGACGGCCGTGTGGTCGTCGGCTGGGTGCACCTTCTCCAGGTCGCGCTGGGCGATGAGGTTGCCCATCGTGGCCCGGCGGTCGCCCGCGATCAGCACGCCGTCGCGGTAGGTCAGGGCGAGCACGGTGGTGCCGTGCGGGAACCGGCCGGGTGCCGTGCGGACGCCGGCCGGCAGCGGGGGCGCGGTGGGCAGCAGCCGGGGGCGGTGCGCGGCCAGGAACTCGGTGAAGGACGACGTCCCCGGCGTGAAGAAGGCCTCCCCCGGCAGACCCGCGCTGTCGTTCTCCGGCATGGCTCCCCCTCCTGTGGCACGTGGCAGTACCCGACTTCCTACCTGGAGCGGGCGCGTGGGAAACTCCCGGGCCTCACAGGGCCTTGCGCCGCACCAGCACGCCGAGCACCAGCAGGCCGGGGAGCAGGGGCAGCCACATGGTCAGCAGCCGGTAGCCGAGCACCGCGGACGCGGCGGCCGCCGCGGAGGTGCCGGACGCGGTGAGGGCGAGGGCGAGTGCCGCGTCCAGCGAGCCGAGGCCGCCCGGGGTGGGCAGCAGGGCGGCGGCGCTGCTCGCGGCGAGGTACAGCAGGGCCACCTGGAGCGGGGCGAGCGGCAGTGCGACGGCCTGGGTGACGGAGATGAGGACCAGTGCGTGCAGTGCGGCGAAGGCCAGGGAGCCGCCCCACAGGGCCGCCGCGCGGGCGGGGCAGGCGTGCACCGCGCGGATGTCCGCGAGGACGGCCGTGAGCGCCCGCCGGCAGCGCGGCCACAGGGGAACGGCCGGCAGGACCGCCACCAGGACGGCAACGCCCAGGGCGACGGCGACGGCCACCGGGGAGACGGGCGGCAGGCGCAGCAGCCCCGGGCAGGCCGGGGTGAGCAGCGCGAGCAGCGCCAGGCGGACGGCGGCACCCGAGGTGGCCTTGACGGCGAGCGCGCTGGCCGAGCGCCCGGCCGGCAGCCCGCAGCGCATCAGGAACCGCAGGTTCACCGCGCCCGCGCCGACCCCCGCGGGCAGCAGGTGGTTGGCGGCGGAGGCGGCGAACTGGGCGGCGACCAGCCGCGCCCCGGGCAACCGCCGTAACACGGCGCCCTGCTGGGCGAGGGCCGAGGCCGCCCAGGTGCCCGCGGCCGCCGTCGCGCCGACCAGCAGCCAGCCCTGGTCGGCGACCGCCAGCCGTACGGCCCCGCTCTCGACGGCGGCCCAGTGCCGATGGGCCAGGTACAGCGCGCCGAGCAGTACGGCGAGGCAGACGACGGCGGGCCAGTAGGCGCGCCGCCGGCCGAGGGGGACGGTGAGTTCCGCCGTGGATGTCATGAGTCGGCCTCCGGTACGACGTAGTAGAGCCGCACGTCGCCGAGGGGTGCGGACGCCCAGTGGCGGGCGTACCCGGGGGGCCGGGCACCCGCCGGCACGAGGACGGCCGCCGGGATCCGCCGGGCGGTCCGGACGATGCCGTCCTCGGTGCTGTTGGCGTTGTGCCCGCCCGTCGCGGCCGAGGAGCAGCCGGTGTAGAAGGCCACCGGAATGGCCTCATGTCCGGTGAGCAGACAGGGCGGGCGGACGCCCAGGCGGTGCAGGGTGCCCGCGGTGCGCGACCAGGCGCGGTGGGCGGCGGTGGTGCCGTGCACCGTGTGCACGAGGACGGCCAGTTGCACGGCGAGGTGGGCGGCGAGGCCCAGGCAGACCAGTGCCACGGCCAGGGGACGCCGGCTCCGGCGCGGTACGGCCGTCAGCGTCAGCAGCGCGTCGGCGGCCGGGACGGCCAGCAGGGCGTAGGCGGGCAGCAGGAAGCGGGGTGCGGCGTAGCCGATCAGGAACAGGTAGGGGAAGGCGGCCGTCGCCGCGCACAGGAGCGGCAGCGCCGTGACCGCCGTGCGGCGGGTGCGCAGGGCGACGGCCGGCGCGAGCACGGCGAGCAGCGGAAGGACGAACCACCACAGGAGGAACACCGGGTCGGGCAGCGCCCCGGTGCACGGCCGGCACAGCGTCCGCCCGCCGAGGCTGCGCAGCTGGTCCACGACGGCGACATGCCAGCCGAGGCCGCCCTGGATCGCCGAGGCGTCGGACAGGCGGCGCCCGAGGCCCCCGTACCCCGTGTACGCCTCGATCACCCACTCGACGGCGCCGGCCGCGAGCCCGGCGAGCAGCACGCACAACGCCCGCCGGTGGCCGCGTACCAGGCCGAGGGCGAGGAGCGGCAGGACGGCCCAGACGGCGTCCATGGGCCGCATCCACGCCATCAGCGCCGCGCTCGCCGCCAGGCCCCACAGGGCGGCACGGTCGGCGCGGTCGGCGCGGGCGCGCAGGAAGCAGGCCACGACGGCCAGGGCGCCCACGGCGACCCAGTAGTTGGGCATGGCCTGCGGGCCGTAGAACAGCGTCACCCACAGGGACGCGAAGAGGGCACCGGCCAGGGCGAGCACGCGGACCGGGAACAGGCCGCGCCAGGCGCGCAGGGCCAGATACAGGGCGAGGCCGGAGAGGACCGCGAGGTAGATCCGCAGCAGGGCCGTCGAGGACGACCAGGAGGCGATGGGCGCGACCAGCAGGGAGACGCCCCGGGAGCGGGGTGCGCTGAAGAAGGCGGCGGGTGCGTGCGCGCTGACCTGGCTGACGTACACCGTCTCGTCCCAGCCGAGGCCCATGCCGGGCCGGACGAGGAGCAGTTGGGCCAGGGTGAAGGCCGCCGCGACGGCCGCGATCGGTGCTTCGGTCCGCAGGCCCCGGGTGCGGCCGGACGGGCGCCGCACGTGCTCGCGTCCCGTTCCGCCGAGTGTGGTGTGCGCGCTGCCGGCCATGATCACCCCTCTGTCCCTGCGGCCCGTAGGGCCACTGCCGTCTCCAGCCCGCAGGACCGAGGGCAGGAGCCGCGGGGCACCAGCGCACACCCCCGGAGAACATGGCCAAACTAACCGGAATCGGCGCCGCCCGCCGGGTCGGTTACGGCCATCCGGCCGACGGCCCTACGCGCTGTAAGGTTGGGGCATGGCTGGCAGAGGGTCGCACGGCAGAGCGGAACGACGCGGCGCCGGGCAGCTGGAGAACGAGGTGCTGGCCGCCCTCTGGGCCACCGAGCGGCCACTGACCCCGGTGGAGATCCAGGCGGGGATCGGCGGCGGACTCGCGTACAACACGGTCCACACGATTCTCAAACGCCTGTACGACAAAGGGCTGGTGCTGCGGGACGCCGACGGGCGGCGTGGCGCGTACCGGCCCGCCAAGAACGCGGCCCAAGTGACCGCCGAGGCGATGCACGAGGCCCTGGGCCGGGGACCCGACCGCATCGCCGCGCTCGAGCAGTTCGTGACCGGGCTCAGTGCCGAGGAGGAGCGGGCGCTGCGCGAACTGCTCGCCTGAGGCCTGGGCGCTTACCAGGTGGGGCTTGCGGCCGGCACCTCGGCGAGGGACGAGTGGCCGTCCGCCGCGAGGCCCGCGGGACCGTCCGAGCCGCCGTCCGCCGGCCGCGCTCACCGTCCGAGCACCCGGTCGGCCGGGCCTGGCTCCTCCCCGGAACCAGGCCCCTGACGCCCTCGCCCTCCACCACCGCCCGGCCGGCCGCTGACGGCGAGCCGGGCCGGGGGCGCGACCGGCGTCATGGGTTTCGCGCGCCGCGGTGGCGTTCAGCCGCCGTTGGGCGCGCGGTGCGGCGGCTGCTCGGGGGTGGGACGGCGGACGACCGGCGGTACGGGCCGCACGGCGGGTTCGTCGGTGCTCACCGTCAGCGGCTCGCCGTGGTGGTGCAGGGTCAGCGGCGGACCGTCCAGCAGGGCGTACGTGGCCTTGTCGGCGCCTATGTCCACGCGCAGTCGGCGCCCGCGGAACTGGAGGTTGAAGGCGAGCCGGCGCAGCCGTTCCGGCAGGCGGGGCGCGAACCGCAGCCGTTCGCCGTCGCGGCGCATGCCGCCGAAGCCCGCCACCAGCGCCATCCAGGTACCGGCCAGCGAGGCGATGTGCAGCCCGTCCCGGGTGTTGTGCTCCAGGTCGTGCAGGTCCATCAGGGCGGCCTCGGCCGTGTAGGCGTAGGCGAGCGCCGGATGGCCCGCCTGGGCGGCGATGACGGCCTGGCAGCAGGCGGACAGGGAGGAGTCGCGTACGGTCAGCGGTTCGTAGTAGGCGAAGTTCCGGGCGATCTGCTCGTCGTCGAAGTGCTCGCCGCACGTGTACATGGCCAGCACCAGGTCGGCCTGCTTGACGACCTGTTTGCGGTAGAGGTCGAAGTAGGGGAAGTGCAGCAGCAGCGGGTACTGGTCGGGGCGGGTGCCGGCGAAGTCCCAGCGCTGGTAGCGGGTGAACCCGGCGTGCTGTTCGTGGACGCCGAGATCTTCGTTGTAGGGGACGTGCATGGCCTCGGCCGCGTCTCGCCAGGCCGCGCTCTCCTCCTCGTCCACACCGAGCCGCTCCGCCTCGCGCGGATGGCGTTCGACGGCGTCGGCGGCGGCGAGCAGGTTCTGGCGGGCCATGAGGTTGGTGTAGGTGTTGTCGTCGGCGACCGCGCTGTACTCGTCGGGCCCGGTGACGCCGTCGAGGTGGAAGACGCCGTGGCTGTCGTGGTGGCCCAGCGACCGCCACAGCCGGGCCGTCTCCACCAGCAGTTCCACGCCGACCTCGCGTTCGAAGGCGGTGTCGCCGGTGGCCCCGACGTACCGGACGACGGCGTCGGCGATGTCGGCGTTCACGTGGAAGGCGGCGGTGCCGGCCGGCCAGTACGCCGAACCCTCCGAGCCGGCGATGGTCCGCCACGGGAACGAGGCCCCGTCCAGCCCGAGTTGGGAGGCGCGTTCCCGGGCCTCGTCCAGGGTGTTGTACCGCCAGCGCAGCGCCTCGGCGACGGCCGCGGGCGCGGTGTGGGTGAGCACGGGCAGCACGAACATCTCCGTGTCCCAGAAGGCGTGCCCGTCATAGCCGGAGCCGGTGAGCCCCTTGGCGGGGATGGCGCGCTGTTCGGCGCGGGCTCCGGCCTGCAGGACGTGGAAGAGGGCGAACCGGACGGCCTGCTGGATCTCCTCGTCGCCCTCCACCTCGACGTCCGCGCGGGCCCAGAAGTCGTCCAGGCAGGCCCGCTGGTCCGCCAGCAGGCCCTGCCAGCCGTCGTGGGCGGCGGCCGCGAGGGCGGCGTCGACCTGGTCGGCCATCGCGGGCAGCGAACGGGCGCCGGACCAGCCGTGGGCGACCAGCTTCTCCACCCTGAGCCTCTGCCCCGGCTCCAGCACCGAGGTCACGGTCAGCCGGGCCACGTCGACACCGCTCTCGCTGCGCGTGGTGGTGCGCTCCGGACCGGTGACGACGTGGTCGGCCGCGACGGCCACCCGCAGGCCGCTGCGCCGGGTGCGGTGCACCAGCCGCAGCCGGTTGCCGGAGGCGAAGTGGTCCTCCTGCTCCAGCGGCGACTTCAGCGCGACGGCCGCGCGCGGGTCGCCGTCGGACTCGGGCAGGCTCTCGTTGGCGACCAGCTCCGACTGGATCACCACCCGGCTGCGGCTGCCGACGGCCTCCACCTCGTACGCCACCGCGGCCACCGCCCGCTGGGTCAGCGACACCAGCCGGATCGAGCGCACCCGGACCGTCGATCCGGCCGGGGAGGTCCACTCGCAGGTCCGCTCCAGCACCCCGCGACGCAGGTCCAGCACCCGCTCGTGGGCGACGAGCCGGCCGTAGCGCAGGTCGAACGGCTCGTCGTCCACAAGCAGCCTGATGACCTTGCCGTTGGTGACGTTGATGACCGTCTGACCGGACTCCGGGTAGCCGTATCCGGCCTCCGCGTACGGCAGCGGGTGTACCTCGTGCACGCCGTTGAGGTAGCTGCCGGGCAGGCCGTGCGGTTCGCCCTCGTCGAGGTTGCCGCGCCAGCCGACATGGCCGTTGGACAGGGCGAACACCGACTCGCTCTGGGCGAGGACGTCCAGGTCGAGGGCCGTTTCCCGGACGGTCCACGGTTCCACGGCGTACGACCGTTCGGTGATCACGGCTTGCCTCCCAGTTCGGCCAGGTCCTTCACGACGATGCTCGCGCCGTGGGCGTACAGTGCGTCGGTCTGTCCGACGCGGTCCACGCCGACGACGTAGCCGAAGCCGCCCGCGCGGCCCGCGTCCATGCCGGCGAGCGCGTCCTCGTAGACGGCGGCCCGGGACGCCTCGACGCCGAGGTCCCGGGCGGCGGCGAGGAAGGTGTCGGGGTGCGGCTTGCCCGGCAGGTTCCGTTCGGCGGCGACCACGCCGTCGATGCGGACGTCGAAGAAGTGCTCGGCGCCGACCGAGCGCAGCACGTCCCGGCAGTTGGCGCTGGAGGAGACGATCGCCGTGCGCAGCCCCTCGGCGCGGACCGCCTCCAGATAGCGCAGGGTGCCCTCGTAGGCCTCGACGCCGCCGGTGCGGATCCTGGCCAGGAGCAGGTCGTTCTTGCGGTTGCCGAGGCCGTGCACGGTGCGGGCGTCCGGCGGGTCGCCGGGGGTGCCCTCGGGCAGGTGGATGCCGCGTGAGTCGAGGAAGGCGCGGACGCCGTCGGCGCGCGGGCGTCCGTCGACGTACTCGTCGTAGTCGGCGGCCGCGTCGAACGGCCGCCCCTGCGCACCCTCGTAATCGCGCAGGAACGCGTCGAAGGTCTCCTTCCAGGCGGCCGCGTGCACGACGGCCGTCTTGGTGACGACCCCGTCGAGATCGAAGAGACAGGCCTGGATTCCGTCGGGCAGACCGAGCTGAGTCATACCCAGCACTGTTCCCCATGAGACGCCCTCCAGTGGGTGGCGCACACCACACCGGGCGCACTTCTCGGCAAAGCTTTCGATACGGGCTTCCCCGGTTCGCCCTCCGGACCGGATTCAGCGGGACTCCCCGGCCCGCCGGAACTCCTCGGTGTCACACTGTCCCCTGTGCCGCTGACCTTCGACGATCTCCTCACCCGTGCCCGTGCGCTCACCCGGGGCGGCCGACGGGCCCTCCTCGGTGTCGCGGGCAGCCCCGGTACGGGCAAGACGACGCTCGCCGAGCACCTGGTGCGGGCCCTCAACGGCGACGGTCCGCCCTGGGTGGCGCACGTGCCCATGGACGGCTTCCATCTGGCCGACGCCGAGCTGGACCGGCTGGGCCGCCGGGACCGCAAGGGCGCGCCGGACACCTTCGACGCGGCCGGGTACGCGGCGCTGCTGCGCCGGCTGCGCGAGGACACCGACGAGGTGGTGTACGCGCCCGGGTTCGAGCGGATGCTGGAGCAGCCCATCGCGGGCTCGATCCCGGTGCCGCCGGCCGCCCGCCTGGTGGTGACGGAGGGCAACTACCTGCTGCTCCAGGAAGGTTCGTGGGCGCGGGTGCGGCCGTGCCTGGACGAGGTGTGGTTCTGCGAGGTCCCCGAGGACGAGCGGGTCCGCCGGCTGGTGGCCCGGCACGAGGAGTTCGGCAAGGACCACGACACCGCCGTGGCCTGGGTGCTGGGCACCGACCAGCGCAACGCCGACCTGGTCGCGACGACACGGCAGCGGGCGGACCTGGTGGTGCCGGACGACACCCTGCCGTCGCCGTACGCCGTGCCGGACATCCGGTCCACCGGCCCCGGGCGCGACTGACCGATCTGCTCTGCCCCGGGGCGGGCAGCACGCTGTTCCTTGTACGGCCGCGTTCGCCGACGGGACGTGCGCGCCGGCGAGGTCGGGTCTGCGACCCCTGTTCGTGATCTGTGAACACCCTGCTCCGCGTTCACCTGTCGTACACGTCCACGTCGCCGGTTGGCGACGGGGCCCGGCCGCGCGGCCGGTTCGACCGGGTCGAGGTGAACTCCGACGGGCTGCGGGCCGTACCCGTGTACACGGCAGAGGGTCTGCCGGTACGACTCGTGCAGCGGTGACGCCCGCGGCGACCGGAGCGGTGCGACAGTAGGGCCGTGATCCGGCCCCCCAGCGCTCCCGCCACCGCACGGCCGGTGCCACCGCGGGGCGGATGATGGCAAGCGAACAGCACACTGTCCTCACCCGGGAGGCCGGTGCCGAGGGGCCCGCGCGGCCGTCCCCGGCCCGTCCCTCCTCCGGGGCGCGCCGGCACCGGCGGTGGCTGGTGCCTCTGCTGGCGGTGCTGCTGTCGGCACAGATGGCGGCGGCGATGGTCACCACGGCCGTGCAACAGACGCCCACCATCGACGAACCGGTGTACGTGGCGACGGCCACCGACTACCTGCGCGAGCACCGGCTGCGCTACAACCCCGAACATCCGCCGCTCGGCAAGCTGCTGATCGCGGCCGGTGTGGCGGTGGCCGACCCGCACTACGACGCGTCCTACACCGGCACGCAGGGGGACGTGGGCCGGCATCTGCTGTACGAGTCGGGCAACGACCCCTGGCGGCTGATGCTGTGGGCGCGGCTGCCGGTGATCGCGCTGACCGTGCTGTTCGGGCTGGTCGCCTTCGCGTTCGCCCGTGAGGTGACGGGGACGGCGGGCGGGCTGGTGGCGCTCGCGCTGTACGCCTTCTCGCCCGATGTGATCGCACACGGTGCGCTGGCCACCCTGGACGTGCCGGCGGCCGGGTTCGTGCTGACGTCGGCCTGGCTGGTGTGGCGGGCCCGCCGGCGGCCGGGACGGTACCTGCCGCTCGCCGGGGCGGCTCTCGGGGCGGCCGTGGCGACAAAAATGAGCGCACTGCCGGCGGTGCCGGTGCTGATGGCGCTGGCGGCGGTGTCGGTCCTGGCGTCCGGCCGGCCCGCCGGCCCACGGCGGAAGGTGCTCTCGGCGCTCGCCGGCGCCGCGGTCGTGGCGCTGGTGGCCGTGGTGGTCGTATGGGTCACCTATCTCGCCGTCGACCCCCGCCTGCGGTTCGTCCCCGCCGAACCCGTCCCGGCCGTCCACAGGTTGCGCGGACGGCTGGTGGACCTGCTGCCGCTGCCGCCCGCGTACCGGGCCGGGATGCGGGTGCAGTTCGGTTTCGAGGACTACCCGTGGCAGGGCTATCTCTTCGGGCACCTGTACACCGGCTCGCTCTGGTACTACCTGCCGGCCGCCCTGCTGGTGAAGACGCCGCTCGGGCTGCTGGCGCTGGGTGCGGCCGGTGCGGTAGCGGTCGTGCGGGTACGCCGGCTGCGGCCCGCGGCACCGTATCTGCTGCTGCCGCCCCTGGTGCTGCTGGCAGCGGCGATGACGGGGGCGCGGGACTTCGGCACCCGGTACGCCTTGTTCGTGCCGGTGTTCCTCGCGGTGGCGGCGGCCTGTGCGCCCGTGCCGCGCCGGCGGTGGACCGGGCTGCTGACCTGCGCGCTGGTGCTGTGCACGGCGGTGAGTTCGCTGCGGACGTTCCCGTACTACCTGCCGTACGCGAACGAGGCGTTCGGCGGCCCGGCGCACACCCATCGGTTGCTGCACGACTCCAACGTGGACTGGGGGCAGGACCTGGGCCGGCTCGCGGACCGGCTGCGGCAGCGGTACCCGGGCGAGCGGGTGTGGCTGGTGTACAAGGGCGCCGGCGTGCCGTCGGCCTACGGCATCCGCGCCGCCGATCCGCGCACGGTCGCAGCGGACCGGGTGCACGGGCTGCTGGTGGTGTCGGACTCGGCGGTCGCCAAGGCGCGCGGGAGGCTCGCCGAGCTGATCGCGAGCAGCCGGCCGGTCGGCGACGTGGGTCATTCGATCAGCCTCTACCGGCGCTGAGCACCCCTCGCTCAACCCCCTGGTCACGGCGGTCGGTGAGCTATGTTGAGTGCTCGTGGCAGACAAAGGAGGCGGACCGGTGCCCTCGCCGCAGCAGGCCCGCGCACAGGCATCAGCGATCACGTCGGGCAAGACCGCGCCCGAGGCCGAGGCCGCCCCGACCTCCCGGCTCCGAGAGCTGTTCGACGGGCCCCGTCTGTCACCGGGGCAGCGGCGTATCGCCCAGTACCTGATCGAGCACATCACCGAGGCCGCGTTCCTGTCGATCACCGAGCTGGCCGACCGGGTGGGTGTCAGCCAGCCGTCCGTCACCCGCTTCGCCGCCGCCGTCGGCTTCAGCGGCTACCCCGCGTTGCGCGAGACGCTCCAGTCGATCGCGCTGAGCACGCTCGCCGGCGGGCCCGGCGAGGAGAACCGCGCCAACGAACTCCAGGCGGCCGTCGACGCCGAGATCGAGAACCTGGAGAACCTGCGGCGCGACTTCGCCGACCCCGACCGGGTCATCCACGTCGGCCGGGAGCTGTCCCGCTCCACCCCGCTCACCGTGCTGGGCCTGCGCATCTCGGTGTCGCTGGCCGAGTACTTCGGCTACGCCGCCCGCCGCATCCACCCCGATGTGCGGCTGGTGACCCGGGGCGGCAGCGTGGCCTACGACGCGCTGCTGCAGGCCGGTGAGGCCGGCGGCACCTGGGTGCTGGCGTTCGCCATGCCCCGGCACTCCCAGGAGACGCTCCAGGCGATCCGGGTGGCGCGCGGTGCCGGTCTGAAGGTCGCGCTGGTGACCGATCTGGCGCTGGGGCCGCTGGCCGACGAGGCCGACATCGTCTTCGCCACCGGCACCGGCTCACGGCTGGTCTTCGACTCCTACGCGGCGCCGGGCGTGCTGGCCGCGGCGCTGCTGCAGGCCATGACCGACGCCGATCCGGAGCGCACCCAGGCCCGGCTGGAGAAGTACGAACAGCTCTCCGAGCAGCACCAGTTCTTCATGAGGGACTGAGCGGGGCGTCCGCCTGGCCCGGACCGTCCGGCCGATCCTTCCGTCCCCGCCGGGCCACTCGTGAAGATCTTGCGGTCTCGAAACCCCTGGACGGGGATCATTCACCGCATATCGCGCATGAATGTTTTCATACGTCTTGCAAAGCGGTCGGCATATATAAATACTGCTCACGGATCGCGCCCGACCCGCTCCGGGCACGTTCCGCACCCGCGGGCTCACAGCTCGCACACCGCCCCGAGAAAGCCGACGGACCGCCCATGCGCACGGACCACCGCACGCAGCGCCGGTTCCCGACTCCCGGGGCCCTTGCACGGACACCCCCAGCCGCCGTCTCCTACCCGCGTCGGCGCCCGGGGTGTACCGGGGCGCATCGTCCGCGCGAAGCGCCCGCGGCGGCCCCGGCCATCCCCTAGGCCGGGGCCGCCCCGAACCCGTCGGACCACCCTCACGACGCCGCACACCGGAAGCGATGATCATGCCCCTGACCAGCACCCGCATCAGCCCCGACTGGCCCTGCCAGGTGAAGACGCCGGGCAGCTACGACTGGGAGCGCTCGGCGGCCAAGTGGCTGCGCGAACTGATCCCCGCGCGCTACGCCAGCTATCCGGCACTCATCCGGCATCCCGTCCTGCTCGCCCGGCACGCGCAGATCCAGGTCCACCAGGAGATCCGGGTGGCGCGGACCGCCCTGCAGACCGCGCGGGCCGAACTGCCGATGCTGGGGCTGCCCGAGTCGGTCATCGAGCACACGATCAAGATGTACGCGGCGGAGGTCCTGCAGTTGCAGCACATCGCGCGCAGCGTCCGCGCGGTCTCCGAGGCGCTCGGCGGCCGCGGCACGGGCCGCTGAGCCGCCGTCCCCCTATCGCCCGCCGGTTCCGGCCGAGCGCCGTTCGTTTCTTTGGTGCGATCCGCTCCGCCTCGCCTGCCCACCTGGCCCGAAGCCCGATCCGGCAGACGAGTGATCGAACGGCCCCAGGTGTGCAATGCTCGTCGCGTGACGAGCGAGCCCGTGCCCTCGATGGACCCAGGCAACAGCGCCGATCTGGCGGCGCTGGCCAAGGTCGTGGCCCGGCAGCGCGCCGAGATGGAGCGGTTGCGGGACCTGGCCGCGACCTCCGCTGTCCTGGAGCGGGCCAAGGGCGTCCTGATGGCGGTCACCGGGTGCACCCCCGTCGCCGCCCACGAGGAACTGCTGCAGCGCGCCAAGGACGGCAACCGCACGCTCCTCGAGCAGTGCTGGCTGACCCTGGGCGCCCTGCTGCCGCCCCGGGAGCAGCCCTCCGGCACGGCCCCGGCGTCGCCCATGAGAGCGCCCGCCACCGTCGGCTCCTGGGAGGTCGCGCCCGCCGACACCGTGGACGTGGCGGCGGTGCTCGGGTATATCGGCCGGGACCTGGTCCGGGTCGGCTCGCCGCAGGAGCTGGCCGAGTGCCTGCGGGACCACCTGGCACCCGAGGTGCGCGCCGACGCCGTCATGCTCTACGAGCGGCTGCCCGAGGGCGGGCTCGAACTGATCGGGCACGCGGGCATCGACACCACCCTCGCCGCCCAGTGGCGGTACGTGCCCCCGCTGAGCGGAGTGGCCGCGTTCGACGCCCTGCAGGCGGGCGAGCCGCGGTGGCTGGAGGACCTCCCCACGGACCGCGCCCGGTACCTGCTGATCGGGGACCCGCCCGAGCGGTGGCTCACCCGGGCCTGGCTGCCCGTTCCGGCCGGGGACACCGCCTGCGTCGCCCTGGGCGTGCTGCGCCGGAACGACGGGCCGTTCGAGCCGCGCGAGCGGAAGCTGCTGCGGGCCGTCGCCCGATTGTGCGCGGGCCGGCTGCGGGCCTTCGACGCCCCGCCGGAACGCCCCGACGAGGACGGCATCGCCCCGACCGTGCAGGCCGTGTTCGACGCGCTGCCGGGCGCCGCGATCCTGCTCACCCCGCTGCGTACCGCCTCCGGCGAGGTGGAGGACTACCGCATCGACGCGGCCACCGCGGAAGCGGTCGACGTGTTCGGCCGCACCGGCCGGGACATGGTCGGCAAGCACATCCTGGAGAGCTACCCGTCCGTCGCGGGCGAACCCCTGTGGCACGGCTATCTGCAGGCCCTCGAGACCGGGACGCCCTTCGACGGCGAGCCGTTCGCCTACCAGGACTCCTCCGACGGAGTGCCCGTGACCGCCACCTTCTCGGTCCGGGCGGCCCCGCTGGGCGACGCCCTGCTGGTGACCTGGTTGCGGCACGACCCCGTGGAGCGGCAGGAGCAGAGGCTCTCGGACGTGCAGCGGCTCGGCAACCTCGGCTGGGCGAACTGGAACCTGATCACCCAGGAGATCTCCTGGTCCGCGCAGGCGTACGCCGTGCTCGGCCGGGGTCCCGGGCGAGGGCCGCTCCAGCTGGACCAGCTGCCGGACGTGGCCGTACCGGAGGACGCGGCACCCCTGGCGCACGCCATCGGCGAGCTCGTCCGCGAAGCCCGCCCGTTCGACGTCCCCTTCCGCGTCGAGACGCCCGAGGGCGTCCGGCATCTGCGGATGGTCGCGGAGGCCGTCACCGAGCCGGACGGCACCCCGGTCGAGGTGCACGGCTTCGTCCAGGACCTCACCGCGCAGCGCAGCGCGGAACTCGCGCTGGTGGAGAGCGAACGCGCGATGCTGCTGCAACGCGGGATCCTGCAGGCCGAGCGTGCCCTGGCCGCCCGGCTGCAGCACGCCCTGCTGCCGCTGCCCAGCAAGCCCGTCCAGCTGGCCGGGCTGCGCATCGAGGTCGCGTACCTGCCCGCGCAGTCCGGCATCCATGTCGGCGGCGACTGGTTCAGCGCCATCGAACTGCCCGACTACGACGCGCTGTTCGTGGTCGGTGACGTGGCGGGCCACGGCATCGGCGCCGTCGCCACGATGGCCCAGCTCCGGTTCACCGCCAAGGGCATGGTCAGCACCGGCTCCTCGCTGACCGGGGCGCTGGCACGGCTCAACCAGCTGCTGCTGCACTCCCGGGACAGCCAGACCACCGCCACCATGGTCCTGGCCCGCTACGATCCCGACGAGCACGTCCTGGCCTGGGCCCAGGCCGGGCACCCGCCGCCGCTGCTGGTGCGCCGCGGCGAGGTGCGCTTCCTCGACCGTCCCGGCGGCATGCTGCTCGGCGCGAGTGGGGCCCCCGTCTACGAGTCGGCGGAACTCCACCTGGAACCCGGCGACCGGCTGCTGCTGTACACCGACGGCCTGATCGAGCGCCCCGGCGAGGGCCTGGACGCCGGCTTGGCCCGGCTGGCCGAGGCGGTACGCGCCCACAGCTGCGCCGAGTCCGGCTCCCTGGACACGCTGCTCGCCACGATGCTCGCGGACGAGCGGCGGGACGACGTGTGCGTGCTGGACATCAGGATGCCGCTGGAGGACGACGTGCAGGACGTGAGCGCGTAGCCGGCCCCGCGCTGATCGCCCCTCCCCCGCACGACGGCGTGGCGCGCCCCGGTCCGCCGACCGCAGGCGGATGCACTGGTCCGCCTGACGCGGACGCCGGGGCGTTTCCATCGGCTCATTCGGCCGGGTGGCCGGCGTCGATGCCGTGCGCGTCGGACAGGCGCAGCAGCGGTCCGTCCCGCCCCTCGCCCGACCGCACCGGGTCGAGGACGAAGCCGACATGGTCGCCGCCGTCGGTGCGGTGAAGGATGGTGCCGACGAACCAGGCCGCCGCGTCCGTCAGGACGGCCGTACCCTCCGGGCCCTCCCCCCAGTCCAGCCGCGCGAACTTGTCGACCTCGTCGCCCGTCTCGCCCCCGAAGAGTTCGGCGAGATCCCGCTGGTCCCGGGTGAGCAGGTGGACGGCGAGGTGCTGCGCGGCCCGGGCGACGCGGTAGGTGCGGTTGGCCTTGGACAGCCAGACGGCGAACCGCAGCGGGTGGATGGAGCATTGTGAGGCGAAGCCGACCAGGCAGCCGGCCCGCTCGCCGTCGGCCACGGCCGTGACCATGCACATGTCGGGGTCCAGCCGGTCGAAGAAGCCGTCCGTGGCCGCGGTGTCGCCGGTGGCCGCCGTGTCGCCGGTTTCTCGGATGCCGACCGCCTCTCGTGTGTCATCGGGGTTCGGTGTGCCCTGTGTGTTCGTCATGCCGCTTCGCTCTCGTTCGCCGCTCGGTGTCCGGCCTCAACTCACCGCGGTGGGCGCGGGGATATCCGCCCGCCTCCTCCTGTTCCCGGCGTGCCGCTCATGAATCGGCACCAGGGGCGGCCCGTGACTCCAGGGCGCGGCGCGTGTCGTCGCCGTAGACGCCGGTCTCGTCCCCGCTGATGCCGTACCAGAGCTGGAAGCGGGCCACGGCTTCGGTGAGGGTGGCGTCGTAGACGCCGCTGGTGGAGCCGTCGCGGTAGACGTCCGGGACGTTCAGGAGGCGTTCCTGGAGGTCGGTGACCTCGGGGCCGGTGTCGCCCTGGCGGAGGGTGCCGGGGCCGTCGGGGTCGATGGCGGCCGTCGGTGCCGCCGACGCTGTGGGCACCGGTGCCACGGGGGCCGGTGTGGTGGGCGGTGCTGCGGTGGATGGTGCTGTCGTCGTGGGCTCAGGGGGCCGTGCGGTCGCGGCGGCCTCCTGGCGGCCGGGGAGCAGCAGGGCGCAGCCGAACCCGACGAGTGCGGCGGCGACCACGGCCCCGGCGACGGCGGCCCGGCGGGGTACGGACCCGAAGCCGCCGGTGGGGGGAGCGGTCCGGGGGTGCGCGGCCGGCACGGGCGGCAGCTCCTGGGTCTCCTCCTCGGCGGCCACCGGTGTCCGGGCCGCCGTGCGGTGCGGCCCCGGTGGCGTGCCGACGGGCTCGTAGGTGACCGGGTCCGGACGCATCTCCCGCATCAGCTCGGCGAGGGCGTCGAAGCGGCGGAGCCGCAGGACCCGGACGGGTCCCAACACCGGTCCACGGTGCGGCGGTTCGGGTTCGGGCGGTGTCGGCACCTGGCTCTCCTTCCGTCCCGTGCGTACGGGAGTCCGGGGTCCCCGTGCTGAGATACGGCGCGCGCGGCAGCCCCGTTCAGGGCTGACCCTCGGCGACGGCATCGGCCCCACCGCCGAACCCTGCACGTCCCGCCTCGCCGATCCGGGGGGCACGGCGAGCCGGCACCTCGCCACGACGGCCCCGGCACCGTCAGGCCGGACTGAGCGCCCCCTGCACGAACCGGCTCAGGGACGCCGTGAACGCGGTGCCGAAGGCGTCCCTGGCCTCCTCCGGCAGGGCCTCCAGGGACAGGTAGGGGTTCAGGTCCTCCAGCTCGACCAGCAGAAGCTCGCCATCGGGGGTCCGGCAGGCGTCGACACGCTGGATGCCGTGCCCGAGGTCGTTCCAGTCGACGAACCGCCGGGCGAACTCCAGGTCGGCGGCGGTGGCCGCATAGGGCTCGAGATCCCAGCGGCGCTCCGGGTCGGGGGCGTAGAGGGCGTACTGGAAGTCGTCGTCCACGAAGTAGAAGGACACCTCGTAGGCGAAGGCGACGCAGGGCTGGATCAGGACGTCGCCGGTCGCGAACGAGGCGACCTGCCCGGCCGGGACGATCCGCATGCCGAGGGAGTCCGCGCCGAGCCTGGGCTTGACCACATAGCGCTCGGCGGACGGCAGCCGGTGCAGGTCCTCGGCGCAGCCGACGGTCGGGATGACCGGGAAGCCGGCGGCGCTCAGGTCGAGCAGATACTGCTTGCCGGCCATGTCCGCCTTGCCGGTGAGCGGGTTGTACACCGGGGCGCCGGTGGCGAGCGCCTTCGCGCGGAAGGCCTCGTACTCCTTCTCGTAGCCGAGCACGGGACCGCTGTTGCGGACGACCACCGCGTCGAAGGCGTCCATCAGGGCCGCCGCGTCCCGCGGATGGCACAGGGCCAGGTCGAAGTGGGCGCGCAGCCGGGAGGTGAGGTGGATGTCCTCGTCGCAGTAGCGGCGCCCGCGGGCCTGGTACGCCAGGTCCGTGACGTAGAGCAGGCGGGGGCGGGCGGCGGGCATGCGGGATCTCCTTGAGAGGGACCGGTGTCGGCGCGGGTGGAGAAAGGTTACGTCGCAGGGTACGGGCTGCTTCGACCGCCCCCGGAGCCCACCGCGACTCCCCGTTGCCGGGCTGTCGTCCGACGATCCCGGCCGGCGGATCAGGGTCGGGCGGTACCTCACCGTGAACCCTCCGACGCATCAGTGCGATCGCTGCGTTCGGGCGGGCGGGCAGCACTCAGTTCCCCCTTACGAGGGCTCACCCTGCACTGAGTGTCAGGAGTGGGTTCCGGGTGCTACGTTCCCGTTCATGAGCTCCAGCAGTGCGGCGCCGGCCGCGAAGCCGCCGATGCGGGAGGCCCTGGTCGCGGCGGCCTTCCGGCTCTTCCTGGAACGCGGGTACGAACAGACGACCGTGGACGACATCGTGGCCCTGGCCGGGGTCGGCCGGCGCTCGTTCTTCCGCTACTTCCCCTCCAAGGACGACGTGGTCTTCCCCGACCACGAGCGCTGCCTGGCCGACATGACCGCTTTTCTCGCGGCGAGCGGCGAGGAGCACGAGCCGGTGCGGCGGGTGTGCGACGCGGCCCGGATGGTGCTGCGGATGTACGCGGAGAACCCGACCTTCTCCGTGCAGCGCTACCGCCTCACCAAGCAGGTGCCGGGCCTGCGCGCATACGAGCTGTCCGTGGTGTGGCGCTACGAGCGCGCCCTCGCCGAGTACCTGCGCGGGCGGTTCGCCGGGCGGCCCGACGGGACGCTGCGGGCCGATGTGATCGCGGCCGCGGTCGTCGCCGCGCACAACAACGCCCTGCGCTCCTGGCTGCGGTCGGACGGCAGGGACGATCCGGGCGCGGCGGTGGACCACGCCCTGGGATACGTGCAGCGGGCGTTCGGCCGCCCGGTGGACACGGCCGCGGGCGCCGGCCGGATCGGACCGGTGCCGGCGGGTGAGGCCGAGGACGCCGAGGAGGTGGTGGTGCTCGTCTCGCACCGGGACGCTCCGGTATGGCGAGTGGTGCAGGAGTGGGAGACGGCGCTCGGACGCGGCTGACCCGCGACGCCGGTCAAATTGAGGGTACGGAGTGCCTTTACGAGTGACACTCAGTGCCATAACCTGTCGGCGTGCACGGTGGCACGGCTGCCGGGCACACGCGTGCCGGTCGGCGCCGGGCACGCGGGATTCCGGCCGAGCGCAGGGAGTTGAACAGCGTGTACCACCACTCAGCAAGCGCCTCGCATCCGGCGGCCGGTTCCGCGGCGGGAGTTCTCGACCCCGTTGCCGCGGATTCCAAGGACGCCATCCTCTTCCAGCGCTGCACCTGGTGCGGCACGGCGATGTACCACCGGCTGCTGTGTCCGGTGTGCCAGGGCAGCGATCTGCGCACGGAGCGCAGCGAGGGCGTCGGCACGGTCCGCCACTCGACCGTGGTGCACCGCAACACTCCGGCGGCGCGCAATGTGTCGCTCATCGAGATGGCCGAGGGATTCGTCGTCCGGGGCCGGGTCATGGGTCCGCCGGTCGGCATCCACAGCGGCGACCGGGTCCGCCTGTCGACCGCCAAGGACCCGGTGCGCGGCGAGCCGGTCTTCCAGCTGGTGGACGAGCCGTACCGGGCCTGGACCTGACGGCCGTACGCGGCTGAGGCCGGCCGGCCGCCACGTCACCGAGGCCACGGACACGGCGTCAACTCCCTTGCGCTGACGGGCTGTCCGAACGGGAGGTCTGCCATGCGCGGGTTCCCCGCCGGTGCCCCGTGCGCGGCCCGCCACGAGTTCCCGGCCAGGCCGCAGGTGTGATCCATCACCCGCGCCGCACAGGCAACGCACAGAGTCCTCTTCCCCTCCTCCGGGGCGAGGGGTCCCGGTACGGACGGGACCCCCGTGTTCGGGGTTCGAGGAGGAACTGTGGTCCGTGCCCGGTACATAGCGGTGACCGCCGCCGCGCTGCTCGCGGTGGCGGGAGCATCCCCAGGGGTGGCAGTGGCCCAGGCCCGACCGCCTGCACAGGTGAGGACGTCGACGGCCACGGACGGCGGGACACTGCCGCCCGGGTGGCGGATCACCGACGGGCGCTCGGCGCCGCAACTGGAGTGGCGGTCCGACCGGCCCGTGCCGATGGGGGACGCTCGGGTCGAATTCCGGTCGGGCGGACGCCTGTTGGGGGTGCCCAAGCCGGGCGCGGACGGGCACACCTTCCGGCTGCCGCTGGAGGCGCGGCGGACGAACGAGCTGGCCGGTCTCCAGGTCTGGTCCGGCGGACGCCGGCTGGACGCGCGGGACGCCGCCGGTGCCGCGTCGGCGGCGCGGCCGCCGGCCCCGCTGCCCGCGAACGGTGTGGACCCGGGCAAGTCCGGTTCGTACCGCACCAGGACGGGCGAGTACGGCCTGAAGTCGGTCCGGCTGCCGGGCTTTCCGGCGCCGGTGGAGATGCGCGCGGTGGTCGTCGCCCCGGTCGGCGCGTCCGGCAGGCGTCCGCTCGCGCTGTTCCTGCACGGCCGCCACTACACCTGCTATCGGGGCCGCGACATCACCGGCGACTGGCCCTGCAAGGCCGGCGCCGAGCCGGTGCCCAGTCACCGCGGCTATCTGCGCGACCAGAAACTGCTGGCCTCGCAGGGCTATGTGACCGTGTCGATCTCGGCGAACGGCGTCAACGCCCAGGACTGGGCCGCCGAGGACGGCGGCGCGCAGGCGCGTTCCTCGCTGGTGCGGCAGCACCTGGCCCGGTGGGCCGAGTGGGCCGAGCACCCCGGGGCGGCGCCGGCGGTCGTACGCGAGTCGCCCCGCGCCGACCTGTCCCGGGTGCTGCTGGTGGGGCACTCGCGCGGCGGCGAGGGGGTGAACCGGGCGGCACTGGACAGCCTGTACCCGCCGCCCGCCGACCAGGACGGCTACCACGGCCCGGTCCGCTGGAGGATCCGCGGCACGGTCCTCATCGGCCCGACCGTCTTCGGTCAGAACCCGGTGCCCGACGTGCCGTCCGTGACGATCCTGCCGGGCTGCGACGGTGACGTCTCCGACCTGCAGGGCGAGGTGTACGTCGACGGCACGCGCGCGGTCAGCGGCGGCACGGCGCTGCACAGCGCCGTGTACGTCATCGGCGCGAACCACAACTTCTTCAACTCCGAGTGGACGCCGGGCCAGGCCGCGGCACCGGCCGAGGACGACTTCTTCGACGACGCGCAGCACCCCGATGCGGTGTGCGGCAAGCGTGCCGCGACCCGGCTGACCGCCGACCAGCAGCACCGGGCCGGTGCGACGTACATCGCGGCCGCCGCGCGGCTGTTCGTGGCCGGCGACGACCGGGTGCGGCCGCTGCTGGACGGCTCCGGGAAGCGGGCGCCGTCGGCGGACCCGGCGCGGGTCCTCAGCCACGCGGTGGGTGCGCGCCGGGGTGCCGGGTTCCTGCCGGACGGCGGGTTGTCGGTGACCGGCGGCAAGCTGTGCGACGCGGTGGACCCGAGCCCGGCCAGGACCTGCCTGGGCCAGGGGGCGAAGGGCTCCTCGCCGCACTTCGCGCCGTGGGAGACCGACCGGGAGGCCGGCCGGCACGCGATCGCGCTGCGCTGGACGCGCGCCGGCAGCCCGGTGCGGGTGAGCGCCGGTAAGCCGCTGTCGCTGTCCGGTGCCACGTCGCTGGCGCTGCGGCTGTTCGTGCCGCCGAACTCCCGTGGCACGCAGCTGGATGTGTCCCTGACCGACGCCGCCGGCCGGAAGGCGACGCTCGGCCGGGTCCGGGCCGACGGGCTGCCGGGCAGTGAGCGGACCGCCTCCTACTGGGCGCGCGAGCTCCGGGTGCCGCTGACCGCGGCCACCCGCGCCGGCCTCGACCTGAAGTCGGTCAAGTCCCTCGCGCTGACGCCGCGTTCGGGCTCCGGGCGGGCCTGGCTCATGGACGCCTGGGGCTGGCGGGCCGGGACGCCCGCGGTGCGGGCGGCGGCGCTGGCGCGCGTCGACCTCGGCCGCACGGCCGTGGACGAGGGCGACTCCGGTGTGCGCACCTACCACGTCCCGGTCCGGGTGACGGGCCGGGGCAGCGGTCAGGTTCGGGTGTACGTCGTCGACCCGGCCACCGGCCGGGCGACGGACCGGCTGGTCACGGTGCGTCCGGGCGGCCACGACCTCGACGTACCGATCGAGGTGAAGGGGAACACGCGGTACGGCGCCGATGTGTCGTACGACGTGCTCGTCAAGGCGGTCCGCGGCGCGGTCGTGGGCTCCCACCGGGGCGGCATCACCGTCCACGACGACGATCCGGCGCCCACGACGACCGTCACCCCCGTCGCCGACCGGGTCGGCGAGGGGCAGTCGCTGATCTGGCGGGTGTCCCTGTCCGAGGCGGTCGACGTCGACATGAACGCTATGTTCACGGTCGTGCCGGTCGACGGGCCGGAGCTGTCCACCAAGGACGTCCCGGCGCGCTGGCTGGAGGACACCGCGGGGGCGAAACCGGACCCGGAGCGCGCCCTGTCCACGGTGGACGGACTCTACCTGTGGGTGGACATCCCGTCGGGGCGCACGAGCGCCGACATCACCGTGCCCACGGTGAAGGACCGGGTGACGGAGCCGGCGGAGTCGGTGCGGTTCCAGCAGATCGACCCGGAGACCGGTGAGCCGCGGTCCGGCGGCCTGGTGCTGTCGGGGTCGGTGGCGAACGCGTCGTAGGACGCGCTGCCGGGTGGCCCTCAGTCCGTGAGGGTCACCCGGATCCCCACCGTGCCGTCCAGGCCCCGCCGCAGCCGGCTGCCCAGCAGCGTGAGGCGGCCGAAGAGGCCGTACTTGCGGGCGAGGAGGGAGCGGTAGCGGGCGGTGGTGGCCGCGTCGGCGATCTCGGCGGTGGCCGGCAGCTGGTCGCCGGTGGGGTTGCCGCGCACATCGCAGGGCCCGACGAGTACGTCGGAGCGGCGCCGGATCCGCTTGACCTTGAAGCTGTCGGCGGCGGTCCAGACACCGAGGGTGTCACCGTCCCGGACCACCCACACGGGCGTGGCGACCGCGGTGCCGTTCTTGCGGTAGCTGGTCACCAGCAGGTACTTACCGGAGCCGAGCCGGTCCAGCCGCGTTTCGTCCATGTCCGGCAGTCTAGGAGGCGGACCGCCGGCCGAGGAGGGCGCCGGCCGTCCCGGAGAACGGGTCACCCGGTCATGACAGCGCCGCCGCCATGCGCTGTACCCCTTCGGTGAGGATCTCCGGCGCGGTGGCCAGGTTCAGGCGTACGTGCCCCGCGCCGCCGGTGCCGAACGGCAGGCCGGAGCTGAGGGCGACCCGGCCGCGGTCGAGGAAGACCTGGGCGGGGTCGTCGCCGAGGCCGAGCGCACGGCAGTCGAGCCAGGCGAGGTAGGTGGCCTCGGCGGCGTGGAGGCGGATGGCCGGCAGGTGTTCGGCGAGCAGGCCGGTGAGCAGGCGCCGGTTGTCCTGGAGTCCGGCCAGCAGGGCGTCGAGCCAGCCGGTGGCGTCGCGCAGGGCGGCGGTGTGGGCGATGACGCCGAGGTGACTGGGGCCGTGCCCGACCTCCTCGGGGAGGCGGCCGAGGTCGGCTTCGGCCGCGGGCCCGGCGAGGGCGAGGGCGGCCTTGAGCCCGGCCAGGTTCCAGCCCTTGCTGGCCGACATCAGGGACAGGCCGCGTTCGGCGCCGGGCACGCTCAGGTACGGCACGAAGGTGACGCCGGGGGCGACGAGCGGGGCGTGGATCTCGTCCGCGACGACCCGGACGCCGTAGCGTTCCGCGAGGCGGGCGACGGCCTCGAGTTCGGTGGCGGTGTGCACGGTGCCGGTGGGGTTGTGCGGGCTGCACAGCAGATAGGCGGCGCGCCCGCCGCCCGCCGTCGCCTGCCTGAAGGTCTTCTCCAGCGAGGCCGGATCGATGCGCAGACCGGCGCCGAGCGGGTCCTCGACCACCCGGCGGTCCATGTGGGTGATGAACTGGAAGAACGGCGGATACACCGGGGAGTTGACGATGACCGGATCGCCGGGCCCGGTGACCAGTTTGAGCATCTCGACCACTCCCAGCATCACGTCCGGAACGATCGCGGTGCGCGCGACGGCGATCCCGTGCCAGTCCCAGCGTTCGGCGGCGAAGGCGGCGAGGGCCTCGGCGTAGGCGGTGCCGGCGGGGTACCCGGTGTCGCCGAGGGCCAGCGCGTCGGTGACGGCGCGGACGACGGGTTCGGCGAGCGGGACGTCCATCTCGGCCACCCACAGCGGCAGCACGTCGTCGGGGTAGGTGCGCCATTTCATGCTCGTACGACGTCGCAGCCGCGCCAGGTCCAGGGCGCGCAGCGGGTCCGGTCGGCCGGGGATGTCGTGCGGGATGCTGGTCATGGGGCTCAAGATAGGGGGCTGTGGCGTGAGCGGGAATGCGGACACGAGGACGGACGGGCGGTGGGAGGCCGCCGCGGACGGCCGCTTCGCCGAGGTGGCCTGTGACGAGTCGGGCTCGGACGGGGAGAACCTGGTCGGCGGGAACACCGCTGTGTTCGCGCACGCCAGTGTGGCGCTGCCGGTGGACGTGGCCGCGGAGTGCGTGGCGGAGATCCGGCGGCGGATCCGCTCGCCCGCGCAGGAGTACAAGGCGACCCATCTGCTGCGCGAGAAGCACCGGGCGGTGCTGGAGTGGCTGCTGGCGGAGGGCGGGCCGATCCACGGCCGGGCCCATGTGCATCTGACGGAGAAGGCGTTCTTCGTCGTGGACCGGGTCGTCGGACTGCTGCTGGAGGACGCGGCGCAGTCCCGCACCCTGTACCGGCAGGGGCCGCGCACCTTCGGCGCGGCGGAGTGGCAGGAGTTCCTTCAGGCGGCGAACCGGCTGCTGCGCGTCCGCCCGGACGGCGACCCGGCCGCCGCCGGCGCGCCGTTCTTCCGGGCCGTCGACGCACTGGGCCGGGCGTATCCGGACACCGAGGCGGCGGGTGTCCTGCGGCGACTCGCCGCGGGCCGGTCGCGCGCGGACGCCTACCGGGCGCGGGTGCAGCGCACACCGCCCCTGTTCCCGGTGCTCAACCCGCTCTTCCCGGCGATCCGGCTGACCGCCGCGCACTGGAGCGCCGGCGGGCGGACCGTCACGCTGGTGCACGATCAGCAGAACGCGCTGACGCCGGGGCGGATCGCCCGGATCGTGCAGTCCGCCCGGCGGGACGGGATCGGGCTCGGCGGGCTGCGGCTGGTCGACTCCCGGGACGACGCCCGGGTGCAGATCGCCGACTTCCTGGCCGGGATCGCCCGCAAGATCGCCTCCGACGCGCTGGGGGGCAGCGGGGACCCGGTCCTGACCGCGCTGCTGCGGCCGTACATCGGGGCCGAGTCGGTCTGGGGGGACACGGCGAACTGGGCGAGCATCGGCCCGCCCCCGGAAAACCCCGGACGGGCGGCGGAGATCAACTCGGCCGTCTAGATTGCGTCTTGCATGCTGCAATCGCCCTCTGGCATCCAGGAGCTGACCCACGTGACCGACAACCAGGCAGCCACCAACGACGTGGCCGTGTCGCTGCGCGCCCGCATCAACACCGGCCAGCCGCACACCGCCCGGATCTGGAACTACTGGCTCGGCGGCAAGGACAACTACGAGGTCGACCGCGCGGCCGGCGACCAGATACGCCGACTGCACCCGGGCATCGGGGAGTACGCGCGCGCCGACCGGCTGTTCCTCGGCCGTGCCGTGCGGCACCTGGTCGGTGAGGTGGGCATCCGGCAGTTCCTGGACATCGGCACCGGGCTGCCCACCGCCGACAACACGCACGAGGTCGCCCAGCGCGTCGCGCCGGAGTCCCGGATCGTGTACGTCGACAACGACCCGCTCGTCCTCGCCCACGCGCGGGCCCTGCTGACCAGCACGCCCGAGGGCCGTACCGACTATCTCGACGAGGATCTGCGCAACGTCGACGCGATCTTCGAGCACGCCGCGAAGACGCTGGACTTCAGTGAGCCGGTGGCGCTGATACTGCTCGGTGTGGTCATCTTCATCGGCGACGAGGAGGACCCGTACGGTCTCGTACGGCAGTTGGTGGACCGGCTGCCGTCGGGCAGCCACCTGGTGCTGTCGCACACCATCACCAGCCCCTCGATGCCGGACGTGGACGAGGCGGTGAAGTTCTGGAACGAGCACGGCACCCCGAAGCTGACCCAGCGCACCCCCGAGGACGTGACCCGGTTCTTCGACGGCCTGGACCTGCTGGAGCCGGGCGTGGTGTCCTGCTCGCGCTGGCGCCCGGAGCACGCCCACGAGGGCGAGCCGGAGGAGGTCGCCATGTTCGGCGGGGTGGCCCGCAAGAACTGAGCACCGCACGAACCGAGCACCGCACGAACCGAGCACCGCGAGGACCGGCACACTGCGAACCGGGCACCGCGATCGGGCACCGCGATCGAGTGCCGCTTGGGCCGAGCCCGGGCGAGACGATCACCGGCGTCGGTGGAGGCCCCGAGAAGGTCACCGGCGTCGGTGAGAACGCGAGGAGATCACCGCCGTGGGTGAACGCCGCCACCGCCGGCTCCGTATGGAGGATCGGTCCCTCGACGACCCGAGGGCCCCGCGATGCCGGGACGGGCATCGCGCATCCGGGTTCGGCTTCGGGAGCCATGCATGCGGCACGCACGACGACGGGTCGTCCGGCGAATGACACGGCTGGCGGCGGTCGGCGGACTCCTCCTGGGCGGCGCAATGGTCGCCCAGGCGGCCATGGCGAGCCAGACGCCTGCGACCTCCGCCAGACCGCTCGGCTCCGCCGGTGACGCCGGGGACACGGGCGCCGCGCTGGTGGCGCGGCTCGGCACCGCGCGAACGGCGGGCAGCTGGATCGGTGCCGACGGGCGGCCGGTCGTGGCGGTGACCGACGACGCGGCGGCCCGGGCGGTACGGCGGGCGGGGGCCGAGGCGAAGGTCGTCTCCCACAGCATGAACGAACTCAAGTCGGCCACCGCCACGCTGCGTTCGGCGCCACGCGTGGCCGGCACGGCCTGGGCGGTGGACTACCGCACCAACCGGGTCATGCTGCGGGCGGACAGCACGGTCTCCGCCGGTGACTGGTCCCGGATGACCCAAGTGGCCACGCACATAGGCTCTTTCGTGCACATGGAACGTTCGAAGGGCACCTTCACCACGCGGCTGAACGGTGCCCAGCCGATCCTGTCGACCGGCGGCCGCTGCTCGGCGGGCTTCAACGTCACCAACGGGCAGAGCGACTTCATCCTCACGGCCGGTCACTGCGGCCCCGCCGGATCCACCTGGTTCGCCGACAACCAGGGCGACCAGCAGCTCGGCAGGACCGTCAGCAGCGCCTTCCCCGGCAGCGACTTCTCCCTCGTGCAGTACGCCTCCGGCAAGGCCGGCGCGGGCGCGGACGTCGTCGCGATCGGCGGCGGCAAGGGTGTGCGCATCACCGGGTCCGCGGATCCGGCGGTGGGACAGCGGGTGTTCCGCAGCGGCAGCACCAGCGGACTGCGCGACGGCCAGGTCACCGCGCTCAACGCGACCGTCAACTACCCGGAGGGGACGGTCACCGGGCTCATCGAGACGGACGTGTGCGCCGAACCGGGTGACAGCGGCGGCCCGCTGTTCTCCGAGGGCATCGCCCTGGGCGTCACCTCGGGCGGCAACGGTGACTGCACGAGCGGCGGGACGACGTTCTTCCAGCCGGTGACCAAGGCGATGACGGCCCTCGGCGTCCGGCTGATCGCGTCGGCGCAGAACGCGGGCGGGGCCCAGGGCGCAGCGTCCTCCCCCGCGCCGTCGGCATCCGCGTCGCAGGGCTCGGTCGCTCCCGGCGAGGTCTCGCCGGGTTCCTCGGCGCCGGTCACGGGCGCGTCGGAGGGCAGGGCCCTGCTGGCGCGGCTGACGGACACACGGAACGTCGGACCTGGCCTGCTGGTCATCGCGGGGAGTCTGATCGCGCTGGTCGCGACCCGTTTCATCCGGGCCGAGCAGGACCGCAAGGCGTATCAGCGGTACTACTCCGCGACGTGGAGCTGACACAGGTCGCGGCCGGGCCTCGGGGGCTTCCCGGGGCCCGCATCGGGCTCGGAGGTGCGACGAGAAGGGCACCCGTGCGCTCGCGGGTGCCCAGGACTGTACGGCGCGGTGTGCGCCGGGTGCGTCAGGCCGCCCGGTGCGGTTGCGACTGCGGGGCCGCGGCGGCCCACTCCATCACGAGGCGCTGGTACTCCTCGCGCTGCTCGGTCGTCAGTGTCCCGCCCGACCGGAGCCACAGGGCCCGGATCTCCTCGTTGACCTCCGCGGCCGATCGCTCGGAGGCGGCTGCAACAGTGGTGGACATGCTGTGAAGCATATGCCGATCGACGTGAAGGCGCTGTGAGTAAGTACACCTGATGCGGACATTTCGGACCGTGTTACTCATCACGTCAATGGGCCGGGCGCGAGCGGCAGTTCACGCCTTGACCAGGCGCGATCAGGCCTCGGTGAGCCCGAGCACCAGCACCTGGATCGCCAGCACCGCGGCGCCGCGCGCCCAGTCGTGGAAGTCGGACACCTTGGTCTCCAGGTCGACCGGGGCGGCCTGCGGATGCCGGTGGGCGCGGATGGTCTCGCGGACCGTGTTCCCGGCCACGTCCATCAGTCCGACCCCCTCCCCGGCGAGCAGGATCTTCCGCGGCATCGCGAAGTTGGCGATCTGCGCGACGAGGGTGCCGAGCGCCCGGGCGGCCTCGTCGATCACCCGGGAGGCCATGGGCTCGCCCGCGGCGGCACCGGCGAGGATGTCCTCGTAGCGGGCGTCCCCGCCGGTGGCGGCCCGGATCTGGTACTCGATGCTGGGAATGGTGAGCAAGGACACGGCGCTGCCCCGCTGGCCGTCGGGGGTGAGGGGGCCGTGCGGGTCGACGATCCAGTGCCGGCCGAAGCCGCGGCCCTCTTCGGCGTAGGGCACCCGGCTGCCGCCGAGCACCAGCCCGTAGCCGATGCCGGCGCCGATGGTCAGGACGACGAAGCGGTCGAGTCCCCGGCCCGCGCCGAACCAGGTCTCGGCCTCGACCAGGGCGGCCACGTCGTTCTCCACGACGACCGGCAGCCCGGTGCGGTCCCGCACGAGCGCGGCCAACGGCACGTCCCGCCAGCCCAGGAAGGGTGACTCCCCCACCACCGCGCGGTCCCGCACATGCCCGCCCACACCGATGCCGATGCCCGCCGGGGCGGGGTGGCGTGCGGCCAGTTCGGCGGTCATCCGGGCGAGCAGGTCGGCGACGGAATCCGGGTCGCGTGTGGTGAGCGGCCGGTCGAGGCGGTCGGTGACCTCGCTGCGGAGGGTGGTGACGACGCCGTAGACCATGTCGGCGGTGATCTTGAAGCCGAGGAAGGCGCGGGAGTCGGCGAGGACGTCGAGCGGCTGCGACGGCCGTCCCAGCCGGGCCGCCGCGCCACCGGCGTCCGTGACCTCCACCAGAAGGCCGGACTCGATCAGTGGCTTGGTCAGCCGGGTGAGGCTGCCCTGGGAGAGGCCGAGCCGGCGCGCCAGCTCGGTGCGGGACAGCGGTCCGTGCACGAGCACCTCGATCGCCACGGAGCGCTCCGCGGGGCTCAGCGGCAACCAACTGGTCATGGTCCGACCCCACTTTTCTTCTAAGACAGAAGTAACGAGGTCACTTTAGCGGAGCGAAGGAGCTGAAGGACCGAACAGTTCCCGCTCTTGACGCTGTCATTCTTCCGAAGCGAAAGTAATGCGCATGACTTTCTCTCTCGGCATCGTCGGCGCCGGGCAGTTCTCCGGCCAGTTCGCCACCCTCTTCCAGGCCCACCCCGGCGTCCGTGACGTCCATGTCACCGACCTGCTGCCCGAGCGGGCCGAGCGGCTCGTCGCCGCGCAGGGCCTCGCGGGCACCTTCCCGTCGTACGCGGCCATGCTGGAGTCGCCGGACATCGACGCGGTCGCGATCTTCACCCAGCGCTGGACGCACGGCCCGCTGGTGCTCGCCGGTCTGGAGGCCGGCAAGCACGTGTACTCCGCCGTCCCCATGGCGATCACCACGGAGGAGATCGCCGCGATCATCGACGCCGTGCGGGCGACCGGGCTGACGTACATGATGGGCGAGACCAGCCAGTACAACCCGGCGACCGTGCACGCCCGCAACCAGATGGCCGAGGGCGCCTTCGGCCGGCTGTTCTACGCCGAGGGCGACTACGTCCACGACATGGACCTGGGCTTCTACGACGCCTACCGGTACAGCGGCGGCGAGGACTGGAAGGCGACCGCCAGCTATCCCCCGCTGCTGTATCCGACGCACTCGGTCGGCGGGGTGCTCGGGGCCTGGCAGACGCATGCGGTGAGCGTCTCGGCGATCGGTGTGCGCGATGAGCGAGGTGACGGCGTTTTCGATCGTTCGGTCAGTCAGTTCGACAACGACGTGTCCAACGCCACCGCTCTGTTCGAGGTGGCGGGCGGCGGCTCGTTCCGTACGAACGAGTTCCGGCGGGTCGGCTACCCCTCGCACATCCGCGAGTCCCGGTTCCGGTTCTTCGGCACGGAGGCCAGCATGGAGCAGTTGGCGACGGTGGCGCTGTGGCAGGACAAGAACGGCGTGAAGGACATCAGCGAGCTGCTGGAGCCCAAGCAGACCCTGTCCCCCGACGACCCGTCGCTGCAGCACATCGCGCCGGAGCTGCGGGCCGCCTTCACCTCCGGTTCGGCGCCCGTGCACGACCGCTCACGGCTGCCCCGGGAGTTCGACCATCTGCACAACGGGCACGAGGGCAGCCACCACTTCCTGGTGGACGACTTCGTCACCGCGGTCAACACGCGCACGCTGCCGTCGGTGAACGCGTGGGTGGCGGCCCGCTACACCCTGCCGGGCATCATCGCGCACGAGTCGGCACGGCAGGGCGGGGTACGGCTGCAGATCCCCGACTTCGGGGACGCACCCGAGGCATGAGGGCTCAGGTGCCGGGCTTGCGGCCGTAGACGAAGACGTCATCGCCGTTCTTCAGCAGCGACCAGTACTTCTTGGCGGTCGTCGAGGTCATGTTGACGCAGCCGTGCGAGCCGGGCGGGTTCCACATGCTCAGGCCCACCGAGTGGAAGGCCTGGCCGCCGTCGAAGAACTGGCTGTAGGGCATCGGCACGTTGTAGATGGTCGAGACGTGGTCGATGTCCCGCCAGTAGATCTTCTTCAGACCGGTGCGGGTCTCGTAGCCGTCGCGGCCGGTGCGCACCGGCACGGGGCCGTAGACGAGCTTCTTGCCGTCCTGGATCCAGCTGAGCTGGAGCGTGAGGTTCACGCAGGCGATGCGGCCCTTGTTCACGGGGCACTTGCCGTCCTTGTTCGGGTTGGTCCCGACGGCCTTCTGCTTGTTCATCAGGTCCATCACGCCCCAGGTGACGGGGCCGGCGTAGCCGATGTTGGGCCTGATGCCGTGCTTGTTCTGGAAGGCCTGGGTGGCCTTGCAGTCGGCGGCGGACTGCTTGCCGTCGACCGGGCGGCCCAGGAACTTCTCCACCTGCTTCTGGTAAGGCCCCGCTTGCGTGGTGCAGCTCGCGGCCTGGGCCGGTGCCGCGGTGAAGGCGAGCGCGAGCGGCGTCACCAATCCGGTGACGCCCAGCGCCACGACACCTCGTCTGCGTATGTCCCCCATGACGGACACTTCCCCTTCTCCCCTTTTTTCCCAGGGCCTGCCCCGGGTGTTCTCCTGCGCGATTCCCGCGATCTCGGACTACTAGACCTGTCCCGGGAGCCCATGGTTGTGGTTCCGGTCAGGCTGTGACGAAACGGTGAACTTCGTCGGCGCGCAGCCGGACCCGGTGGGCCCGTGCCGAAGACACGGCATGTCAGGCCGACCGCGCCTCGTACGCACCGCACTTCGGCGGCGCCGTCCTCCCCCACCGTGCGCACCCGCACGGCGGGCCCCGCCGGCCCCGCCCGGCAGTCGGGCGGACCGCCCGCCGAGGCCGACGGCGCGCGTGTGCTCGACGGGCGGGTGGCGGTCTTCGGCCGAGGGTCAGGAGGGGGGCCGCACGGCGGCGTGGAAGGCGGTGTTCACCGCGGTGAGGCCGCCGTCGACCACGAGCGTCGTGCCGGTGATCCAGGCGGCGTCGCGGGAGGCGAGGAAGGCGACCGCGGCGGCGATGTCCTCGGGCTCCCCGACCCGGCCGAGCGGGTACAGGGCGCGCACGGCGGCGAGGTCGTCGTCGCGCCCTTCCCACGCCGAGGTCCGGACCGTGCCCGGCACCACGAGGTTCACCCGGACACCGCGGGCCGCCGCGTGCCCGGCGAGGGTCCGGGTGAGGGAGCCGAGGCCGGCCTTGGCGGCGCTGTAGGCGTGGTTGCCGAAGTCCTGCAGGCCGTTGACGGACCCGACGCTCACGATCGCGCCGTGTCCGCAGGCGGCGAGGTGCGGCAGCGCGGCGCGGCAGCAGCGGTAGGCGCCGGTGAGGGTGATGTCGAGGTCGAGAGCCCAGGCCTCGTCGGGGTCGTCCTCGAAGAGCGGGGTGTCCGGGGTGCAGTGGGCGGCGCTGTTGACCAGCACGCCGAGCGAGCCGAAGGCGGTCACGGCGCGGGCGACGGCCGCGTCTACGGAGGCGCGGTCGGCCACGTCGCAGGCGAACGCCTCGGCGGCGAGACCTCGCTCCCGCAGCGCTGCCGCGGTCCGCTCGGCCTCGGGCAGGTCCCGGTCGGTGACCAGGACCCGGCCTCCCTCCTCGGCGAGCCGGCGGGCGACGGCGGCACCGATGCCGCGGGCCGCGCCCGTGACGAGAACTCCCTGTCCCGCGAAGCGGGTGTGATCGGTCATGGGGCGACCGTACGGCTGGGGGTTCGCCCTTTCACCGGAAACCGGGAGACCGTGCGGCTCACCGATACCCCGTGACGTCGGCCGGCTTGCCCGCGTCCTGCACCTCGACCAGGTACCGCCAGGCGTCGGGGCGGCTGCCGTCGAGGTCGGTGAAGCCGTACACCTGGGCCAGTCCACCGCTGGAGAGTGACTGCCCGTTGAAGCGGGCCACGTCGGGGTCGGCGGCCAGGGCGGCGACGGCACGGCCGGTGAAGCGGGGGGTCTCGGAGATGGCGAAGTGCGGGACGCGGTCGAGAGCGTCGCGCCAGTTGTCCTCACGGACGCCGAACTCGTCGAGCATGATCTCCGAGCGCAGCCAGCCGGGGGTCACTGCCACGGCCGTGGCACCGCGGGGGCCCAGCTCGTGGCCGAGGGCGAAGGCCATGCGCAGGACGGAGGCCTTGGCGAGGTCGTAGAAGAAGTTCACGCGGTAGGTGTCGCGGTTGTAGTCGGCGGTGCCGTCGGTGACCTCCACGACCAGGCCGCCGGGGTGCCGGAGCAGCAGCGGCAGCGCGTAGTGGCTCGTGACGGCGTGCGTCTCGACGGCGAGCCGGAGCAGTCTGAGCCCGTTGTCGAGGTCGTGCTCCCACACCGGGGTGTCCCACGCGAAGAGCTTCTCGCCGCCCCAGATGTCGTTGACGAGGACGTCGAGGCGGCCCTGCTCGTCCGCGATGCGGTCCACCAGGGCCCGTACGGCGGCCTGGTCCAGGTGGTCGGCCGGTACGGCGATGCCGTGCCCGCCGGCCGCGGTGACGAGGTCGGCGGTGTCCTCGATCGTCTCGGGGCGGTCGTACTCCGAGCGGTGGGCGCGGGTGCTGCGGCCGGTGACGTAGACGGTGGCGCCGGCCGCGCCGAGTTCGACGGCGATGCCCCGTCCGGCGCCCCGGGTCGCCCCGGCGACCAGCGCGACCTTGCCCCGTAGCGATCCTGACATGTCCGGCCTCCTGTGCGGTGACGACTGCTGTCGTCGTCCACTGTCACGGGAAAGCCGGACATCCTCTGTCGTCTTTACCGGCGGGTCCTGTCGTCGTCAGCGGCTCAGTCGCTCGTCCAGCTTCCCGGCGTCCGCGAGGAACCAGAGCCGGCCGCCCTGATCCGCCTCGTACACGAAGTCGCGCAGAGCGGTGCTGTCGGCGACATGGCGGGAGATGTCGCCGACGACGGCGAGCCGCAGCCGGTAGTTCGCGAACTTCTGGACGACGGCTCCGGCGACACCCGACCGCAGCCGGAAGAACTCGTCCGCGATCCGCTCGACGGGGACGGCGACCAGCTGTGCGTCCTGGCCCATGGCGTCGCCGATCAGGTCCAGCGCCGCGCTCTCGCCGTCCAGCGGAGGGCCGTCGGGAGCGCAGCGCAGGACGCGTACGCCATGGAGGGTCACCAGCGTGTTCTCGGTCATGCCCATGATGCTAGGAGCGCCGTGGTGGACCCCGCCCGTGAATAATCCTCGGCCGTCAGTGCCCCCGCTTGATCCACTCCTCCAGGTGGGGTGCCTCGGCGCCGATGGTGGTGGGGTCGCCGTGGCCGGTGAGGACCTTGGTCTCCGGCGGGAGGGTGAGGAGGCGGTCGCGGATGGAGTCGATGATCGTCGGGAAGCTGGAGTAGGAGCGTCCGGTCGCGCCCGGGCCGCCCTGGAAGAGGGTGTCGCCGGTGAAGACGGTGCCGAGGCCGGGGTCGTACAGGCAGACGGCGCCCGGGGCGTGTCCCGGGGTGTGCAGGACGGTCAGGTCGGCGCCGGCGGTCTCGAGGACCTGGCCGTCGGCGAGGTGCCGGTCGGGGTCGCGGTCAGGGTGGGTCTGCTTCCACAGCGGCAGGTCGTCGGGGTGCAGCCAGATGACGGCACCGGTGAGGTCGGCGAGCGCGGGGGCGGCGTCGATGTGGTCGTTGTGGGCGTGGGTGCACACGATGGCGGTCAGCCGGCGGTCCGCCACGGCTTCCGCGATGACCTCGGCGTCGTGCGCGGCGTCGATGACGATCACCTCGCGTTCGTCACCGACGATCCACACGTTGTTCTCGACGTCCCAGGTGCCGCCGTCGAGGGTGAACTGGCCCGAGGTGACGAGTCGTTCGATGCGCGTGGTCATCACAGCACCACCACCGAGCGCAGCACGTCACCGTGGTGCATCCGCTCGAAGGCCTTCTCCACCTCGTCGAGCTGGATGGTCTCGGAGACGAACGCGTCGAGCGGCAGGCGGCCTTGCAGATGCAGGTCGATGAGCATGGGGAAGTCGCGGGAGGGCAGGCAGTCGCCGTACCAGGAGGACTTCAGGGCGCCGCCGCGGCCGAAGACGTCCAGCAGCGGCAGGTCGAGCTTCATCTCCGGGGTGGGGACGCCGACGAGGACGACGGTGCCGGCGAGGTCGCGGGCGTAGAAGGCCTGCTTGTAGGTCTCGGGCCGGCCGACGGCCTCGATGACGACGTCGGCGCCGAAGCCGCCGGTCAGCTCGCGGATCGCCTCGACCGGGTCGGTCTGCCGGGAGTTGACGGTGTGGGTGGCGCCCAGGGTGCGGGCCTTGTCCAGCTTCCGGTCGTCGATGTCGACGGCGATGATCTTCGCCGCGCCGGCCAGGTACGACCCGGCGATGGCCGCGTCACCGACGCCGCCGCAGCCGATGACGGCGACCGAGTCGCCCCGGCCGACGCCTCCGGTGTTGATCGCGGCACCGATGCCGGCCATCACCCCGCAGCCCAGCAGTCCGGCGACCGCCGGGGAGACGGCCGGATCGACCTTGGTGCACTGCCCGGCGGCGACCAGCGTCTTCTCGGCGAACGCGCCGATGCCGAGCGCCGGGGAGAGTTCCTGCCCGGTGGCGGCGAGGGTCATCTTCTGCTCGGCGTTGTGCGTGTTGAAGCAGTACCAGGGCCGGCCGCGCAGGCAGGCCCGGCAGTTGCCGCACACGGCACGCCAGTTCAGGACGACGAAGTCACCGGGTGCCACGTCGGTGACGCCGTCGCCGACCGACTCCACGACACCGGCGGCCTCGTGGCCGAGGAGGAAGGGGAAGTCGTCGGAGATGCCGCCCTGCTTGTAGTGCAGATCGGTGTGACAGACGCCGCAGGCCTGGACGCGTACGACGGCTTCACCGGGGCCGGGGTCCGGTACCACGATCGTCTCGACTCGTACGGGCTCGTCCTTGCCCGGTGCGATCACGCCGCGAACTTCCTGCGCCATGGCCTGGCCCCTTCCTTCGATTGCCTTCCCTGCCGACCCTACGCGCGACCGATGGCCGGCGGGACGGACCACGAGGGTGATCGTGGATCTTTCCGGCCGCCGACGGCGGTGGGCTCGCGCCCGGGACGATGCGGACACCCGCCCGTCACCCGCGTCGGCAACCCTGCGGGTCCATGCACCTGGGCCGTACGTCCCGGTCGTGTCGCACCTGCCGAATCTGGTGGGAAGTCGACCGGATCCACGTCATCGGCCGGTATTCGCCACGGCCGGTGCACCCCCGCCGTCCCGCCGGTGTTCGCCGAGGCCCTGGACGGTGTCCTCGATCCGGTCGGCACCGCAGCTGACCCGGCGGCGTGACGGCCGGCGCGACGCCACGGCCCGGCAGGGGTGAGGGCCGCCCCGGCCGGGACGGCCCTGGTGCCCAGGTGCGGGATCAGTGGACGGCGGGCAGCAGACCCAGCACGGGCGCGGCGGGGGCGACGAGCTGCTCCAGCTGGTTCAGCTGGTTCAGCTCGTCGAGGTGTTTCACCGCCCCCAGCTGCTGGGAGACCCGCGGGACCCGGTTCTTCTCCTGCGCGGGGATGCCACTGGCGGTGAGCGAGTCCAGCGTGGTCATCGCGCCCGGCTTGCCGACGAGCGGTACGCCGGCGTCGGTGGCGCTCGCCGACGGTACGGCGAGGCCTGCGACCCCGGCGGCCAGACCGACGGCGGCGGCGATGCGTCGTGTTGAGATCATGTCTTCAGCAACGGCGGCGGGCCCCGGCCGGACACGGGCGGCGGCCCTCGCTCACCCGTGAGGTGGAGCGCGCCGCCTGCGCTTGCCGAGGCCGCTGTGCCGGAGGAGTCTCGAAGGTGGGGCCGAGCGGCCCGTTCCTCCTCGGGCCGCGGGCGCCTGAAGGAGGTCACCATGGGCACCGCGACAGGCTCCGCCTTCGACGTCGAGACACTGCGCCGGGGCATCGAAGGAAACACCGGAAACACCCTGCTGTCGCTCTACGCCGACGACGCGGAGATCCGCATCGTCGACCACAACAACCAGCCGAGCCACCCCACCGTCCTGCACGGCCGGGGCCAGATCGCCGAGTTGCTGGACGACGTCTACAGCCGCGACATGACACACAAACTGGAGCAGTGTGTGGTGCAGGGCGACCACGCCGCCTTCAGCGAATCCTGCCAGTACGGAGACGGCACCCGGGTGCTCGCCGAGTCGATGGTCTCGTTGCGTGACGGCAAGATCGCCGAACAGCTGATCATCCAGGCCTGGGACGAGTAGGAACACCCGGACATGGCAGGCGGCTCCAAGAAGATCGCGAGGGTCCAGGTCAGCACCCGGCTGACCTGGACCTTCTCCGCGAGGGGGGTGGTGGGCCGGGACCGTCGGGCGCGCCTTCGGCGGCGCGAACCGGCTTCCGCGGCGAGTCTGCCGGTGGCCGCCGCTGTCCTCGGGGCGGTGCTGAGAGCGGCGCGCCCGCGCCCCGCACTGCCGCGCGCGCTGCGCGGACGGCGTGCCCGCCCGCGGTGAGTCGGCCGACGCCGGACCGGCGGATCGCCTCGTACACACCCCGTTACGCTGTACCCGGGCCGTGACTGGCGCTGAGGTGGAGAACCACCGGGGAGCGGCCCGTGGTGGTTGCCGCGCGCCTGGGCGAGGAGAGTCGATCCAGCTCAGGAGTGTGCAGCATGACCCAGGCCCGTCTCATGGACGGCACCGCCCTCGCCCGCCGCATCGTCGAGGACACCGCGAAGAAGGCCGCGGACCTCACCGGACGGACGGGTACCGCGCCGTGTCTGGCGACCGTGCTGGTCGGCGAGGACCCGGCGTCCGTGACGTACGTGCGCATGAAGCAGAACCGCTGCCGCAAGGCCGGCATCGAGTCGCGTCATGTGGCCCTGCCCGCCGCCACGACGACCGCCCAACTCGTCGGAACCCTGCGGGAGTTGTCGGCCGACCCAGGGGTGCACGGGATTCTGCTCCAGCACCCGGTGGGCGACCACGTCGACGAGCGGGCCGCGTTCGAGGCCATCGCGCCGGAGAAGGACGTCGACGGTGTCACCTTCGCCTCGTTCGCCACGATGAGCTTCGGCCTGCCGGGGTTCGTCTCGTGCACGCCCGGCGGCATCGTGCGGCTGCTCGACGAGTACGGCGTCGACCCGGCCGGGAAGCGGGCGGTGGTGGTGGGCCGCAGCGCGATCCTCGGCAAGCCGGTGGGCATGCTGCTGCTGGCCCGGGACGCGACCGTGACCTACTGTCACTCGCGCACCCGGGACCTGTCGGCGGCGGTCCGCGAGGCGGACGTCGTCGTCGCCGCCGTCGGCCGGCCGCGGCTGATCCGCGGGCAGGACATCAAGCCGGGCGCGGTCGTCATCGACGCCGGCTACAACCCCGGGAACGTCGGCGACGTCGACTTCGACTCGGCCGTGGAGCGGGCCTCGCTGATCACGCCGGTGCCGGGCGGCGTCGGTCCGATGACCATCGCCACGCTGCTGGAGCAGACCGTCGAGGCCGCCGCCCGGCAGCTCGGGGCGTAGGGGTCAGCGCATCCAGGCGCTGTACTCCATGACGTCACCGGCCTCCACCCCGTACTCGGGTTCGGCCTGGGTGAACGTGGTCTCCAGGCCGAGGACGGCACCGGTACGCGGGTCGAGGATCAGCATCCGCCGGCCGCCGCCGCCCTCGCCCCCGTACACATAGGCCTGTCCCGGGCGGCCGAGCCGGTCCGTGACCTGTCCCAGGGGCCGCAGGCCCTCGGCGTCCGCGAGGACCCGCACCACTGCCGCGGACTCGCGGGCGCCGAGCATCCAGTGGTCCAGCACTACCGCTAGGGCGTCGAGCAGTTGGGGGGTGGTCAGGGAGTCGGTGCGGACGGTTTCGGCGAGGTAGGCGCGCAGGGCGGCCGGGGTGTGCGGCGGGGGCGCCTCCGGCGGGGCGTCGCTCCAGCTCGGCGGGTAGGTGGTCCGGCTGAGGACATGGCCGTCCGCCACCAGGCGCGGGTCGCCGCCTGCGTCGGTGAGGACCGGTCGGCCGGGGCGGCGCGGGTCGGTCGCCACGACCAGTTCGGTGTGGCTGTCGTCCGCCCGCCAGCGCACGACACGCTCCTCGGGGAGGGTGACCGGCGGTTTGCCCTCGGTCATGCCGAGGCTCCACGACTGCACATGGGTGCCCTTGCGCAGCCTCGGTGAGCCGCCTGCGGCGGCAGCGTCGGCCAGTTCGGCGAGCTGCGCCAGCGGTACGGGCGTGGAGTGGGCGCGGACGGTCAGCGGGCGGGGTGCGGCGAGGGCGGGCTGGGTGTTCGGTCCGCCGAGCAGCACGGTGAGGGCGGTCGCGAGGACGACACCGGTGGCGGCGAGGCCCCACAGCAGCCGGGCGCGCGGCGTACGGCGCGTCGGGCGGGGCCGGTGCAGCAGCCGGTCCAGCTGGCGTTCGGCACGGTGGTCCAGTGGGCCGTCGCCGAAGTACGGGCCGTCGGAGGGGACCGGGTTGGCGTGGCGGAGGAGGTCGAGTTCGTCAGGCATGTCGGTGGTCCTTGCGCAGGCATGCGTCGACAGGGGGTGCGGAGTACGGCGATCGCCGGCCGGAACCGTCCTCCCCGGCAACCGTCGGGGCGTCGGTGCGACCGGCATCCGCCGGCGTCCGGCCGTCGCCGGACGACTGCTCGGCCAGCGACACACCAGCCGACGCCACGGGCCGGACGCGGTGCGCGGGCAGCGACTCAGCCGACGCCGCCGCGGCCCGTACGCGGTGCTCCGGCAGCGAATCGGCCGACATCGGTACGGGCCGTACGCGGTGCTCCGGCAACGAGTCGGTCGATGTCTCCGGGGGGCGTACGAGGTGCTCGGGCAGCGACACACCAGCCGACGCCGCAGTGGGGACGCGGTGCGCGGGCAGCGAGTCGGCCGACGCCGGCACCGGCCGTATGAGGTGTTCCGGCAGTGAGTCGGTCGACGTCTCCGGGGGGCGGAGGTGGTCGATCTCGGTGCGGAGGCGGCGCCGGGCGCGGTGCAGACGCATCGCGGCCGCGCGTATGCCGCAGCCCAGGGCGACCGCGATCTCCTCGGTGCCGAGTTCCTCCCAGGCGGCCAGGCGCAGCACCTCCTGGTCCGCCGGGGACAGCCGGTCGAGCGCCTCGTGCACCCAGGCCCCCGGGGCCTCGGCGTCGGGGCTGGCCACGATGTGCCGGCCGTGCGCGGCCTCGTCGTTGCCCAGCCGGTCCACCAGCCGGCGCCGGCGCCCGTAGCCGCGTACCGCGTTCGCCAGGCAGTTCCGGGCCACCCCGTACAGCCAGGGCAGCGGCGCGTCCGGCAGGTCGCCACGGCGCCGCCAGGCGACGGTGAACACCTCCGCCACCACTTCCTCCACCTCGCCGGCCCGCCCCTGAAGTCGCCTCGCGACATAGCGGCTGACCGCCCAGTAGTGCTCGCGATAGGCAGCGGCGAAGATCTCGTCGTTGCTCATGTTCGGTTCGTGTCCGGCACTTCCCGGATCGTCACACCCTTCTTAGGTGATGCTCGTCGCGCCGTCCGAGTGTGACCCACCGGCCGGGCACGGACACAGGCGGGGCGTGAAGAGGATCAGAGACACCAGGGCCGTGCAGTGGCTCACCACCACCGACCACAAGACGATCGGAACGCTCTACTTGGTCACCGCGTTCGCGTTCTTCCTGATCGGTGGCGTGATGGCGCTGCTCATGCGCGCCGAGCTGGCCCGGCCGGGCCTGCAGATCATGTCGAACGAGCAGTTC
>NZ_JBICWR010000030.1:0-65079 GCF_043199855.1 Streptomyces sp. NPDC048521
TCCTCGGTGCTTTCCAGGTTCCCGCTCTCGCGGTTTCCTTTCCGGCGGTTCCGACTCTATCAGATCCTTTCGGCGTCTGACTCCCAGTCAGGGGGTTTGCCTTCCCGGCCGTTGGGCCGTTCCGACGAGTGAGACTTTAGCGGATTCCCGGCCCCCGAGCTAATCGGGGCCTGCGTCCTTTCGAACGCGGATTCCACATTTCGCAAATACGCACGCCAATACAGTCGACGCCAGGGCATCGATTGATGGGTGGTGCTTGCGGAATGGCTGTCCGGGGACCGACCGGAGTCGGCGCTCACGTCGGACAACTCGGAGAACACTACGTATGGGCCGGGGGCGTGTCAACTCGAGCCCGGAGGGCACCCCTGAGGCGTATGCTCGGGAACATGACTACGCGTACGTGCACCCAGCTCTGGTGGGCCGCCTGACGGCGGCCGTACACACGTATGCACTCAACGGCCGCCGCTTCGGCGGCCGTTCTCGTATCTCCTCCAGGACTCCGGGGGCCGGCCGCAGGAGCGGCGGTCTCGACCAGGAGGTGGAGTGGAGATGACGCGGGCCTTCAGCGGGATCCAGCCGACCGGGCATCTGACCCTGGGGAACTACCTGGGCGCCATGCGGCGCTGGGCGGCGGTGGACCAGCACCGGGCGGACTCGCTGTTCTGTGTGGTTGACCTGCACGCGCTGACCGTGGAGCACGATCCGGCGCGGGTGAGCAGGCTCAGTCGCCAGACGGCGACGCTGCTGCTGGCCTCGGGGCTCGACCCCGAGGTGTGCACCGTGTTCCTGCAGAGCCATGTCGACGAGCACACGAGGTTGTCGTATCTGCTGGAGTGCGTGGCGTCCGACGGTGAGATGCGGCGGATGATCCAGTACAAGGAGAAGTCCGCGCGGGAGCGGGAGCGCGGCGGGAGCGTGCGGGTGTCGCTGCTGACGTATCCGGTGCTGATGGCGGCGGACATCCTGGCGTACGGCGCGGACGAGGTGCCGGTCGGGGACGACCAGGTGCAGCACGTGGAACTGACGCGGGACCTGGCGGTGCGGTTCAACCAGCGGTACGGGCACACGTTCGTGATGCCACGGGCGACGCTTCCGGGGGTGGCGGCTCGGGTGATGAACCTGCAGGACCCGACCTCGAAGATGGGGAAGTCGGACGACTCGGGTGCGGGGGTCGTCTATCTGCTGGACGAGCCGGACGTGGTGCGGAAGAAGGTCATGCGGGCGGTGACCGACAGCGGGCGGGAGGTCGAGTACGACCGGGAGGCGCGGCCGGGGGTCGCCAATCTGCTGGAGATCCTCGCTGCGTGCACGGGTGGGAACCCCGAGGGCTTGGCCGGTGTATATGAGTCGTACGGCGCCTTGAAGAAGGACACCGCGGAGGCTGTGGTGGAGGTCCTCAGGCCCGTGCAGGCCAGGCACAGGGAGCTGTGCACGGATCCTGCCTATGTGGAGGGGGTGCTGCGGGATGGTGCGGAGAAGGCTCGGGCGATGGCCCGGCCGACCGTCGATGCCGCGTATCGGGCGATCGGGCTGCTGCCGCCGGTGTTCGAGACGGATCTGAGCGTGGCCGGCCGCTAGGGAGTTAGAGCGCCCGGTGTGTGCGAAGGCGGGCGGCCGGTCCGGTGTCGAGCGGGCGTCGCCCCCCGGTATCGGGCCGGTCCCTGTCAATCGTTCCGGCCTGCCTCAGTCCCTCCTGGGGCTTGCCTCAGTCCTTCTTGCCGGAGGCGAGTTCGCGGCTGCGGTCGCGGGCGGCTTCCAGGGCGGCGATGAGGGCTGCTCGTACGCCGTGGTTCTCCAGCTCGCGGATGGCGTTGATGGTCGTCCCGGCCGGGGAGGTGACGTTCTCCCGGAGCTTGACGGGGTGCTCGCCGCTGTCGCGGAGCATCACCGCGGCGCCGATAGCGGACTGGACGATGAGGTCATGGGCCTTGTCGCGGGGCAGCCCGAGCAGGATGCCGGCGTCGGTCATGGCCTCGACCAGGTAGAAGAAGTAGGCCGGGCCGGAGCCGGAGAGGGCGGTGCAGGCGTCCTGCTGGCTCTCCGGGACGCGCAGGGTCTTGCCGACGGCGCCGAAGATCTCCTCGGCGTGGGCGAGGTGCTCGGCGGTGGCGTGGCTGCCGGCGGAGATGACCGACATGGCCTCGTCGACGAGGGCGGGGGTGTTGGTCATGACACGGACGACCGGAGTGCCTGCGGCCAGGCGCTCCTCGAAGAAGGAGGTGGGGATGCCCGCGGCGCCGCTGATGACCAGGCGGTCCGCGGGGACGTGCGGGGCGAGTTCGTCCAGGAGGGTGCCCATGTCCTGCGGCTTGACCGTGAGGATCAGGGTGTCGGCGGTCTTGGCGGCCTCGGTGTTGCTGACCGGGGTGACTCCGTGGCGGGTGCGGAGTTCTTCGGCGCGTTCGGGGCGGCGGGCGGTGACCAGGAGGTCGGCGGGGGCCCAGCCGGCCCGGATCATTCCGCTGAGCAGGGCTTCGCCGATCTTGCCGGTGCCGAGGACTGCGACTTTCTGGCTCATGCAGTTCATCCTCGCACCGGTCAGGAGGGGTGCGGGTCCGTTGTCCGGTGGGCGGACGTCCGCCCACCGGCCGTTCGGGGGCTCACGCGGTCCGGCGTCGCAAGGTCGCCGCCCCCAGCACCAGCACCAGCACCGCGCAGCCCGCCACGATCAGGACGTCCCTCACGAACGTGGCTGTCATGTCGGTGTGGTGGAGGACCTCGTTCATGCCGTCGACGGCGTACGACATCGGCAGGGCGTCGGAGATGGCCTTGAGGACGGGGTGCATGTCGGAGCGAGGAGTGAACAGGCCGCAGAGGAGGAGCTGGGGAAAGATCACCGCGGGCATGAACTGGACCGCCTGGAATTCCGAGGCCGCGAAGGCCGAGACGAACAGACCGAGGGCCGTGCCGAGCAGTGCGTCGAGGAGGGCGACGAGCAGGAGCAACCAGGGGGAGCCGGTGACGTCGAGGCCGAGCAGCCAGACCGCGAGGCCGGTGGCGAGTGCCGACTGGACGACGGCGAGGGCGCCGAACGCGAGGGCGTAGCCCGCGATGACGTCGGCCTTGCCGAGGGGCATGGCGAGGAGGCGTTCCAGGGTGCCGGAGGTGCGTTCGCGCAGGGTGGCGATGGAGGTGACCAGGAACATCGTGATCAGCGGGAAGATCCCGAGCAGGGAGGCGCCGATGTTGTCGAAGGTGCGGGGGCTGGCGTCGAAGACGTAGCGCAGCAGGATCAGCATCAGGCACGGGATGAGGATCAGCAGCGCGATGGTGCGTGGGTCGTGGCGGAGCTGGCGCAGGACCCGGGCGGCCGTGGCGGTGGTGCGGGCGGTGCTGAAGGCGCCGGCGGGTGCGGCGGTGTGCGCGGGGGTGGTCGTGCTCATCGGGTGCTCTCCTTGGTGCGGCCCGCCGTGCCGGCCTGGTCGACGAGGTACAGGAAGGCTGTCTCGACCGTGCCGGTGCCGGTGCGGGTGCGCAGGGCGTCCGGGGTGTCGTCGGCGAGGATCTCGCCCTCGCGCATGAGCAGGAGGCGGTCGCAGCGCTCGGCCTCGTCCATGACGTGGGAGGAGACGAGGAGGGTGGTGCCGCGGGTGGCGGCGAGATCGTGGAAGAGGGTCCACAGGTCCCGGCGCAGGACGGGGTCGAGGCCGACGGTCGGCTCGTCCAGGACGAGGAGTTCGGGGGTGCCGAGGAGGGCGACGGCCAGGGAGACGCGGTTGCGCTGGCCGCCGGAGAGGTTGCCGGCAAGGGCGTCGGCATGGCTGGTGAGGTCGACGTCGGCGATGGCCTGGGTGACGTGCTGGGAGCGGCGTTCGGCGGCTGCGCGGCCTGGGTCGAGGATCGCGGCGAAGTACTCGAGGTTCTGGCGGACGGTCAGGTCGTCGTAGACGGAAGGGGCTTGGGTGACGTAGCCGATGCGGCTGCGGAGGGTGGGGTGGCCGGCCGGGCGGCCGAGGACGTTCAGGGTGCCGGTGACCTTGGCCTGGGTGCCGACCAGGGAGCGCATGAGGGTCGACTTGCCGCAGCCGGACGGGCCGAGGAGGCCGGTGATCTGGCCGCGGGGGACGGTGAAGCGGAGGTGATGCAGGACGGTGCGGGGGCCGCGGACGACGGTGAGGTCTTCGGCGTGGACGGCCGGGGCGGGGGCCGGGTGTGGCGGGTCCGGCGCATAATTCATCATGCGATGAATAATCTGGCTGGAGGGCGTGGCCGTCAAGAGGGGGAGCGGCGTTCCTGCCGACCGCGGTGCCATGTCGCCCGACGGGCAGGCCGGCGTGCTCGCGCGAGCGGCCGTGGGCATGCGGGAGCGGCGGCCGGGCCGTAGCCCGACCGCCGCTCACTGGGCGCGAAAAGCGAGGTAAGGATGTGGTGCCGAGGTCGGGGTTCGGTGGCGAGGTCAGGGTTTGGTGGCGGCGAGCAGCAGCACGTCGTACGTCTCCTCGACGATGCCGTCCGGGAAGACGTTCAGCAGGTGGTCGCGCTCCTCGCTCAAGAAGGCGGTCCTGCGTTCCTCGGGCGTCACGAGGAGGAGGGAATGGCTGCCGATGTTGGCCAGGTGGGTGTCGATCGGCACCCGGCGGCTCCAGCGGACCCGGCGGCGGGTGAAGTCGAGACGGCCGCTGGGGTCGGCCCGCTCCATGCGCTCCACGGCGCCCCGCTTCTCTGCGGCGATGTCCACGCCGAAGAAGCGGGCGGCGCGCTCGGTGGCCGCGGCGATCCAGTCGACGTCGAGGGCGTCGGTGTTCCACCACAGCGCCAGCGCGCCGCCCGGCCGCAGCACCCGCAGTGCCTCCGGCACCGAGCGGGCCGGGTCGGTCCAGTGCCAGGCCTGGGCGTAGGTGAGGAAATCGGCGTGGGCGTCGGCGACGGGGAGGGCGTTGCCGTTGCCCCGGACGATCGGGATGTGGGGCAGGCCGCGGCGGAACTCGGCGGCCATGCCGTCGCCGGGTTCGACCGCGAGGACATCGGCGCCCCGGGCGTGCAGGAGGGCGGTGGCGATGCCGGTACCGGCGCCGACGTCCACGACCTTGGCACCGGACAGGGATCGGCCGGCCGCTTCCTCGACGGCGTCGAGAAGGGCGGCCGGATAGGAGGGGCGGTTGGCGGCGTACTGGGCGGCGGCGGAATCGAAGGAGCGGGCGCGCAAGGCGTGGGAGGCGGGCGGGTCGGTGGGCGGCTGCATGGTGGTCATGCGGCCATGGTGGTCGCAGAGTGGCGGGAAGGGACAGCGACTTGTTACCGGCGCCGCTTCTTCTTCGAGGGGTTGCCGGTGCGGCGGGTGGTGCGGCGTTCGTGTTCCTCGCGGGCCTTCTCGTACTCCGCGCGGTGCAGCTTCTCGCCCGGGGCCTCGGTGAGGGAGCGGAAGAAGTAGGCGAGGAGGGAGCCGACGAAGCCGATGGCGAGCAGGCCGCGCAGGGAGGCCTGGCGCTGGGGGTCGTGGCGCTTGCCGAAGCCGTCCCAGGTGTTGCGGAAGGCGAGTGCGCTGCAGATCGCGAACATGGCGATGACCAGCACGGTCACGAAGGAGCCGGTGTCGGCGATCCGGATGCCGTCGTAGGCGAAGCGCAGCACCAGGCAGGAGACGACGGCCGCGGCCAGGGAGCCGACGGCGACGCCGGCGCGGCGGGCCGCGTAGCCGTTGTCGTGGTGCACCCAGGAGGTGCCGAAGAAGCGCAGGGGCTCCGGGCGGGGACCGCCGCTTAGGGCTGCGCCGCCTGGGGAGCCCGCCGGGGTGTCCGGGGTGCCGGTTTCGTCGCTCACGGGACGATTATGGCGCCGGGCGGAGACGGACCCCCCAGCGGGTGCGGGCCCCCAGCGAGCTTCCCGGGGGATGCGGGCCCCCAGGCAGTGCGGGCTCCCCCGGGATGCGGACCCCGAGGGGGTGCCGGCTCCTCAGGGGGCCCGGCCCGGCGGGCGGTCAGAGGGAGCAGCGCGCCGCGATGTAGCCGTCGCTGCCCGTCTGGACGTAGGCGTCGGAGACGTACTCGCCGTTGTCGATGTTGTCCCAGATCTTCGTGGTGCCGTACGGGCCGGTCACCGTCGTGCCCGGCGTCTGGCAGTAGATCGGGACCTTGGCGCCCTCGGGCAGGGCGTACAGGATGTTGTAGCTGGTGCCCGGGCCGCTGCGGACGTTCAGGCGGACGCCGGGCGCGACCGAGTAGTAGCGCAGGGCCGCGGTCGTGGTCGCCGCCGTCAGGCTCTCGGCCTCGTCGGTGCTGTGGACGCCTTCGGCACGGTCGACAGACATGTGAAACCTCCCCCGTTGACCCCATGACTGCCATGGGGTCCCGTTGATTCCCTTGCGACGCGCCATGAAACACCCCGGCGCGACTCGCACGCAGACGCTAGCAAGCCGCCTCTGTCTCGTACGAGTCATCGACTAGGCTCCGTGCGTCGCGCGCGCGGACATCAGCACGGGGGTGGTCCATGACGCCACAGCGCAACATCGGAGCGGGCGCGGAAGCGGAACTTCCCGAGTACGCCGGTCACTACCGCCTGGAGTCGTGTCTGGGGTCCGGTGGGATGGGTGTGGTGCACCTGGCCCGGAGCACCTCGGGGATGCGGCTCGCGGTGAAGGTCGTACACGCCGAGTTCGCCAGGGACCCCGAGTTCAGGGGACGTTTCCGGCAGGAGGTGGCCGCCGCTCGGCGGGTCAGCGGCGCCTTCACCGCGTCCGTCGTGGACGCCGACCCCGAGGCCGAACGGCCCTGGATGGCCACGTTGTTCATTCCCGGGCCGACCCTTTCCGAGCATGTGAAGCGGAACGGGCCCATGGCTCCGGAGCAGTTGCGGCGGCTGATGGCCGGGCTCGCGGAGGCGCTGCGCGACATCCATCGGGTCGGGGTCGTGCACCGGGATCTCAAGCCGAGCAACGTCCTGCTCGCCGAGGACGGGCCGAAGGTCATCGACTTCGGCATCTCCCGGCCCAAGGACAGTGAACTGCGGACCGAGACCGGCAAGTTGATCGGTACGCCGCCGTTCATGGCGCCCGAGCAGTTCCGGCGGCCGCGGGAGGTGGGGCCGGCGGCGGACATCTTCGCGCTCGGGTCCGTGATGGTGCACGCGGCGACCGGGCGGGGGCCGTTCGACTCCGACAGCCCGTACGTCGTCGCGTACCAGGTCGTGCACGACGAACCCGATCTGACCGGCGTGCCGGAGAGTCTCGGGCCGCTCGTGCTGCGCTGTCTCGCCAAGGATCCGGCGGACCGCCCGACTCCGGACGAGTTGATGCGGGAGCTGCGGTCGGTGGCGGCCTCCTACGACACCCAGGCGTTCATACCGGCGCAGCGGACGGGCGAGGACCCGGCTCGGGAGCCCAGCGGCGAGCAGGGCGCGGGCGAGCGTGCCCGGCGGCCGGTGCGCGAGCGCCTGGGCAAGAAGGCGGCGCTCGTGTTCGGTGGGCTCGGTCTCGTCGTGTCCGGTGCGTTCGCCTCCGTGCAGTTCCCCGGCGGGGACGGCCCCGCAACGCCCGAGGGGACCAGCCCTCGTACCGCGGCGGCCGCCTTCAGCGCCTGGCAGGCCGGGCCGGTGGGCGAGGGGGCAGGGATGCCTCAATGCTCGTCCGCGCTGGACACCTTGTTCTGTGCGCGGCCCGGGGTGGTCTTCGCCCTCTCCCCCACCGACGGAACGCTGCTGTGGCGGCGCTCCGTGGCCGCGGAGTCCACGAGCGGGCCGCCGGTCGTCTCGGGCGGTCTGGTGCAGCCGTACACCGGCGGTGGCTCGCGGCTGGCCGCGCTCGACCCCGCCTCCGGCAGGGACGTCTGGAAGCGGCGGCTGCCGGCCGGCACGATGATCCGGTACGTGGGCGGCACGGCTCTGCTCAGCAGCCCCGACGGGACGGTCACCGGGGTGGACGGTGCCACCGGTGACACCAAGTGGCGTCGCACGTTCCCGGGGCAGGGCGTGCCGTCCTTCGCCTCCTTCGAGGGCGCCTCACTGGCGTACGCGACCAGCATGGCCGCCGACGGATCGAGCACGCGCGTGACCGCCGTCGACCCGCGCACGGGCGATGTCCGGTGGGACGCCCGCCTCGACGGCCGGCTGAAGCCCTTCGGCGCCGCGGACGGCTCGGTCTTCTTCCTCGCCGTGGACAGCGTCTACGGCGAGACGAAGGCCGTCGTCCGTTACAGCCCCGGCTCCGGGGCGACGCGCCGAGTGACCCTGCCCGTGGCGCTCGCCGGTGCCCACGCCACCGTGCGCGGGAAAATCGTTCATCTCCTGGCCGCCGGCGGCCTCCTCGAGGCGGTGGACATGACGACCGGGAAGCAGCTGTGGCGTCTGGAGACGTCCGTGAGCCGCGGGTCGACGCCGGTCGCGGACGGCGAGCACGTCTGTTTCACCGCCAGTGACGGCCGGCTGCTCGCCGTCGACGCGGCCGAAGGGACGCTCGTCGGGCAGACCCGGGCACGTCTGGGGGCGAACGCGACCGAGGTCACGGGAGCACCCGCCCAACCCGTGATCACCGGCCGCCACGTCTACGCCACCGCCCCCGACGGCACCGTCTTCGCCCTGGACGGGCGGGACCCCTCGGCCTGGTGAGACGGCGAAGGGGCCGCCCCCGGTGGGAGCGGCCCCGTTCGCGGGTACCGGGTCAGCCCAGCTTGCTCACATCGCGCACGGCGCCCTTGTCCGCGCTGGTCGCCATCGCGGCGTAGGCCCGGAGGGCGGCGGAGACCTTGCGGTCGCGGTTCTTCGGGGCGTAGACGCCGTTCAGAGCCTGCTCGCGGCGCGCGAGTTCCGCCTCGTCGACCAGCAGCTCGATGGTGCGGCCCGGGATGTCGATGCGGATGCGGTCGCCGTCCTGGACGAGGGCGATGGTGCCGCCGGAGGCCGCTTCGGGGGAGGCGTGGCCGATGGACAGGCCCGACGTGCCGCCGGAGAAGCGTCCGTCGGTGATCAGCGCGCAGGTCTTGCCGAGGCCGCGGCCCTTCAGGTACGAGGTCGGGTAGAGCATCTCCTGCATGCCGGGACCGCCCTTGGGGCCCTCGTAGCGGATGACGACGACGTCGCCGTCCTTGACCTCCTGGGTGAGGATCCGCTGGACGGCCTCCTCCTGGGACTCGCAGACCACCGCCGGGCCCTCGAAGGTCCAGATCGACTCGTCCACGCCGGCCGTCTTGACGACGCAGCCGTCGACCGCCAGGTTGCCCCTGAGGACCGCGAGGCCGCCGTCCTTGGAGTACGCGTGCTCGACGGAGCGGATGCAGCCGTTCTCGGCGTCGTCGTCCAGGGCCTCCCAGCGCTCGGACTGGGAGAACGCCTCGGCGGAGCGGACGCAGCCGGGGGCCGCGTGCCACAGCTCCACGGCCTCGGGGGAGGGGGAGCCGCCGCGGACGTCCCAGGTCTTCAGCCAGTCCGAGAGGGAGGGGCTGTGGACGGCGTGGACGTCCTCGTTGAGGAGGCCGGCGCGGTGCAGTTCGCCGAGCAGGGCGGGGATGCCGCCGGCGCGGTGCACGTCCTCCATGTAGTACGTGCGGTTCTTGGCCACGTTGGGCGCGACCTTGGCGAGGCAGGGGACGCGACGGGAGACGGCGTCGATCTGCTCCAGGCCGAAGGGGACGCCCGCCTCCTGGGCCGCGGCCAGCAGGTGCAGGATCGTGTTGGTGGAGCCGCCCATCGCGATGTCCAGGGCCATGGCGTTCTCGAACGCCTGGAAGGTGGCGATGTTGAGCGGGAGGACCGTGTCGTCGTCCTGCTCGTAGTAGCGGCGGGTGAGGTCCATGACCGTGCGGGCCGCGTCGACGTAGAGCTGCTTGCGCGCGGTGTGGGTGGCGAGGACCGAGCCGTTGCCGGGCAGCGAGAGGCCGATGGCCTCGGTCAGGCAGTTCATCGAGTTGGCGGTGAACATGCCGGAACACGAGCCGCAGGTCGGACAGGCGTTCTCCTCGATACGGAGGATGTCCTCGTCCGAGATCTTGTCGTTCACGGCGTCGGAGATCGCGTCGACCAGGTCGAGCGTGCGGACCGTGCCGTCGACCAGGGTGGCCCGGCCGGACTCCATGGGGCCGCCGGAGACGAAGACCGTCGGGATGTTCAGCCGAAGGGCGGCCATCAGCATGCCCGGGGTGATCTTGTCGCAGTTGGAGATGCAGACGAGTGCGTCGGCGCAGTGGGCCTCGACCATGTACTCCACCGAGTCCGCGATCAGGTCGCGGGAGGGGAGGCTGTACAGCATGCCGCCGTGGCCCATCGCGATGCCGTCGTCCACGGCGATCGTGTTGAACTCGCGCGGGATGCCACCCGCCTCCTTGATCGCCTCGCTGACGATCCGGCCGACCGGCTGCAGGTGGGTGTGGCCCGGCACGAACTCGGTGAAGGAGTTCGCGACGGCGATGATCGGCTTCCGGCCGATGTCCGCACCGGGTACACCGGAGGCGCGCATAAGGGCGCGGGCGCCCGCCATGTTGCGGCCGTGGGTGACTGTGCGGGACCTCAGCTCGGGCATCGTCGCTCGCTCCTTCTAAGACCATCTGCCAGAAGACCATCTGCCAGAGTTCTGGCTTCCTCCGAGACTACGCCGCCGCTCCAACCGGTGGACACGGCTGTCCGGAATGCGGGACGCGTGTTCCACGGATCGCCGTGCTCAGGGGTTTGTCAGGTGCCCCTGCACGACGGGGGCGACGCGCGCGATGATCTGCTCCAGGTCCGCGGACGCCAGCGGCTCCAGCTTGATCACGTAGCGCATCATCGCCGTCCCCACGAGCTGCGCGGCCGCCAGCTCGGCGCGCAGTTCCGCGTCCGGCAGGTCCAGCTGGGCGGCGATGCGGCGCAGCAGCTGGGCGGCGACGAGGCGGCGGAAGACGGCGGTGGCGGTCTCGTTGTTCACGGCGGACCGGAGGATCGCGAGGAGGGGCGTACGGGTCGTGGGGTTGTCCCAGACGCCGAAGACGAAGCGGGTCAGCCGCTCCCCCACGCCGTCCAGCGGGCCGTCGGCCAGCGCGTTCGGCGCGTCCAGCGCGGGCGCGAAGGCGACCTCGACGGCGGCCTCGAAGACCTGTTCCTTGGTGCCGAAATAGTGGTGGACGAGCGCCGAGTCCACACCGGCCGCCTTGGCGATCCCGCGTACGGACGTCTTCTCGTACCCGCGTTGGGAGAACTCCTCGCGGGCCGCGGTGAGGATGCGGTCGCGGGTGTCGGCGGACTCGGCGCGCGGGGGCCGGCCACGGCGACGCGCCTTGGGCTCCTTCGCCGCCGGGGGGTTCGCCGCCGGCGGCGTGATCTCGCTCATGGCCGGGGCACCCGCACCGTCGAGGCCAGGTGCTTGCGCGTGAATTCCAGGGCCTCGGCGAGGTCGGCCTCGCGTTCGGCGCCGGACATCGCCCGCCGGGTGTTGACCTCGATGACGACATGGCCGTCGAACCCGGTGAGGGAGAGGCGCTCCAGCAGCTCGGCGCAGGGCTGGGTGCCGCGGCCGGGTACGAGGTGCTCGTCCTTGGCCGAGCCCCGGCCGTCGGCGAGGTGGACGTGGCCGAGGCGGTCGCCCATGCGGTCGATCATGTCCAGGGCGTCGGTGCGGGCCGTCGCCGTGTGGCTGAGGTCGATCGTGAAGTGGCGGTAGTCGTGCTGGGTGACGTCCCAGTCGGGGGCGTAGGCGAGCATCTCGCGGTCGCGGTACCGCCAGGGGTACATGTTCTCGACGGCGAACCGTACGTCCGTCTCGTTCGCCATCCGCCAGATCCCGTCGACGAAGTCCCGGGCGTACTGCCGCTGCCAGCGGAAGGGCGGGTGCACGACGACGGTGGAGGCGCCCAGTTTCTCCGCGGCCGCCCGGGCGCGCTGGAGCTTGACCCAGGGGTCGGTGGACCAGACCCGCTGGGTGATCAGCAGGCAGGGGGCGTGGACGGCCAGGATCGGGATGCCGTGGTAGTCCGACAGTCGGCGCAGCGCCTCGATGTCCTGGCTGACCGGGTCGGTCCACACCATGACCTCGACGCCGTCGTAGCCGAGGCGCGCGGCGATCTCGAAGGCGGTCGCCGTTGACTCCGGGTACACGGAGGCCGTCGACAGGGCGACACGCACGTCCCTTGGTTCAGCCACGTCCGTCACCTTACGGGGTTCGACCGTGAGGGTGTTGAGTACCTCTTCGCCGTTGTGAGGTTTGCCATGCGGGCGGGTGCGTGGTGGTCTCCCGCGCCCGCGCCCGCGCGGCGCAGCCGCACAGCGCCACAGCCCCGCCGCCCCCGGGGTCGCTAATCGGATCCCATGTGATCAAGGCGCCGCAGGATCACGCCCTCGCGCAGCGCCCAGGGGCATATCTCCAGGCTCTCCACGCCGAAGAGGTCCATCGCGCCCTCGGCCACCAGGGCGCCGGCGAGGAGCTGGCTCGCCCTGCCGTCCGAGACTCCGGGGAGTTCCGAGCGCTGTTCCGTGGTCATGCCGGCCAGCCGCGGGACCCAGGCCTCCAGGGACTCGCGCTTGAGTTCGCGCTGGACGTAGAGGCCCTCGGCGCTGCGGGCGGCGCCGGCTATGCGGGCGAGCTGCCTGAAGGTCTTGGACGTGCCGACCACGTGGTCGGGGGCGCCGAAGCGGCTGAATTCGCCGACCGTGCGGGCGATCTCCGCGCGCACATGGCGGCGCAGCGCGCGGACGTCCTCCGGATCGGGCGGGTCACCGGGCAGCCGGCCGGCGGTGAGGCGGCCTGCGCCCAGCGGGAGGGAGACGGCCGCGTCCGGCTCCTCGTCCATGCCGTAGGCGATCTCCAGGGAGCCGCCGCCGATGTCCAGGACCAGCAGTTTCCCGGCGGACCAGCCGAACCAGCGACGGACCGCGAGGAAGGTGAGCCGGGCCTCTTCCTCGCCGGTGAGCACCTGGAGCCGTACACCGGTCTCGGCCTCCACGCGCGCGAGGACGTCGTCGGCGTTGCCGGCCTCCCGTACGGCGGAGGTGGCGAAGGGCAGCACATTTTCGACGCCCTTGTCCTCGGCGGCCTGGAGCGCGTCCCGTACGACGGCGATCAGCTTGTCGATGCCTTCGTCGCCGATGGCACCGCTGTCGTCGAGGAGCTGGGCGAGTCGGAGTTCGACCTTGTGCGAATGCGCGGGCAGCGGGCACGCGCCGGGGTGGGCGTCCACCACCAGCAGATGCACCGTGTTCGAACCCACGTCCAGGACACCGAGTCTCATGTACGGAACGCTACTGCCCGAACGTCCCTGCTCGGCCCCCGGAGTGGGCCCGGGCCACTTACCCTGGACAGGTGCCAAAGACGAAAAAGGCGAACTCCGGTAAATCGGATAAGGCGGACAAGGTTCGCAAGGGCGCCAAAGCATCCAAGGGGCCGAAGGTGAGCGACGAGAAGGGGCTCGACTTCGCGCGCGCCTGGGTGGAGTTCCCTGATCCGGCGGACGACGAGCAGGTCTTCCGCTGCGATCTGACATGGCTGACCTCTCGCTGGAACTGCATCTTCGGCAGCGGCTGCCAGGGCATCGAGGCGGGCCGCGCGGACGACGGGTGCTGCACGCTGGGTGCCCACTTCTCCGACGAGGACGACGAGAAGCGGGTCGCCGAGCATGTGGCCCGGCTCACCCCGGACATCTGGCAGCACCACGACGAGGGCACGCGGAACGGGTGGGTCTCGCAGGACGAGGAGGGGTCCCGGCAGACGCGGCCCTTCCAGGGGTCCTGCATCTTCCAGAACCGTCCCGGATTCGCGGGCGGCATGGGCTGCTCGCTGCACATCCTCGCCCTGAAGGAGGGCCGGGAGCCGCTGGAGACCAAACCGGACGTGTGCTGGCAGCTGCCGATCCGGCGGACGTACGACTGGATCGACCGGCCGGACGACACGCGCGTGCTGCAGGTGTCCATCGGCGAGTACGACCGCCGGGGTTGGGGTCCGGGCGGCCACGACCTGCACTGGTGGTGCACGTCGGCGACCTCGGCGCACGGCGCGGGCGAGCCGGTGTACGTCTCCTACCGGGCCGAGCTGACCGAGCTGATGGGCAAGGCCGGCTACGACCGCCTGGTCGAGCTGTGCGAACAGCGCCTGGCGTCGCAGCTGCCGCTGGTGGCTCCGCACCCGGCCGATCCGGCGCCGTAGCTCCACGGGACGACGCCGACCGAAAGGCAGGCCGCCCGAGGGGTGGCCGCCGTGACGCGTGGTGCGGTGCGGGCTGAAGGGCAGATTCGCTCCACTGCCCCGGGTGACGAACGCCCCTTCGCCCCGCCGCGACACCGCTTGCCTGGCGTTTCGTCCTGGTGCCCGGCGCTCCGGCCGTCCCGGCGTGGAACGGATCTGCCGACCGCCGCGGGCCGCCACGGCCTGCTGCGTACCGTCCCCTTCGCACGTCGCTTCCCGTCGCACTTCGCTTCCCCTCGCGCTCCGGGCCCTAGCTGTCCGACGGGCTCGGAGTCTCGGTGTCGCTCGGTGTCGGTGTGGGTGTCGGGGAGTCGGACGGCGGTGGGTCGGTGGGGGTCGTGGGTGAAGGGGAGGGCGGCGGGGACTGGCTGGTCGGCGGGTCGGTGGGGGGTGTGCTGGACGGCGTCGGGTCGGGGTCGGCGGACGACGGGAGGGGCGTGGGGCGGCTCGGCGCGGTGCCGTAGCCGTCGATGGTGACCACGGCCCCGGCCGGGGAGATCGCCACCTGTGCGTGCCAGTGGCCGGAGGGCTCGCGCAGATGGTCGACGTACAGCTTGATCGTCAACGTCTCGCCGGGTTCCAGGGTTCCCGAGGACTGGCTGAAGTAGAGCCAGGCCGCCGAGGTGGACGCGGACCAGCGCACCGGCGCGGAACCCGACGCGGTGAGGGTGATCAGCGTGGTGTCGCCGTCGTTGGCCGCGCTGACCGCGAGCTGGCCGGCGCCCTTCTCACCGCTGCCGGAGACGCTCACGACCTCCACGGAGACGTCCGGCTTGCCGTTCTTGCCGGTCCGGGCCCCGGGCTTCACGCTGGCGTTGCCCGCGTTCTCGTAGCCGCCCGCCGCATCGGTGCCGAGCGTGTCGGGCCCCTGTGCCTCGCGCGCGGTGGCGGAGTGGCCGTCCTCGCCACCCGCCGGAGCCCCCCGGTAGGCGGCCCACAGGGCGAGCACGGGGGCAGCGACGACCGTGGCGACGACGGTCGTCGTGACGGCACGCGCGCGGAGGCGGTCGCGGCGGGCCGCGCGGTCCTTGGGGTCCATCGGGAAGCCACGCCGGTCGAAGCGGGGTGCGGCGGCGCCCCGCACGCGTGCGTGGTGGGCGAGGGCCGTGTGCAGGGCCGCACGGGGGGCCTCCAGGACGGGCAGCTCGGCCGGAGTGACCGTGGCGCCGGGCCAGTGGCCGGGGACGGCGCGCTCGGCGGTGCGGCGGCAGCGCGGACAGTCGTCGACGTGCCGGACCAGCTCGCGGCGCAGCGCGGTGCTGAGGACCAGCCGGCTGTCCCCGGTGAGGTGGGCCACGCTCGGACAGCCGCCGGTCTCGACGACGGCGAGGGCCGCGCGGGTGCGCTCGACCTCGCAGGCGGCCGCGGCGAGCAGCTCGCGCGCGGCGGCGGGTGGCATGCCGAGGACGGCGGCGACCTCATGGGCGGCGAGGTGGTGGCGGACGGCGAGTTCCAGTGCCTCGCGCTGCTCGGGGGTCGTGCCGGCCGCCTCCGGCCAGGCCAGCAGGGCCAGTTCGCGGCGCCGCCGGTCCTGGACCTCGGGGTCGACGGACGACTCGGGGACCGCTCTGCCGGCGGCGGTACGGCCCGCCGCGTGGGTGGCCTGACGTTTCTGCTTGGCCTCGGCCAGCTTGCGCAGGCACGCCCAGCGGGCCAGCGCGTACAGCCAGGCCCTGCGGTCGGCCGGGGCCTCCGGGACGCGGTGGCCGCGCCGCTCGGCCAGGGCGAGGACGTCACCGAGGGCCGCGGTGGCCGCGTCGTGCTCGCACAGCACCGACAGACAGTAGGTGAACAGACCGTCCAAGTACGGTTCGTAGCGCGCCGGCGGCCGCTGGGCGACGGTGCGCGCGGCGGCGCGATCACGCGCCTCCCGGTGCACCCGGTGCGCGCCTGTGGTGCGGGTCGTGGTCTCCGGGCTGCTGCTCATCACCCGTGCGACCGTAGGCGGCGGCGGAGTGCCCCTTCTGGAACCTTGAGCACTTTTAATCCGTACGGGTGAAACGATCCCTCAATAGGGGACAGGAGCCCTTTGTTCCGCGGCCGGTTCCCGACGGGTGGTGGCCGATACCGGATCACCCACACGCGGCCCCCGGTCCCGTTGTCAGTGCCGCGGGCTACGGTTTCCGCATGGCTGCCCGTACCAAGACCACCAAGGACCGCCCGTCCTACCGCTGCACCGAGTGCGGCTGGCAGACGGCCAAGTGGCTCGGCCGCTGCCCGGAATGCCAGGCCTGGGGCACGGTCGAGGAGTACGGCGCGCCCGCGGTCCGTACGACGGCACCGGGCCGCGTGACCAGCTCCGCGCTGCCCATCGGCCAGGTGGACGGCCGCCAGGCCACCGCCCGCACGACCGGCGTGCCCGAGCTGGACCGGGTGCTCGGCGGCGGCCTCGTACCCGGCGCGGTGGTGCTCCTCGCCGGCGAGCCCGGCGTCGGCAAGTCCACCCTGCTGCTGGACGTGGCCGCCAAGTCCGCCTCCTCCGAGCACCGCACCCTGTATGTCACCGGTGAGGAGTCGGCGAGCCAGGTGCGGCTGCGCGCCGACCGCATCGGCGCCCTCGACGACCATCTGTATCTGGCCGCCGAGACCGATCTGTCCGCCGTCCTCGGCCACTTGGACGAGGTCAAGCCGTCCCTTCTGATCCTGGACTCCGTGCAGACGGTGGCCTCCCCGGAGATCGAGGGCGCACCCGGCGGCATGGCCCAGGTCCGGGAGGTCGCCGGCGCCCTCATCCGCGCCTCCAAGGAACGCGGCATGTCCACGCTCCTGGTGGGCCATGTCACCAAGGACGGCGCCATCGCGGGCCCCCGCCTGCTGGAGCACCTGGTGGACGTCGTCCTGCACTTCGAGGGCGACCGCCACGCGCGCCTGCGCCTGGTGCGGGGCGTGAAGAACCGCTACGGCGCGACCGACGAGGTCGGCTGCTTCGAACTGCACGACGAGGGCATCACGGGCCTCGCGGACCCCAGCGGACTTTTCCTGACACGCCGTGCCGAACCGGTCCCGGGCACCTGCCTGACCGTCACCCTGGAGGGCCGCCGCCCGCTGGTGGCCGAGGTGCAGGCGCTGACCGTCGACTCCCAGATCCCCTCCCCGCGCCGCACCACCTCGGGCCTGGAGACCTCGCGCGTGTCGATGATGCTGGCTGTCCTGGAGCAGCGGGGCCGGATCAGCGCGCTCGGCAAGCGGGACATCTACTCCGCGACGGTCGGCGGCGTGAAGCTGTCGGAACCGGCCGCCGACCTCGCCATCGCCCTGGCGCTCGCCTCCGCCGCCAGTGACACCCCGCTGCCGAAGAACCTGGTGGCGATCGGCGAGGTGGGCCTCGCGGGCGAGGTCAGACGGGTCACGGGCGTGCAGCGCAGGCTCGCCGAGGCGCATCGGCTGGGCTTCACGCACGCGCTCGTGCCGACCGATCCGGGCAAGGTGCCGGCCGGCATGAAGGTCCTGGAAGTCGCCGACATGGGGGACGCGCTCCGGGTGCTGCCGCGCTCCCGTCGCCGAGAGGCCCCGCGGGAGGCGGAAGAGCGCCGGTAGACTTTGCGCAGGTCTCGCCCGTCCGTACGAACCGAGTGCGGGCCGGGAGCGCGTCAGAACCTGCGACCGGAGGAGTGCAGTGGCAGCCAACGACCGGGCAGCAGCTCCCGGAAAGTCCGGTGGGAGTGCCGGTTCCGATGGCCTGATGCGCGCCTCGCTGAGCGCCGTGGCTCCGGGCACCGCCCTGCGCGACGGCCTGGAGCGGGTCCTCCGTGGCAACACCGGCGGCCTCATCGTCCTCGGCTCCGACAAGACGGTCGAGGCGATGTGCACGGGCGGTTTCGTCCTGGACGTCGAGTTCACGGCCACCCGGCTGCGGGAGCTGTGCAAGCTGGACGGCGGCATCGTGCTGTCGTCGGACCTGTCGAAGATCCTGCGCGCCGGTGTCCAGCTGGTGCCGGACCCGACGATCCCCACCGAGGAGACGGGCACGCGGCACCGCACGGCGGACCGGGTGAGCAAGCAGGTCGGCTTCCCGGTGGTCTCCGTCTCCCAGTCGATGCGGCTGATCGCCCTGTACGTGGACGGTCAGCGCCGTGTCCTGGAGGACTCCGCCGCGATCCTCTCCCGCGCGAACCAGGCCCTGGCCACGCTGGAGCGGTACAAGCTCCGCCTGGACGAGGTCGCGGGCACGCTGTCGGCGCTGGAGATCGAGGACCTGGTGACGGTCCGGGACGTGTCCGCGGTCGCGCAGCGCCTGGAGATGGTCCGCCGCATCGCCACCGAAATCGCCGAATACGTGGTCGAACTGGGCACCGACGGGCGTCTTCTCGCCCTCCAGCTGGAGGAGTTGATCGCCGGGGTCGAGCCCGACCGCGAGCTGGTCGTCCGGGACTATGTCCCCGAGCCGACGGCGAAGCGCTCCCGCACGGTCGAGGAGGCGCTGTCCGAGCTGGACGCCCTGACCCACGCGGAGCTGCTCGAACTCGGCACGGTGGCGCGGGCGCTCGGCTACACCGGCTCTCCCGAGACCCTCGACTCGGCGGTGTCCCCGCGGGGTTTCCGGCTCCTCGCGAAGGTTCCGCGCCTTCCGGGCGCGATCATCGACCGCCTGGTGGAACACTTCGGCGGGCTGCAGAAGCTGCTCGCCGCGAGTGTGGACGACCTGCAGACCGTGGACGGCGTGGGGGAGGCGCGGGCGAGGAGCGTACGGGAGGGCCTGTCGCGCCTGGCCGAGTCCTCCATCCTGGAGCGGTACGTCTGAGTTCGGGGCGGGCGCCTACCGGCTCGGGCACCGCGAGCTGTGGCGGCCGCGGGCCCGTGGGGGCTCATCGCGCAGGTCCACCGGCGCCTTCGGGGCGCTCCCGCAACCGCGGGCAATCGTCAGTCCGGTCGGTCCCGTCAGTCCGCCGACAGCACGAACGACGTCTGCGCCTTCGCGAAGCCCGGCGTCTTGGCCTCCAACAGGTACGTACCGGCCTTCGCCGAACCCCCGGCGGGCGTCGCGCACTGCGGAGCGCTCGGCTTGCGGTCCCACTTCACCGCGTACGTGATGCTCTGCCCTGCCGGCACCCGGTACACCAGGCTCCCCGCGCCCTTGGGGCAGTCGGCCGACGACCAGAACGCGTCGTCCCCGTCCGCCGGCGTGATCGTCAGCACCGCGCTCTTCGGCCCGAGGTCGACCTTGCAGTCGACGGAGGACGCGTTCTTCACGGTGAGTTCGAAGGTCGGCGTCTGGTCCGGCGAGTAGGAGTTGTGCAGGCTGCGCAGGCCGAACGTCACCGCGCTGGAGGTGCAGTCGGACAGCGTGGAGGACGCCGGGATCGTGTCTGCCGTACCGACGTCGCCGCCTCCGGAGCCCGATCCCGAGCCACCGCCCGCCCCGGCGGACCCGGACGGGCCGGCAGACCCCGATGAGCCGTCGCCCGAGCCGCCGGTGCCGCCGGAGGCGGAACCGCTGCCACCGGAGTCTCCGCCGCCCGACTCGTCGCGTCCGCCCGGGCGTTGGCTGATCGCGGAACCGGACGGGCTCGGCCCCGGCGTGATGGTGTGCGTGGGGTTCTTGCCGTCGGATCCGTCGGCGTTCTTCTTCCCGCCCCCGCCGCCGGCGGTGACGATCCACGTGATCAGGAGCGCCAACAGGGCGACCGCGGACAGCAGTACGACCCTCCGACGCCAGTAGATGGTGGAGGGAAGCGGCCCGACCGGATTGCGCAGAGATCCCACGGCGCAAACTGTACGAGAGATCGCGACGCTTGCCCGCCCCACCCGCCGCGCGCACACCAACTTTTCCGGATCATCATCTTGGTAACTGCCGTCAACCGCATGCTTCTTCACTCACCGCCACGCTCGGTGACCGCGCGGTCACCCACCCGGCCCGCCAAGCCGTGGCAGGATCGGAAGGCCATGACTGAGAAGCTTCACGCCCCCGTGATCGCCTGGTTCGACGCCCACGCCCGCGACCTCCCCTGGCGCCGCCCGGAGGCGGGCCCGTGGGGTGTGATGGTCAGCGAGTTCATGCTCCAGCAGACCCCGGTCAGCCGGGTCCTGCCCGTCTATGAGCAGTGGCTGGCCCGCTGGCCGCGCCCCGCCGACCTCGCGAAGGAGGCTCCGGGCGAGGCGGTGCGCGCCTGGGGCCGGCTCGGCTACCCGCGCCGGGCCCTGCGGCTGCACGGCGCCGCGACCGCCATAACGGAACGGCACGGCGGGGACGTACCGACGGATCACGCACAGCTGCTGGCGTTGCCCGGGATCGGTGAGTACACGGCCGCGGCCGTCGCCTCCTTCGCGTACGGGCAGCGGTATCCGGTCCTGGACACCAATGTCCGCAGGGTCTTCGCGCGGGCGGTGAGCGGTGTGCAGTACCCGCCGAACGCGACCACCGCCGCCGAACGGCGTCTGGCCCGGGAACTGCTGCCGGAGGACGAGCGGACCGCCGCCCGGTGGGCCGCCGCCTCCATGGAACTGGGCGCGCTGGTGTGCACGGCGAAGAACGAGGGCTGCCAGCGGTGCCCGATCGCCGCGCAGTGCGCCTGGCGGCTCGCGGGCAAGCCGGAGCACGCGGGGCCGCCCCGGCGTGGGCAGACGTACGCCGGCACGGACCGGCAGGTGCGCGGCAAGCTGCTCGCCGTGCTGCGGGAGGCGCACGCGCCGGTGCCGCAGGCGGTGCTGGACCGGGTGTGGCACGAGCCGGTGCAGCGCGCCCGCGCGCTCGACGGACTGGTCGCGGACGGTCTGGTGGAGCCGCTGCCGGGCAGTCTGTACCGGCTGCCGCTCGGCTGACGGGTGGCCGTGTGACGGCCGGCGGCCGGCCAAGTGACGGTCGCCGGGGGCCCGTTACCAGACGTCCGGGCCAACAAAGCACACCATAAGCGGACATAACGACCGTTCGCCCTACCCCGTTCCTCCTTCCGTTACACAACCGACGGATAGCCGATTGCTAGCCGCAGGCTGGTCCGCACAGCCCCGTGACAACCGCTCCGTAGCTTCATTTCCGTGCCCGGCAGACCACGCGGCACGGGGACAGCAGGGCTTCGGGCGCGAGCCGGAGCCGACGGGGAACGGAGGCGGTTGATCATGGCGCAGGGTGAGGTGCTCGAATTCGAGGAGTACGTCCGCACCCGGCAGGACGCGCTGCTGCGCAGCGCACGCCGACTGGTACCCGACCCCGTCGACGCCCAGGACCTGCTGCAGACCGCGCTCGTGCGGACGTACGGCCGCTGGGAGGGCATCGCCGACAAGCGGCTCGCCGACGCCTACCTGCGTCGCGTCATGATCAACACCCGCACCGAGTGGTGGCGGGCGCGCAAGCTGGAGGAGGTCCCGACCGAGCAGCTGCCGGACGCCTCCGTGGAGGACTCCACCGAGCAGCACGCCGACCGGGCCCTGTTGATGGACATCATGAAAGTGCTCGCACCGAAGCAGCGCAGTGTCGTGGTGCTGCGACACTGGGAGCAGATGTCCACGGAGGAGACGGCCGCCGCCCTCGGCATGTCGGCCGGTACGGTCAAGAGCACGCTGCACCGGGCGCTCGCCCGGCTCCGCGAGGAGCTGGAGGCCCGCGATCTGGACGCACGCGCGCTGGAGCGTGAGGAGCGGGAGCGTTGCGCGGCCTGACCTGGGCCGGGCCTGACCAGGTCCGAGGCAGTTCATTGGCGGTGATCGCGGCGGTGGCCTCGATCACCGCCCTCAGCCTTTTCGTCGCCGCGTGCGGCACGGGGGGCACGGGGGCCAGGGACGAGGGCCCGGCCCACGCGTCGGCGGTGGCGGGAGCCATCGCCTCGCCCAGCCCGAGCCCCTCCGGCAGCCACCGGCGGGTGGACGCGGTCGGGCTGGTCAAGAAGGACCCGACGGTCTCCGCGACGGTGAAGCGGGAGCTGAAGCCGTGCAGCGGCGACGACTACCCGGTCGACGTCTCCTACGGCGACCTGACCGGCGGATCCGTCGACGACGTCGTCGTCAACGTGGTGACCTGCGGCGACTGGGTGGGCATCGGCACGTACGTGTACCGGGACGTCGGAGGCACGTACAGGAATGTGTTCAAGGCGGAGGAGTCGCCGGTCTACTCGGAGATCGACGGCACCGACCTGACCGTGACCAAGCAGGTGTACGACACCGACGATCCGGTCTCGAACCCGTCCAGGGAGACCGTGATCACGTACCGGTGGAGAGCGGGCCGGTTCGCCCGGATGAGCAGCCACGAGACCGACTACAGCAAGGTCGGCGGCGACGCGACGCCCGCGCCCGACAACTGACCCCCACGCACACCCCGAGGACAGAGAGCACCGGATGGCAGACCAGACCCACGTCCTGTTCGTCGAGGACGACGACGTCATCCGCGAGGCCACCCAGCTCGCCCTGGAGCGGGACGGCTTCGCGGTCACCGCGATGCCCGACGGGCTGTCGGGCCTGGAGGCGTTCCGGGCGAACCGCCCCGACATCGCGCTCCTGGACGTCATGGTCCCCGGTCTGGACGGCGTCAGCCTCTGCCGTCGCATCCGGGACGAGTCGACCGTTCCCGTGATCATGCTGTCGGCGCGTGCCGACTCCATCGACGTCGTCCTCGGCCTGGAGGCGGGCGCCGACGACTATGTGACCAAGCCGTTCGACGGCGCCGTCCTGGTCGCGCGGATCCGCGCGGTGCTGCGCCGCTTCGGGCACGCCCTGGGGGCCGCGCAGCAGGAGGGGTCCGCCTCCGCGGTGAACGGCGGCACCCTGAGCTTCGGCGATCTGGAGATCGACACCGAGGGCATGGAGGTGCGCCGGGCCGGACAGCCGGTGGCGCTCACCCCGACCGAGATGCGGCTGCTGCTGGAGTTCTCCTCCGCGCCGGGCACCGTGCTCTCCCGCGACAAGCTGCTGGAGCGCGTGTGGGACTACGGCTGGGGCGGGGACACCCGGGTCGTCGACGTGCATGTGCAGCGGCTGCGCCAGAAGATCGGCCAGGACCGGATCGAGACGGTCCGCGGCTTCGGCTACAAGTTGAAGGCCTGAACGGGGCGGACATGCGGGGGATCCTTCGGCGACCGGTACGGCGCATGGAGCGGGCGGGGCTCAGGACCGGGCTCAGATGGAAGCTCAGCGCGGCGATCGCGCTGGTGGCGGGGCTGGTGGCGATAGCGCTCAGCCTGGTCGTGCACAACGCGGCCCGGGTCTCGATGCTGGACAACGCGCGCGACCTGGCCAACCAGCGGGTCCAGATCGCCCAGCGCAACTACGAGCAGAAGCGCGGGCCGAACTTCCCCAACATCAAGGTCGACGACCCCGAGCTGCCGGCCGCGCTGCGCGAGAAGGTCGAACAGGGCCGCCGGGCCAGCGACGTCAGCGACCACGGCGGGGTACCGGACATCTGGGCGGCCGTGCCGGTCAAGGACGGGCATGTGCTGTCCCTGCACAGCCACCTGCCGGACCGCTCCACCGATGTGATGAAGGACCTCGACCAGGCCCTGGTCATCGGCTCCGTCGCGGTCGTGCTGGGCGGCAGCGCGCTCGGTGTGCTGATCGGCGGGCAGCTGTCCCGGCGGCTGCGCAAGGCGGCGGCCGCCGCGAACCAGGTCGCCAAGGGCGAGACCGAGGTGCGGGTGCGGGAGGCCATCGGCGGGGTCGTACGGGACGAGACCGACGATCTCGCGCGCGCGGTGGACGCCATGGCGGACGCGCTGCGGCAGCGCATCGAGGCCGAGCGGCGGGTCACCGCCGACATCGCGCACGAGCTGCGCACCCCGGTGACGGGCCTGCTGACCGCCGCCGAACTCCTGCCCCCCGGCCGGCCGACCGAACTGGTCCTGGACCGGGCCAAGGCCATGCGCACGCTCGTCGAGGACGTCCTGGAGGTCGCCCGCCTCGACGGGGCCTCCGAGCGGGCCGAGTTGCAGGACCTCGTGCTCGGCGAGTTCGTCGCCCGGCGGGTGGCCGCCAAGGATCCGGACATCGTCGTGCGGGTGGTGCACGAGTCGGAGGTCACCACCGACCCGCGGCGGCTGGAGCGGGTGCTGTTCAACCTGCTCGCCAACGCGGCCCGGCACGGCCGGCCGCCGATCGAGGTGACCGTCGAGGGGCGGGTCATCCGGATCCGCGACCACGGGCCCGGCTTCCCCGAGGAGTTGCTCGCCGAGGGCCCGAGCCGGTTCCGCACCGGCAGCAAGGACCGTGCCGGGCAGGGCCACGGCCTGGGCCTGACCATCGCGGCCGGCCAGGCCCGGGTGCTGGGCGCCCGTCTGACGTTCCGCAACGTGGGCCCCGCCGGAGCCCCCGCCGGCGTGCGCGCGGAGGGCGCGGTGGCCGTCCTGTGGCTTCCGGAACACGCCCCGACGAACACCGGCAGCTACCCGATGATGCCCCTCTCCGGCGGCACCGGCTGAGCGCTTTCAGCCGAGCCTTTTCAGCTGAGCGCTTCAGCGGACGCCGACCGAGCCCGTGACCGGCCCTTGGCTCAGGCCCAGTCCTTCGAGAGGTCCAGCTCGTCGCTGCGCTCGGTCAGCGAGTACCAGTTGCCGTTGTCGTCGCGGAAGATCGCCTCGATGCCGTACGGCCGCTCCTGCGGCTCCTGGAGGAACTCCACGCCCCGCGCCCTGAAGGTCTCGTAGTCGCCCCGGCAGTCGTCCGTACGGAACGCACCGGCCCCCAGCACCCCCTTGGCGACCAGCTTCCTCAGCGCCTTCGCGGACTCGGGGTCCAGCCCCGGACCGTCCAGGCTCATCAGCGCCAGCTCCACACCGGGCTGGTCCTTGGCGCCGACGGTGACCCAGCGCATGTCGCCCATGGCGAGGTCGCTGCGCACCTCGAAGTCCAGCTTCTCGGTGAAGAACGCCTTCGTCCGCTGCTGGTCGGTGGTCCATACGGTGGTGATGCCCAGGCCCTTGATCATGGCTCCGCTCTCCTGTCGCGAGGCTGCTGTTCCCGCTCGTCACCGTAGGCAGGGCCGGGCTCGGCACGCTTCTTCGACGTTGCGGTGTTGAAGCCGCCGGCCCAGAGCATGGCGTAGCAACCGGGTATGAGGGAGGCGCCGCGGCCCACGTGCCGCGTGCGGTACTCGCTCGGGGTGAGCCCCGTACGGGCCTTGAAGCGGGCGGAGAACGTGCCGAGGCTGCTGAAGCCGACCAGCGTGCAGATCTCGGTCACGGTGAGGTTGGCGCCGCGCAGCATCTCCTCGGCCCGCTCGATCCGCCGGTGGGTCAGATACTGGCCGGGCGTCTCGCCGTAGACGTCCTTGAAGGCGCGCAGGAAGTGGTATCGCGAGTACCCGGCGTGTGCCGCCAGCGCGTCCAGGTCGAGGCCCGGGTCGGCCCAGTCCCGGTCCATCGCGTCCTTGGCCAGGCGCAACCGGCGGATCTTGTCCATGGGTCCGATGGTGACACGGGCCACTGACATCGCTGCCGACCGGCGGGAACAACCGCGGCGGGCGGCAAGGCCGAAGGCCCCCGAGCGGACGCCAGGGGGCCTTCGGCCGAGGGTGTGGGCCGGACGGTCAGACGGCCTCGACGACGGGGGCCGGAGCCATCTCGTCGCCGTCCTCCGCAGGAGCCTGCTGCTGCGGCCCGCTGCGCAGCGGCACCTCCTTGACGAACAGCCCCGCGACCAGCACCAGCGCCGAGACCACCGCGCCCAGCAGGAACGCCGAGTGGATACCGGCGGACACCGCGTGCTGGTACGCCTGCCGTGCCACCTCCGGCAGCTTCTCGAGGCTCTCCTTGTCCAGCTGCGCCGAGTTCCGGGTCATGCTCGCACCCGACGCGCCGGCCTTCTCGGCCATGACGTCCTGGACCCGGTGGTTGAACAGCGCGCCCATGATGGCCACACCGAAGGAGGAGCCGAGCGTACGGAACAGGGTCGCGGACGAGGACGCGACGCCCATGTCCTTCATCTCCACGCTGTTCTGCGCCACCAGCATGGTGATCTGCATCAGGCAGCCCATGCCCGCGCCGAGCACGGCCATGTAGATGCCGGAGGTCAGCCGGTTCGTGTCCGTGTCCATCAGCGACAGCAGGTACAGACCGGCGATCATCAGGACACCGCCGGCGAGCGGGAAGACCTTGTAGCGGCCGCTGTTGGTGGTGACCCGGCCGGCGATCATCGAGGTCACGAGCATCGCGCCGAGCATCGGCAGGAGCAGCAGACCGGAGTTGGTCGCGGAGGCCCCCTGCACCGCCTGCTGGTACAGCGGCAGGAACAGCGTGGCCCCGTACATCACGAACCCGGCGATGAAGGCGATGATCGTCATCAGGGTGAAGTTGCGGCTCTGGAAGATGTGCAGCGGCAGGACCGGGTCGGCGGCCCTGGTCTGCCAGAACACGAACCCGACCAGCGTGGCCACACCGATGCCGATCAGCTCCATGATCCGCGCGGAGGTCCAGGCGTACTCGGTGCCGCCCCAGGTGGTGACCAGGACGATGGAGGTGATGCCGACGGTCAGCAGCACGACACCGAGGTAGTCGATGCCCGCCTCGGCGCGCTTCTTGGGCAGGTGCAGTACGGCGGCGACCAGTGCGAGCGCGACCGCGCCGAGCGGCAGGTTGATGTAGAAGGTCCAGCGCCAGCCCCAGTTGTCGGTGATGGTGCCGCCGACCAGCGGGCCGCCGATCATCGCCAGCGCCATGACGCCGGCCATCATGCCCTGGTACTTCCCGCGCTCCCGCGGCGGTACGAGGTCGCCGATGATCGCCATGACTCCGACGATCAGACCCCCGGCCCCGAGCCCCTGAACGGCCCGGAACCCGATCAGCTGGCCCATGTCCTGGGCCATGCCGCTCAGCACCGAGCCGATCAGGAAGAGCACGATCGAGGTGAGGAAGGCGCCCTTGCGCCCGTACATGTCCCCGACCTTGCCCCAGACCGGGGTCGAGGCCGCGGTGGCCAGGATGTACCCGGTGACCACCCAGGACAGGTGTTCCAGGCCGCCCAGCTCCCCGACGATCGTCGGCATGGCGGTACCGACGATCATGTTGTCCAGCATCGCGAGCATCATCGCGATCATGAGCGCGAGCACCACGACCCGCACGCTCTTGCCCTGTTTGCTCTCCGTGACGCCTTGGACCGCGTCCGCCATCTCTTCCCCAACTCCCCCTGCGACGGTTACTTACTTGCCGCCCGGCTAGTTCACTACACTGGGAAGGTAGCCCCGCAACTAGCCGGGCGTCAAGTAAGTTTCCGCGGAAGCGCGAGGAGTACGAGGATGGGCGGCACCATGGACGGCACCAAGCAGCAGCGCCGCGGCAACACCCGCCAGCGCATCCAGGACGTGGCCCTCGAACTCTTCGCGGAGCAGGGGTACGAGAAGACCTCCCTGCGCGAGATCGCCGAGCGTCTCGACGTCACCAAGGCGGCCCTGTACTACCACTTCAAGACGAAGGAAGAGATCATCGTCAGCCTCTTCAAGGACCTGACGAAACCGATAGAGGACCTGATCGAGTGGGGCCGGGAGCAGCCGCACACCCTGGAGACGAAACAGGACATCATCCGCCGCTACAGCGAGGCGCTGGCCGGTGCGGCACCGCTCTTCCGCTTCATGCAGGAGAACCAGGCGACCGTGCGGGAACTGCGCATCGGTGAGACCTTCAAGGACCGGCTGCGCGGCTTCAGGGACATCCTCATCGACCCCGAGGCGCCGCTCGTGGAGCAGGTCCGCTGCGTCAGCGCGATGTTCACGCTGCACGCCGGGATGTTCGTGATGCAGGACCTGGAAGACGACCTCGAGAAGCGGCGCGCGGCCGTTCTCGAGGTCGCCATGGACCTGGTCACGCAGGCGCACGAGCGCACCCACGGGACGGACTAGGTCAGACCTTCACACCCTTGGCGTGCAGGAACGCGACCGGGTCGACGGCCGAGCCGTAGTTCGGGGTGGTGCGGATCTCGAAGTGCAGGTGCGGACCGGTGGAGTTGCCGGTGGAGCCGGACAGGGCGATGTGCTGGCCGGTCTTGACGATCTGGCCGATCTTGACGTCGACCCGGGACAGGTGCGCGTACTGCGAGTAGGTGCCGTTGCCGTGCTTGACGACGATGGCGTTGCCGTACGCGGGGCCGTCGCCGGCACCGTTGGGGCCCGCCTTGACGACGGTGCCGCCGTGCGCGGCGACAACCTCGGTGCCGGTCGGCACGGCGAAGTCCTGGCCGCTGTGCTTGGCGACCCAGTGGCCGCCGGCCTGGGCGAAGCTCGCGGAGAGCGTGTACTTCTTCACCGGGTCGACCCAGGAGGCAGCGGACGGTGCCGCGGCGCTCGCGATCCCGGTCCCCAGCACGGCCGTGGCGCCGATGCCGGCAGCCAGGACGGCCACGCGGTTGCGGAGCGAAGACGTACGGGAAGAGCGGGACGTGACGCGCTGGAACATCGAAACCTCGTGAACTCGGGAGCAGGTCGGCCACCCGGCGGACAGACGTTCACCGGTGCGGCCATCCCTTGGTAACCGAGCGCCCCATCTCGCCCAAAATGCCCCATCTACGGCATCGACTAGTAGATGACCGTGAAGCCAACTCCTTTCTTGACACCCCGCCCCTCGCTTCGCACGCCCCTGACGACGTGGTTCTTTCCCGCGAGCTTCCGCAATGAAGGTCCCTATTTAGTCCGTTTTGTCCATCCAGCAGATCCCACTATCAGGGCTAGTACCGGACATTTCGCCTGTGCGGCTTATCACCGGCGGCTCACATCGACCGCCCCGGAAATGTGATGCAGGCCTCTAGGCACCTACCGTCCAGTAACCCTACGGTTCCCCTCGCGCCACCCTCACCAAAGATCATGCCCCTGACATTCAGGCACGTGTACGGACGTGAGAGGACCCCCACCCGATGACCAGACGCCCCTGGACGCGCCGCATATCCGTGACCGCCGTCTCCGTGGCCGCCCTGGCCGCGACGGCCGCCCCGGCCGAGGCCGCGACCACCAGCAGCTCCTCCACGAAGGCCGACTACACCACCTGGCAGCAGGACTGCCAGGCGGTGATGGACCAGGCCCTGCCGTATCTGAAGGGCCGCATCGCCGCCGCCGCGCCGGGCGAGAAGCAGGCGATCGTCTTCGACATCGACAACACCACGCTGGAGACCGACTACGGCTTCAGCTACCCGCAGCCGGCCAACAAGCCCGTCCTGGACGTCGCCCGGTACGCCCAGGGACACGACGTCCGGCTCTTCTTCGTCACCGCCCGCCCAGGCGTCCTGTACTGGCCCACCGAGTACAACCTCGAACACGACGGCTACGACGTCTCCGGGCTCCACGTCCGCGGCCTGTTCGACCTCTTCAAGGACGTCGCCGCCTACAAGACCGCCCAGCGCGTCGACATCGAGAACCAGGGCTACACGATCATCGCGAACATCGGTAACAGCGCCACCGACCTCTCGGGCGGCCACGCCGAGAAGACGTTCAAACTGCCGGACTACGACGGGCAGTTGTCGTAGACCGCTTCCGGGCATGCGAAAGGGGCCGGTGCCCGAAAGCACCGGCCCCTTTCCCTGGCCGCTCGGCCGTGACGCTTACGCGTCCTTGCTCAGGTTCGGCCCGGCACCGCCGGCCGCCTGCTCGATCGGCGGGACGTCGGGAAGCGCCGACTTCTCCTCACCCCGGAAGGTGAAGGTCTGGGCGTCGCCCTCGCCCTCGGTGTCCACGACCACGATGTGACCGGGGCGCAGCTCGCCGAAGAGGATCTTCTCCGAGAGCGTGTCCTCGATCTCGCGCTGGATCGTACGGCGCAGCGGCCGGGCGCCCAGCACCGGGTCGTAACCCTTCTTGGACAGCAGCTCCTTGGCGGACTGGGACAGCTCGATGCCCATGTCCCGGTCCTTCAGGCGCTCGTCCACCTTGCCGACCATCAGGTCGACGATCCGCAGGATGTCCTCCTGCGTCAGCTGCGGGAAGACGACCACGTCGTCGACGCGGTTGAGGAACTCGGGGCGGAAGTGCTGCTTCAGCTCGTCCGACACCTTGTTCTTCATGCGCTCGTAGTTGGTCTTCGTGTCACCCGCGGCCGCGAAGCCGAGGTTGAAGCCCTTGGAGATGTCCCGGGTGCCGAGGTTGGTCGTCATGATGATGACCGTGTTCTTGAAGTCCACGACCCGGCCCTGGGAGTCGGTCAGGCGACCGTCCTCCAGGATCTGCAGCAGCGAGTTGAAGATGTCCGGGTGGGCCTTCTCGACCTCGTCGAAGAGGACGACGGAGAACGGCTTGCGGCGGACCTTCTCGGTCAGCTGGCCGCCCTCTTCGTAGCCCACGTAGCCGGGGGGCGAACCGAAGAGACGCGACACCGTGTGCTTCTCGCTGAACTCCGACATGTCGAGGGAGATCAGCGCGTCCTCGTCACCGAAGAGGAACTCGGCGAGCGCCTTGGACAGCTCGGTCTTACCGACACCGGACGGGCCGGCGAAGATGAACGAACCACCCGGACGCTTCGGGTCCTTCAGGCCCGCACGCGTACGGCGGATCGCCTTCGACAGCGCCTTGACGGCGTCGGTCTGGCCGATGACCCGCTTGTGCAGCTCCTCCTCCATGCGGAGCAGGCGGCTGGACTCCTCCTCGGTCAGCTTGAAGACCGGGATGCCGGTGGCCGTGGCGAGGACCTCGGCGATCAGCTCGCCGTCGACCTCGGCGACGACGTCCATGTCGCCGGCCTTCCACTCCTTCTCCCGCTTCGCCTTGGCGGCCAGGAGCTGCTTCTCCTTGTCGCGCAGCGAGGCGGCCTTCTCGAAGTCCTGCGAGTCGATCGCGGACTCCTTGTCGCGGCGGACGCCGGCGATCTTCTCGTCGAACTCGCGCAGGTCCGGCGGCGCGGTCATCCGGCGGATACGCATCCGGGAACCGGCCTCGTCGATCAGGTCGATCGCCTTGTCCGGCAGGAAGCGGTCCGAGATGTACCGGTCGGCCAGGGTGGCGGCCTGGACCAGCGCCTCGTCGGTGATGGAGACGCGGTGGTGGGCCTCGTACCGGTCACGGAGACCCTTGAGGATCTCGATCGTGTGCGGCAGGGACGGCTCGGCGACCTGGATGGGCTGGAAGCGGCGCTCCAGGGCCGCGTCCTTCTCCAGGTGCTTGCGGTACTCGTCCAGCGTGGTCGCACCGATGGTCTGCAGCTCACCGCGGGCCAGCATCGGCTTCAGGATCGAAGCGGCGTCGATGGCACCCTCGGCGGCACCCGCACCAACCAGCGTGTGCAGCTCGTCGATGAACAGGATGATGTCGCCGCGGGTGCGGATCTCCTTGAGCACCTTCTTCAGGCGCTCCTCGAAGTCACCGCGGTAGCGGGAGCCGGCGACCAGGGCGCCGAGGTCCAGCGTGTAGAGGTGCTTGTCCTTGAGCGTCTCGGGCACCTCGCCCTTGACGATGGCCTGGGCGAGGCCCTCGACGACGGCGGTCTTGCCGACGCCGGGCTCACCGATCAGCACCGGGTTGTTCTTCGTACGGCGGGAGAGCACCTGCATGACCCGCTCGATCTCCTTCTCGCGCCCGATGACCGGGTCGAGCTTGGACTCACGAGCGGCCTGGGTGAGGTTCCGGCCGAACTGGTCGAGGACCAGGGACGTCGAGGGGGTGCCCTCCGCAGGGCCGCCGGCGGTGGCGGTCTCCTTGCCCTGGTAACCGGAGAGCAGCTGGATCACCTGCTGCCGCACGCGGTTGAGGTCTGCGCCCAGCTTGACCAGGACCTGGGCGGCGACGCCCTCGCCCTCACGGATCAGGCCGAGCAGGATGTGCTCCGTGCCGATGTAGTTGTGGCCCAGCTGAAGGGCCTCGCGGAGCGACAGCTCCAGGACCTTCTTGGCACGGGGGGTGAAGGGGATGTGCCCGGACGGGGCCTGCTGGCCCTGACCGATGATCTCCTCCACCTGCTGGCGGACCGCCTCAAGCGAAATGCCGAGGCTCTCCAGGGCCTTAGCGGCGACACCTTCGCCCTCGTGGATGAGACCCAGGAGGATGTGCTCGGTGCCGATGTAGTTGTGGTTGAGCATCCGGGCTTCTTCCTGAGCCAGGACGACAACCCGCCGCGCGCGGTCGGTGAACCTCTCGAACATCGTTAATCGCTCCTCAGAGCGGTCAGGCAGTGGGGGGAACTTCCCCTCCCTGTCCTTCCGCAGCTTAGTCCCGCAAGCGGGGACCGCTCATTCCAACTGCCGACACCGTCGATGGCCTCCTGACCCCGAACGCCGACATCTGCTCCAACCCGATGGTGCGAGACGATGTTCCCGCAGGCCAGGCAGTTACCCCACTCGCCAGTACGCCGATGGCGAACGTGAGACGGCCCGTCCTGCGTGTCGCCCCCTCCCACTAGGCATGTCTTACCCGCAGGGACTGACACTCCATGCCGCGCGCACCGGTTCCCTCCGCTATGGGCGAACAACCTTGCGCCTCCCCCACGCCTCACGCGCCCTCTTTTTCGGCACTCTGCGCATTCGACAAAGCACCTAGCGTAACCTGCCGCTTGCTTCGGCGGTTGCACGGGGCATGGCTGGCGCGGCCCCCAGGACACCCTCGGAGACCCATACGGTCCCCCTTCCTCGTCGACCCCTCGATCCGGAACCGGAATCACCCTGCGCTCCTCCGGCCGACCCGGATGCCCGGACCCGGCACTGGTACGAGAACGAACTGGGCTGGGCGACAGTGCCCGGACGGCCGCTGCGGCTGCTCACCGGCGTGCGGTTCGACGTCCTGGACGTGCCGGCCGAGGCGGGCGCCGGTGCGCTCCGGCATCTCGCGCCGGGCTCTCCGGTGGCCCTGCTGGGCGACCGGATGGGGCTGCTGGTGGCCGCGGGCAGCGCGGAGGAGCTGCCGGGGCTGCTGGACTGGCTGGAGTGGAGCGCCGTCACCCTCGACCTGCGGGTCCTGGGGGCGGGGGACACCATGGCGGCACCGATGGCACCGGTCCGGCCGAGCCCGCCCGCGTCACCGATGGCGGCAGTCGCACCTACGTCACCGGTCGCGCCGTCGGCACCGCTCGCGCCCGCGGTGTCCTTCGACGGCGCCGTTCCCGTGCGTGCCGGTTCCGTACAGGGGGCCGCCGTATGGCTGCGGCCCCCCGGCCAGGGGTGCGAGGTCGAGGCCTCGCTGCCGGCACTGCCGGCCGTGGGGCGCGAGGGGAGCGCCCCCGATCTCGTGCGACTGGTGGACACGGTGGCAGCGCAGTGTCACCGGGTCCGGCTGCGGCGCGCGTGCGCCGGACCGCCCGCCTGCCGACGGGATCGGCCGTCGGCGTTCTCGTAGGCGGCGCGGAATCAGCCGTTGGCCTTCTCGTAGGCCTCGCGGATGGACGCGGGAACACGGCCGCGGTCGTTGACCTCGTAACCGTTCTCCTTCGCCCAGGCGCGGATCGCCGCGGTGTCCTGGTTGCCGCCGGAAGCGGCACGCGCCTTTCCACGTCCGCCCGAAGCACGGCCGCCGGTACGACGACCACCCTTCACATAGGGGTCGAGAAGGCCGCGCAGCTTGTCCGCATTGGCGGTCGTGAGATCGATCTCGTAGGTCTTGCCGTCCAGCGCGAACGTCACGGTCTCGTCCGCCTCGCCGCCGTCGAGGTCGTCGACAAGAAGGACCTGAACCTTCTGTGCCACCGGATTTCCTTTCATCGATAACGTTCAGGGTCAGGGGGTGTCGGCGTCCGCCGTTTCGCCGCCCCTGTTATATGCAGTACTGCAGTACGTCGGAAAGCAAACCGCTTTTGCCGGAAAAACACAAACCCCTGGGAGAGACCCGGTGGACCGCCCCCGTCCGGAAACATGCGCGTTTCGGACATAGGGCACCCGGGCAATGACGATCACAGATGCAGAAGCATCCGGCTGTTGCCCAAGGTGTTCGGTTTCACTCGTTCGAGACCGAGGAACTCCGCGACGCCCTCGTCATAGGAACGCAAGAGCTCCGTGTACACATCGGTGTCCACCGGTGTCTCACCGATCTCCACGAAGCCGTGCTTCCCGAAGAAGTCGACTTCGAAGGTCAGGCAGAAAACCCGGCGAACGCCGAGCCAGCGCGCGGTCTGCAGCAACTTCTCCAGCAACTGATGGCCGACGCCGGCACCCTTGAGACCGGGCTTCACGGCCAGAGTGCGGACTTCCGCGAGGTCCTCCCACATGACGTGCAGCGCACCGCAGCCGACCACCTCGGCGTTGTCGTCGCGTTCCGCGACCCAGAACTCCTGGATGTCCTCGTAAAGCGTGACCGTGGCTTTGTCGAGCAGGATGCGGTCGCGGACGTAGGCGTCGAGGAGGTGGCGTACGGCCGGAACATCGCTGGTCCGGGCCCGCCGGACGGTGATGGCTTTTGCGGGGACTTCGGGACGCTCTGCTGACATGAGCGGACGCTATCGCCCGGCGCCGTCCTCTGCCGAGCCGGGGTTCTCCTCTTGCCGGGCTTCGGGGGGTTCCTGTTGCCCGGCCACCTGTCGCGGAGCTTCCGGCCGGCCTTCGGGCGCTTCCCGGGTTTGTTCCGGACCCTGGACGATGCGTACGGCGTCCCTGAGGGCCTGACGCTGTTCCTCGCTCATCATCCCGAAGAAGGCGACGAGAGCGGCGGCCGGGTTGTCGCTCTGCGACCAGGCGTCGTTCATCAGGGCTGCGGCGTACGCGGCTCGCGTGGAGACGGCCTCATATCGATAGGCGCGCCCTTCGGCCTCGCGGCGCACCCAGCCCTTCTGATGGAGATTGTCCAAAACGGTCATCACGGTGGTGTACGCGATGGAGCGTTCCTGCTGCAGGTCTTCCAGGACTTCTCGAACGGTCACCGGGCGGTTCCACTTCCACACCCGCGTCATGACCGCGTCTTCGAGTTCTCCCAATGGGCGAGGCACAGCTCAGAACAATAGTGGGAGATCCCGGCAATGCATACCGGACGTGCGCTAAGCCGACGAATATGAACAAAAAGGGCGTACCGCTCAGACGGTGCGGGCTGCTTCCCGCACCGGTGAGGGACAGCCGACGAGTGCCGCCGGCTCAGGCCTTGCCGCCGCCGGCGGGGGCCTGGCGCGCACCCTCCGCGCGTGCGAGTGCGGCGTCGACGGCCGCGTCCTCCTTGGTCTTGGCGGCCCCGCCCTGGGTCTTCACGATCACCCTGACCACACCGATGAAGAACGCGGCCATGACGATGGGGGGCACGAGCGCGGAGACATAGTCCATGCCACCAGAGTAGCCACGCGGGAACGGCGGAAAGGGCCGGGGTGCGCGAACCCGCCGACAACGGGACCACCCGCACCCGAGCGCGACAGCGCAGGGGTGCGGGTGGGAGAGCGGAACCGGCCGTCGGCCGCAGGCTCAGCCGGCGGCCAGCCGGCGACTCCCGGCCGCATCCGCCGGAGGCATCGGCTTGCGGCGCGGAAACACCTCGCCCGGCGTGGGGATGGGCCGCTTCGGCGCCGGCTCCTGCGGGGCGGGCCGCGCCGGAGCCGGCGCGGGGTTCGGCGCGGGCTTGGGAGCCGGCTTCTGCGCGGGTTCCGGCGCCTCCTCGGCCTGCCGCGGCCCGACGCCGCCCGTACCGCCGGGGAGGGCCGGCAGGCGGGTGCGGGAGGGCGGTACGGCGGGGGCCGGGACCTTGCGCGCGCCCTGTGCGAACCGGGCCCGTACGTCCTGCTCGGCCAGCGCCTGGCAGCGGTCCAGGAGGGCGGCCGCCGCGGGGTTCCCGCGCAGTGCCCGGAGCGCGGCGAGGTCGTCCGCTGTCGGCCGGTGCCCGGCGCCCAGCGCCTCCTCCAGGACGGCGAGGTAGCCGACGGCGGTGCCCGGCAGGGCCGCACGGTACCGCCCGAGGTCGGCCACCAGGAAGGCGCGCAGTCTGGCGCCCTCGCTCATCGCCTCGTCGAGCGACTCGGCGAGGCGGAAGCAGTCCTGGACGTCCTCGGCGGACGCTTGGCCGGGGTGAAGGGCGAGGGCGAGGGCGCGGCGGAGCACACGCAGCTCCTCCACGCCGAACGCCATGCCGCCGCGGGATCCGTATGGCGTGGGCATGCGGCGACGGTACCGCTAATCGGACAAAAGTGACGGATCGGGATGTTATGTCGCCGCGTGTCGCTTCCGGTTTCCCTCGACCGGGGTCACGCGCGGGTCGGCACCCCCAAGGGCGCCGGTCACCTCACAGACGCGCGACGTTCCGCTCGTACACCAGGCGCAGCCCGATCAGCGTCAGCCACGGCTGGTGCTCGTCGATCACCGAGGACTCCCCCAGCACCATCGGCGCGAGCCCGCCCGTGGCGATCACCGTCACGTCGTCCGGGTCGTCCGCCAGTTCCCGGGCCATCCGGCCGACGACCCCGTCGACCTGTCCGGCGAACCCGTACACGATGCCCGCCTGCATGGCCTCGACGGTGTTCTTGCCGATCACGCTGCGCGGCCGGGCCACCTCGATCTTCCGCAGCTGCGCGCCCTTGACGCCGAGCGCCTCCACGGAGATCTCGATGCCGGGCGCGATGACGCCGCCGACGTACTCCCCGCGCGCGGAGACCGCGTCGAACGTGGTCGCCGTACCGAAGTCCACGACGATCGCGGGGCCGCCGTACAGCTCGACGGCCGCGACCGCGTTGATGATCCGGTCGGCGCCCACCTCCTTGGGGTTGTCGGTGAGGATCGGCACGCCCGTCTTCACGCCCGGCTCGACCAGGACGGCGGGCACGTCGCCGTAGTAGCGCCGGGTGACCTCGCGCAGTTCGTGCAGGACCGAGGGGACGGTCGCGCAGATCGCGATGCCGTCGATGCCGTCGCCCAGCTCCTCGCCGAGCAGCGGGTGCATGCCCATCAGGCCCTGGAGCAGGACCGCCAGCTCGTCCGCCGTGCGGCGCGCGTCCGTGGAGATGCGCCAGTGCTCGACGATGTCCTCGCCGTCGAACAGGCCGAGGACGGTGTGCGTGTTGCCGACGTCGATCGTGAGCAGCATGGCCGTTACTCCGCCTCGCGCAGGTCCAGGCCGATGTCCAGGATCGGCGACGAGTGGGTGAGCGCGCCGACGGCCAGGAAGTCCACGCCGGTGTCGGCGTACGCGCGCGCGGTGCCGAGGGTGAGCCGGCCGGAGGCCTCCAGCAGCGCCCGGCCGCCGACGATGCCGACGGCCTCCGCGCACTCGCCCGGCGTGAAGTTGTCCAGCAGGATCAGGTCGGCGCCCGCGTCCACGACCTCGCGCAGCTGGTGCAGGGTGTCGACCTCGACCTCGATCGGCACCTCCGGGAAGGCCTCCCGCACGGCCTTGAAGGCCTGCGCGACGCCACCGGCCGCGACCACGTGGTTGTCCTTCACCAGCGCCGCGTCGGACAGCGACATGCGGTGGTTGACGCCCCCGCCGCAGCGCACGGCGAACTTCTCCAGGGAGCGCAGGCCGGGGGTCGTCTTCCGGGTGTCCCGCACGCGCGCCTTGGTGCCCTCCAGGACGTCCGCCCACGCGCGCGTGGCGGTCGCGATGCCGGACAGCCGGCACAGGATGTTCAGGGCGCTGCGCTCGGCGGTGAGCAGATCACGCGTACGCGTGGTGACCGACAGCAGCTTCTGCCCGGCCTCCACGCGGTCGCCGTCCTCGACGTGCCGCTCGACCTCGAACTCGTCCGTGCAGACCACGGAGAGCACGGCCTCGGCGACCCGGAGGCCGGCCACGACGCCCGCCTCGCGCGCGGTGAAGTCGGCGGTGGCCACCGCGTCCTCGGGGATGGTCGACACGGTGGTCACGTCCACACCGCCGTCCAGGTCCTCCTGGATGGCGACGTTGGCGATGTCCTCCACCTCGATGGGGTCGAGCCCGGCGGCGGCCAGCAGCTCGGCGAGCGCGGGGTCGAGCCCGCACTCCAGGTACTCCTCGTCCCCCTCGGCGCCGCAGGCGCAGCCGTCGCCGCAGCCGCCGGTCGAGGCGAGGGGAAGGTCGTCGGTGCTCACGTCTGTCACTGCTCCTGGGAACGCTGGATGTGCCGGGTAGGGGGGAAATCTGCGGTGTCCGTGGTGCTTACGGCCAGCGAACGGTCCGGGTTGAGCCGTACGACGATGTGGCGCCGCCAGTCGGTGTCGTCGCGGTCGGCGTGGTCCTCGCGCCAGTGGCAGCCGCGGGTCTCCTCGCGCAGCCGGGCGGCGGCGACCAGGACGCGGGCCACGCACAGGAGGTTGGTGGCCTCCCAGGTGTCGACGCCGGGCTCGGCGGTCTTGCCGTTCTCGTCGAGCGCGTCGCGGGCCTCGGCATGCAGCCGCTGAAGCTGGTCGGCGGCCTTGGCGAGGGACTCCTCGGAGCGCAGGACGCCCGCGCCCTCGGTCATGATCCGCTGGATGGCGAACCGCGACTCGGGGGCGAGCAGCGGGTGCGCGGGCTTCTCGGGGTCCGGGACCGGCGCGGGCACGCGCGCGTGGAGGCCGTTCCCGGCGTGGGTGGCGGCGATGTCGGCGGCGATGCGCTCGGCGTGGACGAGGCCTTCGAGGAGGGAGTTGGAGGCGAGCCGGTTCGCGCCGTGCACGCCGGTGCAGGCGACCTCCCCGCACGCGTACAGCCCGGGGACGGTCGTACGTCCCTGCGCGTCGGCGCGGACCCCGCCGGACGCGTAGTGGGCGGCCGGAGCGATCGGGATGGGCTCGGTGACCGGGTCGATGCCGTTGGCCCGACAGGCGGCCAGGATGGTCGGGAAGCGCTGCTCCCACATCTCGGCGCCGAAGTGCCGGGCGTCGAGGAACATGTGCTCGGCGTCCTGCTCCTGCATCCGCCGCATGATGCCCTTGGCGACGATGTCCCGGGGGGCCAGCTCGGCCAGCTCGTGCTGCCCGACCATGAAGCGCACGCCGTCGCGGTCGACCAGATGGGCGCCCTCGCCGCGCACCGCCTCGGAGACGAGCGGCTGCTGCCCCTCGGCGTCCGGGCCGAGGAAGAGCACGGTCGGGTGGAACTGCACGAACTCCAGGTCGCTGACCTCCGCGCCCGCGCGCAGTGCCAGCGCCACGCCGTCGCCCGTCGACACGGAGGGGTTGGTCGTCGCGGAGAAGACCTGGCCCATGCCGCCGGTCGCGAGGATCACCGCGGGGGCGTGCACGGCGCCCACGCCGTCGTGCTGGCCCTCGCCCATCACGTGCAGGGTGACACCGGCCGCGCGGCCCTCGGCGTCCGTGAGCAGGTCGAGCACGAGCGCGTTCTCGATGGTGCGCAGCCCACGCGCGCGTACGGCCTCCACGAGCGCCCGGGAGATCTCGGCGCCGGTCGCGTCGCCGCCCGCGTGCGCGATCCGGCGCCGGTGGTGGCCGCCCTCGCGGGTGAGCTGGATGTCGCCCTCGTCGTCGGTGTCGAAGTGGGCGCCGGTGGAGATCAGCCGCCGTACGGCGTCGGGTCCCTCGGTGACGAGGATCCGTACGGCCTCCTCGTCGCACAGGCCCGCACCCGCGACCAGGGTGTCCTCGAGGTGCTGTTCGGGGGTGTCGCCCTCGCCGAGGGCGGCGGCGATGCCACCCTGCGCCCAGCGGGTGGAGCCGTCGTCGAGGCGGGCCTTGGTGACCACGACCGTCGTCAGGCCCGCGGCCTCGCAGTTCAGGGCGGCGGTCAGGCCTGCCACCCCGGAGCCGACGACGACCACGTCCGCGGAGATGGACCACCCGGGGGCGGGTGCGTGCAGTCGTATGCCTGTGCTGGTCACGAGGCGGCTCCGAAGGTGAGAGGGAGGTTGTCGATCAGCCGGGTGGTGCCGACCCGGGCGGCGACGGCGAGGACGGCCTCGCCGGTGAAGCCGTCGCCGATCTCGGTGAAGTCGGAGGGGTCCACCAGGGCGAGGTAGTCCAGCCGCAGCGGCGGGTCCAGGCGGGCGGCCTCGTCCAGGACCTGGCGGGCGGCGGCGCGGACGGCCGCCGGACCACCGGGCGCGGCCGTGGCCACCGCGTGCGCGTCGGCCGCCGCGCGGGACTCCCCTATGGCGCTGAGCGCCTCGGCCCGCGCGTGCGTGGAGGGCACTTCGCGGGCCCGCGCGCGCAGCGCCTCCTGCGCGGCGTGCCGGTCACGGCCCGCGAACAGCGCCCGGGACAGCGCGAGCGCGGTACGGCGCTCGTCGGGCGAGAGGTAGCGGTTGCGGCTGGACAGGGCGAGCCCGTCCTCCTCGCGCACGGTCGGTACGGCGACGATCTCCACGCCGAAGTTCAGGTCGCGCACCATGCGCCGGATCAGGGCCAGCTGCTGGGCGTCCTTCTGCCCGAACAGGGCCACGTCGGGGCGCGTGAGGTGCAGCAGCTTGGCGACGACGGTGAGCATGCCGTCGAAGTGGCCGGGCCGCGAGGCGCCCTCCAGCCGCTCGCCCATGGGTCCCGCGGTGATGCGCACCTGGGGTTCGCCGCCCGGGTACACCTCGTCCACGGGAGGCGCGAACACGGCGTCCGCGCCCGCGTGCTCGGCGAGCTTCAGGTCGGCGTCGAGGGTGCGCGGGTAGCGGTCCAGGTCCTCGCCCGCGCCGAACTGCAGCGGGTTGACGAAGACCGTGGCGACGACCTCGCCGTCCGGGCCGGCGATCTGGCGCGCGGTGCGGATCAGCGTCGCGTGGCCCTCGTGCAGCGCGCCCATGGTCATCACGACGGCCCGGCGACCGTGGCGCACGCGCGCGTGCAGCTCTTCGGCCGTGCTCAGCAGGACGGTGCTCATCGGTCGTTCCCCTCGGTGCCGTCGGTGCCTGGCGCGCCACCGCTCCCGTCGGCGAGTACCCCGAGCAGGTCCTCGGCGAGTTCCGGCTTCAGCAGCCCGTGTGCGAGCGCGCGGTCGGCGGTCGCGCGGGCCATCGCCAGATAGCCGGCCAGGGTCTGCGGGGCGTGCCTGCGCAACTCGGTGACGTGCGCGGCGACCGTACCGGCGTCCCCGCGCGCGACGGGCCCGGTCAGGGCAGCGTCACCGGAGCGCAGGGCGTTGTCCAGAGCGGCGCCGAGCAGCGGGCCGAGCATCCGGTCGGGCGCCTCCACACCGGCCGTGCGCAGCAGCTCCATGGCCTGGGCGACCAGGGTGACCAGGTGGTTCGCGCCGAGCGCCAGGGCCGCGTGGTAGAGCGGCCGGTTCTCCTCGCTGATCCACTCCGGCTCGCCGCCCATCTCGATGACCAGGGCCTCGGCGGCCAGGCGCAGCTCCTCGGGCGCGGTGACGCCGAAGGAGCAGCCGGCGAGGCGCTGCACGTCCACGGGGGTGCCGGTGAAGGTCATCGCCGGGTGCAGGGCCAGCGGCAGGGCGCCCGCGCGCAGAGCGGGGTCCAGGACCTTCGTGCCGTACCTGCCGGAGGTGTGCACGAGCAGCTGTCCGGGCCGTACGGCGCCGGTCTCGGCGAGCCCGGTGACCAGGCCGGGCAGGGCGTCGTCCGGGACGGTGAGCAGCACCAGGTCGGCGCGCTGGAGGACCTCGGCGGGCGGTACCAGCGGCACGTCGGGGAGCATCGCCTCGGCGCGCCTGCGGGAGGCGTCGGAGACTCCGGAGACGGCCACCGGACGGTGCCCGGCGAGTTGGAGGGACGCGGCGAGCGCGGGCCCTACGCGTCCGGCGCCGACGACGCCTACGGTGAGCCGCGCGGGGCGGTCCTTGAGGTCTGGCTGGTGGACTGTACTCACGCGACGGCGGCCTTCCCGTTCCAGTCCGCTCTGGGTACCGGACGATGTACCGAACGATTTCTCGTCATGTTAACGCTATCCGGTCCGGGGCCGGGCGGTTGTCCACAGGCTGTGGGTTACGCCACGCCGTCGCGGGCCGCGCCGGGGCGACGGGTGGCGGCGCGGAAACTCCGGTGCCCGCGCCCGTCCGGCACGGCATGATCCCCGCATGAGCGATGCGACGGAGCAGGACGAGAAGCGGTCGGTACGGGAGCGGCGGGCGGCCGTCCACAAACAGGCCCGCGTGCTGTCGCGTCCCGGTCTGCGGGGAACGATCCGCGAACGGCTGGAACAGCTGATGGAAGCGGCCCCCGAGGTCTACGACCTGGACGAGCAGGCCGACCTCTACGGCGACCGGATCGTCGCCCGCCTGGAGGAGCGGGTCGCCGCACTGCTCGGCACGGAGGCCGCCGCGTTCTTCCCGACCGGCACGATGGCCCAGCAGGTCGGCCTGCGCTGCTGGGCCGCCCGCACCGGCAACCCGACGGTCGCCCTGCACGCGCTCGCCCATCCGGAAGTGCACGAACGGAACGCCTTCAGCCAGGTCAGCGGCCTGCGCCCGGTCCGGGTGACCAGCGAACCCCGGCTGCCCACGGCCGCCGAGATACGCGACTTCCAGGAGCCCTTCGGCACGCTGATGCTGGAACTGCCGCTGCGCGACGCCGGATTCGTGCTGCCCACCTGGGAGGAGCTGACCGAGGTCGTCGAGGCGGCCCGCGAGCGGGATGCGGTGGTGCACTTCGACGGCGCGCGTCTGTGGGAGTCCACCGTCCGGCTCGGCCGCTCCCTGGAGGAGATCGCCGCTCTCGCCGACACCGTCTACGTGTCGTTCTACAAGTCCCTCGGCGGCTTCGGCGGCGCCGCGCTCGCCGGCCCGGGGACGCTGATCGAGGAGGCGAAGACCTGGCGGCACCGGTACGGCGGGATGATCGCCCAGCAGTTCCCGACCGTGCTGTCGGCGCTGGCCGGGCTCGACCGGGAACTGCCCCGGCTGCCCGCGTACGTGCGGCACGCGGGTGTGGTGGCCACCGCGCTGCGCGAGGGCTTCACCGCGGCCGGGCTGCCCTGGGCGCGTGTCCATCCGGAGGAGCCGCACACCCACCAGTTCCAGGTCTGGCTGCCGTACGGCGCCGATGTCCTGGAGGAGGCGGCGGTGCGCCAGGCGGAGGAGACCTCGGTGCTGCTCTTCGCGGGCGGCTGGCACGACGGCGGGCCCGGCCTGGCGAGCACGGAGGTGACGGTCGACTCGGCCGGACTGCGGTGGACGGCGCAGGACGTACGGGCGGCCGCGACCGACTTCGTCACCCGCCTGCCCGCGCCGTGATCACCGCGCGCGGGGGCGCAGCCGGCGCTCCAGGACGTGCCGCAGCCGCCCGTGCGCCGGGCGCTCGGCGATGACCGCACGGAAGCGCCGGTGGGCGCGCAGCGCACGGAGCGCGTCGAGGTCGTGGCGGCCCGGGGCGGGCGGTTCCGGCGCGCCGTGCGGGCGGGCACGGTAGCCGTCGAGGAGGAACTGCTGGGTGACGCTCATGACGGGACCGCCTTCCCGGGACGTGAACGGATCACTGTGTGACCACTGACTGCTCACCGACCGCTCGGTGACTTCGGGCGCCGCGGCTGCCCCGGTGCTTCAGGTTCCCCTGTCCAAGGCGGACGTCCCGTGGATTGACGGCCGGCGTCAATCGGCGCGGGCACTGTCAGTGGTCGCGTGCACGATGGCAGGCATGAGCGTGACCATCGACATCACCGGACTGCCGCGGGAGCGGGTCTCCGTCGTGCCCTCCCCGCTCGCGGAGCTGGGGATGGCGCTGCACGCGCTCAGCGAGCCCGGCCACCACCCGGAGCTGCAGGGCTGGGCGACCGCCGTCTCGACCCGTCTGGAGCCGGGCCTGGCCGACCGGCTGTGCGAGGCGGACTTCCTGTGGCGCACGACGTTCTCGGACGTCTTCGCCCCGTTCGCCGCGATCCCCGGCGGGCGCGCACTGCCCGGCGCCACCCTCGCCCAGGAACTGGACCAGCTGGACAAGCTGACGGACGAACAGTTCGTCGACGCGGCACTGGAGTTCACCTGCCAGCTGCGCTACGACGTTCAGGAGCCCGGCCCCCTGGACGATCCGCAGCTGCGCCGGCGCTCCCTGGAACTGGCCGCCGCGCGCGGTTGCGTACAGGAGCGGTTCACCCGCCGCCTGCTGGACGACCCGCCGACCGTCCGCGCCTGGTTCCGGCGGCTGATGCTCGACTGCGACGAGGCCTTCTTCGCCGGCACCTGGGCCCGCATCCAGCCGCAACTCGCCGCCGACGCCCGGCACAAGACCGAGTTGCTGCGCCGCAAGGGGCTCGGCGAGGCCCTCTCGTCGCTGTCCGGGGCCGTCTCGCTGGACGAGGAGGCCGCGCTCGTCACGGTCGACAAGCTTCTCGTGGGCCGCACCGCCACCGGGGACGGCGGCCTGGTCCTCGTGCCGACCAGCCTCGGCCGGCCGCACCTGATGGTCCTGCACCGGTACGGCTGGCAGCCCTCGATCACCTACCCCGTGAGCGGCTCCCGCCCGCAGGCGCCGTCCGTCGAACAGCTCACGCGCCGCCTGGAGGCGCTGGCCCACCCGGTGCGGATGCGGCTGTGCCGGCACCTCGCGCGAGCACCGCACACCACGGGCGAACTGGCCGACGCCCACGGCATGTCCGCGCCGGAGATATCCCGGCACCTGACGGTGCTGAAGAAGGCGGGCCTGATCACCGACTGCCGCCGCGGCCGGTACGTGCAGCACCAGCTGGACCTGTCCGCGGTCGCCCGGCTGGGCAGCGACTTCATCGAGGGGGTCCTGCGCTGAGGAGGGGCGCCCGGATCGCGGCCGTCAGCCGTGGCCGCCCGCGCGCACCAGGCCGGTCTCGTACGCCAGCACCACCACCTGCACCCGGTCGCGCAGGGAGAGTTTGGTCAGGATGCGGCCCACGTGGGTCTTCACCGTCGCCTCGCTCAGCACCAGCCGGGCCGCGATCTCGCCGTTGGACAGACCCTGCGCGACGAGCACCATCACCTCGCGCTCGCGGTCGGTGAGCCGGTCCAGCTCCTTGTGCTGGGACTCCTTGCCGGTGGAGGGCAGCATCGGCGCGAAGCGGTCCAGCAGGCGCCGGGTGGTGGACGGCGCCACCACCGCGTCGCCGCTGTGCACGGCACGGATGGCGCTCAGCAGCTCAGCGGGCGGCACGTCCTTGAGCATGAAGCCGGAGGCGCCCGCCTTGAGCCCGGAGAAGGCGTACTCGTCGAGGTCGAAGGTGGTCAGGATGAGCACCTTCGGCGGGTTGGACCCGGAGCAGATCCGCCGCGTGGTCTCCACACCGTCCAGCTTCGGCATGCGGACGTCCATCAGGACGACGTCGACGGCGGTGGACCGCAGCACCTGAAGGGCCTCGACGCCGTCGCCCGCCTCCGCGACGACCTCCATGTCCGGCTGGGCGGCGAGCACCATCCGGAACCCGGTGCGCAGCAGCATCTGGTCGTCGACGAGCATCACGCGGATCGTCATCGGGTCTCTTTCGTTCGGGGCGGTTTCGTTCGGGGCGGTCGGGAGGCGGCGTTGCGGGAGGGGGCGCGGCTGGTGCCCATCGGGGCGCGTGAGGGCGTCAGTGCGCCGGCTTGAGCGGCAGCAGGGCACTGATGCGGAATCCTCCGCCCGGGCGCGGACCGGCGTCCAGGGTGCCGCCGACCATGCCGACCCGCTCGCGCATGCCGATCAGGCCGTGCCCCTGTCCGTCGGCGCCGCCCTCCTCGTACAGCTCGTGCGGGGCGCCCTTGCCGTCGTCCTCGACGAGCAGGCCGAGCCCGTCGTCGAAGTAGACCAGCCGCACGCTCGCGCCCGCGTTGGGCCCACCGTGCTTGCGGGTGTTGGTGAGCGCCTCCTGCACGATCCGGTACGCGGTCAGCTCCACGCCGCTGGGCAGCGGGCGCGGGGTGCCCTCGACCTTGAAGTCGACGGGGAGACCGGAGCTGCGGCACTGCTCGATGAGGTCGTCGATCTGCTCGACGTCGGGCTGCGGGACGTACTCCCCGCTCTCCTGGTGCTCGCCGGTGCGCAGCACGCCCAGCAGTCGGCGCATCTCCGCGAGGGCCTGGCGGCCGGTGGAGGAGATCGTCTCCAGGGCCTTCTTGGCCTGGTCGGGCGCGGTGTCCAGGACGTAGGCGGCGCCGTCGGCCTGCACGACCATCACGGACACGTTGTGCGCGACGACATCGTGCAGCTCGCGCGCGATGCGGGCCCGCTCGGCGGCGACCGCGACCTTCGACTGCGCCTCGCGCTCCTTCTCCAGCCGGGAAGCGCGCTCCTCCAGCTGGGCGAAGTAGGCGCGCCGGGTGCGCATGGAGTCGCCGAGCACCCAGGCGAGGGCGAAGGGCACCGTCTGGAAGACCGCTATCGCGATCTGCCCGAGGAAACCGGTGTGCTCGGCCGGCCAGCGGATCTGCGCGAGGACCGCCGCGCTGAGGCTGACGGCGAGGGCGAGCCGGGAGGCCCAGTGCGCGCCGATGGCCGCGACCGTGTAGGTGATCACCAGCATCGCGAAGTCGGCGACGGTCGTCTCCACGTCCAAAAGCAGCTGGGCCAGCCCAGTGGCGAGGGCGAGCAGCAGCATCGGCTCCGGGAACCGGCGGCGCAGCGCGACGACGACGCACAGGACCGCGGACACGGCCATGCCCGCGGCGATCGTCCCGTGGTGACCGGGCACCCCGTCGAGATTGACCACGCTCAGGCCGGACGCCCCGAACAGGACGACGGCCCAGAAGGTGTCGACCCAGGTCGGGTGGCGGCGGAGGAAGTCATAGAGGCGCTGCACGTAACCCAGAGTAGGGAAACCAGGTGTGTGCAGGGGTCAACCGGAGGGCCGATCCGTGCCCGGCGCACGTACTCCGCAAGGTGGAGGACGTGTTCACCTGTGCGCCTAGTCTGGTCCGGTGACGGATGAGACGGCGCGGGCCAGGCCCCACGAGGAGCCCGGGCCGCGCGGCTGGCGCGCGGCGGCCCGGACGGCGCTGTACGGGCCCGGGGGCTTCTACCGTCGCCCCGAGGGTCCGGCCGGTCACTTCCGTACGTCCGTGCACGCGTCCGAACTGTTCGCGCGGGGCGTGGCCCGGCTGCTGTGCCGGGTCGACGAGGCGCTGGGGCGGCCCGCGGTACTGGACTTCGTGGACATGGGCGCCGGGCGGGGCGAACTGGTCACGGGCGTGCTCGCCGCCCTGCCCGCCGACGTGGCCGCCCGCGCGCGGGGGTACGCCGTCGAACTCGCCGACCGCCCGGGCGGCCTGGACGCACGGATCACCTGGCTGAGCGAGCCCCCGGACGCGATCACCGGACTGCTGTTCGCCAACGAGTGGCTGGACAACGTGCCGGTGGACGTCGCCGAGGTGGATCCCGCGGGCGTGCCCCGGCTGGTGCTCGTCGCGCGGGACGGCTCCGAGCGCCTCGGGGAGGCCGTGACCGGCGCGGAGGCGGACTGGCTGGCGCGCTGGTGGCCGCTGCCGGCCGAGGAGGGGCTGCGGGCGGAGATCGGGCTGCCCCGGGACCGGGCCTGGGCGTCCGCCGTCGACCGGGTGGTGCGCGGGCTCGCGGTGGCCGTGGACTACGCCCACACCGTGGACACGCGGCCCCCGTTCGGCACGCTCACCGGCTTCCGGGAGGGGCGGGAGACGGCGCCCGTGCCGGACGGCTCGTGCGACATCACGGCGCACGTGGCCCTGGACGCGTGCGCGGCGGCGTGCACCACGCGCGCGCTCCCGGGCATGCCGTCCACCTCCACCAGCGCGGCGCGCACCCCGTCCCGCGCGCCCGCAGACACGGCGCAGAGGCTCGCCGAAGCGGCGCGTACGCTGCCCGCCGCGCGCCTCCTCACCCAGCGCGCCGCTCTGCGCGCCCTGGACATCGCCGGCGCACGCCCCCCGCTCGCGCTCGCCTCCACGGACCCCGCCGCCTACGTGCGCGCCCTCGCGAGCGCCGGCGAGGCGGCCGAACTCATCGCCCCGGGCGGCCTCGGCGACTTCGGCTGGCTGGTCCAGCCCGTCGGCATTCCCGACCCGCTCGCCTGAGGCCGGCCTACTTGTCGATGTCCCCGACCACGAAGAACATCGACCCCAGGATCGCCACCATGTCCGCCACCAGCGTCCCCGGCAGCAGCTCGGTCAGGACCTGGATGTTGTTGTACGACGCCGAGCGCAGCTTCAGCCGGTAGGGGGTCTTCTCGCCCTTGCTGACCAGGTAGTAGCCGTTGATGCCGAGCGGGTTCTCGGTCCACGCGTACGTGTGGCCCTCGGGCGCCTTCAGCACCTTCGGCAGGCGCTGGTTGATCGGCCCCGGCGCCAGCTCCGCGAGCCGGTCGAGGCAGGCGTCGGCGAGGTCCAGCGCGTTGTGCGTCTGCTCCAGCAGGACCTCGAAGCGCGCCAGGCAGTCGCCCTCGCCGCGGGTGACGACCTTCAGGGTGTCCTGGAGGTCGCCGTAGGCGAGGTACGGCTCGTCGCGGCGCAGGTCGAAGTCGACGCCCGAACCGCGCGCGATGGGTCCGCTCACGCCGTAGGCGTGCACGGCCTCGGGCGCGAGCGCCCCCACTCCGCGCGTGCGCCCCCGGAAGATCTCGTTGCCGAGCACCAGGTCGTCGAAGACGTCCATGCGCGAGCGCACGGCGGCGACGGCGGCACGCGCGCGTGCGCTCCACCCGTCCGGCAGGTCCTCCTTGAGGCCGCCGACGCGGTTGAACATGTAGTGCATGCGTCCGCCGGAGACCTCCTCCATGACGTTCTGGAGCACCTCGCGCTCCCGGAACGCGTAGAACACCGGCGTGATCCCGCCCAGCTCCAGCGGGTACGAGCCGAGGAACATCAGGTGGTTCAGCACCCGGTTCAGCTCGGCGAGCAGTGTGCGCGTCCACACCGCCCGCTCCGGGACCTCCATGCCGAGCATCCGCTCCACGGCGAGGACCACGCCCAGCTCGTTCGAGAACGCCGACAGCCAGTCGTGGCGGTTGGCGAGCATGATGATCTGCCGGTAGTCGCGCGCCTCGAAGAGCTTCTCGGCACCGCGGTGCATATAGCCGATCACCGGCTCCGCGCGCATGATGCGCTCCCCGTCCAGCACGAGCCTGAGCCGCAGCACGCCGTGCGTGGACGGGTGCTGGGGCCCGATGTTGAGCACCATGTCGGTGCTCTCCGCGGCACCGCCGATCCCGACCGTGGTCTCCGTCGTAGGAGTCATGGCCCCAGTTTCCCCTACGTACGCTGGCCCCATGGAAACGGGGAGCCGGGAAGCGGCCGGAATGCCGGGAGCCGAGCCGGTGTGGCGGGGGCTGGAGCCCGGCCTGCTGCGCGTGCGGCGGGTGCTGGTGCTGGTGTGGGCGGGGGTGCTCGCGGTCGCCACGGGGCTGCTGCTGGGCCTGCTGGCAGGGCCCGCGTGGGCGGCCCTGGCGCTGCTGCCGCCGGCCTTCGCCGCCTGGTCCTGGCGGCTGCTCGAACGCAACTGGCACTCGTGGCGGTATGCCGAGCGCGCCGACGACCTGCTGATCAGCCGCGGCGTCCTGTGGCGCGAGGAGACGGTGGTGCCGTACGGGCGGATGCAGCTGGTGGAGGTGACCTCCGGGCCGGTGGAACGGCGCTTCGGGCTGGCCACCGTGCAGCTGCACACGGCGGCCGCCGCGACCGACGCGACCATCCCCGGCCTGGACCCGGCAGAGGCGGAACGTCTGCGCGACCGGCTCACCGAGCTGGGCGAGGCCCGATCGGCGGGCCTGTGACCTCCCCGGACCCCGGCGGCATACCGGAGCGCCCGCCCGTCATCGAGCGCCGGCTGCACCCGGTCACGCCCTTCCGCCGGGCGTGGGCACCGGTCGCGGTCCTGGCCGGCTGGGCGGTGCACGACCCGAACGGCACCCAGGAGCAGCTGGCACGGCTGACCGGCACCATGCTCCTGCTGGGCGTCGCGGTGCTGGTGCCGGTGGCCGGCCTCTACGGCTTCCTGTCCTGGTGGTTCACGCACTTCGCGGTCACCGACACCGAACTGCGCATTCGTACCGGGCTGCTGTTCCGGCGCACCGCGCACATCCGGCTGGAGCGCATCCAGGCCGTGGACGTCTCCCGTCCGCTCCTCGCGCGCGTGGCGGGCGTCGCGAAGCTGCGGATAGACGTCGTCGGCGCCGACGACAAGGACGAACTGGCCTTCCTGGGCGAACAGGAGGCGCGTGCCCTGCGCGCGGAGCTGCTCGCGCGCGCGGCCGGTTTCGAGCCCGAGACGGCGCGTGAAGTCGGCGAGGCGCCCGCGTACGAGCTGGTGCGCGTGCCCCCACGCGAGCTGGTGCGCTCCCTGGTGTTGACGGGCGCCACCTGGGGCTCGCTGTGTGCCGCGCTCGTCGTACCGACCGTGCTGTGGCTCATCACCCACAACCTGTGGACGGTCCTCGCCACCGCCCTGCCGCTGCTCGGCGCGGCCGGCGCGAGCAGCGTGGGACGGTTCGTCACCGAGTTCGACTGGACGGTGAGCGAGTCCCCGGACGGGCTGCACATCGACCACGGCCTGCTCGACCGTGCGCACGAGACGGTGCCGCCCGGCCGGGTGCAGACCGTGCGGGTCGTGGAGCCGCTCCTGTGGCGGCGGCTCGACTGGGTCCGGGTGGAACTCGACGTGGCCGGGTCCGAGAACTCGGTGCTGATCCCGGTCGCCCCGCGCGCGCTCGCCGAGTCGGTCATCGCGCGCGTGCTGCCCGGCGTGACCGTCCCGCGGGAGCTGTCGCGGTCGCCGCGGCGGGCCCGGTGGTGCCTGCCGGTGTGGTGGCGCGGACACCGCACCGCCGTCACCGACACGGTGTTCGCCGCCCGCGACGGTCTGCTGCGCCGCAGGCTCTCGCTGGTCCCGCACGCCAAGGTGCAGAGCGTACGGCTCACCCAAGGGCCCTGGGAGCGCCTGTGGCGGCTCGCCGACGTCCACGTGGACACCGGGGCCGACAAGACCGTGACGGCCCGGCTGCGGGACGCGCAGGAGGCCGCGCGGTTGCTGCACGAGCAGGCGGAGCGGTCCCGCACCGGCCGCCGGGACGCCCGCCCGGACCGCTGGATGACCGGCTGAGACACAAGGCCCGGCTCCCCCTCGCGGGAAGCCGGGCCCGATGCGTCGTGCGTGCGACCTGCTGACGGCTCAGGAAGCGGCGCTGCGCAGTCCCTGGAGGTCGATCTGCTCGGTCTCGTCGTGCGCGGTCAGGTCGATGACCTGGCCGACACCGCGCGACCGCGCGTCGGCCGACTTGAACTGGGCCTCCGACTCGGCCTTGTGCACGGCGAGGGCCTCCTGGCCGACGACGTCGGCGAGATCCTCGTTCTGCACGGAGTCCAGCGCGGCCTTCGGTGCGTCCTTCTGGGTGCCGAAGAAGTCGAAACCGCCCTCGACCACCGGACGCCGCACCGGCGCGGCCGGTACGACGGCCACCGCGGTCGGCACCGTGAAGTGCCCGGCGGGCGGCTGGGCCACGGGCTTGGCGGGCGCAGCCGGTGCGGTCGTGGTGGTCGCGACTGTCGTGGCGGCGGCCGCGTGCGCATGCCCGTCGGCCGCCGCGGGCTGCCCCTGCTCCTCGGCCTCCTCGGCGGCCGACGCAGCGGCGTCGCGGGAAACGCCGGCCTCGTCCCGGGAAGGACCGGACTCGCGGGAAGCACCGGCCTCGTCCGTCACGCCGTTCGCGGCGCCTTTCCTGGCTTCTCCTTTGGCGACGGGCCCCGCCTCGGCCGCCTCACGCTTCGCCCCCTCCGGCTCGGGAGCCTCCACCTCGGAGGTGCCGGTCGTCGGGGCCGAAGCGTCCCGGTCGAACCGGGCCAGGGCCGTCAGAGCCCGCCGGTACAAGCGGGAGCCCTCGGGCGAGAACACCGCGTGCGCCTTCGACGCGTCCTCGGAAGCGCCGGAGTCCTCGGGGCCGTCGGCGACTTGGGAAGCGTCGGCGGCCTCAGAGCCGCGGGAGTTCTCAGCGCCGTCGGGGTTCTCGGAGCCGCCGGAGCGCCCGGAGCCGTCGGAGCCGCCAGCGGCTCCGGGGGCCGCCTCGATCGCCTCCCGCTCGGCGCTCCGCGCGGGCGGCAGCGCCGGCGAGGACGAGGGCGCGGCCGCCTCGATCTCCAGCAGCCGGCGTCCCTCCAGGGCGCTCGCGCGCTCGGTCTCCGCCGTGGCGTACCGGCGCAGCAGGGCCGCGTGCTCGTTGCGCAGGCCCGCCAGCTCCGCCCGCTTGGCGCGCAGCCGCTGCTCCAGCTTCACGCGCAGCTCGCGGGACTCCTCCAGATCGGTCTCCAGTTCGGCGACCCGCTCCTCGTACCGCCACTCGTCGCCGGCACGCGCGCGCATGAGGTCGGCGACCTGCTTGCCCGCCTGCGTGTCCCAGCGGCGCATCACGACCGCGCCGGCGACCGCCGTCGCCGCTGCGGCGGCGGCCAGTACGCGCAGCACCGTGGCCTCGGAGAACACCCAGGGACCCAGCGCGCAGACGACGGAGACGCCGGCGATCGCCGAGGGAGGCAACAGCCGGTGCAGAGGCGGGGAATGGCGGTGGCGTCCACGTGGCATGGCCAGAAACTTACCGCGCGTAGGCGAATCGCGAACCCCCGCCCCGCAAAAACACGGCCACCTCCCGGGCTTCACGGGGCATCAGGGGTACGCCGGCTCAGTGGTCGGTGAGCCGCCCGCTCATCCACTGCAGTGTCGCCGGGATCTCGCGCCGCCAGGTGTTGAAGTTGTGCCCGCCGCTGTCGAGGATGATCGACGAGATCCGGGTCACGCCGGTGGCCTGCACGTCCTTCACGAACTCGAGGGTGTCCTTGTAGTTGTGCTCGCCGACCTTGCTGCTGGTGACGAGCAGCGAGGTGTCGGGCGCCGGCTCGTGCTCGAGCAGCCATCCCAGGTCCGCACGATTGCGCAGCTTCTCGTCACCGTGGAAGAGGTCACCGGTCGTGGGGTCGATCGGCGCCTTGTAGTACGCCGACAGGCCCGCGGCGGCCGCGTACACCTTGGGGTGGTGCATGGCGAGCTTGAGCGCGCAGTAGCCGCCCGTGGAGTCGCCGATGACGCCCCAGCTGCCCGGCCGCTTGCCCACCCGGTAGTGCGCGAGCACGGCTTCCGGGAGGTCCTTCGCGAAAAACGTTTCCGCTTGCGGTCCGCCCGGAACGTCCACGCACTCGGTGTCCCGCGGCGGCGCCACGGTCGGCCGCAGCATCACCAGGATCATCGGCTGCATCCGCCCGTCCTTGGCCAGCTGCTGTGCCGTACGCGGGTAGTTGAGCTTGCTCACCAGCGCCTGCGCCGTGCCCGGGTAGCCGGTCAGCACGACGGCCGCCGGGAACGTACGCGTGCGGTACTGCGGCTGGAAGTACTCCGGCGGCAGGTAGACGAACGCCGGAGTGGCGATGTGGCTCGTACGGCCGACGATGTCGACCTTCTGGATCTGCCCGCCCGTCTCCGGCCGCGCGGCGCGCACGCCCGGCACGTCGGAGGTGGAGACCACCTGGAGCGGGCCGCCGGTGCTGCCGTGGGCCGAGTGGTCGACGACGATCCCCGGGTCGGTCTCCTTGCCCAGCAGGTCCGCCCAGCTGGCGTAGAACCCGAAGGCCTGGTTGGCGGCGAGTCCGACGGACGCGAAGATCGCGACCTGGGTGGCCAGCATGAGGCCGACCCGTCCGCTGACGGTCCGCCAGTTCTGCCGGGCCAGGCGGGGCCACAGCCACACCGTGCCGAAGAACAGCACGGCGGCGACCACCATCGCCAGCACCAGCACTTTGTTGCTCGTGAGACTCATGGGCTGTTTCCTGCCTGCGCTTTCTGCCCGTGCCGCACCCGCGCTTCGTCGCGAGGGCTTGGCCGGGGCTTTCCTTGGCCTTTGACCCGACTTTCCGGTGGGGAGTGAACCTCTCTCCCCCAGACACCGTCCTAGAGGGCGCAATGTCGCCGGATGCCCGATCGGGCCCGGATCCAAGGTCTCTCGCAGAACTACGGGATGCGATGTCTGTCAGGATAGATGGGGAAATGTCGGGCGAGGTTCCGAGCCGATCAAGCCGGGCGCGGCGCACACCGCGCGGCCCGCGCCCCGAGGCCGTCCCCGTTCTGGTCGCCAGGGCGGCCGCGATCGTGGGCGTCCTGGACATTGCCGCGGGCGTGTTCCCGCGCTTCCGTCACAGCCGTATGCACGCCATCGCCGAGGTGCTGCCGGGCTCCTTCGGGCCCTTCGCCGCGGCGCTCTCGCTCAGTGCGGGCGTGCTGTTGCTCCTGCTGGCGCACGGGCTCAAACGGCGCAAGCGCCGGGCGTGGCGGGCCGCCGTCGTACTGCTGCCGGCGGGCGCGGTGGCGCAGTTCGCGTACCGGCACTCGCTCGTCGGCGTGGCCATCGCGGTCGCGCTGCTCGTCCCGCTGCTGCGCCACCGGAACGAGTTCGCGGCCCTGCCCGACCCGCGCAGCCGGTGGCGCGCGCTCGCCAACTTCGTCCTCATGAGCGCCGGTTCCCTCATGCTCGGCCTCGTCATCGTCAGCGTCCACCCCAACCGGACGATCGGTGACCCGAGTCTGGCCGACCGGCTGACCCACGTCGTCTACGGCCTGTTCGGCTTCGAGGGGCCGGTCGACTACCAGGGCAACACCTCCTGGACCGTCGCCTTCTCCCTCGGCGCGCTCGGCTGGATCACCGCGGTCACCACCATCTACCTGGCCTTCCGCCCCGAACACCCGGCCGCCCACCTCACCGCGGAGGACGAGGAGAAACTGCGCGCCCTGCTGGCCAAGCACGGCGGCCGCGACTCCCTCGGCCACTTCGCGCTGCGCCGCGACAAGGCCGTCGTCTTCTCCCCCAGCGGCAAGGCCGCGGTCACCTACCGCGTCGTCTCCGGTGTGATGCTCGCCAGTGGCGACCCCATCGGCGACGTCGAGGCCTGGCCCGGTGCCATCGAGCGCTTCATGGACGAGGCCAAGGCCCACTCCTGGACCCCGGCCGTCATGGGCTGCTCGGAGACCGGCGGCGAGGTGTGGACCCGCGAGACCGGTCTCGACGCCCTGGAACTGGGCGACGAGGCGGTGGTCGACGTCGCGGATTTCTCGCTCGCCGGACGTGCGATGCGCAACGTGCGCCAAATGGTCAAGCGCATCGAGCGGGCCGGCTACGAAACCCGGGTACGGCGCATCCGTGACCTCGGCGAGGCCGAGCTGGAGCGCATCCGCAGGGCGGCGGAGGACTGGCGCGGCACCGACACCGAACGCGGCTTCTCCATGGCCCTCGGCCGCATCGGCGACCCCACCGACGCCGACTGCCTGATCGCCACCGCCCACAAGGCCGACGACGAACCCGGCGAGTACGGCGACCTGAAGGCGATCCTGCACTTCGTGCCCTGGGGCAAGGACGGCGTCTCGCTGGACCTCATGCGCCGCGACCGCAGCGCCGACCCCGGCATGAACGAACTGCTGATCGTCGCCGCCCTGCAGGCCGCCCCCAAGTTCGGCATCGCCCGCATCTCGCTGAACTTCGCGATGTTCCGCTCCGCTCTCGCGCGCGGCGAGAAGATCGGCGCCGGACCGGTCCTGCGCGCCTGGCGCGGACTGCTGGTGTTCCTCTCGCGCTGGTTCCAGATCGAGTCGCTGTACAAGTTCAACGCCAAGTTCCAGCCTCGCTGGGAGCCCCGCTTCGTGGTCTACCGGGCCTCCGCCGACCTGCCCCGCATCGGTTTCGCCGCCATGCAGGCGGAAGGCTTCGTCAACCTCGCCCTGCCACTGCCGCGTTTCCTGCGCCGGCGCCGGACGGCCGCCGAACGCCCGTGCGCGCACGCCCTGGCCGAGCGGGACGTCCGGGCGGCCTGAGTCGCCGGACGGAGCCACGCCGTACGGCTCCGGGACCGGCCCGGGCGGAAGTCCCACCCCTCCGGCACGGGGGCTTCCACCCGGACCGCCGCGCGTTCCCGGCGCCCTCCTGGGCCTACGCTGAACGTATGAAGAACCTCAGCGGGCGCGGCCGAGTGACGGGCCTTCCGGCATGGGACCGGTGCGCGGTCATGGGAGTCGTGAACGTGACCCCCGATTCCTTCTCCGACGGCGGCCGCTGGTTCGACACGACCGCCGCCGTCAAGCACGGCCTCGACCTGGTCGCCGAGGGTGCCGACCTGGTCGACGTCGGAGGCGAGTCCACCCGGCCCGGCGCCACCCGCGTGGACGAGGACGAGGAACTGCGGCGTGTCATCCCCGTCGTGCGGGGTCTCGCCTCCGAGGGCGTGGTCGTCTCCGTCGACACCATGCGCGCCTCCGTCGCCGAACAGTCCCTCGCGGCCGGCGCCGCCCTCGTCAACGACGTCAGCGGCGGCCTCGCCGACCCCGCGATGATCCCGGTCGTCGCCGACGCGGGCGCCCCGTTCGTCGTCATGCACTGGCGCGGCTTCCTCCAGGGCGGCAACGTCAAGGGCGCCTACGCGGACGTCGTCGCCGAAGTCGTGGACGAACTGCACGCGCGTGTGGAGGCCGTTCTGGCCGGTGGCATCACCCCCGACCGCATCGTCGTCGACCCCGGACTCGGCTTCTCCAAGGAGGCCGGGCACGACCTCACGCTCCTCGCCCACCTCGACCGCCTGCACACCCTCGGCCACCCTCTGCTGGTCGCCGCCTCCCGCAAGCGGTTCCTCGGCCGTGTCCTCGCCGGCCCCGAAGGGGCGCCCCCGCCCGCCCGGGAGCGCGACGCCGCCACGGCCGCCGTCTCCGCGCTCGCGGCGCACGCCGGCGCATGGGCCGTGCGCGTCCACGAGGTACGCGCCACCGCGGACGCGGTACGCGTCGCCCGGGCCGTCGAGGGGGCGCGTACGGCGGGGCCGGCGCCGGGCGCGGAAGCCGAGCGTGGGGTGGAAGGAGACAGGTGAGCGCGCCCCACACCGACGTCGAGCAGGTAGAGGCCGCCAACACCGCCTTCTACGAGGCGCTCGAACGCGGCGACTTCGAAGAGGTCTCCTCCCTCTGGCTCACCCCCTCCGACCTGGGCGTGGACGAGGAGTACCACGACCCCGCGGACACCGGCGTGATCTCCTGCGTGCACCCCGGCTGGCCCGTGCTCTCCGGACGCGGCGAGGTCCTCAGGTCGTACGCCCTGATCATGGCGAACACCGACTACATCCAGTTCTTCCTCACCGACGTGCACGTCTCCGTCACCGGCGACACCGCTCTCGTGACCTGCACCGAGAACATCCTCAGCGGCGGCCCCGCCCCGGAGGACGGCGCGGAACTGGGACCCCTGGTCGGCCAGCTCGTCGTCGCCACGAACGTGTTCCGGCGCACCCCCTCCGGCTGGAAGCTCTGGTCGCACCACGCCTCCCCCGTCCTGGCCGAGAGCGACGACAACGACGACGAGGACCGTGTGAACGGCGTGAACCCGGACGACGACCCCCTCGCCTGAGTGGGTGGCCGCTCCGGCGGAACACTGGTCGAGGGCCCGCGGGGAGCAAGAAGTGGTTGGAATCACCTACCCCCGGGTATGAGCGCCTACCACCCCATGACGCCGCCGGGTTCACCGGGGGAAACACGGGGTGACCCCTGGAGGTCCCGGCCTGGGCCCGCGCCCCCGTGGCCCGGCTTTGTCGGTGCCCGCAGGTAGATTCGTCTGAGGCCGGTGTGCCGCCCGCACGCGGTACGGACCGGTCGTTCCCGACGATTGCAGGAGTGATTCGCGTGGATCGTGTCGCGCTGCGCGGCCTCAAGGCCCGCGGGCACCACGGTGTGTTCCCCAAGGAGCGCGAGGAGGGCCAGACCTTCATCGTCGACCTCGTCCTCGGCCTGGACACCCGGCCGGCCGCGGCCGACGACGACCTGGCGAAGACCGTGCACTACGGCATCGTGGCCGAGGAGGTCGTGGCCGTGGTCGAGGGCGAACCGGTGAACCTCATCGAGACGCTCGCCGAGCGGATCGCCCAGACCTGCCTGAAGCACGAAGGCGTCCACGAGGTGGAGGTCTGCGTCCACAAGCCGGACGCGCCGATCACCGTGCCCTTCGACGACGTGACCGTCACCATCACCCGGAGCCGAGTATGACCCGACCTTTCCTCCAGGGTCACAGCGACCCGACCGTCCAGCCGGTGCCCGCCTCGGTCGTCGAGAAGGTCGACGCCGCCGACACGACGCTGAGCAACCCGAAATGGGCCGTGATCTCCATCGGCTCCAACCTCGGCAACCGGCTGGAGACCCTCCAGGGCGCCGTCGACGCGCTGGAGGACACCCCGGGCGTGCGCGTGAAGGCCGTCTCCCCGGTGTACGAGACCGAGCCGTGGGGCGTCGAGCCGGGCAGCCAGCCGTCGTACTTCAACGCGGTCGTGGTCCTCAAGACCACCCTGCCCCCCTCCTCGCTGCTGGAGCGGGCACACGCCGTCGAGGAGGCCTTCAACCGCGTCCGCGACGAGCGCTGGGGCCCGCGCACCCTGGACGTCGACATCGTCTCCTACGCCGACGTCACCTCCGACGACCCCCAGCTCACCCTGCCCCACCCGCGCGCCCACGAGCGCGCCTTCGTGCTCGCCCCTTGGCACGACGTGGACCCGCAGGCCCAGCTGCCCGGCCGCGGCACGGTGGCCGACCTCCTCGCGGCCGTCACCCGTGAGGGCGTCACGACGCGCGGGGACCTGGAACTCCGACTGCCCGAGTAGTCGTTAAGGTCAGGACGACCACGATCCGGGATCGGTCCGGGGGAACTGAAGGGACACCGTGAGAGAGCTGCGCATCCGGGTGCTGGTCGGCGTGTTCGTCGTGGCCGGCGTCCTGTCCTGGGCGGGAGCCCGCCTCTGGAACTCGATCGGGACACTTCCCAGCGTCCCCCTGGCCGCCCCCATCGTCCTCGCCCTGATCGCGGTGGTCCTGCTGTCCACGGCGCTCTCCCTGCGCGCCCGGCTCAAGGCCCAGCGCGAGCGCCGTCCCGGGGCGAAGGGCGTCGACCCGCTGATGGCCGCCCGGGCGGTCGTGTTCGGCCAGGCGAGCGCCCTGGTCGCCGCCCTCGTCGCCGGCATGTACGGCGGCACGGGCGTCTTCCTCCTGGAACAGCTCGACATCCCCGCCCGTCGCGACCAGGCCCTCTACGCCGGCTTCTCGGTCCTGGCCGGTCTCGGCGTGATAGCGGCGGCCCTGTTCCTCGAACGGGTCTGCAAACTCCCCGAGGACGACGACCAGAACCACCCGGGCGCAGAGCCGGTGGCCTGACCGCCGTCCCCGATCCCCCGTGATCGGCGATCGACTCCGCCGATCAAGGACGGGACCGGGCCCCCTGACCGTCGGTCAGTGAGCCAGTATCAGGCTCATGGCCTCGGCACGGGTCGTGGCGTCCCGCAGCTGGCCCCGCACCGCCGACGTGGTCGTCTTGGCGCCCGGCTTGCGGATGCCGCGCACCGACATGCACATGTGCTCGGCCTCGATGACGACGATCGCGCCGCGCGCCTCCAGGATCCGCATGAGGGAGTCCGCGATCTGGGTGGTGAGTCGTTCCTGCACCTGCGGGCGACGGGCGAAGACCTCGACCAGGCGCGCCAGCTTCGACAGGCCGGTGATCTTGCCTGTTTCAGCCGGGATGTAACCGACGTGAGCTACGCCGTGAAAGGGCAGCAGGTGGTGTTCACAGAGGCTCACGATCTCGATGTCCTTCACCAGGACCATCTCGTCATGCCCCAGGTCGAACGTGGTCGTCAGAACATCCTCGGGCTCCTGCCACAGTCCTGCCAGAAGCTCCCGATACGCCCGTGCCACTCGGGCCGGCGTCTCCCTCAGGCCCTCGCGGTCGGGGTCCTCGCCCACCGCGATCAGGAGTTCGCGTACGGCGTTCTCGGCGCGCTTCTCGTCGAACTCGCCGATGAAGCCGTCGCCGGCCAGCGTCACGGGGTCGGTCATCTGATGCCTCGTTCCTGTACGTCTCACCGCGGGCATACGGAAATGCCGCGCCCCCCAGGCTAAAACCTGGGGGGCGCGGCATTCATTCCGGCCCTTTGGCCGAAAAGGTCAGCTCTCGGGGCGGTCCTCCGGGGTCTGCTCCGTCACCGGGGCGGACTCCGTGGCGGTGGACTTGGCCGTGCTGATCGCCGCCGTCGCGCCGTTCGCACCGTTGGTCAGTGCCAGCTCCTTCGGGGAGAGCACCGGCGGACGGGTGGACGGGGTACGGCGGGAGGAGCCGGTCCAGGCGGGCCGCGGCGGGCGCTTGACGATGGGGGCGAAGATCTCGGCGATCTCCTCCTTGCCCAGCGTCTCCTTCTCCAGCAGCTGCAGGACGAGGTTGTCGAGCACGTCGCGGTTCTCGACCAGGATCTCCCAGGCCTCGTTGTGCGCGGTCTCGATGAGCTTCTTGACCTCTTCGTCGACCAGCGCGGCGACCTCTTCCGAGTAGTCGCGCTGGTGAGCCATCTCACGGCCGAGGAAGGGCTCGCTGTTGTCGCCGCCGAACTTGATCGCGCCGAGCCGCTCGGTCATGCCGTACTGCGTGACCATCGCGCGGGCCAGGTTGGTGGCCTTCTCGATGTCGTTGGCGGCGCCGGTGGTCGGGTCGTGGAAGACCAGTTCCTCGGCCGCGCGGCCGCCCAGCATGTAGGCGAGCTGGTCGAGCATCTCGTTGCGCGTGGTCGAGTACTTGTCCTCGTCCGGCAGGACCATCGTGTAGCCGAGGGCGCGGCCGCGGGACAGGATCGTGATCTTGTGGACCGGGTCGGAGTTCGGCGAGGCCGCCGCGACCAGGGCGTGTCCGCCCTCGTGGTACGCGGTGATCTTCTTCTCCTTGTCCGACATGATCCGGGTCCGCTTCTGCGGGCCGGCGACCACGCGGTCGATCGCCTCGTCCAGCGCCCTGTTGTCGATCAGCTTCTGGTCGCCGCGGGCGGTGAGCAGCGCTGCCTCGTTGAGCACGTTGGCGAGATCGGCACCGGTCATGCCGGGGGTGCGGCGGGCGACGGCGGCCAGATCGACGTCCGGGGCGACCGGCTTGCCCTTCTGGTGGACCTTGAGGATCTCCAGACGGCCCTGCAGGTCCGGCGGGTCGACCGCGATCTGGCGGTCGAAACGGCCGGGGCGCAGGAGCGCCGGGTCGAGGATGTCCGGACGGTTGGTCGCGGCGATGAGGATGACGCCACCCTTGACGTCGAAGCCGTCCATCTCGACGAGCAGCTGGTTCAGGGTCTGCTCACGCTCGTCGTGACCGCCGCCGAGGCCGGCGCCGCGGTGGCGGCCGACCGCGTCGATCTCGTCGACGAAGACGATCGCCGGGGCGTTCGCCTTGGCCTGCTCGAAGAGGTCACGGACTCGGGAGGCACCGACACCGACGAACATCTCGACGAAGTCGGAACCGGAGATCGAGTAGAAGGGGACGCCCGCCTCGCCGGCGACGGCGCGCGCGAGGAGCGTCTTGCCGGTACCCGGGCGGCCGTAGAGGAGCACACCCTTGGGGATCTTGGCGCCGACGGCCTGGAACTTGGCCGGCTCCTGCAGGAACTCCTTGATCTCGTGGAGTTCCTCGACGGCCTCGTCACAGCCGGCGACGTCGGAGAAGGTCGTCTTCGGGGTGTCCTTGGTGATGAGCTTGGCCTTGGACTTGCCGAAGTTCATGACCCGGGAGCCGCCGCCCTGCATCTGATTCATCAGGAACAGGAAGACGACCACGATCAGGACGAAGGGCAGAAGTGAGAGCAGGACGCCGAGGAACGGGTTCTGCTTGGACGGCGACACGGTGTAGCCGTCCGGGATCTGCTTGTCCTGGTACTTGGTCTGCAGCGTGCCGGCGATGGTCACGCCCTGGTCGCCGATGTAGCTCGCCTGGATCTTGGAGCTGCCCTCGACCTTGTTGCCGTCCTTGAGTGTGACCTTGATGCTCTGTTCGTCACCGGTGGTGAGCTTGGCCGACTCGACCTTGTTGTCGTTGATCGCCGCCACGACCTGGCCGGTGTCCACCGTCTTGTAGCCGCCGGACGAGCCGACGACCTGCATCAACACGACCACGGCAAGGACGGCCAGCACGATCCACATGACCGGCCCACGGAAGTATCGCTTCACGTCCATCCATACGGAGCGGTGCCGCCCCGTCCCTCCTGCCATAGTGAGTTTGATAAGACAGTTCTTCTGACGGTACCCCAGCATTGTTGCCCGAAGCCGCACGATGCCGCTTCGACGGCCGGGAAACCCGCCTCTGCATGCTCAACGGTGCGGGACCCGCCGGGGTTCCCGATCGTCCTACCGGGCTTGGGCCGACTGGCTCAGCCTCCGGCCCGGTCCGGCTCAGCCGCCGTAGACGTGGGGCGCGAGCGTACCGACGAACGGCAGGTTGCGGTACTTCTCGGCGTAGTCGAGGCCGTAGCCGACGACGAACTCGTTCGGGATGTCGAAGCCGACCCACTCCACGTCGATGGCGACCTTGGCGGCGTCCGGCTTGCGCAGCAGCGTGCACACCTTCAGGGAGGCGGGCTCGCGGGAGCCGAGGTTGTTGATCAGCCAGGACAGCGTCAGGCCGGAGTCGATGATGTCCTCGACGATCAGGACGTGCTTGCCCTTGATGTCGGTGTCGAGGTCCTTGAGGATGCGGACGACACCGGAGGACTGGGTGCCCGCGCCGTAGGAGGACACGGCCATCCAGTCCATGGTGACGGGGGTGGACAGCGCCCGGGCGAGGTCCGCCATGACCATCACCGCGCCCTTGAGGACACCGACGATGAGCAGGTCCTTGCCCGCGTACTCCGCGTCGATCTTCGCGGCCAGCTCGGCCAGCTTCGCGTCGATCTCTTCCTTGGTGATGAGTACCTGCTGAAGGTCGGCACCCATGTCTTTCGCGTCCACCCGCATCACTTTCGGTCGTCCCGCACTTACGGCCGCATGCACGGCCTCCGGCCGCCCGACCGGCCGCCGGAGGGTCGCTCCGGGAGGTCGGGATTCAGCCTTGCCGAATCACCAGTCTGCCACCCTGCCGCTGGGCGACGACTTTGCCCGGGAGGTTGATGGCTCCCTGGCCGCGCCAGCCGGTGATCAGACGGTCGACTTCCTCGATGTGCCGGGCGAAGAGGGAACCTGCCGGGGCACCGGCCTCGATGGCGGCCCGGCGCAGGATCCGGCGGCGCACGGCGGGCGGGAGGGCGTACAGCTTGGCGCACTCCAGCAGTCCCGCGGCGTCCCGTACGGAGGCCTCGGCCTGGGCGGCCCAGGCATCCAGGGCGTCGGCGTCGTCGCGGGAGAGCTGTGCGGTGCGGGCGAGCGCTTCGACGACGCCCTTGCCGAGGGCCTTCTCCAGGGCGGGCAGGCCTTCGTGCCGGAGCCGGGAGCGGGTGTAGGCGGGGTCGGCGTTGTGCGGGTCGTCCCAGACGGGCAGGGACTGGACCATGCAGGCCTTGCGGGCGGTCTGCCGGTCGATGTGCAGGAAGGGCCGCCGGTAACGGCCGCCGGCCCCCGAGACCGCGGCCATTCCGGACAGGGAGCGGATGCCGGATCCGCGGGCGAGGCCGAGCAGGACGGTTTCGGCCTGGTCGTCGCGGGTGTGGCCGAGCAGGATCGCGGCGGCGCCGTGGCGTTCGGCCGTCGCGTCGAGGGCGGCGTAGCGGGCGTCGCGGGCGGCGGCCTCGGGCCCTCCGCCGCGGCCGACGGTCACGGCGACGGACTCGACGGGGTCGAGGCCCAGCCCGCGCAGACGCAGGGCGACCTCGTCGGCGCGGAGGTCGGAACCGGGCTGGAGGCCGTGGTCGACGGTGACGCCGCCGGCGCGGATGCCGAGTCTGGGGGCCTCGAAGGCGAGGGCGGAGGCGAGCGCCATCGAGTCGGCGCCGCCGGAGCACGCGACGAGGACGAGCGGGGAGGGGAGCCGCTCGGCCGTCCGGTCCGGGTGCGCGCCGGGGGAGGTCTGCTCGTCCGGATGCGCGCGGGAGGTGTCGTGGTCGTTGAGGATGTCGTGGAGTACGCGGCGGACCGCCAGGCGTATCGCCGCGACCGCAGGATGGGGACCCATGTCCGGTTCCCTTCATGAAGTTTTCGGGGGGTGAGCCCGAGCTCGGTCACTCAGAGTGTGTAGATGGTGACAGAACCGGGGCGTTCCCCGAGCATTGCACGCCTACGCATGGCTCACGGTCCCTCGGACGGGTGATTGAAGGGGCGTTCGCCTGCCGTCGGCTGGTTTCGTCTCACGACCTGTCCGGGTCGTTCACGACTCGGCCTTGCGGTGCACCCGCGCGACCCAGTCCGCCGGTTTGGCGATCTCCGCCTTGGTGGGCAGGGTGTTCGGTGAGGTCCACACGCGGTTGAAGCCGTCGACTCCGACCTCGTCGACGACCGCGCGTACGAAGCGTTCGCCGTCCCGGTACTGCTTGAGTTTGGCATCCAGACCCAGCAGCTTGCGCAGGGCCTGGTCGAGGCGGGAGGCGCCCTTGGCGCGGCGCTGCTGGAACTTCTCGCGGATCTCGGAGACGGTCGGTACGACGCTGGGGCCGACGCCGTCCATGACGAAGTCGGCGTGGCCCTCCAGCAAGGACATCACGGCGGTGAGGCGGCCGAGGATCTCGCGCTGGGCGGGGGTCTGCACCAGCTCCACGAAGGAGCGGCCGCCGTCCTCCTCCTCGCCCTCGGGCCGGCCGCCGGCGAGGGACTGGGCGGCCTCCCGGATGCGCTCGAGGAAGGTCATCGGATCGACGTCGGTCTCCGCCAAGAACGACTGGATTTCGCCCTCGAGGTGGTCGCGCAGCCAGGGGACGGCGGTGAACTGCGTGCGGTGGGTCTCCTCGTGCAGGCACACCCACAGCCGGAAGTCGTGCGGCTCGACGTCGAGTTCGCGCTCGACGTGGACGATGTTGGGGGCGACCAGCAGGAGGCGGCCGCCGCCGTTCTCGCCGGCGGGCAGTTCGCGGGTGGCCGGGGCGAAGGTCTCGTACTGGCCGAGGACGCGCGAGGACAGGAACGACAGCAGCATGCCGAGTTCGACGCCGGTGACCTTGCCGCCGACGGCGCCGAGGACGGCGCTGCCCGGGTTGTTGCCGCGCCGTTCCTGCATCTTCTCCAGCAGCGGCCGGAGGATCTCGCGGAAACCGGCCACGTTGGCGCGGACCCAGCCGGGGCGGTCGACGACGAGGACCGGGGTGTCGTGGGTCTCCTCGGTGCCCATACGAGTGAAGCCCCGGACGTGTTCCTCCGAGGCCTTCGCGTGCCGGCGCAGCTCCGCGACGACGGCCCTGGCCTCGTCGCGGCTGACGTCGGGACCCGGTCGTACGAGCCGTGTCGCGGTCGCCACCGCGAGGTTCCAGTCGACCATCCCGGGAGATGCGGTGCCACCGAAGCCAGTCATGTTGTCAACCGTACGTGAGCGGTGCGGGTCGGGGCAGGCCGTGTGAGGTCGGCATGGGCCGGGGTGTCGCCGGAGCGCCGCCCGGTGCGGCAGTCCGTCCCCGCCCGGTGCGCCCTGCGGAACGACTGCCCACGGCGGCGGCAGGGCGGGGGCAGGGCGGGCCTAGCGCGTGTCTCTTTGGTCGGTAAGTCAGTTGATCGGATATGCCTGTCCGATTAGTGATCACTGATGCGATGTGGGACCGGATCGAGCCGTTG
>NZ_JBICWR010000031.1:0-64099 GCF_043199855.1 Streptomyces sp. NPDC048521
CTTCTGCGTGTGGACGGCGGGGTGGTTGTCCCTGGTGAAGCGCGGCCCGCCCGCCGGGGGGCGGGCCCGGCCGCCCCCCCCCCCCCCCGCCGCCCGGCCCCCCCGCCCCGCCGCCCCCCCCCCCCCCCCGCCCCGCGCCCCCCCCCCCCCCCCCCCCCCCCCCCCCCCCCCCCCCCCCGCAACGCACCGCTCTCCGCGGCGGACGACCCTCACCAGTGGACGACGACCTTGTCACCGGTCCGCACCTGCGCGAACAGCTGAGCGATCGCGCTCTCGTCCCGGACGTTCACGCACCCGTGCGAGCCACCCGCGTACCCGCGCACCGCGAAGTCGTACGAGAAGTGCACCGCCTGGCCGCCGCTGAAGAACATCGCGTACGGCATCGGCGAGTCATACAGGGTCGACACATGGTGCCGTGACTTCCAGTAGACGTGGAACACACCCTCGCGGGTCGGCGTGTACTGGGTGCCGAAGCGGACGGACATCGTCGACAGCGTCCGCCCGTCGATCATCCAGCGCAGCGTCCGGCTGGTCTTGCTGATGCACAGCACCCGGCCGGTCAGACAGCGCGGGTCCGGCGCCGCGGCCGGCTGACCGCCCATCAGGTACAGCTCCCAGTGACCCGGCCGATGCGTCATCGCCAGCAGCCGCTGCCAGGTGACGGTGTCCAGTTCGCCGGTGCGCGGCAGCCCGCGCTTGCCCTGGAAGCCCCTGACGGCCCGCTCGGTCGGATCGTCGTACGTCCCCGTCGGCCCGTCGAACAGCCAGGCCACCTGGCGGAGCCGGGCCTGCAGCTCCCGCACGCCCGAGCCGGTGTCACCGCGCGACCACAGGACCCGGGGCGCCGCCGCGGTGGGCGGGTCCTCGGCCGTCCGGGTGGACTCGGGAACGCGGCTGGACGGCGGCTGGACATGGACCGGTGAGCGGTTCTTGCCATCGGCGGCCACGGGCTGCACGGTGCAGCCGCAGAGCGCGGCGAGGGCGGCGGCCGAGGCGACTACGGCGGCGGGTATCCCCGGGATCCTCATGCCGGGGATGCTTCCCCGCGTGACCGCCGCCGAACTACGGGGCATGGTGAGGGGTACGGGACATACTGCTGCGGAGGCTTCCATGGCGCGTGAGTCGGAGTCGGGCCTGCCGATCGAGCCGGTCTACGGGCCGGCCGACCTGACCGGCTGGGACCCGGCCGGAAAGCTGGGTGACCCGGGCGCGTACCCGTTCACCCGCGGGGTGTACCCGAGCATGTACACCGGCCGTCCCTGGACCATGCGCCAGTACGCGGGCTTCGGTACGGCGGTGGAGTCCAACGCCCGCTACCGGCAGCTGATCGAGCACGGCACCACCGGCCTGTCCGTCGCCTTCGACCTGCCCACCCAGATGGGCCACGACTCCGACGCGCCCCTCGCCCACGGCGAGGTCGGCAAGGTCGGCGTGGCGATCGACTCGATCGACGACATGCGGGTGCTGTTCGACGGGATCCCGCTGGACCGTGTCTCGACGTCGATGACGATCAACGCCCCGGCGGCCCTGCTGCTCCTGCTCTACCAACTGGTGGCGGAGGAACAGGGAGTCCCGGCCGACCGCCTGACGGGGACCATCCAGAACGACGTGCTCAAGGAGTACATCGCGCGCGGCACGTACATCTTCCCGCCGAAGCCCTCCCTGCGCCTGACCGCCGACATCTTCCGCTACTGCACCGCCGAGATCCCGAAGTGGAACTCGATCTCGATCTCCGGCTACCACATGGCCGAGGCGGGCGCCTCCCCCGTGCAGGAGATCGCGTTCACGCTGGCCGACGGCATCGAGTACGTCCGTACCGCGGTCGCGGCGGGCATGGACGTCGACGACTTCGCCCCGCGCCTGTCCTTCTTCTTCGTGGCCCGTACGACACTGCTGGAGGAGATCGCCAAGTTCCGCGCGGCCCGCAGGATCTGGGCGCGGGTGATGAGGGAGGAGTTCGGCGCGCGCAACCCCAAGTCGCTGATGCTGCGCTTCCACACCCAGACGGCGGGTGTGCAGCTGACGGCACAGCAGCCGGAGGTGAACCTGGTCCGGGTGGCGGTGCAGGCGCTGGCGGCGGTGCTGGGCGGCACGCAGTCGCTGCACACGAACTCCTTCGACGAGGCGATCGCGCTGCCGACCGACAAGAGCGCGCGGCTGGCGCTGCGGACGCAGCAGGTGCTGGCGTACGAGACGGACGTCACCGCGACGGTCGACCCCTTCGCGGGTTCCTACGCCGTGGAGCGGATGACAGACGAGGTGGAGGAGGCGGCCGTCGACCTGATGCGGAGGGTGGAGGACCTGGGCGGCGCGGTGGCGGCGATCGAGCGGGGCTTCCAGAAGGCCGAGATCGAGCGGAACGCGTACCGCATCGCGCAGGAGACCGACTCCGGTGAGCGGGTGGTCGTGGGCGTCAACCGCTTCCAGCTGGACGAGGAGGAGCCGTACCAGCCCCTCCGGGTGGACCCGGCCATCGAGGCCCGGCAGGCGGAGCGGCTGGCCAGGCTGCGGGCCGAGCGGGATCAGGGGGCGGTGGACGCGGCGCTGGCCGCGCTGCGGAAGGCGGCCGAGGGGGAGGACAACGTCCTGTACCCGATGAAGGAGGCGCTGCGCGGGCGGGCGACGGTGGGGGAGGTGTGCAACGCGCTGCGGGAGGTGTGGGGAAGCCATGTGCCGAGCGATGCGTTCTGAGCGCCCGCACCGGAGGCGATGTCACACCCCCGTGCGACACTCCTTCTCATGTTCGGCGTCATCGATCTCCCCACCTACCTGGCCGGTCTCGTCCTGATCGTCCTGCTGCCCGGCCCCAACTCGCTGTACGTCCTCTCCGTGGCCGCCCGCCGCGGCGTCCGGGCGGGATACACCGCCGCGGCCGGGGTGTGGTGCGGGGACACCGTGCTGATGACGCTGTCCGCCGCCGGGGTCGCCTCCCTTCTGCAGGCCAACGCCGTGCTGTTCGGGATCGTGAAGTACGCCGGTGCCGGATATCTGACCTGGCTGGCGATCGGCATGCTGCGGGCCGCGTGGGGGATGTGGCGGACCCGGCGGGAGCAGCCCGTCGCGGACACCGCGCGCACCGCCGTCACCGAGGAGCGGCCGTTCCGCCGCGCCCTCGTCGTCAGCCTCTTCAACCCCAAGGCGATCCTGTTCTTCGTCGCCTTCTTCGTGCAGTTCGTGGACCCGGGCTACGCCTACCCGGCCCTCTCCTTCGTCGTCCTGGGCGCCTTCGCCCAGCTGGCCAGCTTCCTCTATCTCAGTGCGCTGATATTCGGCGGCACCCGCCTCGCCGCCGCCTTCCGCCGCCGCAAGCGGCTGTCGGCGACGGCCACCTCGGCGGCCGGTGCGCTCTTCCTCGGGTTCGCGGTGAAGCTGTCGCTCGCCGGCGCCTGACGCCTCGCGGGATTCGGCAGACAGCGGGTGCGCGCCCGCCGCGGCCGGCCACGCAGGTCCTGGCGCCCCTGGGGGTGCCTCCTAGGGCGCTACGAGGGCTCCCGTGCGTGCCGCGTACTCCCGCAGGCCCTGCGTGGTCTCGCCCGCCCAGCCCACGTACCCGTCCGGCCGGACCAGGTAGACACCCGGGCCGTACGAGGGGGGCGCCGGGAGCGACCGGAGCCCCGTCACCGCCGCTCCGAGCACCGTCCAGTGCGGCCCCCGGAACGCGTCGAAGAGGCGCACGCCGTCCACCGTGCCGTCCGGCGCCCGGTCGCCCGCGCGCACCCCGGCGGGAGCGGTGCGCGACTCCACGCTGAGCGACGACTCCCGGTACCCCAGCCCGAGCTGCACCGTCGCCTTCCCCCGCCGCACCTCGCCGCGGTGGACGCCCGTCGACAGGCCCAGCATGGCAGCGGCATTCGCGCGCCGCTCCTCCTCGTAGGTGTCGAGCAGGGTCTCCGGTGCCGCGCCCCGCAGCACGGCGCCCAGCTTCCAGCCCAGGTTGTAGGCGTCCTGCACGCTGGTGTTCAGGCCCTGCCCGCCCGCCGGTGAGTGCACGTGGGCCGCGTCCCCGGCGAGGAAGACCCGGCCGACCCGGAAGCGGTCGGCCAGGGCGGCGCGCGGCTGGAAGCCCGAGGCCCAGCGCAGCTCGGTGACGTCGTCGGTGTCGAGGTGGGTGAACGCGGCGACCAGCTTGCGGATGCCGTCGAGGGTCAGGTCGGGTTCGGTGCCCTGCGGGAGGCGCGCCGCCAGCTGGAAGTCGGCCGTGCCGGCCAGCGGGCACAGCGCGACGAAGCAGCCGTCGCTCCCCGGGAAGGCGTGCCAGTACTCCCGGTCGAGCCCGGTCACCCGTACGTCCGCCACCAGGAACGGATTCGGGTCGACCGTCTCCCCGGTCATCCCCACGCCCACCGCGCGCCGCACCGCGGACCGCCCGCCGTCGGCCGCGACGACGTACCGCGCGCGGGCGGTCGTACCGTCGGCGAACCGCACGGTCACGCCGTCGGCGTCCTGTTCCAGGTCCGTCGCCTCGCGCCCGAAGGCGACCTTGCCGCCCAGTTCCTCCAGCCGGGCGTGCAGGACCTCCTGCGTCCGCCACTGCGCGACCATCAGTGGATCGGTGTACGGCGTGCCCTCGTCGGCCTCCACCGGTTCGAACATCGGCTGCTCACCGACCCGTTCGCCGTCCTGCCAGACCATCCGGACCGGATAGGGCCCGCCCGCCGCGCGGATCGCGTCGAGCACACCGAGGTCGTCGAAGACCTCCTGGGTGCGCGGCTGGATCCCCTTGCCGCGCGAGCCGGGGAACAGCCCTTCGGCCCGCTCCACCACCAGCGCGTCCACCCCGCGCCGGGCGAGATCGATGCCGAGGGTGAGACCCGCCGGACCCGCGCCCACGATCAGGACATCCATGGTATTTCTCCTTAACATCGTTAAGTAACGTCTCCACGAGGGTGGCCTTAACGCTGTTAAGCTGTCAAGCGTGAGTACGGAACGACGGGCACCCCTGGACCGCGAACGGGTCGCGGACACCGCGCTGCGGCTGCTGAACGAGGTCGGCCTGGACGGGCTGACCCTGCGCGCCATCGCGAAGGAACTGGACGTCAAGGCGCCCGCGCTGTACTGGCACTTCAAGGACAAGCAGGCGCTGCTGGACGAGATGGCGACGCAGATGTACCGGCGGATGGCCGCCGCCACCGCGCTCGACCCCGCCGACACCTGGCAGGAACGGCTGCTCAAGGCCAACCGCGGACTGCGGGCCGCGCTGCTCGGCTACCGCGACGGCGCCAAGGTCTTCAGCGGCTCCCGCTTCACGGGCACGCACCACGCCCGTGACCTGGAGGAGCACCTGCGCGTCCTCACCGCTGCCGGCCTCAGCCTGGCCCAGGCGGTCAACGCGGCGCGCACCTCGACCCTGTTCACCATCGGCTTCGTCACCGAGGAACAGGGCGTCGTACCCCTGCCGGGCGAACGCCGGGAGGGGTACGACATCGAGGACCGCGCCCGGCGCATGGCCGACTTCCCGCTCTCGGCCGAGGCCGGGAAGGTGCTCTTCGACGACTACGACCAGCAGTTCGAGGAAGGGCTGGCGCTGGTGATCGCCGGCATCGAGACGCGGTACGGCGTCGGCTGAGCGGCGGCGTCAGCCCCTGGGCGCACGCGCGTTGCGTATCGCCCGCGTGACGACCGGCGGCAGCAGGTCGAGGGCGACCCGGCGCACCCGCCTGCCGTACCGGGAACGGGCAGGAACTGCCGGGACCGGCGCCGGCTCCTCGGTCCTGGGCGGCGCGACGGCGGCCGCCTCCGCGTACCGGGAGGGCGGGAACGCCGGCGCCGGCATCCCGCGGGACTTCAGACGGACGATCCGGTGCCCGGCGGCCTCCTGGACGCTCAGGTGGCAGTCGGACCGCTCACGCACCATGGCCAGCAGCTCCTCCTGGACCGGCTCGGGATCGCCCCAGGTGGCGTAGAGCTTCTGCGTGCTCAGGCAGAGGGGCCGCAGGCCGCGGTTGAGCACGGCCTCCCAGGCGGCTATGGACACCCCGGGCGTGTGCTCGGAGCGGAAGTCGTCGAGCACGACGACGCCGTCCGGCAGCAGCAGATCGTGCGCCGCCCCTATGTCGTCGCGCACGTGTTCGTACAGATGCGAGCCGTCGATGTGCACGAACCGGCAGGAGCGCGAGGCGACCTCGGAGGGCACCAGAGAGCTGGGCCCCTGGAGCACACGGGGCAGTTCGTCGTGGAAGGCGCGGTAGTTCTCCTCGAAGACCCGCCGGGTCAGCGCACTGTAGGACTTGGTCGACTCGGCCCGGTTGGCGTCGTCCGGGGCGTCTCCCTCGAAGAGGTCGCACACGGTGTACTTCTCACCCGGCCGCCGGTGCCGGCCGATGAAGATCGCGCTCTTGCCCATGTAGACCCCGATCTCCAGGAGGTCGCCGCGGACTCCGGCGGCCTCCTGCCGGTTCAGCAGCCAGTCGAAGAGCAGCTGGTCGAGCACGGGGAACCAGCCGGGGACGTCGTCGAGACGATGGGGCGGTCGTGTCGCTTCCTGAGTGATGGCCATGCGGCGGAGGAACTCCCTCGGTACGGCAGTCTGCGAGATCCCTGCGGGGGCCTGTGGTACGGGTGGCAGGGCACTACGGTGCCTGCCCCGACGGTCGGTCCGAAACCCACGCCGAGGTGAACGGCTGCCCAACTTCCGTTCCGGGCGGCCTCCGTACACGCCCTTCTCGGGGGCGGGCCGAAGGGCTTCTCCACGAACCGGACCGGTGGATCGGCCACGCCCGCAGCAGCATGCTCAGCACGGTCACGACCGGCGTCGGCCACGGCGGCAGCCCGGGACCCCGGTGGACCGCCGCCTCGGGCGTGCGGTGCCGGCAGGAGCGAAGCGGCCGGGTCCGGGGGGGCGTCGCTCAGTCGGACTTCAGCAAGCGGGCGGAGCGGTTGGCGAGGTCGATGCGGATCGCCTCCCGGCGGGCCAGCTGCCGGATCGACTTCCCCCGGGGGCCGAGGTCGCCGGCCACCCGGGAGATCTCCGACCACACCCGGCCCCGGTCCCCGCCCGCGATCGCGGCGGCGGACAGCAGCCGGCACGCCTCGTCGACGTTGCCGCGCGAGGCACGTATCTCGGCCATGCCGATGAGCACGTCCACCGGCTGCCGGCGGCGCAGGATCTCGGTTCCCACGCGCAGCGCGTCGTCCTGCCTGCCCTTGGTGAAGTGGCGGGTGAAGTCCTCGGCGAGGTACTTGCCGTGCCGGGAGAGCACCGCGGAGAACGGCCCCTCGGCGTACGCCGTCCCGCCGTCCGGCTCCTGGGCGCCGGCCTCGTCACCGGCGGCCACCGTCCGCCGTGCGTCCTCGGGGCCGGCGAGGTTCAGGGCCGTCGTCATGCGGGCGGTGAAGGCGGAGATGCCGAACAGCTCCTCCACGTCCTGGTACTCCTCCTCCGACACCTCCTCGTCGAGCACCTGCCGCAGCGCCTCCAGGGCCGCCTCCGGTGTGTACTGGCCGAAGGAGCGGTAGCCGGGCACCCCGTCCAGCACCTCTCGGGAGCCCACCCGGTGGTAGGTGACGGTACGCAGCCGCTGCTGCACCGCTTCGACCACCGACAGCGGCATCGGGTCGTCCACACTGGACAGGAAGAACACGTCGGAGGCGGCGAGTTCCTCGCGCACCCGGTCGCGGGAGAGCGCTCCCATCCACTCGATGCGGTCCGACAGCAGCGTCGTCGGAGCGATCCGCCACGTCTTGTGACCGATCCAGGCGAACCGCCACGGCAGGCCCTGCGCGTAGGCGAGTTCGGCGACCCGCGAGAACAGGTCGAGGCCCTTGCGGTCCTGCATCGAGCCGACCATCACGATCCGCGGCCGCTCACCCGGCGTACGCCGCGCCCGGGCGCGGTGGGTGTCCAGCGGCACCGTGTTGTAGACGACCACCGGCTCGCTCACGCCGAGCTGGCGGAACATGTCGGCCTGGGCGGCGGAGACGCACAGCACCTTGATCTTGGGCAGCACCTTGAGCATCTCGGCGTGCCGCAGGGCGTGCTGCTCGCCCTCGAAGTTCATGACGTACTCGGTCTCGTGGGCGTACAGCACCACGGAGCGGCCCATGGCGTGCAGGGCCTCCGCCAGTTCGTTGGCCAGCGGCGAACGCCAGAACGGGGCGAGGCTGTTGATCAGGACGACCTCGGCTCCCCCGAGGTCGGCCAGTACGTCCTCGGTGCGGGTGTAGACCCCGAGGTCCAGGTACCGGATGTCGACCGGGCTCTGGGCGAGGAGCGCCTGGGTGTAGGTGAGCACGGGGATCGCCACACCGGTGACGTAGGAGAAGCCCAGGCCCAGGACGGCCAGCGAGCGCGGCCGGTTGAGCCGCCCCTCCACGGCACGCAGGGCACTCTCGGCGCGCGAGAGGCGGGCCCGCGCCCCTTCGGCCGGTGCCGACCAGCGGGGCGCGGGCCGTTCGACCGGGACCTCGGCCTCCTCGATACGGCGCAGGACGCGGGCGGGCACCTCGTCGTGGAAGGTGAGGAAGTGCTCCACCGGCTCGCCGTGCACGTTGGCGGCGAACTTGCCCGTGCGCCGCAGCTCGGCGGCGACGTCCGCGAGTTCGCCGACCGTGCCGACGTTGCGCAGCAGCGGGTGGTTGATGGTGGGGAAGACGATGTTCAGCGCGGGCGGGCTGAACAGGATCAGCGGCGTGCCCGCCCGCAGCGTCTGCAGGTAGGTGGTGGAGAAGAAGGTGATCGCGAGGTCGTAGCCGTCGAGGGCCTCCGCCTCCAGCAGCGCGCTCTCGTCCAGGACGGTCACGTCGGGCAGTGTCCGCAGCCAGTCGAGGTGGCCGCGCAGCGTGGAGGGGTGCGGTTTGATCTCCACCTCGCCGAACGCGGCCAGCGCCGCGCACACTTCGGTGAGTTGTTTGCGGTGCTCGTTGCGGGAGAGCTTGCTCTGGTCGCTGAGCGGCTGGTCGAGGACGACGATGCGCAGTGGCTCGCCGGGGCGCTTTGCGTGCCGGTGGGTGGTCGAGCGGGCCGCCCGCAGCAGCAGGGGGTCGTCGCTGTGGCCGAGCGCGCCGGTGATGTGGACGGGCGCGTCGGCGTCCGCGGAGCGGAACATCAGGTGGTGCGCCGTCGCCGGCCCCCAGACGCAGACGGCGGCCGGGGAGGACGAACCGTAGTACCAGTTCTGGTCGCGCAGGCCCGTGCCGGTCTTCTTGAAGTGGAAGTCCAGGTGCCCGTCCTGAACGAGGATCAGCGGCAGGGTGCGGCCCAGCTCGCCGGCTACCCGACGCCCGCGCTGCGACTGGTCGTTGAAGAACACGAGCCGGTCGATGCGCTCCAGGTCGGTGAAGGCCCGCATGCGGCGGCCCACCTCCTCCAGGAACTCCGCACCGCTGAGCGCCTCGTCCACCTGGAACAGGTTGTGCGCCTCGAGGCCGTCGAAGCGGGCCGCCGCCTCCTGCTCGATCCAGCCCGCGACGTCCCCGTCCCGGTCGGCGGTGACCAGGTGGAACGAATGGGCTTCGGCTCCCGGTGCCTTCATGATCTCCGAGGCGAGGCCGACACCGTTGCGGTTCTCGACAAACACAGCGATGCGCATGGACGTGATCAATCCCCCAGTGGGCGAGGCCCCCGTGTGACTCGTGGACCTACTGAATCTTCATATGAGTGAATGAAATACGACCCGGTTCCCGTCACCGTCGAACTGGTGGGGAACCCTGCGTGAACTCTGGGCATCGCCGAGGGTGCGGAATGCGGGAAGGGCTCCTCGGCCCGCTCGCTGACCGCGACCGCGTGGGCCGAGGAGCCCGGTGGGAGTGTCCGCCGTGCCGTCAGCGCTTGACGGCCTTCCGCAACGCCCGTACCCGCCGGGCCATCCGCCGCGCGGTGGCATTGCGGCGCACGAACGTGAGCCGCTTCGGGATGCCACCCGGCAGCGCCAGCGAGGCCAGACGCTTGCGCTTGAAGTAGCGCAGGGTCCGCTCGTTCAGGTTCTTCGCGAGATGGGCCTCGGTCTGTGCGCGCAGCCCCGGAAGGATCTTCGGCTGCATCGCGAAGCCCACCGCGCTCACCAGCGCCCCCAGCGCCGCCACGTCCATGCCCGGGCGCTGCTCGGTCACGGCGGCCCGGTCGCCCAGCTCCGGCAGCAGCGCGTCGACGATGGTGACCGGGACCCGGTTGCTGTTCTCGAACGGCGTCAGCCGCTCCAGCAGCAGGTCGGTGCCGATCCGGGCGACCGGGAGGCCGTACAGCGCGGAGGCGGTGAGCAGGGCGGTGGAGAAGCAGCCGACGACCAGCGCGGGACGCATCCGCTGGTACAGCACCTCGGCGAGGACCGGCGTGTCCAGCACGGTCAGCTCCACCTTCAGCCGCTCCGCCTCCTTCTCCAGGGAGCGGGTGAAGCGTGCCGGGGCGGACGGGTGCGGCTTGAACACCACCTCGGTGTGCCCGAGTCCGGCCGCGCCCGTCAGCATCCGCACATGCAGGTCCTCCTCCTGCTCGGCGGAGAGGATGCCGAGCGCGGACAGGTACTGGCCGAGCAGCAGCGCCGGCTCCTCGATCGCGGGCAACCCGTCGCCGGCGGACGCGAGTTCTGCGAGCACCTTGGTGAAGGCGGGCGTCGGCAGGACCTCGCCGGGCACCCCGAACTCGGTGAGCAGCAGCGGTTTCAGACCCGGCACCAGGTCCAGGTGGAGCACGCGGTCCACACGGGTGCCGACCAGCGGGTCGATCTTGTTGCGGGTGGGGCCGTAGCTCATCAGGCCGTCGGCGTAGACGGTGACCGGGGCGCCGGTGAAGATCTGGGCGAGGGCGAGCGACGGGTTGACCTGGATGGACTCGACGGCCAGCTCCACGTCGTCGTCGGCCAGGTGCCACTCGTGGCGCAGATACCGCTCCCAGAGCGGCAGATCGTCCCCGCGCGGCGCCCAGCCGCCCGGATGGAACGGGAAGATCGCCGCGTTGTACGACACCACGTCGTCGAACCGGTCGCGCAGCCGCTCGAAGCCGGGCGTCGCGTCCAGGCCGGGCGTGGTCTCGGGGGTGGCCGCGTTGTTGCAGACCAGCAGGATCCGCCGGTCGGCCGGGCGGAAGCAGCCGGAGTCCAGGGCGGCGGCGAGCGTGGCCGTGCCGTACAGCGTCGACGCCTGGAAGATCTGGGTGGTCACGCGGCGACCCCCGCGGGAGCGGGACGGCGGCGCAGCCGGCGCAGCTTCGTGGCACGCTGCAGGTCCATGGAGTCCAGCGCCTCGTCCAGCACGTCCTGCGGCATGCGCCGCAGGGCGGCGGCACTCAGGATTTTCAGTTTCTTCGCCACCTCGGGCTCGAACCTTTCGATGGATCCCAGGTGATGGGAAATGATCGCGCAATAGGTGCGGACGGCCTTGGGCAGCAGCACGTCGGCCTCCCGGTCCCGGGCGGTTTCCTCGATGACCTGATCGAACGCGCGAATGAAATCGAGTTGCCGTACATCACCGATCTGGGTGAGTGACGAGGCGACCCCGCGCCGGTAGAACACCCCGAGCAGACTCACCGCGGCGAACGATTCCGCCTCCCGGTGCAGCTTCCAGATCCACGGCCGGTCCTCGGCCGTGCGCAGCCCGTCGGTGAAGTGCAGCAGCCCCTTGTCCACCAGCCGACGGTGGTAGACACCCGCCCAGGCGTAGGCGTAGTCCACGGAGGTGGACCGGTCGGCGGGCAGGATCGCCGCACGCGGGTCCAGCACCACGTTCCGCCGCCCGACGGGCGCCCGGTGCACGGTGCGCGACCGCGCGGTGCACTGCACGTGGTCGGTGCGCAGGAAGTCGCAGCCCAGCTCCTCGATGGCCGCGACCAGCTGCTGGTAGTAGCCGGGGGCGAGCCAGTCGTCGCCGTCCAGGAACGTCAGGTACTCGCCGCGCGCGCGGTCGATACCGGTGTTGCGCGCGGTCGCCAGCCCCCCGTTCCGTTCGTGCCGGACCAGGACCGCGCCCGGCAGCTCGCGCTCCGCGCGCGCGAGAATCTCTGGTGTCCCGTCGCGGGAACAGTCGTCGACGAGAAGGAATTCGAAGTCCTCACGCGCGTTCGCCTTCAGGCTGGTGAGCGTGTCGGGCGCGTATTGCCGCACGTTGTAGAACGGCACGATGACGGAGAGCTTGACCACGCCTGGGACGTTAGGGCGCAGCCCGTCATTCGTCCTGACGGCCTGCTTGATGCCCGGTGAACGACGCGTGGCGAAGCTGTGAACCACGCCTTTTCCCCGTGCGATCGCGGCCCGATTCGCCATTCGGCGATGTGCTGTTAACCGTTTGTTGCGTTCGGGTTGGGCGGAACCTCTCCATGGCTTCCTAGCGTCTTCGGCGTGCCAGCAAGTGCAACGAAGTCCCTGCGGGTCGCCGTCCTGGCGGACTCCGACACCCGGTGGAAGTGGGGCGCGCTCACCGCGCGGCGTCTCGCACCCGCGGCTGCCGAGGTCCGGCTCGACGGCTACCTCCTGCGGGGACGCGCCACCCCGACAGCCCGCCAGCTCCAGGAAGTCGGCGTCCAGGCGGACGCGCTCCGCGAGGTCACCGGCGTCGAGTTCCTGCGCGCGATGACCGGGGAACCGTACGACGTCCTCGTCCTCGCCCTGGTCGGCGGCGGAGTCCAGGCGATGCTGCACGGACTGCGCGCCGCCTGGGGCTCCGGCCGGCGTCCCGTCGTCGTCACCGGCTATGTCGGGGTCGTCTACGAGAAGCTCGCCGACGGGCTGCTGCTGCGGCACGGCGCGGACCTCGTCCTCGCCAACTCCCGCCACGACGCGGACCGTTTCCGGGCCGTGTACGAGGGGGTGGGCGCCGACGCCTCCGCGGTCACCGAGGTGGCGCTGCCCTTCCTCGGCGGGGCGCCGTACGCCGGCGAGCACGAGCCGTACACCGTGGTGTTCGCGGCTCAGCCGTCCGTGCCGGACAACCGCAGGGACCGTACGTACCTCCTCGACCGGCTGATCCAGCACGCCCGCAGGCACCCCGAGCGCGAGGTGCTGCTGAAGCTGCGCTCCAAGCCGGGCGAACACACCACGCACATCGAGGAACTGCCCTACCAGAAGCTGGTCCAGGGCAAGGAGCCGCCGGCCAACTTCCGCCTCGTGTACGGGCACATGGGCGAGGTGCTCGACCGTACCGACCTGCTGGTCACGGTCAGCTCCACGGCCGCGCTGGAGGCCCTGCACCGGCGTGTCCCCACGGTCGTCCTGACCGACCTGGGCGTGCGCGAGGTGCTCGGCAACCACCACTTCACCGGCTCCGGCTGCCTCGCCTCCTGGGACCAGCTGGACGCCGGACACCGGCCGGTGCCGGACGAGGAGTGGCTGGCCCGGCAGGGCGTCGCCGCCGGCACCCCCTCGGGAGCAGGCTCCTACGAGACCGCCTTCGACGCCGCCCGCGAGCGCATCGCCAAGCTGCTGGACCGCCCCGGCGGTCTGCCGCCCCTGAACCCCTACTACACCCCCGAGACCGCGCCCGGCTATCTGCCCGGCATCCTCGCCCGCCACCACCTCGGCCCCGACGGCGCACCGCTGCCCGGTGCGCCCGCCGCCGACAAGGCACCCGGCCCCGTCCGCCAGATCGTGCGCCGCGCCGCACGGGGTGCCTACCGGCACGGCGTGCAGCGCGTCGCCCCGGTGATCCGGCGGATGGGCGAGCTGTGACCTTCGTCCAAGGAGTAGATCTCATGTCCCACCCGGAAGCGGGCCAAGGCGCTTCGGTGCGCCGGGTGCTCGCGGTGATCCCCGCCCGCGGCGGCTCCAAGGGCGTGCCCGCGAAGAACCTCGCGCCCGTGGGCGGCGTCCCGCTGGTGGCGCGTGCGGTGCGCGAGTGCCGGGCGACCCGTCTGGTGACCGACGTCGTCGTGTCCACCGACGACCAGGCCATCGCGGCCGCCGCGCGGGAGGCCGGTGCCGAGGTCGTGCTGCGGCCGGCCGCCATCGCCGGGGACACGGCGACCTCGGAGGCCGCTGTCCTGCACGCCATGGACGCCCACGAGGCCCTGCACGGCTCGGCGGTCGACGCGGTGCTGCTCGTGCAGTGCACCAGCCCGTTCCTCGTCCGCGAGGACATCGACGGGGTGGCCGCCGCGGTCGTCGAGAACGGCGCCGACACCGCCGTCACCGTCGCCCCCTTCCACGGCTTCGTCTGGCGGGACGGCAACGAGGAGATCAACGCACCGCAGACGGGCGGCGGTTACGGCGTCAACCACGACAAGTCCTTCCGGCCGCGCCGCCAGGACCGCCCGCAGGACCTGCTGGAGACCGGCGCCGCGTACGCGATGGACGCGGCCGGCTTCCGTGAGCACCGGCACCGCTTCTTCGGCCGCACCGAACTGGTCCGCACCGACCCGGCCCGGGTGCTGGAGATCGACGACCCGCACGACCTGGCGCGGGCGCGGGCCCTCGCCCCCCTCTTCGACGCCGGCCGCCCCGGTTCGCTGCCGACCGCCGCCGACGTGGACGCGGTCGTACTGGACTTCGACGGCACCCAGACCGACGACCGGGTGCTGATCGACTCCGAGGGACGGGAGTTCGTCTCCGTGCACCGCGGCGACGGACTCGGCATCGCGGCGCTGCGCAGGAGCGGCCTGCGGATGCTGATCCTGTCCACGGAACAGAACCCGGTGGTCGCCGCCCGCGCCCGGAAGCTCAGGCTCCCGGTGCTGCACGGCATCGACCGCAAGGACCTCGCCCTCAAGCAGTGGTGCGAGGAGCAGGGCATCGCGCCGGAGCGCGTGCTCTACGTCGGCAACGACGTCAACGACCTCCCGTGCTTCGCCCTCGTCGGCTGGCCCGTGGCGGTCGCGAGCGCCCACGACGTCGTACGCGGCGCCGCACGCGCTGTCACCACCGTCCCCGGCGGCGACGGCGCGATCCGAGAGATCGCCAGCTGGATCCTCGGCCCCTCTCTCGATTCCCTCCCCAAGTAAGGACATCCCCCGATGAGCACCAACTCCCGTCTGCGCACGTTCGGCTCCCGCGAGGTCGGCCCCGGCCGTCCGGTCTACATCTGCGGCGAGATCGGCATCAACCACAACGGTGAGCTGGAGAACGCCTTCAAGCTGATCGACGTGGCCGCCGAGGCCGGCTGTGACGCCGTGAAGTTCCAGAAGCGCACCCCCGAGATCTGCACCCCGCGCGACCAGTGGGACATCGAGCGCGACACCCCGTGGGGCCGGATGACCTACATCGACTACCGCCACCGCGTGGAGTTCGGTGAGGACGAGTACCGCCAGATCGACGCGTACTGCAAGGAGAAGGGGATCGACTGGTTCGCCTCCCCGTGGGACACCGAGGCCGTCGCCTTCCTGGAGAAGTTCGACGTCCCCGCCCACAAGGTCGCCTCCGCGTCCCTCACCGACGACGAGCTGCTGCGCGCCCTGCGCGCCACCGGCCGCTCGGTCATCCTCTCCACGGGCATGTCCACCCCGCGCCAGATCCGCCACGCGGTCGAGGTCCTGGGCAGCGACAACATCCTCATGTGCCACGCCACCTCCACCTACCCGGCCAAGGCCGAGGAGCTGAACCTCCGCGTGATCAACACGCTGGAGAAGGAGTACCCGAACGTCCCGATCGGCTACTCGGGCCACGAGACCGGCCTGCAGACCACGCTGGCGGCGGTCGCGCTGGGCGCGGTGTTCGTCGAGCGCCACATCACCCTCGACCGCGCCATGTGGGGCTCCGACCAGGCCGCCTCGGTGGAGCCGCAGGGCCTCACCCGCCTGGTGCGCGACATCCGCACCATCGAGGCCTCCCTCGGCGACGGCGTCAAGAAGGTCTACGACTCCGAGCTGGGCCCGATGAAGAAGCTGCGCCGCGTCAGCGGCGTCGTCGCCGAGGCGGAGATCGCCGCGGCCGCGGGCGAGCCGGTCGCGGTCTGAGCACCCCGATTGCCTGACGGATTGCCCTACGACGGGACGGTCGTACGCCGATGAGCCCCCGCGCCGGTCACACCGGCCACCCTCCCCGCACGCTCGCCTTCGTGGAGAGCCCGGTCCAGCTGCTGAACGTCCTGGAGTGGGCGCATCTGCACGGCCTACCCGGCGCGGAGCCGGACACCCTGCGGTCCGTGCCCGCGCAGGTACGGCGGACGGTGGCGGGTGAGACCCCGGCGGCCGGCGCGGAACTCACGGTCGTCGTCCTGTCCCCGACCGACCCCATGACCCGGGGCCAGCTGCGCCGCATGGCCGACCTGGCCCGCGACGAGGGCTACCGGGTGCGCTGGGAGGAGGCGCGGGGCGGTACGACCGCGCCCTTCCACACGATCGGCGGCCTGGCGGGCTCCTTGCGCCGGGCCGACCGCATCGTCATGGGAGACCCGTTCTCCCGCTACGTACAACTGCTGCTGACCATCACCCGTGCCCGCGACCTGGTGGTCGTCGACGACGGCACGGCGACGATGGAGTTCGTCGCCCAGCTGGCCCGCGGCGAACGCCTGGTCCGCTGGCACCGCAAGGGCGGCCGCCCCGGCCCGCGCGACCTGCTCTTCGCGCCGGTGTCCTCCTCCGCCCGCCGCAGGCTGACGCCCAGTGCGCACCGCCGGGTCGAGGTCTTCTCCTCCATGCCGGTGACGGAGATCCCGCAGGGCGTCACCGTCACGGCCAACGACTTCTCCTGGACGCGGGCCCGCTTCGGGCCGCCGCGGATCACCAAGGGCGCCGACCTGGTCGGCACGTCCCTGGTGGAGACCGGAGTCGTGGACGGTGACCGCTACCTGGCGGCCGTCCGCGGCCTGGCCAGGGCCCACGGGGCCACCCGCTACTTCGCCCACCGCCGGGAGAGCGCCGAGAAGCTGCACCGGCTGGCCGCCGAGACCGGCCTGGAGATAGTCCGCCCGGACCTCCCCCTGGAACTGATAGCCCGCCGCGGCCCGATCGGCCGTACGATCCTCAGCTTCCCGTCGACGGTCGTCCACACCCTGCCGCTCGCCCTGGCCGGCACCGGCGTGCGCGTGGCGGTGTGCGACATCGACCCGTCGTGGCTGACCGCGAACGCCTCCCCGCGGGCGCAGGGCTTCCTGTCGGGGGTCACGGGAACGGCACGGGACGTCCACCGACTGGCGGCGGTGGCCCCGGCCTAGGCCTGCCGCGCTTCCTTCAGCGCTTCGACGAAGGAGGTGAAGGCGTCGGCACGGAAGGTGAGGGTCGCCCTGGTGGGGGCTTTGGAGTCGCGGATGTGGGTGTGGGTGGGGTGGGGGAGATTTCTACGCAGGCGTCCCCCTGGCCGCCGCCGGAGTAGGAGGACTTTCGCCAGGTGCAGGGGGTGGTCACCGCTTCACAGCTCCTTCGCCAACCTGTGGATGAAGTCACGCGAACGGTCCGGGTCGAGTGACACCGCCTCCACCCTACGGAAGAGCGTTCGATACCACGTGAGTTGGGCTTCGGCGTCGATGAAAACGGGCCCGTTGGGCCCGTCCCGGACCACGGTGTCCAGCCTGGGTACGGGGCCGCCCGCGTACACCATGGCGCTTCCGGCTCCGCCGAAGTCGTCCAGATCGAAGGGAATGACGCGCACGGTGACGTGGTCGGCCTCGGCGAGTTCCAGAACGCGGGTGAGTTGAGCCCGTGCCGCGCGTCGGTCACCGACCCGGATGCGCAGTGCCGCCTCGTGGATCACCGTCTCGTAGGGGACCGGGTTCGGGCGCTCCAGGATGGATCTGCGCTTCATCCGATGCTCCACCCAGCGCTCCACCTCCGTCTCCTGGAACTCCGGGTTCACGTAGGAGAAGAGCGAACGGGCGTATTCGGCGGTCTGCAGCAGGCCTGGAACGTGCAGGAAGTCCACATCCCACCGGTAGGTGGCGTGGTGCTCCAGCTCGGGCAGGTCCATGAAGGGCGTCGGCAGCCGACCTCGGTACTCCTCCCACCAGCCTTGCGTCCGGTCGGCGGCCTTCGCGACCAAGGCGCTGATGAACTCCTCGTCGGCACAGGCGTAGTTGGCCGCCATGCGCCGCAGGCGCTCCTCGCTCACTCCGGAGGTGCCGGACTCGATCTGGCTAATCTGGACGGAGTTCACACCGAGCAGTGCGGCCGCCTCACGGGAGCTGAGGCCCGCTGCCTCGCGGAGCCTGCGCAGTTCCACGGCCAGCCGCAGCTGTCGCGCTGTGGGTTCGCGCTTGGTCCCCATCGGTCGCTCCTTGTCCAACACGCCTGTTGCTGTTGCTCCGGTCTACCGTCGGTGATGCAACGCACACGCATCGGAAGCGCACCGCTCTGTCCTGCCATGACGGCTGCGGCAATGCCACCGCACGCGAAATCCTTTGCCGGCCGATGGAGTTGATGACGCATGTCCGAAAGCGATTCCTGGGACTACACCCTCTACGTCCCCAACGACCTCAGAGCCGTCACGGTCTGCCGCCGCACCCTGCGGTTGATCCTCACGCTGCACGGGCTGGATCGGCCTGGTGGACACGGCGGAGCTGCTGGCGACGGAGCTGGTCTCCAATGCCGTACGGCACACGAAGGGGCCGGCCGCCCTGAGGGTGCGCCGCACCCGGGAGGGGGTGGTGTGGATCGGGGCGTGGGACACGGACCCCGAGCCGCCCCCTCCGCCCCGGCCGCTGGAGCAGGTCGCCGGCCTGGAGGACGGGCGGGGACTGGGGTTGGTCAGGGCCTGCGCGGACTACTGGGGCTGGCAGCCGTCGGCACGGTTCGGGGACCGGGGGAAGTACGTGTGGTGCGAGCTGGCGTGAGGGTCGGCTCGTCGCGGCGTGACTGAGTGGGGTGCCGTGGGGCCGCTCGCTTCCTCTCGGTGTCGTGCTTCCGCGAGCCGAGTAAAGGGCGCTCCCGTTGCGCTGCGCTCCACTCCCGCGTCGCGTTCGGCGATGGCCCTCCGGGCCACCCTTGACTCGGCTCGCTCCAGCACGGGTCGTGAAGCGAGCGAGCGGCCCGGAAACAGCGGTGGCCCTGGCCGGTGCCGGCCCTCGGCGGCGCTGTCCGGACGCCGTCGGCGCGGGGCGCGGTCGCGGCTCGCCCGCACACCGGGTGGGCTGAGCGGCTGACGGCCGGTGGGGGAGGGGAAGGGGGAGGGCTGGGCGGTCACCAGTCCCACCAGCCACCCCAAGAGCAACGATCGGCAGATCTGGCCCCCCGCCCGCCCTCCTGGACCGGCGGCCTTTCCTCCGTCCCCCGGAACAGGACCGCCCGTCTCGCCCAGCCGAGGTGGGCGGATCTGTTCCCCCGCCCGCCCTGCCCGACCGGCGGGCTTCCCTCCGTCCCCCGGAACAGGACCGCCCGTCTCGCCCAGCCGAGGGGGGCGGATCTGTTCCCCCGCCCGCCCTGCCCGACCGGCGGGCTTCCCCGTCCCCCGGAGCAGATCTGCCCTTCACGCCCAGCCGGGGTGGGAGTGCTGGGGCAGGTGGGGTCGTGGGGTCAGGGTTTTCGCGCCAGTACGAAGGCTCGGGGGCGTTTTTCGTCGGACGTCGGTTCTCGGCGGATCGTGGCCACGAGGGGCAGGCCCGCCTCGGTCAGGGCGGTCGTGACCTGTTCGGGTGTACGCCAGTAGTAGTCGAGGTCGATCTCGTGGCCGAAGCGTTCGGTCAGGTGGAGGTGGCCGGGGTCGGGGCCGGTCTGGAAGGCGAGGAGGACGTGGCCGCCGGGGGACAGCGTGCGGTGGAATTCCGCGAAGGCCTTCGGCAGGTGGGCGTCGGGGACGTGGATCGTGGAGTACAGGGCCAGGATGCCGCCCAGGGTGCTGTCCGGCAGGTCCAGGGAGGTCATGGAACCCACGTGGAATCGAAGGTGCGGGTGGGCCTCGCGGGCCAGGGCCACCATGGTGGGGGAGAGGTCGACGCCGAAGGCCGGGACGCCCCTCTGGTGGAGCAGTGCGGTGACATGGCCGGGGCCGCTGCCCAGGTCGGCCACGGGCGCCGTGCCGTTCGCCGTGACCAGCTCGGCGAAGGCGGTGATCAGGGTGCGGTCCAGGGGGTGGGAGAGGCCGTCGGGGAAGGCCGCCGTGTAGTCCTTGGCGATCGCGTCGTAGGACGTACGGGTGGTGTGCAGGAAGTCCGGGATCGAGTCGGTCACGGGCGTGGACCCTAGCGGGGGACAGGCCGCACTGGGGTCCGGTTCGTGGACATGGCGAGCGTGACTCCGGTGATGCGTGGTATCCGTGGAAGGAGGAAACAGAGGTTTTACCCATCCGAGTCCGCCGCCATGCGTCCGCCGGTCAGATTTTCTTCCCCTAACGGGCTGAAGTTTTGTTGATCGAGGGGTAGTTGATCAGTCGGGCGTCCTACCCTTCAGAGGGTGAAGCAATTGATGTCCCTAGAGTCCGAGGCCGGCCTCGCGGGGGATGCGCTCCCCGGCGTGCTGAGCGAGTCCCTGCACGCCGAACTCGTGGCCTTCCGCCGCGACTTGCACATGCACCCCGAGCTGGGCAATCAGGAGTTCCGAACAACCGCCGCGATCAAGGAGCGGCTGGAGCAGGCGGGGCTCAGGCCCCGTGTGCTCAGCACCGGAACCGGACTCGTCTGTGACATCGGCCTGGCCGAGGGCGCTCGATCGGCCGTACCGGTGCTCGCGCTGCGCGCGGACATCGACGCCCTGCCCATCCCGGACACCAAGACCGACTGCCCCTACCGGTCGACCGTTCCCGACCGGGCGCACGCGTGCGGTCACGATGTGCACACGTCCGTCGTGCTCGGGGCCGGGCTCGTCCTCGCCGACCTGCACGCCAAGGGCCTGCTGTCCCGCCCGGTGCGGCTGATCTTCCAGCCCGCCGAGGAGGTGCTGCCCGGCGGCGCCCTGGACGCCATCGAGGACGGGGCGCTGGACGGGGTGGGCCGGATCCTCGCCGTGCACTGCGATCCTCGGGTCGACGCCGGGAAGGTCGGGCTGCGGCACGGGGCGATCACGAGCGCGTGCGACCGGCTCGAGATCTCCCTGGACGGGCCCGGTGGGCACACCGCCCGGCCCCATCTGACCACCGACCTGGTCACCGCCGCCGCCCGCGTCGCCGTCGACGTGCCCGCGCTGATCGCCCGCCGCCTCGACACCCGGGCCGGCCTCGCCCTCACCTGGGGCCGGATCGAGTCGGGCCACGCCCCGAACGTGATCCCGCAGCACGCGGAGCTGTCCGGGACCGTGCGCTGCCTGGACCTGGAGGCCTGGCGGGAGGCCCCCGACATCGTGCACGCCGCGATCGACGAGGTCGCGACCCTGCACCGGGCCAAGTCGGAGATCAACTACGTGCGCGGGGTGCCGCCCGTCGTGAACGACCGGGAGTCGACCGAGCTGCTGCGCAGGGCGATGGCCTGCCGGCGTGGGCGGGACTCCGTCGAGAGCACCGAGCAGAGCCTCGGCGGCGAGGACTTCTCCTGGTACCAGGAGCACGTGCCCGGTGCGATGGCCCGGCTCGGGGTGCGCAGGCCCGGCGAGCGCACAGTGCGCGACCTGCACCAGGGCGACTTCGACGCGGACGAGGAAGCGATCAGGGTCGGGGTGGAGATGTTCACGGCGGCGGCCTTCCTGGAGCCGAACGCGGTGCAGGGCTGAGCGAGCGGCCCCCCCCCGCGGGGGGCCGCTCCCCTCTCCGGCGCAACACACTCGTAAGCCATTCGTACACGGTGCGCAACAACCGCATGAGAAGGCTGAGAGACCGAGTTCAGATGCTGTTTGCCTCGAATCGATAACGGCTTCGCGAGAGGGTTTTTTGCGACATCTACGCGCGTTACGATGCCGCGAAGCCGACGCCGCCGGGGCGTCTCGGCTGGAGCACCGTCATGGTGCTCACATCAAGCGCCGACACGGCGCTCAGGTCAGGTGAAGGAGCCTTCCCGTGCGCCGGGTAGCCAAGCTTTCCGCTGCGTGTATCGCCACCGCAGCTCTCGCCGTGACTGCCACTGCCTGTGGCAGCACCTCCTCCGACAACGAGTCCAGCCCGTCCTCCTCCTCGGGCGGCGGCAAGGGCGTCAAGATCGGTCTCGCCTTCGACGTCGGCGGCCGTGGTGACCGTTCCTTCAACGACTCCGCCGCGCGCGGTGCCGACAAGGCCAAGAGCGAGTTCGGTGGCGAGATCAAGGAGTTGACCGCGAAGACCTCGGACACCGAGGCCGACCGCGAGCAGCGCCTGTCGGACCTGGCCGACGCGGGCTACAACCCGATCATCGGTGTCGGCTACGCGTACTCCGCCTCCATGGACAAGGTCGCCAAGAAGTACCCGAAGACCAGCTTCGGCATCGTCGACTCGGTGGTGCAGGCCAACAACGTCGACAGCATCACCTTCACCGAGGAGCAGGGCTCCTACCTGGCCGGTGTCGCCGCGGCGCTGAAGACCAAGAAGGACCACGTCGGCTTCATCGGCGGTGTCGACGTCCCGCTGATCAAGAAGTTCGAGGCGGGCTTCGTCCAGGGTGTCAAGGACACCAACTCCAAGATCAAGGTCGACACGCAGTACCTGTCGCACGGCTCGGACACCTCCGGCTTCGCCAGCCCCGACAAGGGCAAGGAGGCCGCGCAGGGCATGCTCGACAACGGCGCCGACGTCATCTACACGGCGGCCGGCTCCTCCGGCAACGGCGCGATCGAGGCCGTGAGCGGCGTCAAGGGCGCCTGGGCCATCGGCGTGGACTCGGACCAGTACAACATCCCGGGTCTGGCCAAGTACAAGAACTCCATCCTGACCTCGATGGTCAAGAACGTCGACGTCGGTGTCTACGACTTCGTCAAGTCCGTCCACGACGGCAAGCCGCTGTCCGGCACCAACACCTACTCGCTCGCCAAGAACGGTGTCTCGCTGTCCACCAGCGGTGGCTTCATCGACGACATCCAGGCCAAGCTGGACGCGGCGAAGAAGAAGATCGTCGACGGCTCGATCAAGGTCAAGACCACCCCGTGACCTGACGGGTCCCGCCGGACCTAGGCTCGGTGCGGGGGCGCCTCCCGGAGCCCCCCACCGAGCCATAACAATGTGTCAACTCTACGCGTGTAGCGCGGAGTTGCCGCGCTAGCGTCGCCGACGCCTGCCCCCTCCCCGCAGCCCCTTTCCCCGAGGAGAGTGCGCCATCAACGCGTCCAGCCCTCCCGCTGCCGTCGAACTGCGCGGCATCACCAAGCGTTTCCCCGGCGTCGTCGCCAACCGCGACATCGACATCACGGTCCGCACGGGCACCGTCCACGCCCTGTGCGGCGAGAACGGCGCCGGCAAGTCCACCCTGATGAAGATCCTCTACGGCATGCAGCAGCCGGACGAGGGCACCATCACCGTGAACGGCGAACGGGTCGTCTTCCACAACCCCGGCGACGCCATCGCCCGCGGCATCGGCATGGTGCACCAGCACTTCATGCTCGCCGACAACCTCACCGTCCTCGAGAACGTCGTCCTCGGCGCGGAGAAGCTGTACGGCATCGGGGGCAAGGCACGCGCCAGGATCAAGGAGATCTCCGACGCGTACGGCCTGAACGTCCGCCCCGACGTCCTCGTCGAGGAGCTGGGCGTCGCCGACCGCCAGCGCGTGGAGATCCTCAAGGTCCTCTACCGGGGCGCCAAGACCCTCATCCTGGACGAGCCGACCGCCGTGCTCGTGCCGCAGGAGGTCGACGCCCTCTTCGACAACCTGCGCGAGCTGAAGGCCGAGGGCCTCACCGTCATCTTCATCTCCCACAAGCTGGGCGAGGTGCTGTCCGTCGCCGACGAGATCACCGTCATCCGGCGGGGCACCACCGTCGGCACGGTCGAGCCGCGGGGCACCACACCCAAGCAGCTCGCCGAGCTGATGGTCGGCAGTGAGCTGCCGACGCCGGAGACCGAGGAGTCCACCGTCACGGACGTCCCGATGCTCGAGCTGGACGGCCTGCACCTGACGCAGACCGACCTCGACGGCGTCGAGCGGATCATCCTGGACGAGATCTCCTTCACCATCCACAAGGGCGAGGTCCTCGGCATCGCCGGTGTGGAGGGCAACGGCCAGTCCGAGCTGGTCGAGGCGATCATGGGCATGCGCCACCCCGACGCCGGCGTCATCACGCTCGACGGCACCGACATCTCGCACGCCGCCACCCGCGACCGCCGCGAGGCCGGCATCGGCTACATCCCCGAGGACCGCCACCGCCACGGCCTGCTGCTGGAAGCACCGCTGTGGGAGAACCGCATCCTCGGCCATGTCTCCGAGCGGCCCAACTCGCGCGGCGGACTGCTCGACATCAAGGCGGCCCGCGCCGACACCGACCGGATAGTGCAGGCGTACGACGTCCGCACACCCGGCATCGACGTGACCGCGGCCTCCCTGTCCGGCGGCAACCAGCAGAAGCTGATCGTCGGCCGCGAGATGAGCCACAACCCCAAGCTGCTCATCGCCGCCCACCCCACCCGCGGTGTGGACGTCGGCGCCCAGGCCGCCATCTGGGACTACATCCGCGAGGCCCGTCGCGAGGGCCTGGCCGTGCTGCTGATCTCCGCCGACCTGGACGAGCTGATCGGGCTCTCCGACACCCTGCGGGTGATGTACCGCGGCCGCCTGGTCGCCGACGCCGACCCCGCCACGATCACCCCCGAGGAGCTGGGCTCCGCCATGACGGGTGCGGCCACCGGCCACCTGGAGCACACAGAGGACGACGAGCGATGAACAAGCTGACCTCACGGATCGACAAGGAGCGGCTGCTCCTCGGCATCGCCGCGCCCCTGCTGGCGGTCGTCGCCGCGCTCGTCGTCACCACCCTGGTGATCCTCGCGACCGGCAAGAACCCCGGCGACGCCTTCAGCGACATGGTGACCTACGGCTTCGCCAGCGACAGCCAGGTCTACATCCTGAACAAGGCGACGACGTACTACCTGGCGGGCGTCTCGGTGGCCATCGGCTTCCGCATGAACCTGTTCAACATCGGTGTCGACGGCCAGTACCGGCTCGCCGCGTTCATCGCCGCGGTCCTCGGCGGGGCGCTGACCGCCCCCGGCTGGATCGCCATCCCGCTGATCATCCTCTGCGCCATGGCGACCGGCGCCCTGTGGGCGGCCATCGCGGGCGTCCTCAAGGTGACCCGAGGCGTCAGCGAGGTCATCTCGACCATCATGCTGAACTCGATCGCCACCGCGATCATCGCCTACCTCCTGCAGCCCGGGAAGCTCGGCCAGCTGGACCAGGCGGGCACCCTCGTCTCCACCAAGCCGCTGCCGTCGTCCTCGCACTTCTTCAGCTTCGACACCGGCCCGGCCGGTGAACTGTGGGGCTTCATCGTCCTCGCCGTGCTCGTCGGCGTCGCGTACTGGTTCGTGCTGGGCCGCACCCGGTTCGGCTTCGACCTGCGCACGGTCGGCCAGTCCGAGAGCGCGGCCGCCGCGAGCGGTGTCTCCGTCAAGAAGATGATCGCCACCAGCATGATCATCTCGGGTGCGGTGGCCGGTCTGATCGGCATGCCGACCCTGCTCAACGACAGCCACCAGTTCAGCAACGACTTCCCGGCGGGCATCGGCTTCACCGGCATCGCCATCGCGCTGCTCGGCCGTAACAACCCGATCGGCATCGCGCTCGGCGCCCTCCTGTGGGGCTTCCTGGAGCGCACCACCAACCACCTGGAGTTCCAGGGCTACGACAAGGAGATCCTCGGCGTCATCCAGGGCGTCATCGTCCTCTGCGTCGTGATCGCCTACGAAGTCGTACGACGCTTCGGCATGAAACGCCAGCAGCAGAAGGTCGGCGCCGAACTCGCCGCCCAGGCCGCCGCTCCGACGAAGAAGCAGGAGGTGGCGTGATGACTGCCACGATGACCGACGCGCCGCCGCCGGCGGCCCCCAAGGCGGCGGGCGCGCCGCAGCGCTCCGGCCGCCCCCTCGGCATGATCCTCATGATCGTCGCGGGCGCGCTGCTGCTCCTGTCCGCGGTCCGCGTCATCACCGACGCCAACCAGCTCGACTCCGCCGGACAGGTCGGCGCCGCGCTCGGCCTGGCCGTGCCGATCGGCCTCGCCGGACTCGCCGGCCTGTGGTCCGAGCGGGCCGGTGTGGTCAACATCGGCCTCGAGGGCATGATGATCCTCGGCACCTTCGGCGCCGGCTGGATCGGCTGGCAGTCCAGCCCCTGGCTCGGCCTGCTGTGCGGCATCGGCTTCGGCGTCCTCGGCGGCCTGGTGCACGCCGTCGCCACCATCACCTTCGGTGTCGACCACATCGTCTCCGGTGTCGCGGTCAACCTGCTCGCGCTCGGCGCCACCCAGTACCTCGCCAAGCTGTTCTTCGCCGACGGCAAGGCGGCGGAGGCGGGCGGCAACCCCAAGCAGTCCCCGCCCGCGGACACGCTGCCCGACGTCACGATCCCCGGCCTCTCCGACGGCCTCGCGTCGATCGAGAAGCACCACTGGTTCCTGGTCTCCGACCTCGCGGGCATCATCGGCGGTCTCATCACCAACCTGTCCGTGGTGACGATCCTGGCCGTGCTGCTGTTCGTCGGCAGCTGGTGGCTGCTGTGGCGCACCCCGTTCGGCCTGCGGCTGCGCTCGTGCGGTGAGAACCCCGTCGCCGCGGAGTCGCTCGGCGTCAACGTCTACCGGTACAAGTACGCGGCCGTGGCCGTCTCCGGCGGCCTCGCCGGTCTCGGCGGCGCCTTCCTCGCGCTGGTCACCTCCCACACCTACCTCGAGGGCCAGACCGGAGGCCGCGGCTACATCGGCCTCGCGGCGATGATCTTCGGCAACTGGCGTCCCGGCGGTCTGGCCATGGGCGCGGGCCTGTTCGGCTACTCCGACGCGCTCCAGCTGCGCAACGGCGGCGTCACCGTCCACGCCCTGCTCCTGCTGCTGGTCGTCCTGCTCGCGCTGCTGGCCGGCTGGAAGCTGTACCGCAAGGCCCACTGGCAGGGCGGGATCAGCCTCATGACGGCCGCGCTCGTCCTGGTCTGGTACCTGTTCACCGACGAGGTCCCGAGCGACTTCGTGGGCGCCACCCCGTACGTCGTCACGCTGCTCGTGCTGTCGCTGTCCGCGCAGCGCCTGCGGATGCCGAAGGCGGACGGCATGCGGTACCGGAAGGGCCAGGGCAAGTGACGACCACTCCGGCCGACGGGTTCGACTGGGAGGCGCTGCGCGCCGAGGCGCGCGAGGCCATGTCCCACGCCTACGCCCCCTACTCGGGGTACCCGGTCGGGGTGGCCGCCCTGGTCGACGACGGGCGCACGGTCACCGGCTGCAACGTCGAGAACGCCTCCTACGGGCTCGGCCTGTGCGCCGAGTGCGGGCTGGTCTCCCAGCTGCAGCGCACCGGCGGCGGCCGCCTGACGCACTTCACCTGTGTGGACGGCGAGGGCGCGCTGCTCGTCCCGTGCGGCCGCTGCCGCCAGCTGCTGTACGAGTTCGGCGGGCCCGACCTGCTGCTGGACACCCCGGCGGGCGTCCTCCCGCTCTCCGAGATGCTGCCCCAGGCCTTCGGCCCGGACCATCTCACCAAGTAAGTCCCGTACGGCCCCCCTGACCCGCTCAGGGGGGCCGTGCACTTCGCACCTCCCGGAAGGAAGCCCTCAGCCATGGCCATGGACGCCATCTCCGTCATCCGCACCAAGCGGGACCGCGGTGAGCTGACCGACGAGCAGATCGACTGGGTCATCGACGCGTACACCCGGGGCGAGGTCGCCGACGAGCAGATGTCCGCGCTCGCCATGGCGATCCTGCTCAACGGCATGGACCGCCGGGAGATCGCCCGCTGGACGGCGGCCATGATCGCCTCCGGCGAGCGCATGGACTTCTCGGCGCTGTCCCGTCCGACGGCCGACAAGCACTCCACGGGCGGCGTCGGCGACAAGATCACGCTGCCCCTGGCGCCCCTGGTGGCGGCCTGCGGTGCGGCGGTTCCCCAGCTCTCCGGCCGGGGCCTCGGCCACACGGGCGGCACGCTGGACAAGCTGGAGTCGATCCCCGGCTGGCGCGCCCTGCTCTCCAACGAGGAGATGCTGCACGTCCTGGACACGACGGGCGCGGTGATCTGCGCGGCGGGCGACGGCCTGGCCCCGGCGGACAAGAAGCTGTACGCCCTGCGGGACGTGACCGGCACGGTCGAGGCGATCCCGCTGATCGCCTCCTCGATCATGTCGAAGAAGATCGCCGAGGGCACCGGCTCCCTGGTCCTGGACGTCAAGGTCGGCACGGGCGCGTTCATGAAGACGCTGGACGACGCGCGTGAGCTGGCGTCCACGATGGTCGGCCTCGGCACGGACCACGGCGTGAAGACGGTGGCGCTGCTGACGGACATGTCCACCCCCCTCGGCCGTACGGCGGGCAACGCCCTGGAGGTCCGCGAGTCGGTCGAGGTCCTGGCGGGCGGTGGCCCCGCGGACGTCGTCGAGCTGACGATCGCCCTGGCCCGCGAAATGCTCGACGCGGCCGGCATCAAGGACGCGGACCCCGCGAAGGCGCTGGCCGACGGCTCCGCGATGGACGTGTGGCGCCGGATGATCGCGGCCCAGGGCGGCGACCCCGACGCTCCGCTGCCCACGTCGAAGGAGCAGCACGTGGTGAAGGCGTCCGCCTCCGGCGTGCTGACCCGCCTGGACGCCTACGACATCGGCATCGCCGCCTGGCGCCTGGGCGCCGGCCGCGCCCGCAAGGAGGACCCGGTGCAGGCGGCGGCGGGCGTCGAACTGCACGCCAAGCCGGGCGACACGGTGACCGAGGGCCAGCCCCTCCTCACCCTCCACACGGACACCCCCGAGCGCTTCGCGTACGCGCTCCAGGCGGTGCAGGACTCGTACGACATCGCGGCGCCGGGGACGGACTTCACGCCGTCGCCGGTGGTCCTGGAGCGCATCGCCTGACCTGCGGTCTCCTCACCGTACGGGCGAACGGGACCGGTGAATGACCGGTGGACCTCGACCGGTCCCGTTCCGCTCGTGCTCCCACCCGCTGCGTGGGCCGGCCCTCACCCCAGCACCGTCGCCACGCCGAGCAGCACCGGCACGGACACCACGGTGGACAGCAGGATCGACTCGCGGGCCAAGGACTCGGCCACCCGGTAGCGGCTGGCGTAGGTGAACAGGTTCTGGGCGGCCGGGAGGGCCGAGGTCACCACCACGTCCAGCAGGGGGGCGCCGTGCAGACCGAAGACGGTCGTCGCCAGCGCCCAGGCGACCAGCGGCTGGCCCACCGATTTCAGGGCCACCGACAGCAGCACCAGACGGCGGTCCCGTCCCCGGCCGGGCGCCGCGCTGCCGTGCAGGGACATGCCGAAGACCAGCAGCGCCGCCGGGACGGACATGTTGCCGATCAGGGTGAGGGGATTCAGGATCGGACCCGGGAGCCGGCAGCCCGCCGCCGACACCACGACCCCGGACAGGGAGCCCACGGCGATCGGGTTCCGCAGCGGGGTCAGCAGGCGCCGCCACACCGTGCCCTCCTCGCCCGCCCCGGACAGATCCAGGACCGTGAGGGCGACGGGGGTGACCAGGGCGACCTGGAAGAGCAGCACCGGCGCCACCAGGGACGCGTCGCCCAGCACATACGCGGCGATCGGGATGCCGAGATTGCCCGAGTTGACGTAACCGGAGCACAGGGCGCCGATCGTGGTACGTCCCACACCCCAGCGCCCCAGCCCACCGGCGGCCACGAAGGCCCCGGACACCGCTGCCGTGCTCAGGGCCGTCACCAGCAGGCGGCTGGAGAAGAGCACGGAGAGGTCCGCCCCGGCGAGGGTGGTGAACAGCAGCGCCGGACCGGCCACCGTGAAGGCCAGCCGGGTCAGCACCTCACCGCCGTGCGCACCGAGCGTCCCGCGCCGCCCGAGCACATAGCCCACCCCGATGACGACCGCGATCACCGCGAACCCGCTCAGCACCCCCGCCACAGAGCCAACCCTGCGCGGGCGGGGGGAGCCGGTCAATGTGATCTCCGGCGCCTTCGGGGCGCACCTCGGCCACGGCCCGGCCGTCCTGGGCGGTACGGATGCACACGGATGCACTCCGCGGACGCGGACACGGCGAGACGGTCGTACGGGTAGGTCGCGATGTGGACGGTCGCGCCACCGTCCGGCGGGATCGCCACCGGCGTGACGTGCCGGTCGACGCTCGTGCACGTGGTGACCCGCCGGCCGTACTGCGTCAACGTGCTCCGGGCCCAGCGCAGCGCCAGCCCACTCGCCACTGACGACGACCGCGCCGGGCATGCTCGGCGGTGGGTGTGTCCCGCACCTGCTCCTCCCGCCGATGAGTTCCGCCCGCCCCGGCGGTCTACCGCACGTGGATGCCAACACCCCCGCCGTGCTCGTGCTGCGCGGCCCCGTCAGCCGTGACCAGGTGCCGGGGCTGTGCGCCGATGTGCGGGCGCTGCTGGAGGGCAGCAGGGCCGGAGTCGTCGTGTGTGACGTGGGCGGACTCGGGCCCCCGGGGCTCGCGGCCGTGGATCTGCTGGCCCGGCTGCAGCTGGCCGCCCGCCGGGCCGGCGGGCGGATACGGCTGCGGGACCCCGATCCCGCGCTACACGCTCTTGTCGACCTCGTCGGACTCCGCTTCCAGGTGGAGGGGCAGGCCGAAGAGGGGGAACCAGCGCTTGGTGTCGAGGAAGCAGTGGAATCCGGTGATGCGGTCGTCTGACAGCTCCAGCACCTGCACCGCCCACGGGCTGAACCCGCCGGTGTCCGGGTCCGGCTTGTAGTGCGCGAAGCCCGGCAGGCCGTTGGCCTGGACCGGCAGCAGGCGCGAGCCGGCGCAGGAGGCGCCGAGGGTGGTCATGAAACCGGTGATGTCGGCCGGGCCGCGCAGCCACAGGTCGAACGGCGGCATCGTCATGACGGCGTCCTCGTGCAGCAGCGCCGTCAGTGCCGTCATGTCGTAGCCCTCGAACGCCTTGACGTACCGCTCCAGGAGCTTTTGCTGCTCCTCGTCCAGCGGGTCGGACACCGCGCCCTCGCCGCCCGCGGTCGTGCGCTCGGCGAGGGTGGCCCGGGCCCGCTGCAACGCGCTGTTGACCGAGGCGACCGTGGTGTCCAGCAGCTCCGCGACCTCGCTCGCCTTCCAGGCCAGCACCTCGCGCAGGATCAGCACCGCCCGTTGCTTGGGCGGCAGCTGCTGGAGGGCCGCCATGAAGGCCAGCCGGATCGACTCCTTGGCGACCGCCGCCTCCGCCGGATCGCCCACCGTCGGCAGCACGCGCGCGTCCGGCACCGGCTCCAGCCAGACGTTGTCCGCGCGCGGGGAGAGGGCCGCCTGGGCGAGCGGCGTGGACTCGGTCAGGTCCATCGGACGGGCCCGCTTGTTGCCCGCCGTCAGCATGTCCAGGCACACGTTCGTCGCGATCCGGTACAGCCACGAGCGCAGCGAGGAACGTCCCTCGAACTTCTCGTAGCTCCGCCAGGCCCGCACCAGGGTGTCCTGCACCGCGTCCTCGGCCTCGAAGGAGGAACCGAGCATCCGGTAGCAGTACCCGGTCAGCTCGGTCCGGTGCTTCTCCAGTGCGACGTCCAGGTCCGCCGTCGCCGTGCTGTCGCCCATCGTCCACCCACCCCTGTGGCCGTTCTGTCGCGCGCCTTCGCGCCCAGCACTTGGGAAGCTACCGCAGCCCACTGACAATGGCCCCCGGAGTACGAAAAGGCGCAGCTCGGACCAGCTGTCCGTACGGGCATGTACAGGACCGGTACCGGTGGCTGCCGCAACCCGGCGGGCCGTTGTGCGGATCGCACACGACGCAGCCGTACGTCCACCGCGGCGACTGGAGGACCCCACGCCATAACTCTGGCGGTTCGCCGGCGTTTTTAAAGGTGCGGGTGAGTGCCCGCATGGAAGTAAGGAAGGCAGTGAACCTATGAGACGGGCTACCCGAAACCGTGTGATCGCCGTCGCCGCCGCGTCCGGCGCGATGGCGGTGGCGCTCCCCGCGTCCGCCGTCTTCGCGGCCGACGCCGACGGTGCGGCGGCCGGCTCGCCCGGCCTGGCCTCCGGCAACAGCATCCAGATTCCGGTGAATGTGCCGGTGAACGTCTGCGGCAACACGGTGGACGTCGTGGGGCTGCTCAACCCCGCCGCGGGCAACATGTGCGCGAACAAGGTGGAGGCGAAGGCCGACGGTGCGGAGGACCGCGATGGTGCGGCCGCGTCCGGCGGGGCCTCGGCCGACGGCCGCGCCACGGACTCGCCCGGGCTGCTCTCGGGCAACAGTGTTCACCTCCCGGTCGACGTGCCGGTGAACGTCACCGGGAACAGTGTCAATGCGGTGGGCGTGGGCAATCCGGTCTTCGACAACGAGTCGGTCAACGGCCCCGTCGACCATCACGACGTCGTCCGGCACACGGCCCCGAAGCCCCCGGCGGCCCACACCCGGTCCCGGCCCGGCCCGCACACCGCGCATGCGGCGACCCCCGCGCTGGCCCGTACCGGAACGGACCTCACGGCCCCGCTCGTCGCCGGCAGCGCCGCGTTCCTCCTGACGGGCGCGATCCTGTACCGCCGCTTCCACCCGGCCCGCACCCACTGAACCACACGCCGGAAGGCCCCATCGGGCGTGCCCGATGGGGCCTTCCGGCGTGCCGAGAGACCACGTCGCATGGCTTCTCGGGCACGGCGTCGCTGAAAAGCGTGCCTTCCTTCAGGTCACGGGCCCCAGGACGACGTCATGACACGTCGTCCTGGGGCCCGTGATCCACGCGCCGGTCCGAACCCCCCGGGGAATGGCGGGTGGACGGCAGTGGCATGCCTTCAGAGTGCCTCGCTGTTGCAGCCCATGTCGGAACCGAGGTGGCTCTGCTGCGCGCCCGGGTTGCCTTCGCCGTTCAGCAGATTGCCTGCCAGGCCGGTGAGGGCGCCGACGCTGCCGATCACCTCGATGTTCATGTCGTGCGAGCGGCACTCGACGCCCTGCGTGATGTCGATGTCGTGGCCCGGCTCGCCGTGTGCGAAGGCGGTGTTACCGCCGAAGGAGCCGACACTGCCGAGGACGGCGCTCAGGAGGACTACCTTCTGGAACGTGCGCATTGGTTCTCCGCTGATGGAATGGATGGAATCGGCGACATGCCGAGTGAGGACTGCGGTCTCTTACGGGCCGGCTGTCAGCCGAGACGGGGAAGCCCCAGTTGCCCGACGGGGGGCGCCGCGATCTGTCCGAGGCCGACCGGAGCCAGCTCCGGTGCGCTCGTGGGCGTGACCGTCGGGTTCACGAGCGGATTCACCTGCGGGTTGATCTGCGGATTCACCTGCGGGGTGACGAGCATCGGGGGCTCAGGGACGGATGCCTGGGGCATCCCTACCTGCGGGGCGACCTGCGGCATGACCGTCGGCATGACCTGCGGCACGACTTGGGCCGGCTGCGCGGGGGCGGCCAGTGGAGGGTTCGGCGCCGTGGTGGCCTGGGCCGTTCCCTGCGACGAGGCCGAGGCGACGGCGTAGCCGCTCTGCTGTTGCGGCGGGGCGGCCTGCGGTGCCGGCTGCGGAGCGGGTGCCGGGGCTGCGACCGGGGCGGCCTGCGGAGGGTTCGGCGCCGTGACGGCCTGGGCCGTTCCCTGCGACGAGGCCGATCCGGCGGCGTAGCCGGTCTGCTGCTGCGGCGCGGCGGCCTGCGGTGCCGGCTGGGGAGCTGGCGCCGGCTGGGGAGCTGGTGCCGGGGCCGCGACCGGGGCGGCCTGCGGTACCGGTTGTGGAGCGGGTGCCGGGGCCGCGACCGGAGCGGCCTGCTGATCCGGAACTGACGCCGGAGTGGCACTGCCCTGTCCGACAGCAGCGTTGGCATGGCTGCCGGCGGCGGCGATGCCGGTCAGACCACTGGCCGCTGCGACGACGAGCGCGGCCTTGTGAAGCTTGCGCATGAAACCCTCGGCCCTTCAGTACCTGAAATGGGAACCCATTGCGTTCAGTGCGGTCACGCGTGCTGTCGATGCGATATTCGCACCGCATCGTCAGCGACGGTCATCGCGAAGAGCACGCGGACTTCGCACGGAGCCGGCAGCGAGATCCCTCACCCCTTGACGGCCCGCGGTCGCTGCCCTCTCCCTGGTGGAACGAGGACTTGGCGGCCGTGGTCACGGCACGCAAAGGTCTTCACCCGTTTGCCGTCTGTCGGCGCGGGCGTTACGGCCCCCACCCTTGCGTCAAATGGGTGACCACTTTCCGGCCCCCGTATCGGGTCCGTTCCCCTTTCGTTCCCCAGAGGGCGAGAACGATGGTCCATCGCAGCCGCACAGGGCAGCAGGAGCGGTGACAACTGCGCTGCCTCATCAGCATTTCATCAGCTTCCGAGCACAGGTCAATTGAAGAGCCGAGGATTTCATGCGCAAGCTTCACAAGGTCGCGCTCATCGTCGCAGCAGCCGGCGGCCTGTCCGGCGCCGGCGCCGGCCCCAGCTCCGCCGTCGTCCCCGCCACGGCCAACGGGGTAGCGCCGCCTCCCGTTTCGCAACCGGACGCCCAGGCCGCCTCGACGGCCAACGCTCAGGCGACCGCGCAGACCTATGGCTCGCCGGCTCCGCAGCAGGCAGCCCCGCAGCGGAGCACTCAGGTCGCCCCGCAGGTCAACCCGCAGCTGAACCCGCAGATCAGTCCGCAGATCTCTTCCCAGGCGCCGCAGGCGGCGCGGACGCAGCAGGGCGGTCCGGTGAGCCAGGCCAATCTGTTCCGTCCGTCGCAGGAGTGCAGCCCGCAGAGCCTGCTCGACGCGAACGTCCCGGTCGCTCTGCTGGCCGCGTCCCAGACCCGCGGCGTCGACTGCAGCCAGGCCAACAGCCAGTCGAACTCGTTCGCCAGCGTGCAGTAGGACCACCGGACGGCCGGACGGCGACGCTCGGCACGGGTCTTCGGGCGATCGAGCCGACCCTGTCACCCGCGATGCGACATTCGGGTGTTTTGTCATCAAGCGCACGAAATCGGCGCGTCTGTGTCTGCTTTAGGGTATTTCCTACTAATCTCCTGTAACCGTAGAAAGTCGATCTTCCACAGATCGCACCCACTCACCTCACCGGAGATGACATGCGCAAGCTTCGCAACGTTGCCGTCCTGGTCGCTGCAATCGGAAGCATCGGACTCGTGGGCGGCACGGCCCACGCCGGCCAGGGCGGTAAGGGCGGTGACCACGGCGGCGACAAGTACAGCGTCCAGCAGAGCTCGCACTGCAAGTCGCACGACCTGAACCTCAACGTCCTCGGCGAGGTCGGCCTGCTCGACGGCCTGCTGGGCAACGCCGCGAACGGCGAAGGCAACCCGGGCGCCCAGGCCACCGACATCGGCTCCACCATGGGCTGCAACAACAGCGCCTTCTGAGGTCTTCTCCGACGCAAAGACGCTGGACGATGAATGGTCCCGGCGCCGGGCTTCAGGCGAAGCGCTGGGACCGTTGACGTACACCAGAATTCTGAGGCGGCGCGGCGCGACCCTGGAAGTGACAGGTCCTCAGTGCCCGGCGCCGTTGCAGACTTCAGCATCTCTCAAAGCCGATCTTCGTCAGATCGCATCCACCTCACTTCTTCGGAGATGACATGCACAAGCTCCGCACGGCCGCCGTTCTGGTGGCCGCATTCGGAAGCGTCGGGCTCCTGGGTGCCGGCGCTGCCCACGCCGACCAGGGCTGGGGCAAGAGCAAGGGCGACACGTTCAGTGTCCTGCAGAGCAGCACCTGTCGTTCGCACGACGGCAACGTCGACGTCCTCGGCGAGGTCGGCATCGCCAACGGGCTGGGCGGCAACCTGCTGAACGGCGAGGGCAGCGCCGGGGCGCAGCAGACGTCCATGGGCTCCGACATGGGCTGCAACAACACGGTCGGCGGCAAGTAGGGCCTTCTTCGCAAGACCTGCCCCCGAAAGCGAGATGCCGGACCGGGAACGTCCCCGGTCCGGCATTTCCGTGTGCGCTCAGAGTTCGATGTGAGGCTTCTTGAACCCCTCGGGCAGCTTGGCCGTGTTGGAGCAGTCCACGACCGGCCTGTCCGGGGAGGATTCGCCTCCCAGCAGGCGGTCCTCCTGAAACTCCACACGTGACCTGTCTGTGGTCGAGCAGTCCTGGTCCTGCTTGACGACATGCTTGCCGTCTTTGTCGATGTACGTCTCGCTCTTGCGGATACAGACGGTGCCCCCCTGCTCAGTGGTCTGGCAGTCGTCCGGTTTCTCGTCGGCGTACGCGTGGCCGGCACCGATGCAGAGCGCGGCGAGGCCTCCCACGAGTGCTGCGACGGTGGCGGTCTTCTGCGAAGAGAACATGTGCTGCATTCCTTTGCATGAAGGCCCGGGCGCGCCTGTGTCGTTGACCGGCGTCGCCCGGGCCGAGAAGGTCCGAAGAGTGATTCCGTGCCTGGATGTGCTGTCGGCTGCGTCCGGCGTGGGGATCGTGCCGCAGCCCGGACGCGCATGCGCGCATCCGGGCTGCCTTTACGCCGAGGGGACGAGCCCGCGGTGAGTCGTCAGTCGTCGTCGCCCTCGTCGCCGTAGCCCTGCTCCGGCGCGTGGTCCTTGTTCTCCTCCGGCTTGGCCTCAGGCTTGGCCTCCGGCTTGGCCGCAGGCTGAACGGAGTAGCTGTCCCCGACGGCCAGGGCGTTGGCCGACGAGTTGGCCACGGCGATCACGCGCGAAGGCGCGTCGTCGTCACCGCCGGCGAAGCTGACACCGGCACCGAGGGCGGACAGCCCCGCAACCGTCGCCGCGACGACTGCGGCCCGCTGAAACTTACGCATGATGTATCCCTTCCTGCCCGGGCGTGGAGGCCCGGATTGGCTACTTAATGTGAGCATATACATACGCTACGTAGCCACCCAGGATTTCAAGGGAGCAGATCGGGTGAATCCTGTGCGCCGTCGGTAACCGGCACTCCGGACGTCGTGGGGGAGCAGGTCACTTCAGGCCCCAGCTGCGTCGAGCCGTTGCCCGTGGCGGAGGGCAGCGTCAGGGGCTGCACCGGCGCGCAGCTCTCCTGATGGGGGATGATGCCGCTTGCGGGGATCTCGCCTTCGATGTGCTGGATGCAGCTGATGTTCCCGGCGAGGTCGCGCGTGCAGGTCCCCGGGCCTCCTGCGGCGTACGCCTGGGCGACGCCGGTGGATGCCACGGCGAGCCCGCCGATGAGCCCCGAGACGGCTGCGATCTTTTTCCTGCTGAACATGTGATGCGTGTCCTTTTCGCGGGAGTCCGGGTGCCGCCCGTCGCCAACGGCCGCGCCGGGCGCTGTCTGCGGCACTCGAGCAGTCGACCGGGTGGCCGGCCCTGTGCGCGGGGTCGGCCCGGCGGGGTTCGCGCCCGGTGTCGCCACGATGGCGCCGGCGACCTCAGCCGGTGAAGGCGCTGTTGTACTGGCCGCAGGTGGTGTGCATGGTCTGACCGATACCGACCACGCCGATCGGGATGTCGTTCTCCGACACCGTCTGCGGGCTGCACTCCTGGTAGGGGCGGTAGAGGTCGGACACCTGCGGTCCGTTGTCGTAGGTGTCGGCGGAGGCGGTGCCGGCGCCGACGGCGGTCAGGCCACCGGCCGCCACTGCTGCTGCGATCACGACCTGCTGAAACTTGCGCATGGAACCCTCGGTTCTCCATTGCCTGTACATGAAGGCTAATTGCCTAGCGTGACGACATGAACACTAGCAGTAGCCATATCCGTCGTTCCACACAGGCCGGACGTGTCCTGAGGGGAACATGGAGCCGGATGGCCACCCGCGACCGCCAACTGGTGCCGCTGAACGGCCGGTTGTCCTCCGGTGAGCGCCGTGGCGCGTGGCCGGCGCGTATCGGGAAGGACCCTGTGCGGCGTCAACACGGGTGGCCCGAACGAACTTTGTTCGACGGCGAGGTCCGCTGCGCTGCTCGGAACCGGTGGCGTGCGGGCACGGAGACGATCAAGTCCCGAAGCCCCTCGATGTACAGCCGCACGTTCTTGTGGGCGACGTCGGTGTCCGGGTAGCGGCAGGCGATCCACAGGCCCTCGTGCAGCCGGTTGACCCAGGCGCACACCTGATCTCCGTACGACACCCGGAGCAGCCCGTATGCCTTCTGGTCGACCCAGCGGGCGGAGCCGGGGATGAGGCGGGCGTCCACGTACGAGACGATCGAGTACAGGTCGGGCGACGTGGGGCGGAAGTTGTCGCCGAGCAGGCGCAGTACCCGGGCCAGCGGAATGCGTGCCAGGGACCGATTCGCTTGCAGCTCGGCGCGGACCGATGCGAGTGCGTCGTCGAAGTTGCGTGCTGCGGGCACTTCGATCGGCGCGCCGCCGACATACCAGCCCACGGAGTCCGACCATGCAGACTTCAGCCGGGTGTGGAAGGGCACGACCGTGCGGTAGACCGGTTGCCCGCCGAGCTCATGGACGATCAGACTGGTCGCGGCCAGGATGCCCAACAGGCTGCCGCCGTAAGGTCGGCAATACGCCTCGAACGCGGCGGCTGCGTCGGCGTCGACGAGCGGTTCGCGCAGCAGCTTCTGTGCGGGCAGGGCGCCGCCGGGTTGCAGACCCAGATCGACGGGGAACTCCGGAAGCCTTCCGTCGCACCGGGCGATGAAATCGCTCCAGCGCGTGACGATGGTGTGGGTGTCGTCGATGGCGTCCGCGTTTGCCCGCTCCTGCTCGCAGAAGTCGACGTAACTGTGGACGGGTGTACCGGCGTCGGGCCGCCCCGTGACGCGTGCGGTGTAAAGGCTGTGGATCTCGTCCGGGATGCGCTGCAGGGAGTAGGCGTCGACGTTGGTGTGGTCGAAGGCCAGATACACGCTCGTGGAGTCGTCGCGGATGACCGCCGCATAAATGAGGTTGGGCCAGCCGAGCGCGTCCGCCGCAACGTCGAAACGGTCCTGCAGATAGCGGATCAGCACGTCCGCGTCGGTGAAGTCGCCGACCACCTCGCGCTGGAGCGTCACGTCGTCCTCGTCGAGGGTGAACCGGTGCATCTCCTCGCCGGCCCACCTGAACCCGCTGCGGAGCGTCTCGTGGCGCAACGTCCAGCTACGCAGCGCCTCTTCCAGCGCGTCGAGGTCGGGCCGGCCCGGCAGGTCGAACACCGTCCCGAGCCAGGTCGGTACGAACAGCCCGTCCTCGCGCACCGATCGCGCCGTTCTGATGTGTGACTCCTGGATGTATGCGGGTGGCCTCGGATCCGTCGGCAGCACCCGCGCGGCCGCGACGGTCGCCGGGCTGAACGTCCACTCGACAAGCCGTCCGGGTCGGACCTCGCAGCGCTGAATGTCAGAAATTCGCAAAGTGGCGTCTCCTTCGCAGAAGACACAGGCTTGATCAACGTGGAGGCGTGCGCGAGCGGTGTCTGCTGTGTCGTCGGCTTTTCAGCGGGACGTGTGACATCTCGAACGACCGAGCGACCGGTTGGGCCGACGTCACTCGTACCGGTAAATGCTTGTCACGTCCTCGAGTTCGTCCGGCGTCACGTCCCACGGCGGCAGCTTTTCGTATCGGGCCACAACTCGGCCGTGCTGGGCGTCACCCGGGCCGGGAGGCTCGGCAGGAAGGTAGTGATTGCCGGGGTGCCGTTGCTGCCAGCGGGTCCACTGAAGGTCGACGAAGGCGTGGTGCAGCCAGAAAACGGGGTCGTTGACGGAGGCGGCGCCGACCATCACACCGCCGACCCAGTGGTGCACCCGGTTGTGGTTGCGCCAGGAGGCGCTGCCGTGGCCCCTTCCCCACCCCTCCAGCGTGTTGCGGAACCCTCGGGTGACCGTCGAGTCCCAGGGCGCCACGTCGTAGACCGGCTCTGCCAGCGCCGACTCCAGAGCCTGGTCGGTCGGCAATTGGATCGGATCGGCGGCGCGGCCGAGGTCACGGGTGAGGTACTGCACGTCCGTCACCCCGACGGTGATCTTCCAGTGGCCCGCCCGGTAGGCGAACGGGCCGGTCATCACCTGCCGGTCCGAGCGCCGTCCGTTGCCGCCGAGCAGGTCGTCGGTCCACGGCAGGGAGTCCGCTGCGCGGTCACGGGTCCAGTCCCAGTACGGCACCGTCACCGACGCATCGACCCGGCGCAGCGCGCCCTCCAGCTCCAGCAGGAGCTTGCGGTGCCAGGGCAGGAAGGAGGGTGCCATGTGAGCGGCGCGCAAGCGGCGTTCGCCGTCCGGGACGGCGTACTGGACGTGTGTACGCACGAGTTCGTCGTACTCACCACGGCGCTTGACCTCCAGCAGGGCATTCACGAAGCGTCGCCGCTCGGTGGGGGTCAGCAGGCTGGCGTTCTTACGTGTGTACGCCATCCTCGCCCCTCTTGCGCACCGGTCCCTCATCCGTCGATCCGGGTGCCGGATCGCGCAGTTGCTGGTGGGTATCGCGTCGGTCCGGGACGCGACAGCCACGGTGGATCGCGTCGAAGGCAGAGGTCTGTCGGCCGTCGGCGGGGGTGGGCATGGTTCACTCCTCGTCGCCTGCCCTGCACGGGGGTTGGGCGCGCGGTGGTCTGCCGTGCACCCGATGTCACGCAGCCCGGCGGATCCGATCACCGTGTGACGCCCGGGAAGCAGCGTCGTCGGAGACAGTGCGTTCCCATGCCCCGGGCCCCGGGGAGTCATCACACGACTTCCCGGGGCCCGCGGTCGCGTCGAGACCGCCTCGGCTGCTCCTCGCCGTCAGTCGAACGGCAGCAGTCGGACGAGGGTCTCCGGTAGCGAGACGGGGCCCATCCGGGCCACATCCCCGAGTGGGCTGGTGTCCGCGCCCGTAGTGCGGGCCGCTCCACCGTTCGCCGGTGTCTCCGCCTGAGCGGGGGAGACACACAACATCATGCCGGTTACCACCGCGAGGACCGCGGTCGGGATCATCTTCCTCATGGCTTGATCAACGAGAGTCGGCCCAATCGGTTCGGCACTTCGGAATGCCTGGCGCCCGGTCGGCGGCATCACGCCTTGGAGGCGGTGAGGAGCGCGGTCTGCTCGGGGTTCCGGCGGGCCGTCATCCGGGCCGCCCGCGAACCGAGGACCGTGATCGTCACGACACCGAGGACCGCGAGGAGTCCGACGCCGACCGTACCGGCCCAGCCGCCCGCGTGGAAGGCCGTCGCGCCGACCGTGCTGCCGGCGCTGGAGCCGACGTAGTACGCGGACTGGTAGAGCGCCGAGGCCTGGGCGCGGCCGTGCGCGGCCGTCTTGCTGACGGCCGAGGAGGCGACCGCGTGCCCGGCGAAGAAGCCCGCCGTGATCAGCACCAGGCCCAGCAGGACCAGAGGGAGCGAGGAGGCCAGTGACAGGAGCAGACCCGTCGCGGTCGTACCGCCCGCCAGGTAGAGCGCGCCCCGGCGGCCGAGACGGCCCACCAGACGGCCCGCCGTGGACGCGGAGACCGTGCCCACCAGGTACACCAGGAAGATCGAACCCACGATGCCCTGCGGCAGCCCGAACGGCTGCTCCGTCAGGCGGTAGCCGATCACCGTGTACACGCCGCCGAACACCGTCATGAACAGCGCGCCGATCGCGTACAGGCGACGCAGCAGCGGGTCGGAGAGGTGGTCGCGGACCGTGCCGAGCAGAACGCGCGGACGCAGCGAACCCGCCGTGAAGTGCTTCGGGGCCGGCAGCAGCAGCCGGAAGGCCACCGCGCACGCGACCGCGATCGCGCCGATCACGCCGACCGAGGCCCGCCAGCCCCACTCCTGGGCCACCCAGCCGGTGATCACCCGGCCGCTCATGCCGCCGACGCTGTTGCCCGCGACGAACAGGCCGATCGCCGTGACCAGTGCCTTCGGCCGCACCTCCTCGGCCAGGTAGGCCGTCGCCGAGGCGGGCAGACCGGCGAGCGCCGCGCCCTGCACCGCCCGCAACACCACCAGCGCGCCGATCGACGGCGCGAAGGGGACCAGCATCCCGACCGTCACCGCGACGGCCAGCGAGGCCGTCATCATCGTACGGCGCCCGAAGCGCTCCGACAGGGCGCTCATGGGCAGCACGAACAGGGCCAGACCGCCGGTCGCGGCCGCCACGGTCCAGCTCGCCTCGCTCGCCGCCACCCCGAACTCCCCGGAGATCAACGGCAGCAGGGCCTGGGTGGAGTACAGCAGGGCGAAGGTCGCGACTCCGGCGAGGAAGAGGGCGAGGCTCATCCGGCGGTAGCCGGGGCCGCCCGGCGTCATACGGGAGTCGGACGGGGAGTCGGAGGAGGGGACGGGCGTGACGGCGTCCACGGTGGTGGACGCCCCGGTACTGGCGGGAGACATGCTTCGACCGTAGGGACCGTGCCTCTCATCCGTCCAATGCATGGAATCGCCATAATCGTTCCCATGGTGCATCAGCAGAGGTCACAGGAGCGGCTGTCACCGTCCGGTGACACAGAAGACATGTCACAGATGGCGAGGCTGCTCGCGCCCCGCCTCGCCTACTTCGCCGGCGTGGCCCGGACCGAGCACGTCACCCGGGCCGCCCAGGAGATGAACGTCCCCCAGTCCACCCTGTCGCGTGCGATGGCCCGCCTGGAGCAGGACCTGGGCGTCGACCTCTTCGCCCGCCACGGCCGCACGGTCTCCCTGACCACCGGGGGCCGCACCTTCTTCGCGTCCGTCGAGCGCGCCCTCGCCGAGATCGAGCGCGCCGCCGAGGAGGTCCGCGCGGACGCCGACCCGGCCACCGGCAAGGTCGCCTTCGGCTTCCTGCACACCATGGGCGCGGAGACCGTACCGGGCCTGCTGCACGCCTTCCGCGCCGACCATCCACGCGTCCGCTTCAGCCTGGTGCAGAACTACGGCGAGGCGATGCTGGAAGGGCTGCGGGCGGGCGAGCTCGACCTCTGCCTGACCTCTCCGGTGCCCGACGCCCCCGACCTCGTCGCCCGCCGCCTGGACGAACAGAAGCTCCGCCTGGTCGTTCCCGCCGACCACCGCCTGGCCGCCCGCCGCCGCATCCGCCTGGCCGAGGCCGCCGACGAAACCTTCGTCACCCTGGAGCCGGGCTACGGCCTGCGCCGCATCACGGACGACCTCTGCCGCCAGGCGGGTTTCCGGCCGAGGGTCGCCTTCGAGGGTGAGGAGGCGGAGACACTGAGGGGTCTGGTGGCGGCGGGACTGGGGGTCGCTCTCCTGCCCCCTCCGACCGTCCCGAGGCCGGGTGTCGTGGAACTGACGGTCACGGCCCCCAGGGCGGCCCGGGAGATCGGCGTCGCCTGGCTGGCCGACCGCCCGGACACGCCCCCGGTGGCTGCCTTCAAGAAGTTCCTGCTGTCGAGAAGGGACAGTCTGCTGCCCAGCTAGGGCCTTTCTTCCGGATCAGGCCGGATCCGGGCGACGGCGCCTCCCGGCCGACCGGAGCGGGGCCGGATCGACATGCGGCTCCGCCGCGGGCCCCCCGCCCGCGGCGCGATCACCGCCCGTGGCCCCAGTTCTACCGCCTCAACGACTTGCCGAACCCCGCGGCCAACGGCATCCGGAGTCCGATCGGCGGCGGTGCGGCGAGCGCGTCCTCCACCGGCCGGGAGACAGGGCACCCGAACAACGCCCCCATCACGAAGTCCATGGAGAGGCAGAGCACCTCGTCGCGGTGACCGTGCAGCCCGTGTCCGTCGGAGTGCACCTCGAAACGGCACACCTCCCGGTTCACCTTCTTCGCCCGCGCGGCGAACCGGAACGACAGCTCGGGATCGATCCGTTCGTCGTTCGTACCGTGCACGATCAGCACCCGGCGCCCCACCAGCTGCTTCACCGGCTCGGCGGGCGCGGCGACGTCCTCCCCCGGTAGCCAGGGAGCGAGCGCGACGACGGAGTTCACCGCTGCATGGCCGCCCGCGCGCAGCGCCGCCCGCCCGCCCATGTCCACGCCGACCAGGCACACGGGGACGTCCCCGTACCGTCGTACGACCTCGTCGGCGGCCCACTCCGCGTCCGCCGCGAGATGCGCCTCGCTGCCGTTCCAGCCCCGGTAGCGGTACTGCACGGTGTGGACGGCCAGCCCTTCCGCGCGGCCCGCGCGGGCGAGGCGACGGCCCAGGGAGCGAACGAAGGCCGTCGCCCATACGGGGGACGGCCTGCGGGCGGAGACCTCCTCCCCGCCGGGGAGCAGCAGCACCGCTCCGCTGACCGCCGTCGGCTCCGGGCCGACTGCCTTTCCGAGCCCGGCCGTTCGGACCGGCGTCGCTTGCTGTCCCATGACAGAACAGTGTCAGAAGGCGCGGTGTACGAAACCCGTACGTGCGGTCACCGTTGCGTATCGACGGAAAAGTGCCAGGAGAGAGCTGTCGCGTACACCGGGCGCTCTACGCGCGTAGGCGTTACAGTGCGGGGATGACGAGCCAGACTGCACCGACCGGGGCCGCCCCGGCGACCGTGCCGGCGCACGTTCCGACGCCGGACCAGATCCGCCGGGCGCCCAAGGTTCTGCTGCACGATCACCTCGACGGCGGGCTCCGCCCGGCCACCGTCGTCGAACTCGCCCGCGAGACCGGCTACTCGGACCTTCCCGAGAGCGACCCGGACAAGCTGGGCATCTGGTTCCACGAGGCCGCCGACTCCGGCTCGCTGGAACGCTACCTGGAGACCTTCACCCACACCGTCGGCGTGATGCAGACCCGCGCGGCCCTGATCCGGGTAGCCCGGGAGTGCGCCGAGGACCTCGCGCAGGACGGGGTCGTCTACGCCGAGGTGCGGTACGCGCCCGAGCAGCACCTCGAACAGGGGCTGACCCTGGAACAGGTGGTCGAGGCCGTCAACGAGGGGTTCCGGCAGGGCGAGCGGCTCGCCCGGGAGAGCGGCCGGCGGATCAGGGTCGGCGCCCTGCTGACCGCCATGCGGCACGCGGCCCGCTCCCTGGAGATCGCCGAACTCGCCAACCGCTACCGGGACGCAGGCGTGGTGGGCTTCGACATCGCCGGTGCCGAGGCCGGCTACCCGCCCACCCGGCACCTCGACGCCTTCGAGTACCTCAAGCGCGAGAACAACCACTTCACCATCCATGCCGGCGAGGCCTTCGGGCTGCCGTCCATCTGGCAGGCGCTGCAGTGGTGCGGCGCCGACCGGCTCGGCCACGGCGTGCGGATCATCGACGACATCGAGGTCCGCGAGGACGGCTCGGTGAAGCTCGGCCGGCTGGCCTCGTACGTCCGGGACAAGCGGATCCCGCTGGAGCTGTGCCCCAGCTCCAACCTGCAGACGGGTGCCGCGACCTCCTACGCCGAACACCCCATCGGGCTGCTGCGCCGGCTGCACTTCCGCGCCACCGTGAACACCGACAACCGGCTGATGTCGCACACCACCATGAGCCGGGAATTCACGCATCTCGTCGAGGCGTTCGGTTACACGCTCGACGACCTGCAGTGGTTCTCCGTCAATGCGATGAAATCAGCGTTCATTCCTTTCGATGAACGACTCGCGATGATCAATGACGTCATCAAGCCCGGGTATGCCGAGCTGAGATCCGAATGGCTGTTTCAGCAGACGGCCTCTACCAGCGGTTCTGACGGTTCGGAGAGCTAGTCACCGGTCGGCCCCCGACAACGAATGCGGACGTGTGTCCACCCGGCGTCCGCATTTCGGTGTTTGCGGTGGGCGGTCCGGCATGTTTACGGTCGTGGACCGCTCAGATCGTTTGCGATCTCCGTCTCCGCATTCAAGGACGCATTCACCATGAAGCAGTCTGCTGCCAAGACCCTCGGTGTCGCCGCCCTCGGTGCCGCCTTCGCCGCCGCCGGTGCGGGCGTGGCCGGCGCGGCTCCGGTCGTCCCGACCTCCGCGCAGACCCTGGACACCGTCACCCAGACGCTGCCGCCCGCTCAGGTCATCGAGGCGCTGCCCGACAGTGGGGCGTTGAAGCAGGTCAAGCCGGTGGCCGAACGGGGTGTCGCCGCCGCGATGCCGACCGTCGGGAAGGGGCTCGCCACCGCGCAGCCGATCGCGAAGAAGGTTTCCGGAAAGCAGGCCAAGCAGGCCAAGCAGGCCAAGCAGGCCAAGCAGGCCAAGCAGGCCAAGCCGGCCAAGCAGGTCAAGCCGGCCAAGTCTGCCAATCAGGCCAAGCCGGCCCCGGCCCTGCTGGGCGGGCTGCCCACGCACGGTCTGCCGGTGAACGGTCTCCCGGTCGGCTGACGCCGGCCGGTCGGCGCCAGGCCGGTGAGGCCTGCCTCCTCACGTCGCCGCCGGGCGCCCGGTCCGTCCGGGAGCGCCCCGGCGGCGTTCGCGTGCGCCGGACTCACCAGGCGGTGCGGGCCTTGTCCTCCGAGGGCAGCAGGATCCACAACGCTATGTAGAGCAGGAACTGCGGGCCGGGCAGCAGACAGGACAGCAGGAAGATCACCCGCATCGTCGTCGCGGAGGTGCCGAAGCGCCGTGCCAGCGCGGCGCACACTCCGCCGATCATGCGGCCGTGGGTGGGGCGGGCAAGGGCGCTCATGGGGACTCCTCCGTGGTCGTCGGCCCACGTCCGGGCCGGTGGTCGGGGCCGCCCGAGTGGCGTCCCCAGCTGACTTCCACGGTACGGAGACGAAGGGGACGAAGCGTCGCTCTAGGGGGCGATCCCGACCCTGGGAATCGTCGGGGTACGACCCTGAGACAGCTCCTCCTGCACGGTGACCGGTTCCGCCTCGACAGGCTCGGGCGTCTCCCGGCGGCGCAGCCAGGCGCGGCCGGCCGGTACGACGGCGAGGTGGGCCACGATCACGCCGAAGGTGTTCAGCAGCAGCGAGTCGACGTCCACGACCCGGCCCGGAACGCCGGTCTGCAGCAGGGCGATGCCGAGGGAGAGCAGGGCGCCCGCGGCCGCCGTACGGATCAGGGAGGCGAGCGGGGAGACGGTCAGCCTGCCGTGCGCCATCGGCAGCAGCACGCCCAGCGGGGCGAGCAGCGCCAGCCCCTCGCCGAGGGGTCTGGCGGCCGCCGGCCAGCCCAGCGCCAGATCGGCCCGGATGCCGGCCAGTGGGCGCACATTGGGGGGCATCACCCAGGGAACGTCCAGGGGCCGCAGCATCAGCCAGCCGACGACGGCGAGGTGGGCGACGAGGAGGACACCCCCCGTCACACGGATGCGGATCGCGGCGCTGCCGCCGATGGAGCCTTGACGCTGCACGCCCCCCTAGACGCAGCGCCATGCATGATCGGTTCCGCACCGAAACTTTCCGGCCGAGCTGCCCGCGCTTTGGCTGGACGTGAGTGCCCGGTGCGTCCTGCGCCGCAACTGGGCGGGGTGGGCCCGCTTGCCGGCGCCGGCCGGGTGCCGCTGCGCCCACCCGTGCCGTCGTGCCCACCCGTGTCGCCCAAGCGGCACGACTGCCCGCAGCTGCGGTGGCCTGCGGGTGCGGTCGCGCGGCTGCCTGCGGGGATGCGGTTGCTTGCGCTGCCTGCGGGGCATGTGCGCGGATGTCGGACGCGGCGCTCTCGGGGTGCGGGGGACGGCGCGATCGGGTGTGGCGGAGCCGTGGTCGGGTGACGGCCCCGGGCGCAACGGCGGAACCCCCGCTACGTGCCCGTGACCCCGCTGGACGGCGGGCGGGTGGTTGCCGGGCGGTTGCGGACGTCGTCGGTGCAGTCGTAGCGGCGCAGCGGCGCGGTGCCGGGGGCGCCCAGGATGACCGAGCCGTCGCCCTCGGTGGCGGCGGAGTCGGACAGCGTGCACACCAGCTGCGCGAGGGCGTAGGCGCTGAGGCGGTTCGGGGCGCTGCTCAGCCGCAGGGTGTCCTCGGGGTCCTTCGGGCCGGGCCCGGACACGCTGAGGCCGCCCGGCACGTACGTCGCGTACCCCGCCGCCTTCTCCCGCGCCGACGGGGCCGCGGCGAGCAGATCCAGCAGCCCCTGCGCCACGATCACCCGGCGCCGGGCGTCCGGGGTGCCGTCCGGGACCCGCACGGTCCGGTCGACGGTCACCAGGGACGACCCGCACAGCAGGAAGACCTGCACGGGCACCCCCTGCGAGGACTGCGTGGACACGTCGGGCCCGGCCAGGGAGCACGCCACCCGGGAGGGCGCCGCCCCGAAGTCGGTCGGCACCTCCGTGGCCCGGATGCCGCAGCCGGTGAGCAGCGCGCCCAGGAGGGGCAGCGCCAGCAGGCGCCGTACGGTCATGACCCCTCCTTCCGCGAACCGTCGTTCCTGTCGTCCTTGCCGTCGTGCCCGCCCTCGTCGGCCTCCTCGGTCAGCCGTGAGGAATCCCGGGGCAGCCGCAGGGTGAACACCGCGCCGCCGTCGGGCGAGTTGGCGGCGGTGATCTCGCCGCCGTGGATGTGGGCGTTCTCCAGGGCGATGGACAGACCCAGGCCGCTGCCCTCGGAGCGCGGCCGGGAGGCGCTCGCCTTGTAGAAGCGGTCGAAGACATGCGGGAGGACGTCCTCGGGGATGCCCGGCCCGTGGTCGCGGACCTGGATGACGACCTCCTCGTCCGCCTCCCGCACCGACACCCGCACCGGCGACCCGCCGTGCTTGAGCGCGTTGCCGATCAGGTTGGCGAGGATGACGTCCAGGCGGCGCGGGTCCAGGGCGGCGTGGATGCCGCGCTCGGCGTCCAGCTCGACCGCGTCCAGCCAGGCGCGCGCGTCGATGCAGGCGGTGATCTGGTCGGCGACGTCGACGTCGTCCAGGACCAGCCGGGCGGTGCCCGCGTCGAAGCGGGTGACCTCCATCAGGTTCTCGACCAGGTCGTTCAGCCGCCGGGTCTCGCTGACGACGAGCCGTACGGCGGGCTCGATCATGGGGTCGATGCCCCCCGCCTCCGACTCCAGCTCCTCCTCCAGCACCTCCGTGACGGCGGTGATGGCGGTCAGCGGCGTCCGCAGCTCGTGCGACATGTCGGCCACGAACCGGCGCGAGGCGTCGTCCCGGGCGGCCATCTCCGCGACCCGCTGCTCCAGCGCCTCGGCCGCGTTGTTGAACGTCCGTGACAGGTCGGCGAGTTCGTCCGTGCCGGACACCCGCAGCCGCGTGTCCAGCTTGCCCTCGCCCAGACGCCGGGCGGCCACCCCGAGCCGGTGCACCGGCTTCAGGACGGTCGTGGCGGCGGCCTGCGCGAGCAGCGCGGCGCCGATCAGCGCGAGTGCGGTGGCGATGCCCAGCGACCAGGCCAGCGAGTTGAGGTCCTTGGCCTCCGGCTCCAGGGACTTCGCCATGTAGCCCGTCGGACCACCGCCGATCACCCGCGTACCGGCCACCAGGTACGGCGTGCCGTGGTCCGTGACCCGCTGCCAGTACAGGTGGTACGGCTCCTTGTTGGAGTCGGTCACCTTCTGCCGCTTGTTCACGGCCGCTTGCAGCGACTCGGGCACGTCCTCCAGCGAGAAGCCGTTGATGCCGCCCGAGTTGCCGTACACCGTCTTGCCGCTCGCGTCCTGGCCGACCAGCAGCACGCTGAAGTGCTGGCTGCCGTCGGCCATCTGGCCGGCGGCGCGCTGCAGCGCGTCCTGTGTGGGGTGCTCCGGCAGCGCCCCGGCCCGGTTCTGCATCTCCTGCCGGAAGTCGCGCAGCACCGCGTCCTGGGCGCGGGTGAGCACGGCCTCCCGGTTCAGCCAGTAGGCGATGCCCGACGCCGACACCGCGGCGGTGAGCGCGACCAGAGCGAACACCACGACCAGGCGCAGCCTCAGGCTGGTGAACCGCAGCCGCGACAGACTTCCCTTGCGCCCCGCGGCCCAGCCGCGCAGCCCCCCTTGCGTTTCGGTCACTGAGGAGCGTCCAGGCGGTAGCCGACACCACGGACGGTACGGATCAGGGTCGGGGAGGAGGGCACGTCCTCCACCTTGGCGCGCAGCCGCTGCACACACGCGTCCACCAGGCGCGAGTCGCCCAGGTAGTCGTGCTCCCACACCAGCCGCAGCAGTTGCTGCCGGGACAGCGCCTGACCGGGCCGCCGGCTCAGCTCCAGCAGCAGCCTCAGCTCGGTCGGGGTCAGCTGCAGATCCACCCCGTTCTTCGTCACCGTCATCGCCGAGCGGTCGATGACGAGGCTGCCGAAGGTCGCCGAGTCGCTGGACTCACGCTCCCCGCGCCGCAGCACGGCCCGGATCCGGGCGTCCAGCACCCGCCCCTGCACCGGCTTGACCACATAGTCGTCGGCGCCGGACTCGAGCCCGACCACCACGTCGATGTCGTCGCTGCGCGCGGTCAGCAGGATGATCGGCAGCTGGTCGGTGCGCCGGATGCGCCGGCACACCTCGAACCCGTCGATGCCGGGCAGCATCACGTCCAGCACGATCAGGTCCGGCCGCTGCTCGCGCAGCAGCTTCAGACCGTCCTCGCCGCTGGCAGCGGTGGCCACCCGGTGTCCCTGGCGCGTCAGGGAGAGCTCCAGGGCCGTGCGGATGGCGTCGTCGTCCTCGATCAGCAACAGGGAAGGCACGGGGCTCATTCTGGCCCATGGAGGGGCCGGCGGACGACCTGTGGGACCGATCCCCGCATACCGCCACCACCTGTGTGCCGTGTGTGACGGCGGCGTGTCGGACCCCTGTGACAGGTCTGTGACAGTCGACGGACACGGCGATGAAGTGGCCCCGGCAGTCTTTTGGGCACGGGCACGGCGGTCAGCCGGAACCAGCCCGGAGCGAGACCGGATCACCGGAAGTCCACGACGGGGAGCGCGAGATGAACACGCTGCACAGCATCAGCACCAGCGCAGTGGTCACGCGTCTGCACGACGTGCACCGGGGGTCCGGTTCGGAGAAGTCCGGTGCCGACGGGGGGTCCTCCCGCACGAGCGTGCTCGAGCGTGGGGGAGCGCGGGGGTGCGCTCGAGGCACCGGGCGGCAGTACACCGTCCCCGCGCAGCAGGGGCGTCAGCCCTACATGACGGTGGTGGACGCCCGCACGGGGGAGACGCACGGGGGATCCGCGTACGGGGAGGACCCGGGGGAGCGCCGCTCGCTGACGGAGGCGGAGTTCACCGCCTACGTCCAGGAGCGCCGCGCCTCCCTGTACGCCACCGCCTACCACCTGACCGGCGACCGTTTCGAGGCCGAGGACCTGCTGCAGAGCGCGCTGTTCTCGACGTACAAGGCGTGGGACCGGATCAGCGACAAGGCTGCGGTCGGCGGGTACCTCCGCCGCACCATGACCAACCTGCACATCAGCGCCTGGCGGCGCCGCAAGCTCAACGAGTACCCGACCGAGGAACTGCCCGAGACGCCCGGCGAGACGGACGCGATGCGCGGCACCGAACTGCGCGCGGTGCTGTGGCAGGCGCTGGCCCGACTGCCCGAACTCCAGCGCACCATGCTGGTCCTGCGTTACTACGAGGGCCGCACGGACCCGGAGATCGCGGAGATCCTCGGCATCAGTGTCGGCACGGTGAAGTCCAGCATCTGGCGGTCGCTCCGCCGGCTGCGCGAGGACGAGGTCCTCAGCTTCGGCCGTGACGAGGAGAACGCCTTCGGCGAGCTGGTCGCCTGAGGTCAGGGGGGAGTACGGGGGGAACGGGGGACCACTGGGGGGGTGGACCCACGGGGGAACACGGGGGAGCGCAGAGGAACGGGACTGGTGGGCCGGGGGGCCGACCGGTCCCGTTCCGCGTTCCTACGCGGTCACGCCACCGTCTGCCGACGCGTCTGCCGGCCCGCCGCTGCCGCCAGCCGGCTCAGCGCCTCGTCCCGGTCGCACGGATGCGCGCCCAGGGACACCTGGCGGGTGACGATCGACCGTTCCGCGCGCATCAGCCGCCAGCCGCGGCGCAGCAGGAACAGCACCGACTTGCGGCCCTCCTTCAGGTCCCGCAGGAAGCGGCGCCGGAAGGTGGTGAGCGGACCACGGGTGAGGCACAGGGCGTCCGCCAGTACACCCCGTTCCCGGCAGCGCTCGACTATCTCCGCGGCGAAGATCCCCTCCGCGATGAACAGCGGGGTACGGCCGATGTGCAGCGTCTCCTCGCCGGTACGGGCGCTCAGCGCGATGTCGTACACGGGCACCGGCGTCGACCCCGTGGCGCACAGCCGGGCGATGGCCTCGACCGCGACGTCCGCGTCCCACGACTCCGGGTGGTCCCAGTCGATGTCCGAACTGCCCTCCACCTGGGGCAGGGTCGGGTCGTCACCCTCCTTGTAGAAGTCGTCCAGGCGCAGGACCGGGAGCCCGGAACGGGCGGCGACGAGGGACTTGCCCGAGCCCGAGGGGCCGCACAGCAGCACGACACGGGCGGGGGACGGTGGATGAATGCTCACGGAACACCAGTTTGACGCATGGGGAGCCGCCTGCCGACCCCGCGGGTCGGCTTTTGAGCGTGAGTCGCACCTCAACTACCCTGCGTACCGACCTCATTACCCTGCGCACCAGAAGGTGGCACCAGCGATGGCCCGACACACCTCTTCCCAGCACCCCACCGCGCAGCGCGCCCTGATCGCCCTCGCGACCGCCGGAGCGGCCCTGGCCGCGGGGGCGGCGACGGCGTCCGCCGATTCCGTCCCGGGCGTCAACTACCGGCCCGTGGGCCTCGGCAACGTCGACCCGCAGGCGGGCGTGGCCGCCGCGACGGGCATCGTCGGCTACGTCACCGGTCCGGTCGCCGGCCTGAAGCCGAACCCGCTCGCGGGTACGGGCGTGGACCCGCTCGACAACGGTGTGAGCACCCAACTGGCCGACTTCAAGCCGGTCGGCTCCCAGACGCTGACCCGCCCGCTGGCCCAGGCCCCGTCGCTCGGCAGCGTCCCGGTGGTGGGGCGGTTCCTCGGGGCCCCGGGCCGCTGAGAGCGCCCCGAAAGGGGCGCGGGGAACTGCCGGCAAGCCACCACGAACCCGCAGCCGGCCGGCCGTGGCAGTTCCCCACCCGGAACCCCGTCGGTCAGAGGCCCCTGTCAGTAAGAGGACCCCGAGGCGCCCAACGCCCCCGTCGGGTGCCACACCGTCTTCGTCTCCAGGAACGCCGTCAACCGCTCGATCCCGGGCGTCTCGAAGTAATCCACAGGCTGTGGACGCAGGACGCGCTTGAGGTTGTCCGCCGCCGCGATCTCCAGCTCCTTCGCCAGCGCCTCGTCGGCGCCCGCGAGGTCGATCGCGTTGACGTCCTGGTGCGCGGCCAGCGGGGCCGCGATCTCCGCCGTACGGCCGGACAGGACGTTGACCACACCGCCCGGCACGTCGGAGGTGGCCAGCACCTCGCCGAGGGACAGGGCGGGCAGCGGGGCCTTCTCGGAGGCGATCACGATCGCGGTGTTGCCGGTGGCGATCACCGGGGCCACGACCGAGACCAGGCCGAGGAAGGACGACTCCTGCGGGGCCAGGACGGCGACCACGCCGGTCGGTTCCGGGGAGGAGAGGTTGAAGAACGGGCCCGCCACCGGGTTGGCACCGCCGATCACCTGGGCGATCTTGTCGGTCCAGCCCGCGTACCAGACCCAGCGGTCGATCGTGGCGTCCACGACCGCCGCCGCCTTGGACTTCGACAGGCCCTCCGCGTCGGCCACTTCGCGCACGAACTGCTCCCGGCGGCCCTCCAGCATCTCCGCGACGCGGTAGAGGACCTGGCCGCGGTTGTAGGCCGTCGCGCCGGACCAGCCGCCGAACGCCTTGCGCGCGGCCACGACCGCGTCACGCGCGTCCTTGCGGGAGGACTGCGGAGCGTTGGCCAGCCAGTTGCCCTTCGAGTCCGTCACCTCGTACACCCGGCCGCTCTCGGAACGCGGGAACTTCCCGCCGACGTACAGCTTGTAGGTCTTGAAGACGCTCAGACGGTTCTGCTCAGACATCGAGGTACGCCTCCAGGCCGTGGCGGCCGCCCTCGCGGCCGAAGCCCGACTCCTTGTAGCCGCCGAACGGCGAGGTCGGGTCGAACTTGTTGAACGTGTTGGACCAGACGACACCGGCCCGCAGCTTGTTCGCGACGGCCAGGATCCGCGAGCCCTTCTCGGTCCAGATGCCGGCCGACAGGCCGTACTGCGTGTTGTTCGCCTTGGCGACCGCCTCGTCCGGCGTGCGGAAGGTGAGGACCGACAGCACCGGGCCGAAGATCTCGTCGCGGGCGATGGTGTGCGCCTGGGTGACGTTCGTGAAGAGCGTCGGGGCGAACCAGTAGCCGGAGCTGGGCAGATCGCAGGCCGGCGACCAGCGTTCGGCGCCCTCCGCCTCGCCCTGGTCGGCCAGCGCGGTGATCCGGGCCAGCTGCTCGGCGGAGTTGATCGCGCCGATGTCGGTGTTCTTGTCCAGCGGGTCACCGAGGCGCAGAGTCGACAGACGGCGCTTGAGGGAGTCCAGCAGCTCGTCCTGGACCGACTCCTGGACGAGGAGGCGGGACCCGGCGCAGCAGACCTGGCCCTGGTTGAAGAAGATGCCGGTCACGATGCCCTCGACGGCCTGGTCGATCGGAGCGTCGTCGAAGACGATGTTGGCGCCCTTGCCGCCCAGTTCGAGGGTGAGCTTCTTCTTCGTGCCGGCGACCGTGCGGGCGATCTCCTTGCCGACGGCCGTGGAGCCGGTGAAGGCCACCTTGTTCACGTCGGGGTGCGCGACGAGCGCGGCGCCCGCGTCGCCGTAACCCGGAAGGATGTTGACGACACCCTTGGGCAGGCCCGCCTGGCGGCAGATGTCCGCGAAGAACAGGGCCGACAGGGGGGTGGTCTCCGCCGGCTTCAGGACGACCGTGTTGCCCGTCGCCAGCGCCGGGGCGATCTTCCACGCCAGCATCAGCAGCGGGAAGTTCCAAGGAATGACCTGGCCGGCCACGCCCAGTGGACGCGGGTTCGCGCCGAAGCCGGCGTGGTCGAGCTTGTCGGCCCAGCCCGCGTAGTAGAAGAAGTGCGCGGCGACCAGCGGGAGGTCCGCGTCACGGGTCTCCTTGATCGGCTTGCCGTTGTCCAGCGTCTCCAGGACGGCCAGCTCGCGGCTGCGCTCCTGGATGATCCGGGCGATGCGGAACAGGTACTTGGCGCGCTCGGAGCCGGGCAGCGCCGACCACTTCGCGAACGCCTTGCGGGCGGCCTGCACCGCGCGGTCGACGTCCTCGGCGCCGGCCCGCGCGACCTCGGAGAGGACCTCCTCGGTCGACGGGCTGACCGTCTTGAAGACCTTCCCGTCGGCCGCGTCCACGAACTCGCCGTCGATGAACAGGCCGTAGGAGGGGGCGATGTCGACGACCGAGCGGGACTCGGGCGCCGGTGCGTACTCGAACACGGAAGCCATGGTGATCAGTCCACCGTCACGTAGTCGGGGCCGGAGTAGCGGCCGGTGGCCAGCTTCTGGCGCTGCATCAGCAGGTCGTTGAGGAGCGAGGAGGCGCCGAAGCGGAACCAGTGGTTGTCCAGCCAGTCCGCGCCGGCGGTCTCGTTGACCAGGACGAGGAACTTGATGGCGTCCTTGCTGGTGCGGATGCCACCGGCGGGCTTCACGCCGACCTGGACGCCGGTCTGGGCGCGGAAGTCGCGCACCGCCTCCAGCATCAGCAGGGTGTTGGCCGGGGTCGCGTTGACGGCGACCTTGCCGGTGGAGGTCTTGATGAAGTCGGCGCCGGCCAGCATGCCGAGCCAGGAGGCGCGGCGGATGTTGTCGTACGTCGACAGCTCGCCGGTCTCGAAGATGACCTTCAGCCGGGCGCTCGTCCCGCAGGCCTCCTTCACGGCGACGATCTCGTCGTACACCTTCAGGTACTTGCCGGCGAGGAACGCGCCGCGGTCGATGACCATGTCGATCTCGTCGGCGCCCGCGGCGACGGCCTCGCGGACGTCGGCCAGCTTCACCTCGATGGCGGCGCGGCCGGCCGGGAAGGCGGTGGCCACGGAGGCGACCTTCACGCCCGAGCCGGCGACGGCCTCCTTGGCGACGGCCACCATGTCGGGGTAGACGCAGACCGCGGCCGTGGTCGGCGTCGTGCGGTCCGTGGGGTCGGGATGGACCGCCTTGGCGCCGAGCGCCCGGACCTTGCCCGGGGTGTCCGCGCCTTCCAGCGTCGTCAGGTCGACCATCGAGATGGCGAGGTCGATGGCGTACGCCTTCGCGGTGGTCTTGATGGAACGGGTGCCGAGGGACGCGGCGCGCGCCTCCAGGCCGACCGCGTCGACGCCGGGCAGCCCGTGCAGGTAGCGGCGCAGCGTGCTGTCGGACGCGGTGACGTCAGCGAGAGCGGTTGCTGTGGGTGCAGAGGTGGGCATGGTCACCAGACGAGCATATCTACGCGCGTAGCGGCTGTACACCCCCGGGTGCTCGTCGCCCGCCCGCCAGATCACGGATGAGCGCCGGTCCCGGGGCACGTGGGGGCACCGCCGCCGGTGTCGTGCAGAATCGGGGCCATGACCACCCCGGACCACCAGTCACCCGCGCCACAGCCTCCGGTGCCCGCCGCCAAGGACCGGATCTACCGCTCGCCCATGGCGCTCGTGGGCGGCGTGCTGCTGCTCGCGGTCGCCTGCTGGCTGGGCTTCGACGCGCTGTTCAAGGGCCACGGCCGGACCCCGTGGCTGGCGCTCGCCGGGATGATCCTGGTCGTTCCGCTCGTGGTCGCCTTCACGCTCCGCCCCGCGGTCTTCGCGAACGAGGACCGGCTGCGCATCCGCAACCCCTTCCGGGTGATCACCGTGCCCTGGGGCGATGTCGCCGGCCTGCGCTCCAGCTACTCCAACGAGGTCGTCACCAAGTCCGGCAGCAAGTACCAGCTGTGGGCGATCCCCGTCTCGCTGCGGGCCCGCAAGAAGGCGGCACGCCGGCAGCAGCGGGCGGCGGCGGACGCGGCCCGGGGCGTGGCGCCGGGCGGACGGGTCGGCGGGCTCGGGCCGAGCGGCCTCGGCCTCGGCGGGTTCGGCCTGCGCGGCTCGGACCCCGGGCCGTCCCGGGCGGAGACCGACCAGGTCATGGACGACCTGCGCGAACTGCTGGAGCGACGCGCGGAGGCGGAGGCGGCCCAGGGCGAGACGACGGTCCGCTGGGCGTACGAGGTGGCCGCCCCGGCGGTGGCCGGGGCCATTCTGCTGGTGATTCTGCTGGCGGTCGGCTGAGGCGGTCCGCCGGGGCCGTTCCCCGGCCCGGCCCGCCCTCACCGAGTGCCTGGAAGACGATGAGCACGACGCCCGGGCGGCCGCTGCCGCTGCCCGCTTCCGCCGTGCCCGACGGCTGCCCTTCCTGGAACGGCGAGCACCCGCGCCGCTGACCCGACGCCCTGCCGGCCCGCTGGGTCCGCTGCCCACGGGGACGCGGACGCAGCTGATCGTGCCGGCCGCCACCATGGCCGTGACCGGGCTGCTCGTCCTGCCGGCCGGCCGGTGCCCCTGGGCCGCCGCCCTGCTGGTGCTGCACGGGATGTGGCTGTACGCGCGCCCCGAGATCGCGCCGGTGTCGGCGCCCGTGCTCGCGGTGCTCCTGCTCGGCCTGCGACCGGGCCCGACCTGGCCGGCAGCCATGACCGCCGTGGCCGCGCTCGCGCTGGTGCGGAGCCCTGGTCGTGCTGCGGCCGACGGCGCGGGCCCGGCAGCGTGGAGCGGGCCCGGGAGGCGGCTGCCGGGGTGACCGCACCGCTGCCGGACGCGGACCGGGGCGTGCGCCGGGGCCGGTACCTGCTCGCGTCCGGCGGCGTCCTGCTCGCGCCGGGGCTCACCGCCGTCGCCCTCGTCACGGCGTACCCCCGGACACGCCACGGCAGTACGGAGGCCGAGCGTGGCCGTCGTCAGGACGAGAGCGCGGGTGAGACGCGGGCCGAGGCGGTGGGAGGCCGGGGAGCGTCGTCGTGGCTGGGCGGTGGGAGGTCGGGGAGCGCCGTTGTGGAGGGGCTGGGTCGACCGAGGCTCGGGACCGCCGCCGTACATGGGCCGGGCGGAGGAAGGCCCGCGAGCGCCGCCGTAGGCGATCCGGGGCGGTGGGAGGCCGGGGAGCGTCGTCGTGGCTGGGCGGTGGGAGGCCGGGGAGCGCCGTTGTGGAGGGGCTGGGTCGACCGAGGCTCGGGACCGCCGCCGTACATGGGCCGGGCGGAGGAAGGCCCGCGAGCACCGCCGTAGGCGATCCGGGGCGACGGGAGGCCGGGGAGCGCCGTCGTGGATGGGCTGGGCGGTGGGAGGCCGGGGAGCGCCGTCGTGGATGGGCTGGGCGGTGGGAGGCCGGGGAGCGCCGTTGTGGAGGGGCTGGGCGGTGGGAGGCCGGGGAGCGCCGTTGTGGAGGGGCTGGGTCGACCGAGGCTCGGGACCGCCGCCGTACATGGGCCGGGCGGAGGAAGGCCCGCGAGCACCGCCGTAGGCGATCCGGGGCGACGGGAGGCCCGTGAGCGCCGTCGTGCACGACCCGTCGGGGCGCCCGTGGGTAGGGCGCCCCGGGTGGGGGTCAGATGCCGGCGGCCGCCGACAGGTCGCGCTTCACGGCGTCCAGCAGCTCGGTCGCTCGGGTGCGGGCGGCCGGGAGGCCGGCGGGGGTCGCGACCGGTACGACGACCTCCAGGTAGCACTTCAGCTTGGGCTCGGTGCCGCTCGGGCGGACGATGACACGGGCGCCGTCGAGGGTGTAGCGCAGGCCGTCGGTGGGCGGCAGCTTGTCCGTGCCCAGTGTGAGGTCCTCGGCCCGGACGATGGACAGCCCTGCCAGCTCGGTCGGCGGCTGCTCGCGCAGGCGGCGCATCGCGGCGGCGATGAGCGAGAGGTCCTCGACCCGGACCGACAGCTGGTCGGTGGCGTGCAGGCCGTGTTCGACGGCGAGGTCGTCCAGGAGGTCGAGCAGCGTACGGCCCTCCTCCTTGAGCACGGACGCCAGCTCCGTGATCAGCAGCGCGGCCGTGATGCCGTCCTTGTCGCGCACGCCCTCCGGGTCCACGCAGTAGCCGAGGGCCTCCTCGTAGCCGTAGCGCAGGCCGTCCACGCGGGCGATCCACTTGAAGCCGGTCAGGGTCTCCTCGTACGGCAGGCCCGCCTTCTCGGCGATCCGGCCGAGCAGGGAGGAGGAGACGATCGACTCGGCGAAGGTGCCGCGCGCTCCGCGTCGGACCAGGTGGGCGGCGAGCAGGGCGCCGACCTCGTCGCCGCGCAGCATGCGCCAGTCGCCGCCGTCCTTCACGGCCACGGCGCAGCGGTCGGCGTCGGGGTCGTTGGCGATGACCAGGTCCGGGTCGGTGGCGCGGGCCCGGGCGAACGCCAGGTCCATCGCGCCGGGCTCCTCAGGGTTGGGGAAGGCGACCGTCGGGAAGTCCGGGTCCGGGTCGGCCTGCTCGGCCACCAGCGCCGGCTCGGGGAAGCCGGCCCGGGCGAACGCGGCGAGCAGGACGTCCTTGCCGACACCGTGCATCGCCGTGTAGACCGTGCGGGCGGTGCGCGGGGAGCCGGGGGCCAGGACCGCGTCCGTGCGGGCGAGGTAGGCCTCCAGGACCGTGTCGTCCAGGGTCTCCCAGCCGGTGTCCGGGCGCGGTACGTCGTTCAGCGAGGCGATCGCGTCGATCTCGGCGGCGATCTCCGCGTCGGCGGGCGGGACGATCTGGGAACCGTCGCCGAGGTACACCTTGTAGCCGTTGTCCCGGGGCGGGTTGTGGCTGGCGGTGACCTCCACGCCCGCGACCGCGCCGAGGTGCCTTATGGCGAAGGCCAGCACGGGGGTGGGCAGCGGGCGCGGGAGTACGGCCGCGCGCAGGCCGGCGCCGGTCATCACGGCGGCGGTGTCGCGGGCGAAGTCGGCGGACTTGTGGCGGGCGTCGTAGCCGACGACGACGAGCCCTCCGGCGTGGCCGTTCTTCTTCAGGTACGCCGCGAGACCGGCGGCGGCGCGGATGACGACGCCGCGGTTCATGCGCATCGGGCCGGCACCGAGTTCGCCTCGCAGGCCGGCGGTGCCGAACTGGAGGGTGCCGCGGAAGCGGGCCGACAGTTCCTGCGTGTCGCAGGCGTCGATCAGCTTGGCGAGTTCGTCGCGAGTCTCCGGGTCGGGGTCCTCGGCGAGCCATGCCTTGGCCCGGGCGATGAGATCGTCGTGCACCTTGGGATCAACCTCTCCTGTGTTTGCCTGGTCCCGCTGGGGGCTTGGCCCCCGGACCCCCGTCCTTGCCCGCCCACCCGACCCGGTCGGCCGGAACGCGAACGAGCCCGATCGCGCCACCGCCGGTGGCATCCACGCCGCCCGCCCCGCTCACCGTGCCCGCGGCGCCGGGTCCGCGCGACGCGACGCACATGCCGCTCCCGGCCGGAGTCGGCCGCAGCGCCGCGCTCTGTCAGATCCTGCCCAGTACCTGCGCCAGCAGCTGGCCCATACGGGACGCCGAGTCGCGGCCTGCCTGGAGGACCTCCTCGTGGTTGAGGGGTTCGCCCGTCATGCCCGCGGCCAGGTTCGTCACCAGGGAGATGCCCAGCACCTCGGCGCCGGCCTCGCGCGCGGCGATCGCCTCGAGGACCGTGGACATGCCGACCAGGTCCGCGCCGATCACGCGGGCCATGCGGATCTCGGCCGGGGTCTCGTAGTGCGGGCCGGGGAACTGCGCGTAGACGCCCTCCTCGAGGGTGGGGTCGATCTCCTTGCACAGGGCGCGCAGGCGGGGGGAGTAGAGGTCCGTCAGGTCGACGAAGTTGGCGCCCACGATCGGGGAGGTCGCCGTCAGGTTGATGTGGTCGCTGATGAGGACCGGCTGGCCGGGGCGCATGCCCTCGCGCAGGCCGCCGCAGCCGTTGGTGAGGACCACGGTCTTGCAGCCGGCGGCCACGGCCGTACGGACGCCGTGCGCGACGGCGGCGACGCCACGGCCCTCGTAGTAGTGCGTGCGGCCCAGGAAGACCAGCGCACGCTTGTCCCCGAAGGCGTACGAGCGAATCGTGCCGCCGTGGCCCTCGACGGCCGGCGGCGGGAAGCCGGGCAGCTCGGTGACCTGGAACTCGGCGTCGGGGGCGCCCAGCGCGTCGACCGCCGGAGCCCAGCCGGAGCCCATCACGAGGGCGACGTCGTGGGTCTCGGCGCCGGTGAGTGCGCGCAGGCGCGCGGCGGCGGCGTCGGCGGCGGCGTAGGGATCGCCCTGGAGGTCGTCCGGAAGAAGAGATGCGTTCACGCCGATGAGGGTAGCCGGTCTGTGCCTACGCGCGTAGATGACAGAGCCCACGGGATGGGGATCGTTGTCTTGTCGTTTCCCACAACGGAGGGGCAAAAGCACAGGAAAGCCGCGAGGAAGCCGTCGGCCGAGCGGCTCAGCAGGGACGCTTGCGGAGTTCCATCACATAGTCGTGGGGCGCCCCGGCGGACTCCGCCGCATCGGCGATCTCGCCCAGATAGCGCGCCGACGGCAGTCCGCCCTCGTAACCGTTGAGGACGTACGCCCAGGCCGGCTCCTCGCCGTCCAGGGTGTGCACGCGCACGCGCACCCGGCGGTAGATGCCGAGACCCACGCCCTCCCACCGGTCGAGCGAGTCCTCGTCCAGGGGCGCGAGGTCGTACAGGCCGACGAAGACCTCGGCCAGCGGATCCTCCACGATCGTCGCCAGCGCGCCCTCCCAGCCCAGCTGCTCCCCGCCGAAGGTCAGCCGCCAGCCGTTCAGCCAGCCGGTGGCGCGCAGCGGCGAGTGCGGGGCGCGGCGGGACATCAGCCGCGCGTCGAGGTTGCCGGCGTACGCGGCATAGAGCGACATGGAGAGAGGGTACGGCAGGGGCAACGCGGGTCACTCCCGTCCCACGCGGAGCTTCGGTGCGCCCCCGGGCAGTAGCACCTTGAAGCGTGCGGGACAATGGAGTACGTGACTCGGATCGTGATCATCGGTGGCGGACCCGGCGGATACGAGGCGGCCCTGGTGGCCGCCCAGCTCGGCGCGGAGGTGACCGTCGTCGACTGCGACGGTCTGGGCGGAGCGTCGGTGCTGACCGACTGCGTACCGTCGAAGACCCTTATCGCTACGGCCGAGGTGATGACCACCTTCGACTCCTCCTACGAGGAGCTGGGGATCATCGTCGCCGACGACACCCCGCCCCTGGAGCAGGCGCCCCGGGTGGTCGGCGTGGACCTCGGCAAGGTCAACCGGCGGGTGAAGCGGCTCGCGCTCGCCCAGTCCCACGACATCACCGCGTCCGTCACCCGGGCCGGCGCCCGGGTCATGCGCGGCCGTGGCCGGCTGGACGGCATGCAGGCCCTCGACGGCTCCCGCAAGGTCGTCGTCACCGCCGCCGACGGCACCGAGGAGACCCTCACCGCCGACGCCGTCCTCATCGCCACCGGCGGCCACCCGCGCGAGCTGCCCGACGCCCAGCCCGACGGCGAGCGCATCCTGAACTGGACCCAGGTCTACGACCTCACCGAGCTGCCGGACGAGCTGATCGTGGTCGGCTCCGGTGTGACCGGTGCCGAGTTCGCCGGCGCCTATCAGGCCCTCGGGTCGAAGGTGACGCTCGTGTCGTCCCGCGACCGTGTGCTGCCCGGCGAGGACCCGGACGCCGCCGCCGTCCTGGAGGACGTCTTCCGCCGCCGTGGCATGAACGTCATGGCCCGCTCCCGTGCGCAGTCCGCCAAGCGGGTCGGCGACCGGGTGGAGGTGACGCTGGCCGACGGGCGCGTCATCAGCGGCTCGCACTGCCTCATGGCCGTCGGCGCCATCCCGAACAGCGCGGGCCTCGGCCTGGAGGAGGCCGGCGTCAAGCTGCGCGAGTCGGGCCACATCTGGACCGACAAGGTGTCCCGGACGACCGCCCCCGGCGTCTACGCGGCCGGTGACGTCACCGGCGTCTTCGCGCTGGCGTCCGTCGCCGCCATGCAGGGACGTATCGCCATGTACCACTTCCTCGGCGACGCGGTGGCCCCGCTGAACCTGAAGACGGTCTCCTCCAACGTCTTCACCGACCCCGAGATCGCCACCGTCGGCTACACGCAGGCGGACGTGGACGCGGGCAAGATCGACGCGCGGGTCGTCAAGCTGCCCCTGCTGCGCAACCCGCGCGCCAAGATGCAGGGCATCCGGGACGGCTTCGTCAAGATCTTCTGCCGGCCCGGTACGGGCATCGTCGTCGGCGGTGTGGTCGTGGCGCCCCGCGCCTCGGAACTCATCCACCCCATCTCGATCGCCGTCGACAACAATCTGACGGTCGAACAGATCGCGAACGCGTTCACCGTGTACCCCTCCCTTTCGGGGTCGATCGCGGAGGTCGCCCGGCAGCTGCACACGCGCAAGGCGAGCGCCGAGGCCTGACCGGCCGGGCGGCTTCACCGCTGGTCACAGGGAGTCGCCGCGAGTGCGGACGGCATAGTCGGGGCGGATAGGTCCTATACCACTTCCGCCCCTGCCATGCGAACAACTTCTGTTATTCGGCGCAAACTGCTGAAAGCAGACGGTCGCTGGGGTTACTGTCAGTTTCGTGTTCGCTGCTGAACGTCGCCAATTGATCCTCGAAATGGTGCGAGCGAACGGTGCCGTGTCGCTCCGTGAACTCGCCCGCGTCGTCCAGACCTCCGAAGTGACCGTACGGCGGGACGTGCGCGCACTGGAGGCAGAAGGACTCCTCGACCGCCGGCACGGCGGTGCGGTACTGCCGGGCGGGTTCACGCGGGAGTCCGGCTTTCCGCAGAAGTCTCATCTCGCGACCGCCGAGAAGACGGCCATCGCCGACCTCGCCGCGGGCCTCGTCGAAGAGGGCGAGGCCATCGTGGTCGGCGCGGGTACCACCACGCAGGAGCTGGCCCGCCGGCTCGCGCGGGTGCCCGGACTGACCGTCGTCACCAACTCCCTGCTGGTGGCCCAGGCGCTGGCCCACGCCAACCGGGTGGAGGTCGTGATGACCGGCGGCACCCTGCGCGGCTCCAACTACGCCCTCGTCGGCTCCGGCGCCGAGCAGTCCCTGCAGGGGCTGCGCGTGTCCCGGGCCTTCCTGTCCGGGAGCGGGCTCACCGCCGAGCGCGGCCTCTCCACGTCCAACATGCTCTCGGCGTCCGTCGACCGGGCGCTGGTGCAGGCCGCCGCGGAGGTCGTGGTCCTCGCCGACCACACCAAGCTCGGCACGGACACGATGTTCCAGACCGTGCCGACGGACCTCATCACCCGCCTGGTCACCGACGAGCCGCCCGCCCACGACGACCGTGCCGCCACCGAGCTGCAGGCTCTCGCCGATCAGGGGGTGCAGATCGCCGTGGCCGGGGCGAGCGGGAACCCGGGGGGTGAGCAGGGGCCTGCGGCGCGTCAGCAGCGGGCCCTGCCAGGGCCCCGCCGGGGGCATGTGCCGGGTTCCTCCGCACTGCGCGCGGCGGGTCTCGGGGAATCCACGGCCGGTGCCGAGCGGGGGCGCGTCGCCGACCTGCGGCGCCGTTAGCGGGAAGGCTCCAGGCGTTTGCGTCGCCTGTTCGCCGTAGGGCTTCGGGCCCGTTGTGCGGGTGCGGGTCGCGGGGGCTGATCGCGTGGGTCCCCGCGCCCCGGCGGGGCGCCGCGGCGCCCCGGAACGCGCAACGCCCGGGGGACCGGAACAGCCGGTCCACCGGGCGTCGCAGCGCGGGCTGCTCGCCGTCAGTCCTTGATCTCGCAGATGGCGGCGCCCGAGGTGATGGAGGCGCCGACGTCGGCGGTCAGGCCCTTGATGGTGCCGGACTTGTGCGCGTTCA
>NZ_JBICWR010000032.1:0-61427 GCF_043199855.1 Streptomyces sp. NPDC048521
ACCACGGTGAACTCCACCGACTTCACGGGCGAGGTGTTCCCCGCCTTGTCCGTCGCCCGATACGCCAGCGTGTGCCGACCCACGCTGTTCACCTCGACCGGCTTCGAGTAGGCGACGAACGCACCGTCGTCCAGCGAGTAATCCACATTCGCCACACCCGACCCCGCGTCCGAAGCCGTCACTGCCACGGTCGCGCTGCCGACGTAGTTGCCGGACGCGTCCTTCGCCCCCGACACCGTCGCCGAGGTATCCGGCGCAGTGGTGTCGCCGTCCGGCGCGGGGGTGACCACCAGCTCACCCGACATCATCTGGTGGCCCGGCATCGCGCAGAAATAGTGGTAGACGCCAGGTGTGAGGGTGACTTCGGCCGTGTGCCTGCCTCCGTCGGAGTCGAAGGGGCTCGCCTGGATGTTGAGGCTGACGTCGGTGTTGTAGTCGGGGTTCGAGACGTCGAACGTCAGGGTGTGCGGCATCCCCGTCGTGTTGCCGGTCGCCGCACTGTTCTCGAACACGATGGTCGCCTTGCCGGCCACCGCGGTGGTGGGGGCGGAGGCGTACCTCATGTAATCGTCGCCGGCAGTCCAGGTGAGCACCTGGGTCGCTGTGGTCTCCGTCTCGCGATTCACCGCCGCGTAGGCGGCCGGCACGGCCAACGAGAAAGCCGTGAAGACAACGGCCATCAGCGCCACCAGCGCCGGGTGCGCGCTGAATCGGATACGTCGCGGGGATCTTGAGGGGGGCGGATCCGTCTGGACATGGAGCAGTCTTTTGAACACCGCTGCACCTTTCGGGACTTCGCTTGTGCGGCACCGCGCAGGACCCGCGGTCCCGCCGGGTGGACGACCAGACGCCAGGATGAGCGCGTTCGAGGCGCTAGTACTCCGCTCACCGGACCGGCGCCCTGGACGGAACCCGGCGAGTGCCGTGCTTCGGTCGATCGCCCGCGTGTAACCACGGCGGTGGCCGCCGTCACTCACGAACAGGCTGCATCCGCCCCCGTCGCTGCGAGGCCGGTGGCGTCGCGAACCCGCGGGCGGGGTTCACGCAAGCTTCATCGTTGCGGCAACGATGGGAAGTTAGCCGGTCTTTTGACTATCCGCCAAGACCTATGACCTGAATCCAACCTACTTTGACCTGAGTCTGGAAAAACTGGTGGTGCGCCCGCTACGGTTTGGCAGTCCCCAGGCGAATCCCGTTCGCCGAGCCGATTCGATCCCGCCCGTAGCCGGCAACATCGAGCCAAGCCAGACGGCCTCCGCCGGAGTCCGGCCGACGACCGGCCCGTCTGACTCGCGGGGCTGACCGCCCGGCGCACCACCCGTACCGCCGTGACGGGAAAGCTGCCGTCGGCGGCGGCTCACACCACGATCACGAAGTGCCCTCAGGCACGTGCGCGTTCGAAGGATTGGAGAGCGATGACCGACTCAGGCGTAGGCACGAGACGCCTCTTCTCCCGGCGAGCGTTCGCCACAGGGGCGGCCGCTGCGGCGGTCGTGCCCACGCTGCTCGGCACCACGGGCGCCGCACCGAAGGACAAGCCCGGTGAAAGAAACGGTCAAGGAAACGACAAGGGAGAGGTCCGCCACCTGACGCTGTACATGGAGAAACTGCCGAACGGGGAGATGGGCTACGGCCTGCAGCCCGGTCAGGCGACGATTCCCGGCCCGCTCATCGAGCTGACCGAGGGCGACACGATGCACATCGAGGTAGTCAACAACCTGGACGTCGCCGCGAGTCTGCACGTCCACGGCCTGGACTACGACATCGCCAGCGACGGCACCAAGATGAACGACAGTGTCGTCGAGCCGGGCGGCCGGCGGACCTACGTCTGGCGCACCCACGCCCCGGGACCGCACCACGACGGGACGTGGGAGGCCGGCAGCGCCGGCTACTGGCATTATCACGATCACAACGTGGGGACCGAACACGGCACGGGTGGCATCAAAAAGGGCCTGTACGGCCCCGTGGTCGTACGCCGCAAGGGCGACGTGCTGCCCGACAAGCAGTTCACGGTCGTGTTCAATGACATGACGATCAACAACAAGGTCCACCACGACACCCCCACCTTCACGGCCGTCCGCGGCGAGCGGGTGGAGTTCATCGTGATCACACACGGGGACTTCTTCCACACCTTCCATGTGCACGGCCACCGCTGGGTGGACAACCGCACCGGAATCCTGCAGGGTGCGCAGGACGTGAGCCGGGTCATCGACACCAAGACCGTCGGCCCCGCGGACTCCTTCGGGTTCCAGGTGATCGCAGGTGACCGGGTCGGCGCGGGTGCCTGGATGTACCACTGCCACGTCCAGAGCCACTCGGACATGGGCATGGCCGGAGTCTTCCTCGTGACCGAGGCCGACGGCACGGTCCCCGGCGGCATGCCCCACCACTAGGGTCTGTCGTCAAATGATCTTGACTGGTGGACTATGGTCGGGTGATACATCGCCATGAACTATCCGACGAGGAGTGGGAGTTCGTCCGGCCGCTGCTGCCGGAGCCGTTGTGGGGCCGTAAGCGGCTGGACGACCGGATGGTCCTCAACGGGATCGGGTGGAAGTTCCGAGCCGGGGTGGCCTGGCGGGACGTACCCGAGCGGTACGGGCCGTGGGCGACGCTGCACACCCGTTTCCGCTGGTGGGCCAAGGACGGCACGTTCACCCGGATGCTCCAGGCCGCGCAGGCCCGAGCCGATGCCGCCGGGGACCTCGGCTGGCTGGTGTCGGTCGACTCCACCACCGTGCGTGCCCACCAGCACGCCGCCGGGGCCCGAACAGGGGGCGCCGGGCACTGGGACGGTCACGCGGCGGCCTGACCAGCAAGATGCACCTGGCCTGCGATGCCCTCGGCCGCCCGCTCGCACTCCTGGTCACGGGCGGCAACACCAACGACTCCACCCAGTCCACCACGGTGATGGAAACGATCCGGGTGCCCCGCATCGGCTCGGGCCGACCCCGGACCAGGCCGTCTCACGTCATCGGCGGCAAGGGCTACAGCTCCAAGGCGATCCGCACCTGGCTCCGCCGACGGGGCATCGCTCACACGGTCCCCGAGCGGGCCGACCGGGTCCGCAACCGCCTCCGCCGGGGCAGCCGCGATGGCCGGCCCCCGGCCTTCGACCGGCAGATCTACAGGCGGCGCAACGTGGTGGAACGGTGCTTCGACCGGCTCAAGCAAGGGCGCGGTATCGCCACCCGCTACGACAAGACCGCCGAGTCCTGTCAGGCAGCCGTTACCCTCGCATCCCTGTTGATGTGGCCGTGACATTTGACGAAACTCCTAGCAGACAGCGCGGGGGGTCCTGATGCGGACTCGGCCCTCTCTCCCCCTCCCGAAGCCACGGCCGTCCCGCCTGCCTGACAGCCTGACGGGCGTGTACAACCTGCCGCCGGTCGGTCCTCGCCCGCAAGGACCTGAGGCGAACCTGATCCCCTGCTCCGGCACCCCGTCCTGCCTGGGGCATCGTGGCCGCCCGCCAAATCCGCCTCGCCCGGCGCATGCCGGGCGGGAACCCTGCGGCAGCCCCTCGCCCCATCCCTGACCACTCTTCCCTTGCTGGATCGAGTCAAGGAGCAAACATGGGCAAGACAGACCGGTTCGCCCTGTCAAGACGAAGCGGAGCGCCACCGTCGCGTCCTGCGGCCTCGCCTCACGCGTGGCCCCTGCGCCGCGCGGTCGTTCTGCTGTCCAGCGCCGCACTGACCATGGGCCTGTCCGCGCTGCCTGCCGTGCAGGCACAAGCCCAGCCGCCCGTTGAACGTGGCAGCCAGGCCCAGGGCGCCGCCCCCGAAACCCAGGTGAACGTCCTGGTCTTCCACGGACCGGCCGCCGAGCAGGACGACCCGGTCAAGAAGGCCACGGCGGCGATCGAGAACCTCGGCGAGAAGAACGGGTTCAAGGTCGTCGAGTCCGAGGACGCAAGCGTGTTCAACACCACCGACCTCGCCAAGTACCGCGGGGTGGTGTTCCTGTCGGCCGACGGCGCGACGCTCAACGCCGAGCAGGAAGCCGCGTTCCAGTCGTACATCAACAACGGCGGCGGCTTCGTCGGCGTCCACGACGCCGCCCGGGCCCAGTCCGACTCCTCCTGGTTCACCGGGCTGATCGGCACCCGCCCGGCCCTGGGCCTCCCCGACCCCGAGAAGGTCGTCGAGAGCACGGTCAACGAGGACAACCCGCCGAACGAGACCAAGGACAAGCTGTTCGACGGCAAGAACGACACCAAGTGGCTGGCCCGTACGCCGACCGGCTGGGTCACCATGAAGCTGGACAAGCCCGTCGCGGTGGTCAACTACGCATTGACCTCCGCCAACGACTTCACGGGACGGGACCCGAAGGACTGGAAACTGCAGGGCTCGCAGGACGGTGACACCTGGAAGACCCTGGACACGCGGACCGGCGAGACCTTCCCGTCGCGGTTCCAGACCAGGCAGTTCCAGTTCACCAACAGCACGGCCTACCAGCACTACCGGCTGGAGATCACCGCGAACAGCGGTGAGCCGCTGATCCAGCTGGCCGAGCTGCGGCTCTTCAGCGCCAAGCCGACGCCCCCGCAGGATTCCACGGTCCAGCAGGCCGTCGTCGACGTGACAGACCGTCAGCACCCGGCCAACAAGGGACTTCCGCTCAACTGGACCCGCTCCGACCAGTGGATCAACTGGGACCCCAACCCGATCGGCAAGGTCCACACCATCGCCCAGGTCGAGGAGTGGAAATACAAGCCGGGGCTCAGCGCCAACGGTCCGTTCCACCCGATCTCATGGTGCCGGGACTACGACGGCGGCCGGTCCTTCTACACCGGCATGGGCCGCACCGAGGAGAGCTACACCACCGACACGAAGTTCCAGAGCCACATCCTCGGCGCCATCCAGTGGACCACCGGCATGGTCCGCGGCGACTGTCAGGCCACCATCGCATCCAACTACACGACCGAGCGGCTGACCACCCAGAACCAGGCGGGGCAACTCGACCAGATCGGTGAGCCGCACGGGCTCACCATGGCCCCCGACGGCAAGGCCTTCTACATCGGCAAGGCCGCCTGCCCGTCCGGCCCGATCGCCGACTGGGACAACCCCGAGGTCGGCCTGGGCTGCGGCACCATCCACCAGTGGGACCCCAAGACCAAGAAGGTCAAGCTGCTCACCACACTCGATGTGATGGGCAACCGGGGCAGCGGTGACGAACTGGTCAAGAACGAGGAAGGCCTCGTCGGCATCACCCTCGACCCGAAGTTCGAGAAGAACGGGTGGATCTACATCTACTGGATGCCGCACGAGTCGATCGACCGCGACAAGCGAATCGGCCAGCGGACGGTCTCACGGCTCACCTACGACTTCGCGACCGAGTCCATCGACCAGGGGACCCGCAAGGACCTGCTGCACTGGGACGCCCAGATCCACAGCTGCTGCCACGCTGGTGGCGGCATGTCCTTCGACAAGGACGGCAACCTCTACATCGGCTCCGGTGACAACAACTCCTCCGGCGGCTCCAGCGGCTACTCCGGGAACAACTGGACCCAGGACTACAAGGGTGTCTCCTTCCAGGACGCCCGCCGCACCGCCGGCAACACCAACGACCTCAACGGCAAGATCATCCGCATCCACCCTGAGCCCGACGGCACCTACACCATTCCCAAGGGCAACCTCTTCGCGCCGGGTACGGCGAAGACCCGCCCCGAGATCTACGTGATGGGTGTCCGCAACATCGCACGTCTCTCCATCGACCCGGTGCACAACTGGCTGAACGCCGGCTGGGTCGGGCCGGACGCGGGAGCGCCCAGCCCCGAGCTGGGCCCGGCCAAGTACGAGACGGCCACGGTCATCACCTCCGCGGGCAATCAGGGCTGGCCGTACTGCATGGGCAACCGGCAGCCGTACCGTGACCGCAGCAACACCGACGCCAGTGTCCTCACCGGCTGGTACGACTGCGATCACCTCAAGAACGAGTCGCCGCGCAACACCGGCCTGGTGGACATCCCGCCGGCCCGGGACAACATGATGTGGTACTCGCCCCAGGGCGGCGGTCCGGTCTTCCCCAAGCGCTCCGACGGCAGCGGTGTCCCGTCCTACGTCGGCAGCGAGGCCACCTACACGCAGCCGTACTTCAAGGGCGGCGGCCAGGCCATCATGTCCGGTCCGACCTACCACCGCTCCCAGGTGGACACCAAGAGCGGTGTCGCCTGGCCGGCGTACTGGGAGGACAAGTGGTTCATCGGTGACGAGTCCAACGCCAACAACCGGGTCGCGGTGACCCTCGACCAGGACCACATCGAGGATCAGGGCGCGCCGGCCTTCGGCGAGGACCTGCGCAGCATCATCGCGCCCGGCGGCGGCGGCACCCAGTTGCAGAGCTGGATGGACGCCAAGTTCGGTCCCGACGGTGCGCTGTACATGCTCGACTACGCGGGCGGCTTCTTCAGCCTGCACCCCAACCAGAAGCTCATCCGCATCGCCTATCACGGTGGCCCGGCCACCCCGAACCCGCAGGACGCCGGGGCGCGCGTGGCCACCCAGAGCAAGCCCAGGACGGTGACGTTCTCCAGCGTCAAGGCCGGCGGTGTGGCCTGGGAGTGGGACTTCGGTGACGGCAGCACGCCGTCGCACGAGGCCGCGCCCACGCACACCTACGCCGACTACGGCACCTACCACGCCACGCTGAAGGTCACCTATGCCGACGGCGAGCAGGCCACCGGGAAGATCGATGCCACGGCCGGCTGTCCGGCCCCTGATGCCCGATCGACCGTCAGGCTGCTCGACACCGACACCGGGGTGGCCAACCACCGCGCGGGCGGCGGCTGCACGGTCAACGACCTGATCGACGACGAGGCCTCGTGGTCGAACCACGGCGAGTTCGTCAGTCACGTCAACGCCGTGGTCAACGACCTCCGCAAGGAGGGCGTGCTCGACAACCGTGAGTCGTCGGCGATCGGCAAGGCGGCGGCTCAGAGCAAGATCGGCAAGGTCGAAGGGTACAAGCCCCTCTTCGACGGGACCGCGGCAAGCCTGGCCGACTGGCGGCAGGCCGGCCCCGGGAAGTTCTCACTCCTGCCCGACGGCACCCTGCGCAGCACCGGCGGCCTGGGCATGCTGTGGTACGCCAAGCAGGAGCTCGGAGACTTCTCGGTCAGGCTCCAGTTCCGGGACGTGGCTCCGGGTGCCGGCAACGCCAACAGTGGGGTCTTCATCCGGTTCCCGGACCCGCGGACGCCGCTGGCCGACCGTCCGGCCGGCAGTTGTGGGACGGTCGGCTCGGCTCGCACCGCACCCGAGTGGTTCGCGATCTACTGCGGTCAGGAGATCCAGATCTACGACGGGGCCACGGGCGAGGTCCAGAAGACCGGCTCGGTGTACAACTTCAAGCCGCTGGGCCTGGACAAGGCGGGGGTGACCCCGAAGGGCAAGTGGAACGACTACGAGATCCGCGCGGTCGGGCAGCACTACACGATCATCCGCAATGGCGTGGTGATCAACGAGTTCGACAACACGCCCGGCAAGTCGTCGTCCCGGGCGGGTGACCCGCCCACGGACCTGCGTCAGTTCCTCAGTGGGTACGTGGGGTTGCAGAATCACAGCGACAACGACCTGACGGAGTTCCGCAACATCCGGGTGCGGAACCTGTAGTCGCACAGCGGCCGCTGCCGGGCTCGGGGCAACAGCCCCGAGCCCGGTTCGGCATGCAGGCCGTCGCCGGTCCGGCTCGCTCGTTCGCTCCCGCAGCCCCGCAGCCCCGCGGCCCCTCAGCCCCGCAGGCAGCGTTCCGCCGCTTCGCCTTCCCCACCGCGGCCGACCCGCCGGGGACACCCGCTCACGCGGATACCCCGTGCGGGTCAGCAACGCCGCGATCGCCGACAAGGGCTACGACTACTCCCACCTGCCGCGATGGTTACGCGGGCGCGGTATCAGGCACCGCATCGCCCGCCAGGGCGTCGAGACCTCGCAGCGGCTGGGCCGCCACCGCTGGACCATCGAGCGCACCATGGCCTGGCTCGCCGGCTGCCGCAGCCTCCACCGACGCTACGAGCGCAGAGCCGAGCACTTCCTCGCCTTCACCAGCATCGCTTGCACACTCATCTGCTACCGCAGACCCGCCACATGAGATGACATCTGACTGATCGTTTCCATATGCGCTGGTGGGGCGCTTGGCGTCGGGTTGTGCCGTAGGTGAGTCGCCACGAGTGGTCACCGGCCGCCGGATGACCTTCCTACCGCGGTCTGCGCGTCGGCTGCCGCGAGCACGGTGTCAGCCAGTTCTGCGGCGGACCGTCCGCCACCCGCGTCGATGCGATCCAGGCCCAGCCCGTCGATGGCATCGATCATGAGTGTCTGGTAGCGCTCGGTGCGGGCCAGGAACTTGTCCATCAGGACCTGTTCCTCGTCTGTGGCTGCTTCATAGCAGCCCGCCGCGTGAACGCGGGCGCGTACTACGTCACGCCAGGCCACGCCCTTGCGCAGCACGTAGATGATGCCTGCCAACGCCACCCGGTCAGGCGCGGCAAGGCGGCCGGGTACCGGTGCCGACGTTCCTGTCGCGGCGGCAGCAACGGAGCTATGCGGTCCACAGTTCATCCGGGACAAGATCGGCAGACACCCGCCCGCCAGACCCTGCCTGTGAAGATCGCCAGCAACCAGCCGCCACGCCGATCCCATTCGGAAACGTTCAGTAAATAGGATCAAACGTCCGATAGAGGGTCGGCGTGGGGTGTTCTGAGACACCGATCGGTCCAAGCAGCGGACCACCGTCCCGCCGTACGGCATGCCTGTACAGCGCGCGCCCTCCTCGCGCTGGTCGGCGAAGCCGGTCACGGGCCACGAAGGGGACAGTCCGCCCCGGTCGGACCGGATGCCACGTGTACGCCTGGCTGCGCGTCACGCCGTTCTCCACCACCGCGGAGGAGCCAAGCCTGGCGGCGCAGACACCGGAGGGGACGACCGGCGTTCCACCGCGGAACCGCGCAGGCACCGGACGGCACGACCGGCGCTGCCCGGCGCGGAGCAGGCGCACCAACGCCATCCCCCGACGTGCCGAGCGCGGCGGCGCCCCGCCCCCGGAACACACGCGCGTTTCGTGCAGCGCGGCGCGCGCATCGTGCAGGACGACGCCCCGCCCTGCTCCGCACACTCGGTCATCCAAGCGATCCACGCACACCGGACGACACGCGGAGGCAGAACTCGATGCGGACGTTCATCCACACATCCCGTCCCTCACGGGTCGTCTTCGGACCCGGCACGGTGGGCCGGCTCCGCGAGGAGGTCGAGCGGCTCGGCTGCTCCCGTGTCCTGCTGCTGTCCAGCCGGCCCCTGGCCCGAACCGCCGCGCGGGTCCGCGAGGCGCTCGGAGACCTCGTGGTCGCGGAGTTCGACGGCGCCGCCATGCACACCCCGGTCGAGGTGACCGAGCAGGCGCTCGACGTCCTCACGGACGCCTCGGCCGACGTGATCGTGGCCGTCGGCGGCGGCTCGACGACCGGTCTGTCCAAGGCGCTGGCCCTGCGTACGGACCTGCCGCAGGTGATCCTGCCGACCACCTACGCCGGTTCCGAGGTGACCCCGGTGCTCGGCGAGACCCGGGACGGGCGCAAGGTCACCCAGTCGTCCCCGGCGATCCTGCCCGAGACCGTCCTCTACGACGTCGACTTCACCCTCACGCTGCCGTTGCCCATGACGGTGACGAGCGGCGTCAACGCCCTCGCGCACGCCGTCGAGGCCCTCTACTCGGCCGACGCCAACCCGGTGACGGACCGGCAGGCCCTCGACGCGATCTCGGGCATCGCCCGGGCGCTGCCCCGGCTGGCCGCCGACCCGGCCGACCCGGAGGCCCGGGCCGCCCTGCTGCACGCCGCCTGGCTCGCCGGGACCTGCCTCGCCACGGTCGGCATGGGCCTGCACCACAAGCTGTGCCACACCCTCGGCGGCAGCCTCGGCCTGCCGCACGCCGAGACCCACACCGTCGTGCTGCCGCACGCCATGGCCTACAACGCGCCCGCGGTGCCCGAGGTGATGCGCCGCATCGCCGACGCCCTGGGCGTGCCCGACGCGCCGAGCGGCGTGTACGACCTGATCGCCTCCCTGGGCGGCCCCACCTCGCTGCGCGACCTCGGCATGGCGGAGTCCGACCTGGCCCGCGCGGCCGAGCTGGCCGCCTCGACGTCGTACCCCAACCCGCGCGAACTGACCACCGAGGACATCGGCGAGCTGCTGGCCGGCGCCTGGCAGGGACGCCGCCCCGAGGGCCCGCCCTCGACGGAGGCGAAGCTGGCCCGGCTCACCGAGGAGGTGGTGGCCAGCTTCGCGCACGCCCCCGACCCCCGGGTCCGTACGCTGATGACCGACCTCGTCAGGCACCTGCACGCCTTCGTCGCGACCAACGACGTCACCGACGCCGAATGGCAGTACGCCATCGACTTCCTCACCCGTACCGGACAGATCTGCGGCCCGACCCGCCAGGAGTTCGTGCTGCTGTCCGACACGCTCGGCGTCTCCAGCGCCGTGGACCTGCTCACCAACTCCCGTACACCCGACACCACTCCGTCCGCGGTGCTCGGCCCCTTCTACGTGGAGGGCCCGCCCGAGACCGCGCTCGGTGGCGACATCTCCGGCGGCCTGCACGGCACCCCGCTGTGGGTGGAGGTACGGGTCACGGACAGTGACGGCGAGCCGGTCAAGGACGCGGTGGTGGACGTGTGGCAGTCCAACGAGGACGGCTTCTACGACGTACAACTCCCCGACCTGGAGGGGCCCGTGCTGCGCGGCCGGCTGCGCAGCGACACCCAGGGCCGGATCACCTTCTGGTCCATCCTGCCCTCGCACTACCCGATTCCCGACGACGGACCGGTCGGGCAGATGCTCGACGCGGTCGGACGCCACCCCTACCGGGCGCCCCATCTTCACTTCATGTTCGACGCGCCCGGCCACCGCCGGCTCGTCACACAGCTGTTCGTGGCCGGCGGAGCGTACCTGGACGGCGACACCGTCTTCGGCGTCAAGGACGAACTCGTCGTCGACTTCACACCGCAGTCCGGCCCCACCCCCGACGGCCGCCCGGTCGACGGCGCGTGGTGCCGGCTCGACTACACCTTCCGTCTCGCCCCGCTGGCCGGATGACCGAGGAGCGCCCACCCATGACGACCACCGACCCGCTCGACGCGTACGACACCGACGTCCTCGTCGTCGGCAGCGGTCCCGCCGGCGGCTCGGCCGCCCTGCTGCTGGCCACCTACGGCATCCGTGCCCTGCTGGTGACGAAGTACGGGTGGCTCGCCAACACGCCGCGAGCGCACATCACCAACCAGCGCACCATGGAGGTCCTGCGCGACCTCGGCGTCGAGTCGGAGGCACTGGCCCTCGGCAGCCCCTCCCACCTGATGGGGGACACCGTGCTGTGCACGGCGCTCACGGGCGACGAGATCGGCCGCATCCGCAGCTGGGGCACCGGCCCCGCGACGGCCACCGAGTACTCCGCCAAGAGCCCCTGCGAGATGATCGACCTGCCGCAGACCTATCTGGAGCCGATCCTGGTCGACAACGCGGCGGCCCGCGGCGCCAAGATCCGCTTCGACACCGAGTTCGTCAGCTTCGAACAGGACGCGGACGGGGTCACCGCCCTGCTGCGCGACCGGGTCCGAGGCGACGAGTTCACGGTGCGGGCCCGCTACCTGATCGGCGCCGACGGCGGGCGCAGCGCGGTCGCCGAGCAGCTCGGCCTGCCCTTCGCCGGCCGCATGGCCAAGGCCGGCAGCATGAACATCGTCTTCAAGGCCGACCTGACCCGGTACTGCGCCCACCGTCCGAGCGTCCTGTACTGGGTGCTGCAGCCCGGCGCGGACACCGGGGGCATCGGCATGGGCCTGGTCCGCATGGTCCGCCCGTGGAACGAGTGGCTGCTGGTGTGGGGTTACGACATAGAACAGCCGCCGCCGAGTGTCGACGAGGAGGCCGCCCGCAAGATAGTGCGCGACCTCATCGGCGATCCCGACCTCCCGGTGGAGATCACGTCGACCTCGCTGTGGACCGTCAACCACGCCTACGCGGAGGAGTATTCGACCGGCAGGGTCTTCTGCGCCGGCGACGCCGTGCACCGCCATCCGCCGTCCAACGGACTGGGCTCCAACACCTCCGTTCAGGACGCGTACAACCTCGCCTGGAAGCTCGCGATGGTGATCAGAGGCGAGGCGGGACCCGCGCTGCTCGACAGCTATACGGCCGAACGCGCCCCCGTGGGGCGGCAGATCGTCGAGCGGGCCAACCTCAGCCGCGACCAGTTCGGGCCGATCTTCGAGGTGCTCGGCGTCGGCGGTGGCAGCGATGCCGAAGCCATCGCCCAAGGGATCGCGGCGATACGGGAGCGGACACCCGAGGGCGCCAAGAGGAGACGGCAGCTCGAAGAGGCGATCCAGCTGAAGAACTACGAGTTCAACGCGCACGGCGTGGAGATGAACCAGCGGTACGTCTCCACGGCGGTGCTCCCCGACGACAGCCCGGCTGAAGTATGGGACGACGACCGCGAGTTGGTGCACCAGCCGACGACCCGGCCGGGCGCCAAGCTGCCGCACGCCTGGCTGGTCGACGCACAGGGCGAGCGCGTGTCCACGCTGGACGTCGTCGGCCAGGGTGTCTTCACCGTGCTGACCGGCCTGTCCGGCGGGGTCTGGGAGACCGCCGCGCGCGCCTGCGGCGACGCCCTCGGCGTACCGCTGCGCGTGGTGCGCGTCGGTGACGACAACTGCCGTGACGCCTACGGCGAGTGGAGCCGCGTCAGCGAGATCGCCGAGGACGGCGTGCTGCTGGTGCGCCCGGACGGACACGTCGCCTGGCGCCGGGCCACCGCCGCGGAGACCGACGAGGCGGCGCGGGAGGAACTCCTCGGCGCGCTCCGCCACGTCCTGGCGCGTTAGGGGAGGACACGATGGACAAACGTGTGGCCACGGCCGGTGAGGCCCTGGCAGACGTGACGGACGGACAGTCGTTCGCTGTCGGAGGCTTCGGACTGAGCGGTGTCCCGGAGGTCCTCATCGACGCCCTGTACGCGACCGGGGCGACCGGCCTCGCGGTCGTGTCGAACAACTGCGGGGTCGACGGGCGGGGCCTCGGCGTCCTGCTGGCGGCGGGCCGCATCCGCCGGGTCACGGGCTCGTACATCGGTGACAACAAGGAGTTCGCCCGTCAGTACCTCGCCGGTGAACTGGAGGTCGAACTCACCCCACAGGGCACCCTCGCCGAACGGCTGCGGGCGGGCGGCAGCGGAATCCCCGCCTTCTACACCCCGGCCGGAGTCGGCACGCAGGTCGCCGAGGGCGGGCTGCCGTGGCGCTACGGCCCGGACGGATCGGTCGCCGTGGCCTCGCCGCCCAAGGAGGTCCGCGGCTTCCACGGCGTCGACCACGTCCTGGAGCACGCCATCACCACCGACTACGCGCTGGTCCGGGCCGCCCGCGGGGACCGGCACGGCAACCTCGTGTTCCACCGTGCGGCACGCAACTTCAACCCGCTGGCGGCGATGGCCGGCCGGATCACGGTGGCCGAGGTGGAGGAACTGGTCGAGCCGGGGCGGCTCGACCCCGACGAGGTCCACCTGCCCGGGGTCTTCGTGCAGCGCGTCGTGGCGCTGACGCCGCAGCAGGCGGCCGACAAGGGAATCGAGAAGAGAACGGTGCGCGAACGATGAGCTGGACCAGGGACGAGATGGCGGCCCGCGCCGCCGGCGAGTTGCGGGACGGCGACTACGTCAACCTCGGCATCGGACTGCCCACGCGCGTCGCCGACTTCCTGCCCCCGGACGTCGACGTCGTCCTGCACTCGGAGAACGGCCTGCTCGGCGTCGGACCCTATCCCGCGCCCGACGAGGTCGACGCCGACCTCATCAACGCGGGCAAGGAGACCGTCACCGTGCTCCCTGGCGCGTCGTTCTTCGACTCCTCGCTCTCCTTCGGCATGATCCGCGGCGGCCACATCGACACCGCCGTCCTGGGCGCGCTCCAGGTCTCCGTCCGCGGCGACCTGGCCAACTGGGCGGTACCGGGAAAGATGATCAAGGGTATGGGCGGTGCGATGGACCTCGTCCACGGGGTCCGCCGGATCGTCGTACTCATGGAGCACACGGCGAAGGACGGCACGTCCAAGATCGTGGAGGAGTGCACCCTGCCGCTCACGGGCCGCGGCTGCGTGGACCGGATCATCACTGACCTGTGCGTGCTCGACGTGACCCCGCACGGACTGGCCCTCGTGGAAACCGCACCGGGCGTGACGGCCGACGAGGTCGCCGCCCTGACCCCTCTGACCGTGCCCCCACTCAAGGCGCCCTGACACCCCTGACCGCCCCCACCCCAGCCGCCCCGACGTCTCTGACCACCCCCCTTGCCCAGCCGGGAGCCCTCCATGATCGAGCGACCGCGTGACGTGTACGTCGTCGACGCCGTCCGGATCCCCTTCGGCCGCTACGGCGGTGCGCTGTCGGGCGTACGCCCCGACGACCTGGCCGCCGGTGTGCTGCGCGCCCTTCTCGACCGCAGCCCCGATCTCGACCCGGCGCGCATCGACGACGTACTGCTCGGCAACGCCAACGGCGCGGGCGAGGAGAACCGCGACGTGGCCCGCATGGCCGTGCTGCTCGCCGGGCTCCCCGTCAGCGTGCCCGGCGCCACCGTCAACCGGCTGTGCGGATCGGGCATGGAAGCCGTCATCCAGGCGGCCCGCGCCGTCGCACTCGGTGACGCCTCCGTCGTGGTGGCGGGCGGCGTCGAGTCCATGAGCCGTGCACCCTGGGTGCTGCCCAAGCCGGACCGGGCCTTTCCCGCCAAGGACCAGCAGCTGTCCTCGACGACGCTCGGCTGGCGCCTGGTCAACCCACGGATGTCGAAGGAGTGGACCATCCCTCTGGGCGAGAGCGCCGAGCTGGTCGGTGCCAAGTACGCCGTCACCCGCGAGGCGCAGGACGCGTTCGCGCTCGCCAGCCACCGCAACGCCGCGCGCGCCTGGCGCGAGGGCCTGTACGACGGGGAGGTCGTCCCGGTCGAGGACGTCAGCCTGCCACGCGACGAGAACATCCGCGACGACACCTCCCTGGAGGCCCTCGCCAAGCTGAAGCCGGCCTTCCGCGGGGACGGCACCATCACCGCCGGCAACGCCTCGCCGCTCAACGACGGCGCGGCCGCACTGCTGCTCGCCGACCGGGAGGGGCTCGCGGCGATCGGACGCGAGCCGCTGGCGCGAGTGCGGGCGGCGGCGGTGACGGGCATCGAGCCGCAGTACTTCGGGCTCGGCCCGGTCGACGCGATCCGCAAGGTGCTCGCCAAGGCGGACCTCGCCCCCGCCGACCTGCGCACCGTCGAGCTCAACGAGGCCTACGCGGCCCAGGCACTGGCCTGCCTTGCCGCCCTGCCCGAGCTCGACCCGGCCGTCGTCAACCCGCGCGGCGGCGCCATCGCCATCGGCCATCCGCTGGGCGCGTCGGGAGCGCGCATCGCGGGAGCGGTCGCGCACCAGCTGGCCGCGGCGGGCACGGGCACGGGGCTGGCGGCGCTGTGCATCGGGGTGGGCCAGGCACTGGCGCTGGTGCTGGAACGCTGAGGGCTGCTGCCCTCAGCCCGACCGGCGCAGGGCGGCCGGGGTGGTGCCGAGCCGGGCGCGCATCACCCGGGTGAGGTGCTCCTGGTGGGAGAACCCGCAGGCGACGGCCACCTCGGCGATCGGGTCGGTACCAGTACGCAGCATCCGGCACGCCCGCTCCAGACGCAACGCGAGCAGGAACTGATGCGGCGACTGTCCCGTGCTGGCCCGGAACTGCCGGGTGAACTGGCTGGGGCTCAGTGAGGCCGCCTCGGCGAGGTCCGCGATCGGCAGCGGTTCGGCCAGCCGCTCCTCCATGAGCTCGCGGACGGCGGCGAGCCGGCGTGCGGACAGTTCGGACCGGCTCTCCGTCGGCACGGCGTCGCGGACGCCGTGCCGGCGGACCAGCTGCGCGGCGAGCATCCCGGTCAGGTGGTCGGTGTAGGTACGGACGGACGGCTCCCACGAGCGCACCGCGCCCACCAGCGCGAGCAGGAGCTGCTCGGCCAGGGGATCGGTGGTGCCGAGTTCCTCGGACAGCTCCACGGGCCGTCCGTCGTTCGCCTCGCACAGCGCGTCGTCGGTGAGGTAGGCGTGGACCGTGTCGAGCGTGCCGCCGAGTTCGACGGCGAGGGTACGGCCGGCCGGCTGCAGGAAGAGCCCACCGGCCGGGATCGTCCGCGACCGCGTGCCCGCCCCGCGCCCCCGCCGCACGGTGACGGGTCCGCTCAGGTGCAGGATCAGCAGATGCGTGGGCGCCGGATCGAAGGCGGCACGATAGGGCTGCTCCTCCTGGGTGGACAGGTACAGCCGCTCCCACCCGAGGCCGGCGCTGTTGTGCCGCGTCCGCACACCTGGTTGCCGCAGGATGCCGACCGTGTCGGCCAGACCCAGCTCCGCCATGGTGTGACCTCCTCGTGACACCGCATGTAGTTGAATAATAAATCATAGCGGCGGGAACGGAAGGCGGCACACACCCCTGATTTTGCCGACCGTGTCCCGCCGCGAGAGGCTGCGTGACACGTCCTGCGTGACACGTCCGCCACTGTCGGTGTCGGCCGGCAGGGAGCGCTGACGGAGACCGGGCCGGTGGGCCACGCGGACCACATGAACGGCAAGCCACGGTCGGCGACGTCGTACAGGAGCCAGAACGCCGTCTGTACGAGGCGCCGACATCGGGGCAGCCGATGGTGCCGGCCATGGGCGCTGCGGGTCTGGCCGCGTCAGTGCCGGAGCCGCCCTCGGTCGCCGAAGCGTAGAGGTTCACCCCGCCCAGCCTGCCTCGGCCCAGGATCAGCGCGAACGCCGCGAAGGTCGTGCGGCGTGGGCCTTCCGGGCGTCTGCGCGTGCTGCGTCCACGAGAATTCTCCTACGGATCACGGCGGTCGGGCATGGGCATCCCTCGCCCAGCCTGCGGGCCGAGGTGCCGCGCTGACGGGCGCGCGGACTTCTCCGAGAATTCCTGCGGTGCTGTCGGGACGATGCTGGAGGAACGAGGCGAGCATCGTCACCGTGCTGGTGGGGAGCCACGTGAGATGTCCGGACCTGCGCTCTACTTCGCTGTGTCCAGCGAAATGAGCGGTTACGGCAGCGACAAGGACCTCACGCAGAGCGGTGTGAGGAACCAGTCCGTAGTCGGAGCCGTACATGAGGGTGGTCGCAGCCGTCCCTGCGAGGTCGTCGGCAGCTTGCCGGGCGTCGTCTCCCTTCATGCCGCCCGCGCGCCCGCGGCGGGGCGCACCGGCCGGAGCCGGTGCGCCCCGTGGCGTCAGGACACCACCGCCTGCGCGTACGGAACGAGCCGGACGGGACCGACCAGGCCGTAGTCCTGGCGGGCGGCCGTGCCGAACACGGACGGCTGGGCGACCCGGAGCCGGTTGATGAGCGGGGTCGCCACTTCGATCTCGATGTTGTTGTCGCCGCCGCGCAGGTAGGGGCCGACGTCGACGACGGGGTGCAGGCGGTCGACCGCGGGCACGCAGGTGCCGTTGACGGTGACACGGACGGTGTCGGAGACCTGCCCGAGTTCGAGGAGGGCCCCATGGGACGCGGTCCAGTCGTCCGGCAGGGTGACCTCGGTGCGGTAGCGGCCCACGCCCGCGGAGTCGGCCAGTTCGGGGATCTTCGACCAGGGCGCGAGCGCGTCCAGGGTCAGGGTGCGCCGGACGTGCTCGGTACGGGTCGCGTCGGAGCCGGGGTACCAGTCCTCGACCTCCAGTTCCCACGCCGCCGGGACGATCGGGTCGGGCACGGACGGCAGGGTCGTGGTGACCGTGCGGCCGTCGGACAGGCGGGTGGTGCGGGTGCCCGCCGCGCCGGCCCGCACGGTCAGTCCGCGGCCGGTGAACAGCACGTCGTCGGCGTCCGAGGCGACGGCGTGCGGGCGGTCGCCGTAACGGTCGCCGAACAGTCCGGGCCGCCCCAGCGCGACGATCACCGTCTCCCCCGGCTGGAGCGTGACGCGCAGGGTGACGTCGTCGCCGTCCCGGGTGTAGCGGGCGAGCCGCACCGCCCGGCCCGTCCAGGCGTCGAGGAGATACGGCACCGTCGCCCCGCGGCCCCGCGTGCTGCGCAGCGTGACGTCGTGGTCGATCGGGGCCACCGCGGGCTTGACGCTCTCGGCGTGCTTGCCGTTGCACAGGTAGTAGAAGTCCGCGTCGTCGGTGGCCCGGTGGGCGTTGAGGAGCGTGGAGGAGGTGGCGTAGCGGACGTCGGGGGTGACGCCGAGCTTGGCGAGCGCGTCGCCGACGGCGGCCTTGTCGGTGACGTGGACGACACCTGGCAGAGCGAGCAGCCGGGCCATCAGCGCGCGCAGTTGCTCGGTCTCCCCCTCGCCGGGCACACCGGGGGTCAGTGCCTGGTCGAAGGCGCCGAACAGGACCATGGGCAGGCCCGCCTCGGCCAGCTTCAGCAGCTTGCGCGCGTCGGTGAGGGCGAGCGTCGGGGTGGAGCCGTAGAAGAAGTCGCCCTCGACGAACAGCGCCTTGTAGGCGGGCCCGTCGGGCGCCAGCCGGCCGCCGGAGACGGTGGCGCTCGGCAGGTCCAGCAGCGCGCCGCTGAGGAACTGGTGGGTCCAGCCGAGGGGGATGCCGGTGGCGGTGAACCAGGACGCGCCGATGCCGGTGGCCGTGTAGCCGGTCTGTCGGAAGACGGCGACGTCAGCGCGGGCGGTGCCGGCCTGCAGCACACGGTGCACGCGGCCCAGGTAGCCGGAGATGCCGTCGACGTGGCCCCAGGTGGGCTGCCGGGGTCCCCACGACTCGCCGTAGCCGGGGGCGCCGTTGTACGGGCTGAAGGCGGCGAACCCGGGCCAGCTCACCTGCGGAGCGGTGGCGTAGGAGAATCCGTGCACGACGGTCTGATTGACTCCCGCCGCGTACGCGCCGCCCATCGTCCGCAGGAAGCGGTCCCACGTGGTGCTGTACGCCGTCCCGTTGTACGCGCCGGCCTCGCACGACAACACCGTGCGCCCGGCCATGTCGCGGCCGCCGGCCAGGCAGCGGTAGTCGTCGAGGTTCTTGAAGCCGAGGGACTCTCCCTCGGGGATGTCCAGGATCGCCGCCGAGGCGATGGCGTCGGTCTGCAGTCCGTAGGGCTGCGAGCGCAGGGCCATGTCCAGGGAGTGCGCCCAGGTCCTGAGGGCGTGCAGGTGGTGACGGTTGAACAGGTCGGAGACGGTCTCCCAGAAGTCGTGCCGGATCTGCCGGGTGACCTGGGCCTCGAAGGCGAAGACCTGGTTGCTCTTGTCGAGAACGACGGCGGGCAGGTACGGCAGCAGGGGGCGTCCCGTGCGCTTCTCGAACGCGTCGGGCAACTGCGCGGTCCAGGTGAGGCCTTCGGTCTCCAGTTCCACCGAGTCCTCGAAGAACGCGCCGCCGGCGGCCTTCAGCAGGACCTTCAGCGACGGCCTCAGCAGGGAGTCCCAGTAGTCGGTGACGGCGGCAGTGCCCGCGGGGCTGAAGTGGTCGACGGCGTAGGCGGCGGGCGAGGAGTGCGGGCCGGACTCGGGCTGCTGTCCGGAGCCTCGCTGCCAGTAGGAGATCAGGACCCAGTCGCCGTCCGCGGGCGCGGTCCAGGTGAGGGCGCCGCCGGTGACGGTGGCGGTCAGGTCGCGGACGCTGGCCAGGTCGAGGCCGGTCTCCTTGCGCGTGGAGTTCGCGGTGTTGACGCGGGCAGCCTGGACGGTGAGGAGCTGCCGGCGGGTCACGCCGGCGGCGGCCGCGCGCACGGGCTCCGGGACCGGACCCTGGTAGGTGGTTCCGCCGGGGACCGAGGCGCGGCCGTAGGCGAGTTCCTGGGCGGCGGCCGCTTCGTCGGGGGTGATGCCGGGTACGGCCACGGGCCAGCTCGGGCCGAGGGTGAGGTCGACGGTGAGGCCGCGTCTCGCGGCGCGGCGCAGGGCGGCCTCGACGCCGTCGAGCCACGGTCTGCTGCCCCAGCCATGGCGGGCGGTGTCCAGCACCGACTTGTCCTTGATGCTGTGGTGGACGGCCGCGATCTCGACGCCGCCGAAGCCGGCGTCCGCGATCTGGTCGATCTCGCGGGCGATCTCGTCGGGGTCGACGAGACCGTCCGGCCACCACCAGCGGAACTTGGGGCGCACCGAGCGCGGGGGGTCGGCGAACCAGTCGGCGGCGGGAGCTGATCCGGCGCCTGCGGGGAGGGCGGTCGCGGCGGGCGCCGCGGCGCCGAGGGCGGCTACGGCGCCCGCGGCCAGCGAGGCGGCCAGGACCGCGCGTCGCGACATCCCGCCGCTCTGCGAGACGAGTTCATGCATGTGCGCCCCAAAGGGTGAGTCGAGCAAAGGGATTGAATCGTTTCAATCCTTGGTAAACGCCGGAACGCTAAGCCCCGCGCCGAGGCGGGGTCAAGAGGTCGGCACCGGTCGATGGCGGGGCGCGGGACGGGCGCGCGACCGTAAGGACCGGCGGAATGGGAGCGCGCTTCCACCTTGTAGGTGCTTCGACGGGCGGGTCGGCAACAGAAACTTCGAGAAATTCGCCGCTCATCTCACGGTGGCGGGGACGACCGCGGCCGGCCGGGCACCGCCGCGACGGCCCCGGCCGGCGTTCCGGCAAGGCCACGCGGCATGCGAGGCTGTCACCGGGCAGACACCCGACACCTCCAGGAGCACCTATGGCCCTCGACGTCGCCGCGATGCGTGCACAGGTACCCGCGCTGAAATCCGGTACGGCTCGCTTCGACGCGCCCGGCGGTACGCAGACACCGCAGCCGGTCATCGACGCGATCGTGGACGCGCTGTCCCGTCCGCTGGCCAACCGGGGGCACGTCACGGAGGGCGAGTGCAACGCGGAGGCCATCGTCGCGGCGTCCCGCGCCGCCCTCGCCGACCTGCTCGGCGCACAGCCGAACGGCATCGTCTTCGGCCGCAGTTCCACGCAGCTCACCTATGACGTCTCCCGCACGCTCGCCAAGGATTGGGGACCCGGCGACGAGGTGGTCGTCACCCGCCTCGACCACGACTCCAACATCCGGCCGTGGGTCCAGGCGGCCCAGGCGGTCGGCGCCACCGTCCGCTGGGCGGACTTCGACCCGGCCACCGGCGAACTCCGCCCCGAGCACATCGAGACCGTGCTGTCGCCGCGCACCCGGCTGGTCGCCGTGACCGCGGCCTCCAACCTCATCGGCACCCGCCCCGAGGTCCCCGCCCTCGCTGCCCTCGCGCACGGCGTCGGCGCGCTGCTGCACGTGGACGCCGTGCACTACGCGGCCCACGCGCCGGTCGACCTGACCGCGCTCGGCGCGGACACCCTGGTCTGCTCGCCGTACAAGTTCCTCGGCCCGCACCTCGGTGTCCTGGCGGCCCGGCCGGAACTGCTCGAGACGCTGCGCCCGGACAAGCTGCTGCCCTCCTCCGACGCCGTGCCCGAGCGTTTCGAACTGGGCACGCTGCCATACGAGTTGCTGGCCGGGACCCGTGCGGCGGTGGACTTCCTCGCCGATCTGGCGCCGCAGCCGTCCGGCACCCGCCGCGAACGCCTGCTGGCCGCGTTCGCGGAACTGGAGCAGCACGAGGACGCCCTGCGCGAGCGGATCGTGCGGGGACTGACGGAACTCCCCGGCGTCACCGTGTACTCGCGCGCCACGCGACGCACCCCGACACTGCTGTTCTCGCTGGACGGCCACGAGTCCGCGCAGGTCGCGGCGCACCTCGCGGCGCAGGGCGTCGACGCCCCGGCCGGCTCGTTCTACGCCCTGGAGGCCTCCCGCCGGCTCGGCCTGGGCGACACGGGCGCCGTACGGGTCGGGCTCGCCCCCTACACCAACGAGGAGGACGTCGACCGGCTGCTGGCGGCGCTGGCGAGCCTCGGGGCGTGAAGGCGTCCAGGGCCCCGAACGGGGTCCGCGCACCGGGAGTTGCGGGAGATCGCCACGGCCCGTACAGGCGTTCGCTCCCGAGGACGACCCGGTGCCGAATGACACCCCCACCCGGGCGGGCGTCGACGAGGACGCCCGCCCGGCGGCCGGGTCAGGCTTCGCGTCCCGGTCCGGCCGGCTGCGCCGGTTCGGTCACGTGGCACGTGAGCGGACCGGCACCCGTGAGCTGTTGGTCCCGCCCTTCCCCGAACCGGCGACCCGCGCCCTCGTCCGGCTCGTCGAGGACAGCCAACTCCTGCTCGGTCAGGCGCAGGCTTCCGGCGGCGATGTGTGCCCGTCAGCCTCATCGCACCGTAGCCGATGCGATTCACCTCTAGGTCACCGAGCTGCCAGGTCCCTGCTGCCGCCGCTGCGCTCACCGTGCTCCTTCCCCGTTGGTTCGTCAGGTCCTGGAGGCATGGGGCTGCCATGATGGGCTGCGACAGGTCAAAGGGCTGGGCGAAGCGTCACATCTCGATCGGGAACTCGCTTGCGTTGCACGGCCGTTGGATCTGTCGAGAGAAGGTCGGTTCAGTCTGTCCTGCGCTCATCAGCGGTTGACTTCGAGGTTCGTCAGGACGAGCAGGGCGCACTGGGGGCGCGGGCGGGGTCGGCGCGGACTTTGGTGACGCTCCACCAGTTCTTGAGGTGGGCGAAGCTTTTTCGACGGGGGGTCCCGCATCCCGCTGGGTCGTTTATGCGGTGGCGGCCGTATGGCACTGCAGGGCGTGCCACGTCGGCGCATCACGCGGCATCGTCTGGCGTCTGGGAGAGAGGACGGTCAGCGGCTGACGCGGTCGTGCTGGGCGGGGCCGTGCCGGCGAGAGCAGCGCTCCTCGCCCTCCTCGTCGTGGCACCGAACAGCTGACGAGTTCGGGCTGTGGCCTATGTCAGCGTCGGCGCCGGTCCGCGCGCAGTTCGAAGTCGCCGTAGCTGTTGTCGGCGGGGTTGACGGTCACACCGGGGGCCACGATCTCGTCGATGCGGTCGAGGACATCAGCCGACAGCGTGATATCGGCGGCAGGCAGGAACGCTTCCAGTTGCTCCATGGTGCGCGGTCCGATGATCGCGGAGGTGACGCCCGGATGGTTGACGACGAAGGCGACGGCCAGTTCGATCAGGGTGAGGCCGGTCTTCTCCGCCAGGACCGCGAGCTGTTCGACCGCGTCGAGTTTGCGCTGATTGGCGGGGCTGGTCATGTCGAAGCGGGCTGCGGGACGTGCCGCGGAGGCTGGGCCGGAGGTGTTGTCCTTGCGATAGCGGCCCGAGAGCCAGCCGCCGGCGAGCGGGCTGTAGGTGAGCGTGCCCATGCCGTGGCGGCGCACGGTGGGCAGAACGTCCTCCTCGATACCGCGCACCAGGATCGAGTACGGCGGCTGCTCGGTCACGAACCGCTCCAGACGCCGCTCCCGGGAAGCCCACTGGGCCTCGACGATCTGGGAGCCGGAGTAGGAGGAGGAGCCGATGTAGCGGACCTTGCCCTGGTGGACGAGGTCGGAGAGAGCGCCGAGGGTCTCTTCGATGTCGGTGTCCGGGCTGGGGCGGTGGACCTGGTAGAGGTCGATGTGATCGGTGTCCAGGCGCCGCAGGGAGTCCTCGACCGCGCGCATGATCCAGCGCCGGGACCCTCCGCGCTGGTTGGGGTCGTCCTGGTTCATGGGCATGAAGAACTTGGTGGCGAGAAAGACGTTCTCGCGGTGCTTCTTGAGCGCCTTGCCTACGATTTCCTCAGAAACGCCGGCGGAGTACACGTCGGCGGTGTCGATGAAGTTGATGCCCGCATCGAGGGCTCGGTGGATGATCCGGATCGAGTCGGCCTCGTCTTCGTTGCCCCAGGGGCCGAACATCATCGCGCCCAGACAGAGAGGGCTGACCTGCACACCGGTGCGGCCGAGCGGTCGGTACTGCATGAAGCTGTTCTCCTCGTTCGTGTCCGTTTGCTCAGTCGTCGTTCCCTGGCCGCTCGTTGCCGGAGGAAACGGCTGTTGCCGCGCTCGCCCAACTGGCGAGGAGACCGAGTGCCTCCCGCTCTCGCGAGTCCGGCTCAGGGGTGTAGAAGTTGAGGCGGAGGCCGGGGTCGGACGGCAGCTCCATTGCCTCGTAGGGCAGGGCGAGATCGCCGACCAGCGGATGGTGCAAATTTTTGACGCCGGAGCGGTGGAACTTCACGTCGTGACGGACCCACCGGCGGGCGAAGTCGCTGCTCCTCGTGGTCAGCTCTCCGATCAGATCGGTCAGAGCCTTGTCGTCGGGCGCCCTGCCCGTCTCGTTCCGCAGGAAGGCCACTGCGTCGTCGGCACCCTTGTCCCAGTCGACCCAGAAGTCTTTGCTCGCGGGGTCCAGGACCATGAAACGAGCACTGTTGACCGGACCGCGCCGGGCGAACAGTGGCGAGTCGAAGAGGGGTGCGTACAGGGCGCGGCCCAGCGCGTTGGTGGCCAGGATGTCGAACCGTGCGTTGCGGACGTACGCCGGTACGTCGGTCATGGAGTCGAGCAGCCGCAGGATCGTGGGCCGCACCCGGGAAGCCGTCGCCGTGGGCCGCTGGCCTGAGGGCGTGGCCGCGCGGGCCAGGTCGTAGAGGTGGGTGCGCTCGGCCTCGTTGAGCTGCAGAGCGTGTGCGAGGGCTTCGAGGACAGAGTCGGAGGCTCCGGTGAGGTTTCCGCGCTCCAGCCGGATGTAGTAGTCCACGCTCATGCCCGCGAGCAGAGCGACCTCTTCACGACGCAGGCCCGCGACGCGGCGTTTCCCGCCGTAGACGGGCAGCCCGGCCTGCTCCGGAGTGATCCGAGCGCGCCGGGTGCTCAGGAACTCGCGGACCTCCGCGGTCACGCTCTTCTTGTCACTCTCCGTCATGGTCGCGCCTCGGGAGTTTGATGCGCATTGCGGCGGCGGGCGTGCCCTCGGGCCGGCCGGCGTCGGCCGTGGGGTGGGTGAAGACTTCGGTGCCGGCGGCCCGGGACACGGAGACCTCCTGTTGCTCGGGCGGTGGGGATCTGTCCTGCACTCTCACGGTAGGTGCGTCGGTGAGCGTCTGCGAGGTACTGCCATTACCTGGAAAAGGAGTGACTCCCACCTGCGCGTGGAAAAGGCCGAGGACGGTGAGTCCTCAAGGAGCCGATGAACCGACCCGAAGGAAAACCGTGCGCGCAGCACTCATGGACACAGCCGGCGACGTCCGCGTCGGACACGGCGCCGCTACGTCCCTCAAGGAACTGCGAGGCCCTCAAAATGCTGGTGCGGCTGTGAGCAGCCAGCCTGTGATCAGCACGGTGGACGCCTCCGTCCGCCGCGGTGGCACACCGTCCGCCATGTGGGCGATCACAAAAACCGGCTGCAGGACGACGCTGACGACGGGGCTGGTGACACGATGACCACCACCACGCAGCGCGCGTCCGCACCTGCGGCGACGCGCCCCCACGGGACTCCGGTCCACCCGACGCTGATCCTTTCGATCATCTGCGTCCCCTGACCACGCTGCTCGAGGCAGCCGACGTCGTCCCGGCCGTCAACCAGCTGGAAGTTCACCCCTACTTCCAGCAGCGCGCCGTCCTCGACTTCGACGACCAACACCACATCGTCAACCAGGCGTGGTCCCCGATCGGAGGGATCACCTTCTACCCGGGCTACGGAGAGGACCGCAAGAGCGTCCTTCAGGACCCGGCCGTCACCCGCATCGCCGAGACGCACGGCAAGAGCCCTGTCCAGGTCCTGCTGCGCTGGGGCCTGCAGCGGGGCCGCTCGGTCATCCCCAAGTCCACAAAACGCTCACGCATCGCCGAGAACATCGACGTCTTCGACTTCCAGCTCACCGCCGACGAGCTGAGCGCCCTGGACGCACTGGAGACCGGCCGGCGCGGCGGCCCCGAACCCAGGGCCGTCACCCTCGCCGACTTCGGCCGCACCATCCCCGAAGCCTGACCCAACCCCCTCAGCAGAAGGACTCCCTGTGCCCCCCACCGTCAAGGCGTTCGGCGCCCACGATGTGCGTCAGCCGCTCGTACCCCTCACCATCGAGCGCCGCGATGTCGGCCCGCACGACGTCAAGCTCGACATACTGTTCTGCGGCATCTGCCACTCCGACATGAACTTCGTCGGCAGCGACTTCGGTCCGCTGCCGGCCAGCCCGCTCGTGCCCGGCCACGAGATCGTCGGCCGGGTCACTGAGATCGGGCCGGAGGTCACCCGTCATCAGGTCGGCGACCTCGTCGGCACCGGCTGCATGGTCAACTCCTGCCGCGAGTGCGACAACTGCCGGGCCGGGCAGGAACACTACTGCCTCAACGGCCACACCCTGGTCCTCGGCAGCCCCGACCCCGCCCAGCCCGGCGCCCACACCCAGGGCGGCTACTCCGAGGCGATCGTCGCACCCGAGGACTTCGTCGTCCGCGTTCCCGACAGCCTCGACCCGGCCGCCGCTGCACCACTGCTGTGCGCCGAAGAAGTCAGCTTCTGGGCCCGGGCTGTGATCACCGGATCGGAATCGACGGCCTGCACAGTGTCGGCTCGTCCGGCCAAGAGCCTTGCAAGATCACCGCTGCCGGAACCGACGTCCAGGGCGAGGTCGAAGCGCCTCGGCAACTGCCGCAGGATCCAGCGATGGTAGTGGGCATTGTGATCCCAGGGATAAGCGGCGTTGAACCGTTCAAGAGCCCGCAGGACACGAGGCGACAAGATCTTCATCGCCCCAGTCCATCAAGTCCCTGCGGCATGCACACCCTGTTCCGGAACAAAGATCACTCGCTCCCGGACTGCCGGACGCAGTCCAAGGAAGCGAGTTGAAAAACACCTACTGATCGGGGCAGTGCCGCTTCCACACCGCGCCCGCGAACTTCTCCACCCCGTTCGTCAGGCTCATACCCTCCGCGCCGGCGACCTGGGTCGCCACGGCCACCGGGCGCGCGCCGTCCGCGGTGAACAGCTGCAGCCGGAACGTCCCCGGCAAACCCGGGGCGGTGAACATGGGGTCGTCCACGCTGAGTTCGCGGGGTGTGGCCAGGGCGCTCAGCTTGTCCGGGCCGTGAAGACGCGGCGTCGGCTCGGGGGCCGGGTCGGCGTGCAGGTCGTCGGTCATCCCCCGATCATTCCCGACCCCGGCCTGGTGGCGCCCGGGCCCGGCCGGTCAGTCGGGCGCCGCCGTCTGGGCGAGGTCCACCTCGCCGGCTTCGATCAGGGCCCGGCGCCGTTGTTCCGTCTCGGCGGGACGCTCGGCATCGGGCAGCGCTACGGCGGCTTTCAGCAGGGTGCGGGCGTGTCGGCGGACATCGGCGTCGTACTGGGGGACGGCGGGGCGGGTGAGCAGGTGGGCGGCCAGGAGCAGGGCATCGGGGCTGCGCGGATGGGCGGCCGCGCGTTCGGCGACTTTGTCGGCATTGTCCTGGGCGGGCGTGTGCTCGGTGCTGCGCCGGGCCAGGGGCAGCCATACCTCGTCGGTGAGGGCGGCGCGGGTGAAGTAGCCGGCGGCGGCGAGCGCGCCGGGCGGCAGGCGGGCCTCCAGCGCCGCCGTCCACCATGCGCGTGCGACGTCCTGGGGGGCACGGGCGGCCGGGTTCTGTGCGGCCTCGCTCGTACGAGGGCGTCCTTGCAGGGGGAGGGCCAGCGGCATAAGCAGGCGGGAGACGGCTGTGGCGCCGTCCGGGCCGACGGCCAACTCGCGCCAGACCTTTACGGGGTCGCCGAGCAGGTCGGCGGTTCCTGGAGCAGGAGCGCGAACGCGACGCGTCTGGCCGCGCCGTACGCGTTCGCGCGCACCGCGGCCAGGAGCTGGCCGCGGTCCAGGGCGGCGAGCAGCAGCGGATCGGGTCCGCCCCTCTCCAGCCAGGCGGCGGCCGGTGAGGGGCGTTGCGGGTGGAGGGCGTACAGCTCGGGGTGGGCGGCGGTGAAGGCGGTGGCGCGGCGGTGAAGGAGTGGCAGGTGTGCGCCGATCACGGTGGCGATCGCCTCGTCGCCGCCGCGGGCGGCCAGGACGTCGGCGAGCAGGCGGAGGACGTCGCCGGGCATCGTGCCGTCCGCGGTGGCCTGGCCGGTGGCGTAGTCGAGGAGGCAGTCCAGCGCGCGCACCGCCGGGTGGGTCTCCAGCAGGCCCGCGGGCAGTCCCTCGTCTTCCCCGGCCGGACCGGCGGCGCGGAGAGCGGGCGTTGCCGGGGCGTGTGCGGTCGGCGGCGGGGCGGGTGAGGGGCTCGGCGAGGGTGTGCAGACGGGCGAGGACGGCCGGCAGGTCACCGGCGAGGCCGCCACCGGTGCGCCACACGAAGCGCAGCAGAGCTGGCCACGCCCGGCCGGCGAACTCCGCCGCGTCGGGAACGTGGGGGTTGGACGGAGTGGGCAGGGCGCGGCTGAGGGTGAGCGCGGCGTGGACGGCCTCGGCCGGACCGGCGGGGAAGGCGCCGGGGTGACGCGCGGCACGCGCGGCGGCGGCGAGGTAGAACGCGGCGAGCTCCGGCCGGGCCAGGGCGTCGAGGACCTGGGGGACGTCGGCGGTCCAGGCGGCAGGGGCGGCCGCCACAAGGCGCTGCAGCACGATCGCGTAGCCGGCGGCGCCCGCGTCCGGGGCGCCGGCCAGGGCGGCGGCGGCCGTGAGCGGGCCGGCTGCGGCGGCCAGCTCCAGCAGGTCCTCCACAGCGACGGCGGTGTGATGGCGCGACCGCGGGCGGACGGCGGTCCGCGGGCGGGCGGGCCGGCCGGCTCGAGCCGGCGCAGCCCGGCCAGCAGCGGGGCGAAGTCGGCCAGCAGGCACGCGGGCAGGACTGGCGACCAGGCCCAGATGCGCAGCCAGGAGGCGAGCGGCTCGTCCCGGCGGCCGACCTCGTCCACGCCGGCGGCGGGCAGGACCCGGTCGAGCTCCTCGGCGGCAGGGGCCGGGCCGAGTGCCGCGAGGGCCCGCTGGTGCAGGCCGGCGGCCCGCTCGGGCGGGCAGGCCTCCAGCACAAGGGCGGCCAGACGGGCACCTTCCGGGGTTGGGCGGCCGGCCAGCAGCCGCACCGTGGCCTCGACCGCCCGGTCCCACCACTCCCCCGCGTCCGCGACGTCGGTGTCAGCGGCGGGCGGGTGGGCGGCGAGGTGAGCGGCGAGCACCCGGTTATGCAAGTGCTCGTCCGCGGCGGCGATCCGCGGCCAGGCCCGCGTCCGCTCGGCGAGCGGAAGGCCGGCCCCCGCGTCCGCCGCGGCGAGGTCGAGGACCGCGCGGGCCAGGAGCGGGCCCATCTCGAGGACCGGGCCCAGGAAGACCCTCTCGTCCAGGACGCGGACCTCGTCCAGGTCGACGGAGGCGTGCCAGGACTGCCTGACGGACGCCTCGATGTCGCGGCGCAGCAGGCCCGCCAACGCATTTCGGACCGGACGGGCCCAGCGGAACGGGCCGCCGGCGTGGACGGTCAGCACCAGCTCCCGCAGCAGGCCAATGACGTCGTGGTCGGGCAGGCGGGCGGCCCACTCCCGCCGCAGGACCTCGGTCAGCTCGGGGAGCGGCTCGTGGCCGGCGTGCGCGCGCCGGCGCGCGGCGTGGTAGGCCAGGTAGCCGGCGTGCCCGAGGTCGACGGTGTCCTTCAGCAGTGCCTCCACGACGAGGAGCCAGTCCCCGTCGCGCGCGGGCATCGGGAGGTTGCCCGCCCAGCTGGCCATGAGCCGGCGCTCCAGGCTCGCCTCCTCGGCCGGCATCTCGGCGGGGGGCCGGATGGTGACGTGCGGGAGCAGCCGCTGGATATCGGCGGGGGTGAGGGCGCCGGCGTCGGCCAGGCGCAGCAGTGCGCCCAGCACCAACGGGCCGGCGGCGGCCAACTGGACGGCGTGGTCGGCCAGCCACGGCCGGGCGGTGGCGGGGGATGCGGTGGCGAGGCGCTCGAGGAACGGGGCGGCCGGCCAGGCGCCGACTGTCTCGTCGGCCGCGAGCAGGTGCGGGGCGTGCTCGCGAAGGAGCGGGAGCCAGGTGGCGGCCGGGCCGGAGCGGAAGAAGAACGCGGTGGCGCGCGGGTCCGCCCAGCCGGCCAGTTCCCGCGCCTCCGCCTCGCCCGGCTCCTTCAGGGCAGCCATCTCGAGGACCCGCGCGGCGCGGCCGGGCAGCGGCACCAGCAACTCCCGGGCGGCGGCCAGGAGCTTGCGCTAGAGGGCCGCAGCGCGGGCCGGGTCGGCGACGCCGCCGTGCAGGGTGCCCGACGTCTTGCCGTACACCTCGCCCCACACGCCCAGGGCCTCCTCCTGGGCAGCGCCGAGTGGGACGCCCATCAGGCGCTGGGCGATCCCCGCGGCCCGGGCCCGGTGGTAGCCGCCCGGCCGCTTCAGCTGCCCACGCAGGACCTCGGCCGCCCGACGCAGGCGGAGTTGTTCCTCGGCGACGTCGCCGTTCATGCCCGCGCCGCCGGCGGAGGTGGCCGCGGGCGGGGCGGCGGCCTGCCGCGGTACGGGAGCGGGTTGCGGGGGCCCGGCGGCCGGGATGCGGCCGGCAACACCGGTCTGCTCCGCCGGTGCCGGGCGGTCCGGGGCGGCGACCGGCTCGTCGCCCGGTGCCGCGGACGGACCCCCGGACAGGCCGGAGCCGGGGCTGGGGCGGGCGTCGATCGCGTCGAGCAGGGCGGCGGCCGCGTCCTTCAGGCCCACCGCTTCCGGGGCGCCGGGCAGGCTCAGCAGCGCATCGGCGGCGCCGCGCAGACACGACTCCGCGACCTCCGCCGACCGCCGGAGAAGACCGCCGACCAGGATCCGGCGCGCATCCTGCAGAAGGTCCAGCGCCCGCAACCCCGCCTCGCCCTGCGCGGCCAGCGCCGCGGCCAGGACCTCGTCGACCACCGGCAGTTCGTCCCCGCCGGCCGATCGCATCGTCTCGTCGCTCACCGGTGCACCGTAAAGCCCGCGTACCCGCCCACGGGCCCGAACCGAGCAGCCCGGCCCGGCAGATGTCGGCGGGCCCCACCCGGGACCGGTGGCCGGCGAGTTCGAAGGGGCGGTGCTCGCACTGGACCGCCGGCCGGAGCGGGCGCGAGGATCGGGGCCGCCCGGGCCAGCCCCGCAGCAGGTTGAACGTCTCGGGCGCGGGGTGTCCCGCTGTCACGCCCGGCACCGGGAGGCCAAGGGCAGCACGCGCGGCACCAGGCCGCGGGCGAGACCCAGCTCGACGGAGACAGCCCGGCGGCCGGGACAGCGGCGGCGCGTGCGCGGCCGGGCGGCCGAACGGTCCGGCGACACGGCCTCGGGCACGTCGCGGCCAGGCGGGCGGGGCGAAGCAGCACGACCTCCGCCGGACGGCGGCGCGGCCGGCGTGCGAGCGGGAGGCCGACGCGGCGTCCACAGGCGGGCGCACGGACGGCCGGCGCCGCGCGGGCGGGGCCGGCCCGGGGGACGGCGGCGCGGCCGGCGTGCGAGCGGGAGGCCGACGCGGCGTCCACAGGCGGGCGCACGGACGGCCGACGGCGTGGGCGCGGCCGGGAGCGGGACAGCGGACGCAGGCCCACCCGGCAGGACGGAGCGCGGGCTCGCCGGGGGCGGCGCACGGCCGGGACGGCGGACCGCCGACGGGAAGCCTGGGGCAGCGAGCGGCACAAGCACGGCGCTGCCGGGCGCGGCGAGACGGACGGGCACCACAGGCGGACGGCGGCCGCAGCAGCGGCAGCGCGGGCGCGTGGACAACGGCACGGCGAAGGCGCAGCGGGCGCGGAAGCGGCCGGACGGCAGGGGCCCGCGGCCCTCGCCCGAGGGTGGGCGGCCCGCGGGGCGCAGGCCGACCGACGACGGGGACGGGCGGGAGGGCGGCGGACGGGCGGCGCCGGGGGGCGGGGGCGTGCGCGGGCGACGTGGCGGCCGGGGGGGGACGGGCCGAGGCGGCCGGATGACGCGAGGCGCGGCAGCACGGCGGCGGGCGGTGACTTCGGGCACCAGACGCCGGACGCGCGGATGGCGACGCGGCCACCGACCGACACCCGCCCCGACGAGAACCGAAGAGGAGAGGACCGCACCACCCCGGGAGACACGGGCGATCCGCCGGGCCGATCAACGACCGGCCCCAGCTGACGGATCGAGGCTGGACTTCAGAAGGTCACAAGGGCGAAATGTCCCTTCTGGCGCGGTGCTCATCCGACTCCGCGGAACGAGTACGCCGAGAGTGCCACCAACTCCGGATGGTGTGAATTACTAGAGCCAAAGCAACAGCGCCCGCGATGAACCGAATCACATTCCAAGTAATTCCAACGACCGCACGTTGCCCATCCGCCCCTGCAGCCAGCTGCATGGAGGTCTCGAAAAGCGCTACGAGCGGAACAATCAGTCGGAATGGGAGACCGCCAACACTTGGAATTCGCGCCAGGTTGCCCAAGAGCCCGACGGGTGCCCCAAGGACGAAAGCTGCTATTCCCCATGCAAGCATACTAGAGTAATTTACCTCGCCGGTGGCGCCAGATTCCAGTCCGGCCGGGATGGTGGGGCTCAGGTCCTTGAATAGATAATATGTGACCACGCCGATAGCCAACCCCAAAGAGGACAGCAAGGCTGCCTCAATTTTGGATCGGCCGAAATAGCCCACCAAGAATGCATAACAGACCCACGACCATCCATCGGAAAAAACAACATTTAGAGGGACGCAAACGGGATTGCCCCATTTTTCGGTAAGGGGACCCGCTAGTCCAAGTAGAAAACCGACCCCGAGGGGCACTGCGAGCGGCGCAACACGAGTGCGCGGAAAGTGTGCGATTTCTTCTTCCCTGTTCCGTGATCAACTCAAAGTAGGAGGTGGCGCCACTCGGAGACTGCGCGGGCGACGGAACAGACCCGAGTGGCGCACCAACCTACCCCACCTACCGAAAGGGTCACCGCGTGATGCGGGGATCAGGACCTACTCATCAACGCTGTACCAGGTTTCGCAGGTGTAGGCAGTGCCCGCCGTCCGGTTGGCGTAGGAGGTTTCGTCAGCGAACGCGTAAGCGCTATTCGAGCCCCGGAAATCTTGACCGTGGAATGGTGCATCTTAGTGGGGTGGTAGTAGTTCGAGTAACAGTACTTACCGTTGGCGGTCAGATTGTAGCCGTAGCACCAATTTCCGCCACTGGCATTGATGCAGGCCTGCGGCGTAACGGTAGAATCGTCCATCTTGATCACCACCACACCCCATTCTGAGGGGTTACCCAGCTCTGCGGGCGGCTTCGTCCCGTCACCACGCTTGTGGAGGGTGACCTGGCCGACCTTGGAACCATCCGCGGCGACGACAGTGCCGTTCGCCGTAACGGTGGCAGCCTGAGAGGCGTCTGCGGCGGCCGGCGTAGCGAAGCTAAATACTGCGAGTGCCACGCTCACAAAGCCGAGAACGATCGATCTACCGGATATCCTCACGGCATTCCTTCCCTAACTCCCCCAGTGGGAGTTTGCGTAATGATCTTGGGCCGGGGGATGGGTGGCAGTCAATAGCCTCTATAAGGACTGTCCGTTAAAGGACTGCAGTGAGGCTCTTCCAACCTCAGCTTGACGTTGCCAGGTGAAGGGCGAGTACGGCCTTGACCAGGTCAGTGACGCGGGTTGTGCTGCAGCGGAGCTTGCGCAGCAGCCGCCAGGACTTCAGGGTGGCCATCGCCTGCTCGCCGACCGCGCGGATCCTAGCGTGGGTGACGTTGACGGTTTTTTGGCCTGCGGAGAGCTTCTCCCAACGGCCGCGGTAGGGGGACACGCACGGTGCCGCCGGCGCCCTGGTACCCCTTGTCCACCGAGCACCGGACGTCGGCCTCGGCCAGGGCGTCGATGATGCCGTGGGTACGGGCGGCTTTGATGTCGTGGACCGCGCCGGGCAAGGCGGGTGAGGCCCACAACAGGCGCCCGAACGGGTCGGTGATGACCTGCACGTTCATGCCGTGCTTCTTGTGCTTCCCGGAGAAGTACGGGCGGTCGGCGGCGATGCGGTCGATGGACAGCAGAGTGCCGTCGAGGATGACGAACGCCTTGCGTGCGGCGGTGCGGGCGGCCGTGGCAAGGTCGGGGGCGACGGCGGCCAGGACCTCCACCGCCTCGGTGACGTAGCGGTAGACGGTGGCGATCCCGACACCGAACCCGGCCGCGAGCTGGGCGTAGGTGTGCCCGCACCGCAGATGGGCCAGGACCAGCAGGGCCTGCCGGTCCGCGGGGAGCCGGCGCCACCGCGTGCCCCGCTCCCGGCGTCGGGTGGCCAGCAGGCGGGAGAGGTACCGCAGGGTCGAGGTGGACAGATCGATCCCCACCATTGATCGGCTGAATCGGCAGATCGATGAGGCATCGGTTGCCGGGCCCTTGGAACTACCGGCCTTGAAGCGACGCATCGCCGGGCTGCCCCCCCCACCGTGACGAGCGCACTCACGCGAAAGTGAGTAACAGCCCGGCCGGCCAAGTGGGCCGCCCGACCGGTCGTTGGACGCGGCGGCGGCTCGTTCTGAAGGAGCGGCTGCGACCGTTGCGGGCCGTCCATCGCCCTGGCGCTCCACACCGTGACTTTCCCGCCTGCACTCCGGCCTCTGGGTGGACCCCGGCACGGTGACCCGGCACTGCGATGGCAGGACGGTCCGCGGCTACGTCGTCTACCCGCGCGCCAAACCCTGCCGGCGCTGGCCCGCACCCGGACATCCGAAGGCGCCCACGCGGACGTACCGCAGCAGCGTGCCTGCTGCCAAAGGCATGCGCCGGCCCCTTCAGCGACCTTGGCTCTGGCGTCAGGAGCGGGTGCGCTGCCGGGCGCGGCGGGAGCGTCGTACGGGCCTGGGCCCGTGCTCGGTGTCGGCGGGGCCGGCGGCGGGTGAGAAGAAGCCGCCCGGAACGACCTGCCGGGCGACGGCACGGGCGCACGGCAAGAAGGTGCCGTCCTCGCCCCCCAACCCCGCGGTCCTGGCACCCGCCCGTTGGGCTGTTGGACCCAACGGGACTCGGCCGCCCGGCGCCTCGCCGAGCGGCCGGCGGGGCGGTGAGAGAGTGGTCGCATGTGCGGTCGATACGTTGCCACCCGGAGCCCGCAGGACCTTGCGCAGCTGTTCCATGCCGCCCAGTGGCCCACCGCGGAGGCGCTGGCACCGAGCTGGAACGTCGCGCCGACCGACGAGGTGTGGGCCGTGCTGGAGCGTGCTCCGCGCGACGAGGGCGGTGGTGCGGCGCCGGTGAGGGAGCTGCGGCCGCTGCGCCGGGGCCTGGTGCCGTCCTGGGCGAAGGAGCCGAAGATCGGCGCGCGGATGAACAACGCGCGGGTGGAGACCGTGCACGAGAAGCCTGCGTTCCGCCGTGCGTTCCTGAAGTGGCGCTGTCTGCTCCCGGCGGACGGCTTCTACGAGTGGCAGCCGGGTAAGGACCCGGTCACCGGCAAGGTGCGCAAGCAGCCGTTCTTCATCCACCCGGAGGACGGCCAGGTGATGACGCTGGCCGGGCTGTACGAGTACTGGCGCGATCCGGCCATCGCCTCAGACGATGACCCGGCCGCCTGGCTGACGACATGCACCATCATCACCACCGAGGCCACCGACGCAGTCGGCGCGTACACCCGCGCATGCCCCTCGCCCTCACCGAGGACCACTACGAGGGCTGGCTCGACCCCGCGCATCAGGACTCGGACGAACTGCGGGCTCTCCTCGGCCAGCCCGCCGACGGGCACCTGGAGGCCCGCCCGGTCACCACGGCCGTCAACAACGGCCCCCAACTCCTCAACCCGGTCAGCCTGTAGCCGCGCCGGCGGTGAGGGCGAGGCGCCTCACCTGTCGTTCATGCACACAGCCAGCTGTCAGTTGGCCGCCCGGGGTGTTGCAGAGCCGCCTGGTCTTCCACTCCAGGGGGACGCGCGCAAGGACGAGTCCACTGACGTCGGCGGCGCCGGAGCCCGGAGTCGGAGCGGTCGGCTCACCGGTTCCAGCCTGCTGTGCCCGGGTGGCCATGCGAGACAGAGCGTGGGCGGCCCCCCCCAGGGAGCCAAGAGCGCGGTGCGGACACCGCGGCCGCGCGCGAGGCGGCTCGGGCAGCGATGTCTGCGGCTGATCCACCCGCTGCCCCGTGCACGTCTTCACCCACACCCGTTCGGCCTTCAACGCCCCACCCATACAATGGAGATGACCAGTTCACGGCCTTCTGCAACACCCTTTAGATCCAGCCTCTCTTCGCGGCCTCGGCCCCCACCTGAAAGCGGGTGTCGAGGCCGAGCCCGGAGGCGATCGCCGCGATCCGTCGGGTCACGGTGCGCGCGCTCGTCCCCAGCTGCCGGGCGATCGCCTGGTCCTTGTACCCCGCCTGCATCATCTTCAGCAGCAGGAGGTCCTGAGCGCTCGGCCCGTCGGCCGTCGCCGGGTCGGTGGCGACGACGGACTGCGCACGCTGCCAGTATGAGTCGAACAACTCCAGGAGCGCGTCGAGCAGCCCGGACCTGTGGACCACGGCGATCATGTCGTAACGGCCCGGGACCAGCGCGACCAGCGCGACGCGTCGGTCCATGATGCGCAGTCTGAACGGCAGGGCCGGCAGGATGCGGGCCTGCTCGCCGATCCGGGCGAGGTGGGTGATCAGCTCGAAACGGCCAGGCTGCGCCAGCGCCTCCGGGGTGTAAACGGACCGGATGTCGACGCCGCGGCCCAGCAGGTCCATCGTCAGGGCCTCCTCCAACTCGGTGCTGTAATGGCCGAGATAGGGAGGACGATCGAGCACCCAGAAGTGAGTGCGAACCGACTGCATCAGTTCGGCGACGCGCACCGTGATCTCCGCCTCGCCCGTGATCACCTCCACCAGTCCGGTCGGATCCTCGCGGAGCCGGCGGGCGCGGTACTCGTCCGCCAGGTCCTCGACGGCGCCCCACACCGCGGTGAACGCCGCCTCGCTCTCGGCCCGGCGTCTGGCGAGCAGCGCGCTCAACGCGGTGTGCGGGCTGACCGGACGGTACTGGCCGTGCCCTTCCTTCCGCAGCATGCCCAGCTCCACCAACCGGGAGATCGTGCGCCGGATCCGGCTGGGCGTGGTGCCCAGGCTCTCGGCGATCTCGGTGGCCGTCCGGCCCGACCTGGTCAGACAGACCCGGTAGACCCTTTCGTCGAACTCGCTGATCCCCAGCGTGCTCAGCACCGGCCGCCCTCCCGTGATCACCGCCCGACGGCCCGTCGGGATGCGCGTGACGCGAATCGCCAACTGGCGATCTACGACACGAGTCTGATCTAGACATCTCTCCTTCACAAGCCTTCACTCTGAATGTTCACGCCGCCTGTGGAAGGGATCCGAGGCCCTCGATGCCGACGACCCGTCAGGTGACGCAACGTGGACGGCAGAGGACGACCGTGCTCTGCCCGACCGCAGAGCCGGGAGAGACCTTGTGAAAGCACACCACCGCAGACGCTGGAGCGTGCCGGTTGCGGCCGGTGCTCTGGTACTCGCGCTGGCGGGCCCCTACGACGCGACTGCCTCGGCGCCCTCAGCAGGCCGTTTCAACGCCGCGTCCACCGCATCCACGTCCGACCGGGTGCCCGCGGGCGACCACTCCGTCACACTGATCACCGGTGACGTGGTCACCACCCGGCGGAGCCCCGGCACCGACGGCAAGGCCGGAGGCACCGTCAGCGTCCGCGGTGCCGGCGGACGCCCCGTACAGACCCGCATCCTGACATCGGGCGACGACCTCTACGTGTTCCCCGAGTCCGTACTGCCCTTCATCGCCGAGGGCACCCTGGACCGGCAGCTGTTCAACATCACGGACATGATCGCCGACGGGTACGACGACGCGCACCGCGACCAGCTGCCGCTCATCGTCTCCTACACGCACTCCGCCGGCACACGCCCCAAGGCCGCTGCTCTGCCCGCCGGGGCGACCCGGGTCCGCACCTTCGACGGCATACGCGGCGCCGCCGTCACCGCGGACCGCTCACGCGCCGCGGACTTCTGGAAGTCGGTGGCCGGGACGGCGACGACCGACCGAGCCCACAAGCAGGCCGCCGCACCCGCCTTCGCCGACGGGATCGCGCACATCTGGCTGGACGGCCTCGTCCACGCCGACCTCGCCGACAGCACCAAGCAGATCGGCGCGCCTCAGGTCTGGGCGGAGGGCAACACCGGACAAGGCGTGAACGTGGCGGTCCTCGACACCGGCATCGACGCGGGACACCCCGACCTCGTGGACCGCGTCGCGAGCCGGCAGAGTTTCGTACCGGGCGAGAACACCGACGACCGCTTCGGCCACGGCACGCATGTCGCGTCCATCATCGCCGGCACCGGCGCGGCCTCCGACGGCAGGGAGAAGGGCGTCGCCCCCGGCGCCCGCCTCGACATCGCCAAGGTGCTGGACGACACCGGCTCCGGACAGACCTCCTGGATCCTGGCCGGCATGGAATGGGCCGCGGTCGACCAGCACGCCAAGGTCATCAACATGAGTCTCGGCGACGCGCAGGCGTCCGACGGAACCGACCCCCTCAGCCAGGCCGTCGACAAGCTCAGCGCCGAGACGGGCGCGCTGTTCGTCGTCGCCGCCGGCAACGCGGGCGCACCCGGCACGATCGGCGCACCGGGCGCGGCGAGCACCGCGCTGACCGTGGGCGCCGTCGACTCCGGCGACTCCGTGGCCGACTTCTCCAGCCAGGGCCCCCGCGTGGACGGCGCCCTGAAGCCGGAGATCACCGCGCCCGGCGTCGGCATCCTGGCGGCCAACTCCCGGTTCGACGGCAACGACGCGGGCGCCTACCAGACCATGAGCGGCACCTCCATGGCCACGCCCCACGTGACGGGCGCCGCCGCGCTGATGGCCGCCGCTCATCCGGACCTCACCGGAAGCCAGCTGAAGGACCTGCTGACCAGCAGCTCCCGGCAGACCCCGCAGTACGACGCCTTCCAGGCGGGCAGCGGCCGTCTCGACCTCGCCGCGGCCGCGCACGCCGGTGTCTTCGCCGCGGCGACCGCGTACGCCGCGCAGGTCCCGCAGAATCCCGCCGGCGGCGTGCGGCGCCCGGTGACCTACACCAACACCACCGACACGCCGGTCACCCTCGCGCTGACCGTCGAAGCCGCACATGCCCCGGCCGGCGTGTTCCGCCTCTCCGCCCCCCAGGTGGTCGTGCCCGCGCACGGCAGCGCCGGTGTCACCGTGACCATCGACGGCTCGGTCGCCCCCGCCGATGGCCGGTACACCGGCCAGGTCGTCGCGAGAACCGCGGCCGGTAAGGTCGCGGCGCACACCGCCGTCTCCCTCGGGGACGTCGAACACAAACTGACCATGACGTTCAAGGACGCCCACGGCCGGCCCATGTCCGGCGTGGTCGAACTGCTCAGGTCCGGTGACGACTCCCCCGCGTTCGTCGAGATCGACGCCTCCGGCACAGGGCAGATGTACCTACCCAAGGACGTGTACTCGGTGCTCTCCTTCAAGACGGTGCAGGGCGTCCACGGCCCCCACTCGTGGGGCATGGCCCTGCTGGGTGACCCCGACGTCAACCTGGACCGCGACATCACCGTCACCCTTGACGCGTCCGGGATCGACCGCATCGACATGACGGCCCCTCAGCGGACCGAGACGACCTACCAGCGACTGGACTACACCCGCATGATGGGCGGCCAGGTCTGGCGTGACTACATGGAGACCCAGACCAACTACGACAGCCTGTGGGCCCAGCCGACCACCCACAAGGTCACTCACGGCGACTTCTACCTGGCGGCCCGCTGGCGCAAGGAGAAGCCCGCGCTGGCCGTCTCCACCCGCACCACCGACTTCACCGATGTGCTGCGCCAGGACGGCGTCACCCCACTGCCCAAGGGCAGTGCCAAGCTCCCCCTGGTCTTCGCCGGCCAGGGCGCGAGCAGCGACTACGCGCACCTCGACGCGCACGGCAAGGCCGTGGTGGTACGCCGCAACGACGACGTCACCGACATCGACCAGGCGGCCGCCGCAACAGCCGCGGGCGCCGAACTCATGCTGGTCGTGAACAACGTGGACGGCCGCGGCTTCCGCCGCTACAACGCGCCGTTCGGCTCGACACCCGTACCGCTCGACGTGGGCCTGCTCAGCACCGACGAGGGCGAGAAGCTCGTCCAGCAGGCCCGGGCCCGCGACGCCTCCGTCACGGTCGACTCCGCGCCCGTGAGCCCGTACGTCTACGACCTCAGCCGGACCTGGCACAACGAGATCCCCGACCGCATGGTGGTGCCGGGCAGTTCCAGGAACCTCGCCCGGGTCGACGAGACCTTCGACAGCCCGGCTCCGGGGAAGACCGGCGGCGAGTTCCGCTTCGACTGGCCTGCCTACAACAACTGGGCCATCGGCGAGCTGATGCCGGAGTCGGTGCGCGGCAAGCGCACCGACTGGGTCTCCACCGGGGGGTTCAACAGCTGGAGCCAGAGCGCTTACGCGGACGGCATGGTCTTCGAAGCCGGGGCCAAGACCGCCTACCGGGCGGGCAGCAGGCAGTCCGAGGAATGGTTCAAACCGATCGAACGGCCCTACCTGAACGACGTCTACAGTCTTCCCACGCGCAAGGGCGACCACCTGTACATCGACATCCCAGCCTGGGGCAGCCGCGACCACGTCGGCATGAACCAGATCGACAGCGGAGCGGAGCAGCGCCAGACCCTCTACCAGGGCACCAAGGAACTCGGCACCGGAACCTTCACGAACGTCTCGGGCGACGCGCCCAGCGCCGGGAAGCTGCCGTACCGGCTGGTCGTCACGGGCAAGCGCGACGTTCCGTTCACCCCGTACTCCTCCGGCACCCGCACCGAGTGGGACTTCACCTCGAAGGCGGCGTCGGACGGCTCCGACACGGTCCTGCCGCTGGTGCAGATCGACTACACGGTGGCCACCGATCCGGCCGGGCGGGCCGGGAGGCACGACACCCTGTCCGCCACCGCCGCGCAGCTGCCGGGTGCCGTCGGCGCCGGCCGGGTCGGCGCGGTCACCCTGGAGCTGTCCTACGACGGCGGCACGAAATGGCACAGGGCCACCGGTGACCCTGACGGACGGTACCGCCTGGACGCGCCGAAGAACGCGTCCTACGTGTCGCTCAGAGCGAGCGCCGAGGACTCGGCGGGCAACGCGGTGCACCAGACCGTGATCCGGGCGTTCGGCCTGCGCTGACGCCACCCCGCGGTTCGCACGCGGGTAAAGGCCGGTCCGTCCGTGGTAGCACGACCACGGACGGACCGTTCGCCGTCGGGCGGCCCCGGACGGCGCGGTCCGTCCGGCGGGGGTGCTCAGGCCGTGTCCTACGTGGTGAGGCGGACGAGTCGCTTGTAGCGGCAGATGGCTGCCGCGAGGCTGAGAAGGCGAGGTAGTTGCGGGGATGGCGCTCGTAGCGGTGGTTGAGCCGGCGGTAGCCGGTCAGCCAGGACAGGGTGCGTTCGATGACCCATCTACGGCGTCCCAATCGCTCGCTGGACTCGACACCATTGCGGGCGAAGCTGCCGTTGGAACCCGTCGCCGCGGGACGCGGTTGACGGCCGTGGAGACTGGGCGCGCCTCGAGGTGCCCGCCGGCAGGCTCGCTGAGGAGATCGCGCAGTTCGTCGGGGTCTTGGTGCGTCGAGGAAGGCGGTGACAGCGTCCCGCGCCGTGCCGCCGTCCCCGGGACGAGTGGCGCAGAAGTCGGCGTGTGCCGACAGGAGCATGAGGTCACCTGCACCGCCAGCGACGAGGAGGTCACTCGCACCGTCGGCGACAAGAAGGTCGCCCGCCGGTGTGGTGGCCAGCGCGGTCACCCGGGAGCCGACGGGCAGAAGGGCTTGCGGCCGTGTTCACCCGGATGTGGGCCGCTCTTACCCGGCTGTCGCGGGCAGTCTTGCTGCCCCGATGATGTCGAAGTGTGGCCAGGGCTACTTGATGTCGACGTAGTCCGCCGCGGAGGTGACCGCCGGGGTGGTGGACGTGCCTGCGAAGGAGTACCGGAAGTAGCCGTCCGCCGTGGCCTTCGTCGTCGCTTTCAAGTTGCCCTTGCTGTCCGTCGTGGTGGTCTTGAGGGTCTTGAAGGTGCTGGTGCCCTTCTTCTTGAACTGGAGCTCCACCGGCTGCTTGGCGTAACCCCCGTACTTGTAGGTCTCCCAGTCAGCGCGGGTCAGGGTGCCTGTGATCGTCTTGTTCTTCTCACCGGTTCCGGCGAGGCGTTGGCCGTCAGCTTTGAGTTGCGCAGGACCTTCGCCTTGGCAGCGGAATCCTTGGTGTAGTAGTCACCGTCGTTGGCCAGGGCGTAGGCGCTCACGGTCCAGGTCCCGGCCGTGGTGTTGTCCTGGGGGTCGATGCGCGGGCGCATGTTCAGTGTCCAGGTGCAGGTGGTCGTGGTGAAGCTCTGGCGCACGCACTTGCCCTCGATGTCGTCCGGGATCACGAGACCGTAATAGTCGCCGTTCGCCAGGGGCCTGTTCCACATGACGGGGAAGGTCTTCCCGACCTCAATGCCCGAGTCGTCCGTGGCGGTCACCACGATGGTGAACGCCTTCACGGCCGTGGTCCCCAGGACGATGTCCTTGCCCCCGTTGACGACCGTCTCGTCGGCGCGGAGGGCGAGGTCGAGGAGCCGGGGAAACGGGCGTCCAACTCTTCGCGGCGCAGTCGGTTGAGTCGTTTGGGGCCCTGGTCACGCTGTTCGAGCAGGCCTGCGCTGCGCAGGATCGCGAAGTGGTGGCTCTTTGCGGCCCGGCCGACCGGTACGTCGAAGTTGCTGCAGCTGAGCGCCCAGTCGGGGTGTTTGGCCAGCTCGCGGATCAGCTGGGACGAGCCGGCCTACGGTCCGGGGGGCGCCGTCGACCAGCTGCGGGCGAGTGGCCCGCGGACGCCGGCCGACGGGGTGTTCCGGCCGGACGGGGCACGAGGACGCCGGGCAGGATCGTGGTCGACGCGGGCGGTTCTCGTTCTCCAGCGGCCGACCGGCGGGGTCCGCGAGCGCGCCCGGCCCGGGCCGGGCAGACATGGGGTGACGAATGCCGTACGGGTGTTCGTCCGTCGGGGGCGAACCACCCGCCCGGCTCCGGCCGGCGGCCGACGCCACGGTGTGCGCACGGTCGGGGGTGTCTTCGGGAACCCGCACACGTGTCGTCATCCGCACCACGCGAGGTGTGCTCCCCGGTGCGAGCGGTGTTCCCGCACGGTCCGGCGCCGGGACGTCCGGCGGCCGCTCACACCTCCCGGCCCTCACCCGGCGCCTTCGCGTGCCTGCCGGCGGCGCGTGTGACGTTCGGCGGGCGGCTGTTCGCCACGTATCTCCGCCAGGAGCGCGGTGATGGCGGCCATGATGTCCTCGGTGGCCGCCGCCAGTACATCGGAGGTGAGGGGCATGCCACGGTACCGGCTGAGGTCGACGGGCGGCCCGGCCGTCACGTAGACCCGCTGGCGGGGGACCAGCCGCACCCTGCGGTTGCCGCGACCGCCGCGCGCGTACGGCGGCACGATGCGGTGGGCCCCCCACTGGGCGACCGGGATGACGGGCGCTCCGGTCGTCAGCGCGATCCGCGCCGCGCCGGTCTTGCCGGTCATCGGCCACAGCCCGGGGTCGCGGGTGACGGTGCCTTCGGGGTAGACCGCGACGCACTCCCCCCTGTTGACGGCGTCCACCGCGTCCCGCAGCGCGAACGCGGCGTCCGCGGTCCCGCGGTGGACCGGGATCTGGCCCGTCCTGCGCAGCACCGTGCCGACGAAGGGGATGGTGAAGAGCGACGCTTTGGCGAGCAGGCGGGGCGGCCGGCCGCTGTCGTACTGGAAATGCCCGTAGGTGAGCGGGTCGAAGTAGGAGATGTGGTTGACGGCGGTGAGGAAGCCGCCCTCGGCGGGTATGTGCTCCGTCCCGCGCCACTGGTGTCTGACGAGAAGGAACAGCACCGGTTTCGCGATGGCCGCGGCCAGTCGGTACCAGAAGCCGTAGGGGCTGTGTCTCCTGCGGGGCACCCGGGATCCTCTTTCCTCGTGCGGCACGGTCCGGCCGCCTCTCGCTCGCGCGTCTGTTTCCCCGCCGCGGCCGGTCACGGTACGAGGGACTCCGGTGGCGGGAAGGACGGATCCTCGAGGTCGAGGAGGCCGGTCCCCGCAGTGCCACGAGGGTTCCCGGCGCACACGCGCCGCCGAGCGGGAGCGCGCAGAGGCACGGACCGCCGTGCACCGACCCATTTGCTTGACCGTGCAAATATTCTACGGCTGGTGTGTGCCGCGATCAACACCGCCGCCGGTGACAGGCGGGACTCGTCGTCGACGCGGGCCGCAGTCGGCATGCCCGCGTGGGTCCGGATTCGACGCCGGCCGTGCCGACACGCCGTGCCGGAGCCCGCGTCACCGCGTCAGCCGCTCGTGCTCTCGCGTACGAGGAGCCCGTGCGCCGCGGTCACCTCCCGTGGACCGGGGCGGGTGGCACCGCGCGGCGGAACCGCGGATCTGCTGTTGCGGCATCTCCACCGCGACCCGGGCGAACTGCGACCGTCAACGAGCTGGCCTGGGTGGACAGCCTGCCCGCGGTGATCGTGGGACAGCGGATCGCGGGGTCGGGTGGTCGGTACCGGGCCCCGGCGGGGGCCGGTACGGCGAGGTCGGCCCCGGACAGCCGGAGGTCCGCGCCACCCACGTCGTCGCCGAGGTACTGCGGCATCTTGCTTCCCGGGACGCGCGGAACCGTCGGCCCTCACGCCCCGTTTGCCGACGCGCTCGAAGTGAGTGAACCTGCTGGGAGAGCCCGCGGGCACAAGGCGCCCGCCCACGGCCGTACGCGGAGCGTCCAGACCCCATCAGACGGCACCAGGTGGTGACAGGGCTCGACTCCCGCGGGCCGGCGGCTCGTCACCCGCCGGCGGATCCGTTCCCGGGGGCCTGCACACCGGGTACGGGCGGCGCGGCATCGCGGGAGGTATCACCATGTGCTTCGTCCATTCCGGAACCATGCCGGACGGCAGCCTGCGGCAACAAGCGTCCGCCGGGCCGGGCGGGGACGCGCTGTCCCGCCTGGCCGCCGGCGAGGAGGGCATCGGCGGCATGGACGTCGCCGGCTCCGGCACTCCCGACGTGACGGCCGGGCCGGGCGGGCAGGCGGTCGTGGACGGGTACGGCAGGGTGCTGCACAACCGCTGGAACAGGGACCTGCCGCCGGTGGCCACCGTACGGCCCGGCGAAGTGGTCCAGTTGTTGTGCCGGGACGCGCTGGACATCGGTGAGGCGGCACGGACGATGACGCCTGACGGGACCCTCACCATCGACCTGGGTCTGGTGCATCCGCTGACGGGGCCGGTGGAGATCGTGGGCGCCGAGCCCGGCGACATCCTCGAGGTGGAGATCCTGGACGTCGGTCCCCTGGTGGACTTCGGCTACGTCGCCATCAGCCCCGCCCTCGGCCTGTTCGGTTCCCTTCGTCCGGAGGCGCTGGCCCCGTTCGCCTCCTGGAGCGAGGCTTCGCAGGTGAGCGACCCCACCCCGGGGCCTGCAGCCGGGGCCATACCCGAGGACCAGGCCTACAACAGCGGGGCCCCCTTCCTGCAGACCTTCGCGTTCGAGCGGGGCCAGAGCGATGGCCTCGCCTCGTTCACCGGCGTCGACACGGGCAAGAAGGCGCACGTCCCCGTCGCCCCGTTCATGGGCATCCTCGGGGTCGCCCCGCTGCACAGGGGCATGTACCGCACCTTCCCGCCGGACGTCAGCGGGGCGATGGGCGGGAACACCGACATCCGACAGCTCGTCAGAGGTGCCCGGGTCCAACTCCCCGTGTACGTGCCGGGAGCCATGTTCTCCGCCGGGGACGGGCACATGGCGCAGGGCGACGGGGAGGTGACGGGGACGGCCGTCGAGACGCTCATGGCCGTCACGGTGCGCTTCGGCCTGGTGAAGAACACCGTGATCGCCTCCTCCCGCGCCATCGTTCCCGCAGCGGACCCCACGCAACTGACCATGCCCGCGGAGATGCTGCAGCAGGGGTACTACCAGACCGTGGGCACAGGACCGGATCTGATGGAGAATGCCAAGACAGCCGTCCGGGAGATGATCGACTGGCTGGTGAACGACCATCAGGTGAGCCTGCACGAGGCGTACGCCCTGTGCAGTGTGGCCGGTGACCTGAAGATCAACGAGACGGTCGACCTGCCCAAGTGGCTCGTGTCGATGACCCTGCCCCGCGGCATCTTCGGCTGACCGCCGCTCCGGCCGGCCTGACTGCGGGAGGACGGCGGGAGCGGCGGCCCCGTCCCGTCCTCCGCCGGACCACGGATGACCGTTTGCACGAGCCGGGTCTGCCTGGCCCGGGCCGCGGCCTTGGCGCGGTCGGGGCGGAACGCCGGCACGGACCCGCGGACCGGGTGTGGCCGGCCAGGCCGCACCCGGCCCGGCTGTGGGCGGTCCGCTCAGCCGAAGTCCGGCGGGCTGGTGCGTGTGCGCTTGATCTCGTAGAAGCCCGGCGTGGAGGCGACGGCGAGCACTCCGTCCCACAGCCTGGCCGCTTCCTCGCCCTTCGGTGCCGGGTTCACCACGGGGCCGAAGAAGGCGACGGGGTCGCCGCCCGCCTCCTGACCGGGCACGGCGATGACCGGGCTTCCGACGTCCTGGCCGACCAGGACCATCCCCCTGTGGTGGGAGGCCCGCAGCTCCTGGTCGAAACGGTCGGTGTCGCCGGCGTCGGCGAGGTCCACGGGCAGGCCGGCCTCCCGCAGGGCGTCTTCCAGCGTGGCCCGGTTCTTGGGCTGCTGGCGCAGGTGGTAGCGCTCCCCGAGGGCCGTGTACAGCGGCTCCAGGGTCTCGGGGCCGTGCAGTTGGGCGGCGGCGGTCAGAACCCGCACCGGCGCCCACGCCTCGCCCATCAGCACCCGGATGCGCTCGGGCAGTTCGTCCAGCCTGTTCTCGTTGAGCACCGCGAGGCTCATGACGTGCCAGGACACCGCTACGGGCCGGCTCCTGGCGACCTCCAGCATCCAGCGGGAGGTGAGCCATGTCCACGGGCAGACAGGGTCGAACCAGAAGTCGACAGGCGTCGTGGACTCATGAGAGGTCGGTGTGGGCACGGGGGGACTCCTTGAAATAGACCGGTCGCCTAGTATGCCTCACAGTCGGACGCCGTGAGCGGCGGCGTGGTCGCCGTCGGGCTGGCCGCGGCCTGGCAGGCGCTGGGCTTCCCGGGTAACCCGCTGGCGCGCGGCGAGTCCTCGCCGAGGAGGACGGAGCCGTTCGCCGGTGAACTGGTGGCGGAAGGGCTCCGCGGGGCCGGCGTCGACGTACGACCGGATACCGAGGTCGCCCCCGTACGCCGCGAGAACGGCGGGGACGGCCCGGTGCGCGGGTCGCCCTGGCCGACGGGGCGCAGCCGGCCGCGGACGAGATTCTGTTCGCCACCGGCCGCGCGCCGCGTACGACGGACGTCGGCCTGAGAGCGTCGGCCTGACGCCCGGCGGCCGACTGACCGGCGACGGCACCTGCCGGGTGACCGCCGTGGCCGACGGCCGGCTCTACGCCGTCGGTGACGTCAACGGGCGCGCACCGATGACCCACCAGGGCAAGCACCAGGCCCGGAGCGCCAGCGCGGCCATCGGCGCCCGCGCAGGGAAGGAGCCCGTCGACGACGCTCGCTGGGGGCGCACGCCGCGACCGCCGACCACGTCGACGTCCCGCACCGCACCGCACACGGAGCTCGGCGCATCGGCCGCCGGTTCGAGGTGGTGGACCACGACCTCGGCCGTCCGGCGGGCGCCCAGCAGTACGCCGAGGACCACCGGGGGGCCCGCATGCCGGTCGACGCGACGCACGGCACCGCGGCGGGCGTCACCTCCGTCGGGCCCGGAGTCGGGGAACTCCTTCACCCGGCCACGATCGCCGTCATGCGTGAGGACCTGACCGAGCGGCTCCGGCACGCCGTCCCCGCCTTCCTGACGATCAGTGGGGTGTGGCTGCGAGTGCTGGAGACGTACCGGGACGCCGGCGGGCGGTAGCGGACGCGGCGCAGGCGGGGCCGACTCGCACGGCGGTCGGCCGGCTACGGGGGTGCCGCGTACGGCGGCCCCGTCGCCCGCCCCGGCGAGCAGCCGCGCGATCGCCGGGCCCGTGCAGCGGTCGCCGCCGGCACGTCGCCCCGGACGTGGGTCCGGGCCGCGGGCCGGTGGCCGACGTGGGCCCGGCTGGGTGCCGCCACACGCCGCCGAGTGTCGGGAACCTCTCCCCGACCGGGCCCGCCGGAATTCAGACGACCGGTCATCTGTTGACCGCCACGTCCTCACGGGCACCTCGCCCCTTCGGCGAGTCGGCCGGCCTGCGGGCGCCGTTGCGGCGCAGCGCCTGAGCGAATGAGCAAGATATGAGCCATCACTCCCCCCACCGCCCCGGCCCGGCGCCCTCACCCCGGCCGGGCACCAGCTGCCGTTGCGAAGGCACCGTCCTGCTCGGCGGTTCGGTCACCCTCCCGGTCACCCTGTCCTTCCACTACGCGACCGACGAGCCGTACGCCGTGCGGATGGTGGTGGACTCGGGTGTGACACCACCTGTGGAATGGGTGTTCGCGCGTGATCTCCTCGCGGACGGACTGTCGGGGCCCGCCGGTCTCGGAGACGTGCAGACCTGGCCCGCGCCGCGTCGCCCGCACCAGCTGGGGGCGGGACGGGGCGCGCTGTGCATCCGGATCAGCTCACCGAACGGCACCACGATCGTGTCCGCGCCAGCCACCGTGCTGCGGCGCTTCCTCGACCGCGCCTACGGCAGCGTGGCGGCCGGCACTGAGAGCGGCATGCTGCGGCTGGACGAGTCGCTCGCCGGACTGATGCGCGGGACCGGTCGCAGGACGGAATGACCTGGATCCCCTGCCGGCCCTCGGCGGCGGCACGGTGGAGGATGCGGCCGCGCTGCGAACCGTCCGGGCGGGTTCGGCTCCGGTGTCCGGGTCCAGGGTGTTCACCGACTCCGGCCGAGCCGACTGGGTCCGGCGAGCCGGCTCGGTCCGTCCGGGTCCGCTGAGTGCGGCCGGGGTTCTCGGGGCGCTGGGCGTCGGCTCACAGGCCGTTCAGCGTCAGATCGCGGGCATGGAGTCACTCCGGCCCGAGGACATCGCCGATGCCGTGCCGTACATCGTCACCCGGAACCGCACGGACCGCTGGTCGACGCGGGCACGTGGCTCTCCGCACCGTGGCGGCTCGCGGAGGTCTCCGGGTGAGCGGCACCCCTGCGCCCGGGCGGCTCGTGCCGGTAGGTCGCCTCGATCAGCAGTTGCTCGAAGGGGAACCGGCGGTAGAGCGTGCCGACCCCTACGCCGGCCGCGCGGGCGATGTCCGGGTACGGCTGCTGCGCGACGCGGCGCCCGAACTCGAGCCGGCCGGGTGCGTGTCGCCGTGCGCCGTGCAGGCGGCGGCGTGGTCGTCAGGGCCGGGGCGCGCGGACACGGTCCAGGGAGGGGGCATCCGCACGCCACGGCTGGTGCGTAGGCCGCGACCGGGTCTCCTCGATGCTCGCGGCGTACCGCGACCATTCAGACGAAGCGGCCGACGCCCATGCCGGCCGCCGGCGCGGCGGCGGCCTGGACGACGTGTCCCCACAGCGAGCTCCGCGGCATGATCACGCAAGTGCAGCACCTCCTCCGACGAGGCCGCCGTCACCGGTCGCGAGTCCTGCCCTCGGACCTCAACCTGTCGCGCTGCCCAGCCTTCGTCATCGGCCTCGAAATACAGCCACAGATCTTCGTCCTCGTAGTAGGTGCGGAACCAGGTCGTCATGCCGCCATCCTGACCGACGACCTTGACCAAAGAGATAGGGCCCCCCGCGGCTGCGGGCAGGGCCGCCTGCCGCTCCTGCTCCAACGATTCCGGGACGACGACGGCGGGTATTCCGCAGGCCACGGCGACGAACGTGATGTCCGGGCCACCGTGGTGAAGTACGGCGGAAGCGTCTCCCGCGGCTCGGCGGCGGGGCGGCCGGAGCTCGGCCGTGTCCCGTCCGGTTCCCCGGCGAGGCCGTCGGCCGCATCCTTGCGGGCGGGCGGCCACCCGAGGTCGACATCGAGTGTGCTACGTGTGCTCGACGAACGGTCAGCGGCCCGAGTTCGAGAAACGTCCGGACTTCCGCGCCGCACCCGGCCGGCACCCTCCGGGTGCGCTTCGGCTCTCATGGGGACGCGTCCGCGGAGTCCTCGACAGGGACCGTCGGGACACGTGGTGCTGCGTGGACACCCGTCAGCCGTCGGTGTGGCCCAGCAGCTTGCGGATCGCCGGAACGGCCAGGTGCCTGCTCTTGAGCGCCGACGTCGCCCTGTTGCCGAGAACGAGGACGTCGTGGCCGAGCGCCGGGAGGAGGGTGGTGCCTCCTTCGGATCCGAAGGGCACCGAGAAGATCCTCACCGGCGCTGGCTTGTACGGGCGTGACCGGCCCCCGTGCCTGCCGTGGCCGAGGTACGTGCGGATGTTGTGCGCCGCGGCCTCCCCCTGCGCCACCGCAGAGGGGCTGAGCTTGGCCTCGGACACGTCGTTGACGTCACCGACCGCGAAGACGTCCCTCTGTCCCAGCACCCTCAGGTGTGTGTCCACCTTGACGTGACCGCTCGCGTCGAGCCAGGTGCCGAGTCCCGCCAGGCGAAGCCACAGGGTGTTCGGAGTGGTGCCGGTCGTCCAGAAAACGACGTCGGCGGAGAGGGGGCCGCCCGCCTGGTCGCGCAGCCGGGCGCCGACGCCGCCGGCGGAAGTGACAAAGGTGTCGAGCAGGACCCGCACGTCGTGCCGCTCCAGCCAGGCCCTCGCCTGACGGCCCATTCGGCCGGTGCCGTGGTGGTTGAGCAGGCGGGGGCCGCGGTGTGCGAGGGTCACCGTGGCCGACGGGTTGGCCCGCCGCAGTTCCGCCGCCAGTTCCACGCCGGAGGGGCCGCCCCCGATGACCAGGATGCTACGAGCACCGGCGACGCGTCGCTGGTGGCTCCGGAAGGAATCCGCCGCCTCCTCGACGGTGCTGCCGGTGAAGCGCGCCGGTTCCTGGTAGTCGGCGCCTGTCGCGATCACCAGGGCGTCGTACGGCACCCGGTGGCCAGTGGCGAGGACCACCTCACGTTCCGCGGTCGCTATGCCGACGGCCTTGTTGCGCACGACACGGCCACGGGCGAGAAGCGAGTCGTACGGGATGAAGGGGGCGTACGTCCATTCCTCGTCGGCGCTGGCCCGTAGCGAGGCGACGCGGTGGAAGAACGCCTCCTTGAGGTCGATCAGCGTGACGTCGGCGTCCGCGTCGAGTTCGCGCGCCAAGCGCACTCCTGCGTACCCCCCGCCGATGATGACGACCCGTCGCTGGGTCGTGACTATGGCCATGATGAGCTCACTTCTTCGCACTTTCTGCCGAGTCTCCTAGACAGACAACCGATGCCGCCCGGGCAGGGGCCGCCTGTGCACCCGGACGCCGCGGCGGGCAGCGGGCCGGCCGCGCAGCGGTGCGCGGCCCCGCCCGTGGCGGCGACGTCAGTCGGTGGCCGGGTTCGGGTGGCGCAGCAGCATACCGGCCCTCTCCTCGAGCAGTGCCACCGCCAGCAGCTCGCCGTCGACGGGCCCGTACCGTTCGAGCGCCTCTTCGTGCAGGCGCCGGACCGTGTCCGCGACGGCGTGCGGAGTGCCGCACTGTTCCGCCAGAGCGGTGATCGCCGCCAACTGGTCGTGGATGCGGTCCAGGCCGTACGCGGGGAGGTAGTCACCGGCGAGGAGCGCGGGCAGGTCCCGGCGGACGAAGGCCGACGAGGCGGGGCCCGTGGCAAGGACGTCCATGAGGACGCCCAGGTCGATGCCGGCGCGACGGCCCAGCAGCAGCGCCTCCGCGGTGGCGACCGCCTGACCGAACCACAGGAGGTTCACCAGCAGCTTGGCGGCGTAGCCGGTACCGGGTCCGCCGACGTGGCTGATGCGGTCGGCGACCGCTGACAGCAGGGGACGGTGACGCTCAAGGAGGGCGGCGTCGCCTCCCACGAAAAGCCGCAACCGCGCCGCGGCGGCGTCCACGGGCGAGCCGCCGATGGGCGACTCCAGGAATCCGACACCGTGCGCCGCCGCCCGCTCCCGGCAGGGGTCCGCGGCCGTAGGCGTGCTGCTGCTCATGTCGATCCACGTGGCGTTCGCGGCCAGCGCCTGGAGGACGCCGTCCCGCACGGCCCCCGTGACCTCGGCCGGACCGGGCAGCACCGTGAGGAGCACCTCCGCCCCCGATGCCGCGGCCACCGCCGAGTCCGACCACCGGGCCCCGCACGACCGGACCGCCGCCCGGCGCTCGGGCCTGATGTCGTAGGCCCGCACCTCGTGCCCGGCGAGGACGAGACGGCGGCACACCGGTTCGCCCATCCGTCCCACACCTATCAGGCAGATCGTCGACATGGGCGGATGCTACCCCGTCCCCCACTGCGGACCCGGGGACGAACCACGTGTGCCGCCCGGTCCGCAACGTGTGTGAGGCGACACACCGGGACCTCTCGACAGCCGACGGGCCGAGGAGCCGCCGAGGGCGCGCACGGGTGACGCGGTCGGCGCTCTCGGCTCCGCCGCGCACCGGAAGCCGGCAGGAACACGACGGCGACTCCCCGCGGGTGACAGTTTCCGCGCCGGGCGTGGAGCCGGCCCAGCGCGCCGAGGCATGAGGCTACTGGCGCATCTGGTGCACGGAGCACCACAACATGACCATCGCCGGCGTGAACCTCGTCGCGGCGGACACGGCGGAGAAGGCCCGGGAGCACTTCCTGGCCGCGAAGCGCCGCCGGGTGATCCGCGCTCCTGGCGGGCTGGGGAACAACGACCGAGCCGGTACGGCCGTCACGCGAAGCCCCGCCGCGTCCCCCGGCGCTCACCCACCCCACCTACTTGACACGTCAATCACTCTGCCAGTGTCGCACACGCGTACCGGACCGCGGGCGCCTGGACTCGGGAACCGCGCACGGCGGGTCACGGCTCGCGCGGAACCTCCCGACCGCCGAATAATTGTTATCGCCGGAACACGGCGGAGCACCTTTCGACGACCGGTCGGCGGCAGCCGACGACCAGCATCTCGCTCGAGGGAGCCGTCTCGTGACGAGCAGCGGCGCAGCACCGGATCGGCGGCGGAACGGGTCCGGAGGGACACGCGGAACGGACCTCGGCCACACCCTCCACCGCGCCGCCAGCGCGGCCAGGCACCGGTTGAACGCCGTGTCGGCCGGTGTCTACCTGCTGGACGAGCGCCGCGGCGGACTCCGCCTCGCGCTGGCCGACGGAAGTCCGCCGTCCCTGTTCACGCTGCCGGGGCGGATGGAACTGGACGTGCCCGCCGCCACGGTCCGCGCCGTCCTGACGGGGGAGACGGCCGTACTGCTGGACCGGGACCCCGCCGACCCGGGCCGCGAACGCCATCTGCGGTATCCCTACATCGCGGCGGCAGCCCCAGTCGTCGCGGACGGTCGGCGCTTCGGCGCCCTGACCGTGCTGCGGCTGGAGACCGACGGCACCTTCACGGCCGCCGAGCGCACGGAACTGCGGGATGTCGCGGACCGGCTGGCCCTGGCCCTGGCCGGGCTGGCCGACGACGGCGTGACCGTGGCGGCCGGTCCGATGCCGATCATGGTGCCACCGGCCCGGGACGACCCTCGTGCACCTGTGTGCGTACCGGGCTGGGGGCTGGGCGACATCCCGGGCTCCGCGGGCACGAGCATGATGTTCCCGCTGCGCCGCCTGGCAGAGCTGGCCAACCGGGCCACGACCATCGAAGAGGTGATGCAGGCCGCCCGGTACTGCGTCATGGACTCGTTGAGCGCCCGGGCACTGACACTGGTGTCGGCCGTCGAGGGCCGGCTGTGGGTCCTCGGGCACAGCGGTGCCTCCTCCGGCGTGGCCCGCGCTCTGCACGGTGCCAGGATGGACGACCGGACACCGGCGGCGGAGGCATTCCGTGGACGCCCGGTGTTCCTGACCGGGCACTCCCCCACGGGTTCCTTCTCGGCCGACGAGTCGCGCGCCGAGCTGTACCTGCCGCTCACCGGCGACCGCCAGTTCCTCGACCTTGCGTTCGCCGGCGGCGGGCGGGTGGTCGCGGTGTGCTGCCTGGAGTTCTCCGGGCCGCGCGGCTTCCCGCCCGAGGAGAGGGCCCTTCTCGGCATGATGGCCGGGCTGCTGGGAGCCGCGGTGCACCGGGTCGAGCTGAGCGCGCAGCAGCGGGCGATGAACGAATGCCTCCAGCGTTTCCTTCTGCCCTCCCGGCTCCCGGACCTGCCGCGGCTGGCCACCGCGGCGCGCTATCGGCCCGCCGGCGTCACCACCAGGGTGGGGGGTGACTGGTACGACGTGATCACCCTGCCCGGGGACAGGGCCGTGCTGGTCGTCGGCGATGTCGAGGGACACTCCGTGGAGAGCACCGCCGTCATGGGGCAGATGCGCACCGCGGTGACCTCCTACGCCGTCGAGGGCCACCGTCCCGCCGCGGTGATCGACCGGACCGGCAGGCTCCTGGCCGCCCTGGGCACCGACCTCACCGCGACCTGCTGCGTCGTCTCGCTGGACACACTGGACGGCACCGCCGAGGTGGCCCTCGCCGGGCATCCCCCGCCCCTGGTGCGGCGGCCGGACGGGAGCATCGGCGTCCTGGCCGCCCCGGCCAACCTGCCGCTGGGCGTTCCCACGGCGGACGCCTGTCAGGCACGCGAGCACCGCGTCGCGTGCGGGTCGGTCCTGATGCTGTACACGGACGGCCTCGTCGGCTGGGACGCGCCCGATCCGCAGGTGCGCCTGCACGCGCTGCTCGGCGCCGGTGGCGGGACCCCCGCGCCCGATCTCGAACAGCTCGCCGACCTGGTCGTCGAGGACGGCTCCACGCCACAGCAGCGCCGCGACGACGCCGTCGTGCTGCTGGCGCTGTACGGCGGGGCGGTGGGGCAGGAGGAACCGCGTGTGGGAAGCCTGCACATCCAGCGCCGTGATCTGCTCGGGGTCGGGGCGGCCCGCGCATTCGTCCACGACCAGCTGGTTTCCTGGGGGCTGGAAGGGATGTCGCAGCCCCTGGAACTGGTCGTCTCCGAGATCGTCACCAACGCGCTCATCCACGCCGGCAGTGACGTGGACGTGCGGCTGCGGGCCTTCGACGACCACCTCCGGCTCGAGGTACGGGACTCCGACAGCAACCCGCCGATACCCTCCTCGCTGTCGCTCGGTGAGGAGGAGAACGCGGAAGCGGAACACGGCCGGGGCCTGCTGATCGTGGAAGCGCTGGCCGACACGTGGAACAGCTCGCCGAACGGACAGGGCAAGACGGTGTCCCTGACACTGCCCATCACCGGGCGGTGAGCGACGGCGGTGCGCGGGCGGGCGCCGGGTCCTGGTCCGGTGGCCGCCGGTGTACGGTCGTCCGTCCTGGCGCCGGCGGTCCGGCTCGGGGAGTTCCGGCCGGGCCGGCTCGTCGTCCACCGCGGTGGCTTCAGCAGGGAGAGGTGCGCTGGGCCGCCCGGCAGACCGACGTCCACCTCGTCGACGGCCGCCGGCTGCGCGTCTGGGCGCCCGGCACGCCGCTGGACAGCCTGGCACCCCGGCGCTGAGCGCCGACGCGTCTGGTCTCCTCCGGTCGGAAGGTCGACCGATTGACTACTAGCCGACCGGTCGACTAACTTAGTCGAAGGAAGCCTCACCCACCCAGAGAGATGATCATGAGCACTCAGAAGGTCGCCATCGTCACCGGTGCCTCGCAGGGCCTCGGCGCGAGCATCGTCGACGCCTACCGCAAGCACGGTTACGCCGTAGTCGCCACGTCCCGCACCATCGGCCCGTCCGGTGACCCCGACCTGCTCACCGTGCGAGGCGACATCGCCGACCCCGCCACCGCCGAGCGCGTCATCGCCCAGGGCCTGGAGCGCTTCGGCCGCATCGACAGCCTCGTCAACAACGCGGGCATCTTCGTCGCCAAGCCCTTCACCGAGTACACCCTGGACGACTACGCCGCCGTGACCGGGGTGAACCTCAACGGCTTCTTCCGCATCACCCAGCTGGCCATCGAACAGATGCTCGGCCAGGGCGGCGGTCACGTCGTCACCATCACCACCAGCCTGGTCGACAGCCCGGACATGCGCCTGCCCTCCGCCATGGCCTCGCTGACCAAGGGCGGGCTCCAGTCCGTCACCAAGTCCCTGGCCATCGAGTACGCCACCCGCGGCATCCGCGTGAACGCCGTCTCGCCCGGGACCATCAAGACCCCGATGCACCCCGAGGAGACACACGCGACCCTCGGCGACCTTCACCCGATGGGACGGATGGGCGAGCAGAGCGACATCGCGGACGCGGTGCTGTACCTGGAGAACGCCCCGTTCGTCACCGGCGAGATCCTGCACGTCGACGGCGGCATGAGCGCGGGCCACTGAGCACGCGCGCCGGCATGCCGCCGGTGTGCGCAACAGGCCGTGGCCGGTTCAGCGAACTGGACCGGCCACGGCCCGTTCCGCATTGCGCGGCGGGGTCAGTGCCGCAGTGACCTGAACGACGTACGCAGTTCCTCTGCCAGCAGGCGTCACTACCCCCAGGCGGCGAAGTGGCCTCCCCTGCCGAACTCGTTCCAGTGGATGGGGAGGTCGGGGATGTGGAACGCGTCGAACGGTCCGCCGCCGGCCTGGTAGCCCTCCCAGTACAGCCAGGAGGAAGACGCCCAGGTGTTGGTCAGCCGGTACAGCGAGATGGCGTCGAGCATCTCGTCATGGGTGAGGACCTTCTCGGGCTCGCCGCCGGAGTCGGTCGGGACTACCTGCGGGACGTGGCCCGCCGACGCGGCCTCGTCGAGCACGTGCGGTTCGGCCAGGAGGTACGAGGCGCCCGGTGGGCCGAGGAGGATGCCTGCTGGGAGGTGGTGACGTCGGCGGGCGAGTGCCATCGCGCCCGGTTCCTCATCTGCGCCGTCGGACCGCTGCACCATCCCGCCTACCCCGACCTGCCCGGTGTCGAGTCCTTCGGCGGTGCGGTGTTCCACTCGGCGGCCTGGCGGCACGACGTGGACCTGGCCGGCAAACGGGTCGCGGTCATCGGCACCGGCGCCAGTGCCATCCAGTTCGTCCCGGCGATCGTCGACCAGGTCTCGGCCCTCACCGTCTTCCAGCGCACACCGCCCTGGATCCTGCCGAAGGCCGACCGGCTCTTCGACGAACGTCACCGTCGTCTGGCCCGCTGGTGTCCGCCCTACCGCTGGTGGGCACGCGAACGCCGGCGGACCCGGCCCTGTGGTTCGGAGCCGTGGCCCGCTACAGCCAGTCGACGGACCGTCAGGGGGCGGTGGCCTTCGCCGACCGTGTCTTCGGCACCATCCGCAGGGGCGCCTCCGCCGAGACGCACGACGGCCAGCGCGTCCGCCTCACCGCGGTCCCCTCGGTCCGCCCCGCGAAGGCGCAGGTCGACCGGCTGCACCTGGCGGCATCGGCCACCGCGGACACCGAGTGCCCGCCGGCCGTGGCGTGCACGTTCGTCCCCGGCTAGGCCGCGGGTGTGCAGGTGTCCAAACGGCCCGCGAACGGTATCCGGATCGACACCATCGTCATCCACGACCTGGAGACCACCTACGACACCGGCGTGAAGGGCCTGTCCTCCCAGACCAACAGCGCCGCGACCCACTACGTGATGCGGTCGTCCGACGGCGCGGTGACGCAGATGGTCCCCACCAAGGACATCGCCTTCCACACCGGCAACTACTCCATGAACCTGCACTCCATCGGCATCGAGCACGAGGGGTACGCCGCGCAGGGCGCCACGTGGTACACGGAGGCGCAGTACGAGGCCACGGCCGACCTGGTCACGTACCTCGCGGCACGGTTCGACATACCTCTGGACCGTCAGCACGTCATCGGTCATGACAACGTCGACAGCCCGGACGACGCTCACGCCGCCGGGATGCACTGGGACCCGGGCAACGGCTGGGACTGGGACCACTTCATGACGCTCCTCGGCCGCCCCTACAGCGGAACGCACAGCGTCCCGGCCGTGGGTTCGGTCGTGACCATCGATCCGCCGTTCGCCGACACCGTGCAGACCGTGCGTGTCTGTCCCGGTGACGACCCGACCGATCCCACGACCACCTGCACCGAGAGGCAGCAGGCGTCGAACTTCGTCTACGTGCGCACCGCCCCGGACGCGTCCGCCCCGCTGTTCGGCGACCAGGCGCTCCACGGTACCGGCGCGGGTACGAACGAGATCAGCGACTGGGGCAGCTCGGCCCAGTCCGGGCGGCAGTTCGTCGTCGCCGATGTGAGCGGCGACTGGACCGCGATCTGGTTCAGCGGTGCGAAGGTGTGGTTCTACAACCCTGGCGGCAAGAACGCCAAGATCGCCTACGGCGTGAAGATGATCCGTCCGGCCGGCTCCGCCTCGGTGGCGGTCTACGGCCGCAGCTACCCGGACGCCTCGGAGTACCCGGCGGGCATCTCGCCCTCGACGCAGGCCCCGCTCACGGTGTACACCGTCCCCGGCCGGCCAGGCGTACGTCGCCACCCAGGCCCCGGCCGTGACGGACGACTACGACAAGAGCAGCGGAACGGTCGTCCTCGGCGGCAAGAGGATGTACACCATCCAGTACGGCCACCGTGTCGCGCTGGTCTACGAGAACGCCGTCACCGCTACCCCCGTGACGCAGCACTGGGAGGACGGCGGCAACTGATCACCTGATCACCGCCGCGCGAACAGGGACCGGGCCGCCTGGGGCGGCTCGGTCCCTCGTCCGTCCCGGACGCACGCGCGTGTACGTCGTGCGCCCGACCGGCGGAACGGCCCGAACAGACCGGCCGATCCCGCGGGCCGCCAGACCCTTCCCGGCTCGGCCCCGAGGGGCCGCGCCTCACGCGGCGGCCCGGTCCGCCCAGGCCTGCTCGAGGGCCCGCGTGAACGTCTCGGGCGACTGGACGCCGCTGACTCCGTACCGCCGGTTCAGCACGAAGAAGGGCACACCCCCGGCCCCCAGCTCGGCCGCCAGTCGCTCGTCGGCCCGTACGTCATCGGCGAACGCGGTCGGATCGCCGAGCACCTTCCGGGCCGAGGACTCGTCCAGGCCCGCTTCCACCGCCAGCGTCACCAGCGTCTCCTGGTCGTAGATCGACCGCTCCTGCGCGAAGTTCGCCCGGAAAGCGAGATCCATCATCTCGGCCTGCCGGCCGTGCGACCTGGCGAAGTGGATGAGGCGGTGCACGTCGAAGGTGTTGCCGAAGACGCGTCCGCCGATGCGGAAGTCCAGCCCCACCTCGCGCGCCATGGCAGCGGCCTGCTCCTCCCTGGCCACCTGCTGTTCCCGGGTCCGGCCGTACTGCGCCGCCACCGCGTCGATGATCGGCACGGTGCCGTTCTCGGCCTGCGGGTTCAGCTCGAACGAACGGTGCACCACCTCGACCTCGTCGCGGTGCTCGAACGCGGCCAGCCCGCGGTCGAAGCGGGCTCGGCCGACGTAGCACCACGGGCAAGCGACGTCGGTCCAAATCTCGACACGCATGGGTAGATCTCCTGTTACAGATGGTCGGAGCGGGCAACCTTCGGGTTGCCTGCCTGTAGGTCCGGCCGACCGTACGTCCCATTTGGACGACCGGCCGTCTGTCGGTATGTCGGTCAGGGGCGCTTTCCGGGGCGAACCGTCTGCGCAGGCACGGTGAAGCGGGCGGAGGCGCGGTCGGGCGGGGCCGTCCCCGCCCTGACGCAGGCGAGAACCCGTGCGGTGACGCGCGGTGTCACCGGCGCCGGCGCTGCCACCAGCGTCGCGGACCCTCCTCGGTGCCGGTGCCGGTGCCGGTGCCGGTGCCGGTGCCGGTGCCGGTCTCTGCCTCGGCTTCGGCCGCCGCCTTGAGCCTCGCGGCCATCTCGACGACGCGTTCGGCCTGGATGGCGGCGGCGAGGCGGGTGGTCTCGCCGACGGGCTTGGTGCCCTGGCCGTCGGCGTGGGAGGTGCCGTAGGGGTTACCGTCGACGAACTTCTGCGGGTCGGTGAAGCCCGGCGTGACGATGATGCCGCCGAAGTGGTGCACGGAGTTGTACAGGGCCAGCAGGGTGGACTCGTGGCCGGCGTGGTCCGTGGCGGTGGAGACGAAGCCGCTGTACACCTTGTCCGCGAGCTTGCCCTCGGCCCACAGGCCGCCGAGCGTGTCGATGAACTGCTTCAGCTGCGAGGAGACGTTGCCGAAGCGGGTCGGCGTGCCGAAGATGACGGCGTCGGCCCACTCGATGTCCGCCGTGGTGGCCTCGGGGACGTCCGCGGTGGCCGCGTGGTTGGCGGCCCAGGCCGGATTGGAGTCGATGGCGGCCTGCGGGGCCAGCTCGGCCACCTTCAGCAGACGCACCTCGGCACCCGCCTTCACACCGGCGTCCCGCAGCTCCTTGGCGATCTCGGTGATCGTACCGGTGGACGAGTAGAAGACGATGGCGAGCTTGATCGGAGTGGACACGGGTTTCTCCATTTCGAGGGAGTGCGGCGACTCGAGGGATACGCGGCGATGCGATGAGCCGACCGGTCATCTAAACTAGACGACCGGTCTACTTCGGTCAATCGCAATCCCGCGAGGCTCACGGCCCAGCAGGTCGGCGTGTGCCCGTCCGAGACCGTCCGCCCTGGTCGGACAGGGTGGCCTCGGTTACCGACCGAAGGAACGGCACCCCGGAACGGGGGACCCCGGCGCCTGGAGAGGGGAAAGGTCCAGGCCCTGTCGTCAGTCTCCCGTCCGCCGCATGACGCCATGCACACCCTCGCACCGCACCGGGCCCGACCCGGGTTCATCCCATACGAGGGCCAGGGCCCGGCAGGTCGAGACACGCACCTGACGCCGCACGGCCCGCCCTCCGGACGGACGGCGGGAGTCCGACGACAGGGCCTAGCGCAGGATGACGCCGAAGACGAGGCGGAAGAACGCCTCGACCGGGGCTGCGGACTTGTCGGCCCGAGCCGCGATAAGCGCGCCTTCCCATGCGCTCAGGAGGAAGAGGGCGGTGTCCGCCACGTCGAGGGCGCTGGCGAGGTCGCCGGCTTCTTTGGCCTCGGTGAGCACCCCCTGGATGTGCTCGGCCCAGCGGCCGAATCCGCGCTGGACGGCCGAGCGGATCTCCTCGTTGTGATCCGCCATCTCCGCGCCGAAGTTGCCGGCCAGGCAGCCGCGGACGAAGCCGTTGTCGAGGGTGTCCCTGCCGAGGTACTCGAAGTGCGCCCGCAGCCGCTCCAGCGGAGGCCGTCCCGGCGTGGTGAGGATGTCGAACCGCAAGCCGGCGGCATACCGGTTCAGCGCTTCCAGGGCGCTCTCCTCCTTGCTGGAGAAGTGGTTGTAGAACGACCCCTTGGGCGCTCCGGCCGCGGTGGTGATGTCGCTGATGCCCGTGGCGTTGAAGCCCCTCGCCTGGAACTGCCGCAGGGCTGCCTGCGCGATCTCCTCACGCTTGGACGCACGTCCCATCCTCGATCACCTCACGTTCAATATGGGCGGTCGCCTGACCGGAGTCAAACCCCGGGGCGGACCGGTCTCAGGTGCACAGGACGCAGGGCCCGTGGCCACGCATCGGCTAGACTCCGTTTAAGTAGACCGGTCATTTTTAGATCGGTCCCTTGTCCTGGCCCCGCCTTGGCCGACAACACACACCCAGGAGCATCATGTCCACGTACCGAGCCTTCGAGGCGACCGGTGTTCACAACCTCCGGCTGGTCGAGCGTGAGCTGGTCGATCCCGAACCGGGGCAGGTCCGACTGCGG
>NZ_JBICWR010000033.1:0-56813 GCF_043199855.1 Streptomyces sp. NPDC048521
TTCGCCTGGCTCCACCAGTTCAATCGCCTACGGATCCGCTACGAGATACGAGGCGACCTCCACCTCGGACTACTCCAACTCGCCTGCAGCGTCATTTGCTTGAGACGACTCCGAACCTCATTCTGAAATGATCAGTAAGACACCCGAAGGTGTTCCAAGACACGCGCCGACAACGGCGCGAGGGCCGGCGCGAACCAGCGTCCCGCCGGCCCTCTCACCGCCCGCCCACAAGAACCGGCTCCGTGCGACGCCCCCATTCGTTCCGCCGTCGCAAGATCCAAGGCGCCGCCCTCAGGGCGGAGGCTGGCTCGCAGCTCGGCGGTGTGAAGTCGTTCATGACCACAGCGCCGCGGTGTCTACGGGCCCGGCATCCGGGCGAACTGCCGCCCGGTACCGTGCTGTTGCCGACGGAGTGCGGGGATCGCGTGCACTGACTGGCTCCAGTGCGGTGCAGGGACCGGCTGCTGCCCTGGCGCTGCGAGCCGCCTCCAGCGGATCAGGGCACATCCGCGAAAGTGGCATCGGGACGGGATCCTAGGCGGCGATGGCGGACGACCGGCTGGTCGTCTTCGCCGCAGGCGGTGACGACATGCCGGTCCTGGGCAGCCTTGAAAACATCTCGCCCGTGCTCGCCCGGTCCGGTACGGTCGCGGGATTGTCGACGCTGCTGGGAGCCATGAGGTTCGTGTGGCCTCCCCCGCAGGACCCAGGCTGAGAGTAGGACCCGTCAATGGCATGTCGTATCAGTGAACTCGTGCTCGGTTGCCGCGATCCTGAGGTGCTGGCGCGGTTCTGGTGCGAGGTCCTCGACTTCGTCGTGCTCGACCGCGAGGACGACGGATCGGTGGAGATCGGGCCGCGCGAAGGGTTCGGGGGTCCGCAGCCCACGATCATCCTCAGCCGCAGGGATGAGCCGGAGAAGGGGAAGTCCCGGCTGCACATCGACGTGAACGCCACCGACCGCGATCAGGACGCCGAGCTCGAACGCCTTCTGAAGCTCGGTGCACGCCCGGCCGACATCGGCCAGACGGGGGAGGAGCAGTGGCATGTCCTGGCCGACCCCGAAGGCAACGAGTTCTGCCTGCTCAAGGCCCGCCTCGCCCCGCTGTGATGCTCATCGGGTCACCCCTCGGCGTCAGGGACCTAGGGTCTGCCTCGAAGTCCGCCGTGGTGGGTGCTGTCGTCATCGAGAAGTAAGTGAGGTCTCCGGTAGAGGGTTCATCGGCCGAGGACAACCTGACCACCGGAGACCTCGCGGCCACGCCGGTGGTGACGGAGGCGGCTTGACCCGACCGATGGGCGGCAGGGGGCGCGGCCGGAACTGCCGCTGTCGAGTTCCGGGGGCCGAACGACGAGACGGCTCGGCAGCAGAGGGCGTGGCGGTCTTCCCTGCCCACGCGGTGGGCAACACATACCCGCCCGTCCACCACCCCCGGCTCACGCACCGCCTCCCCATGGGGACGAAGAAGACCGTCTGGAGTATGAAGTGGGACGACCGGGGGAGAGCGGCTCCGCGGTGACGGCGACGGGACTGGTCAGGGTCGCCCCCCGCCGCCACCAGCTCGACCGCGGTCCGCTTGTCCCCGTCCGTCGTGTGCAGGTGAGACGTCAGCGAGTGACCGGGAGATGCGCCCCAACGGTTCCTGGACGACCCCTCGTCGACGCCCGGACGGCCTCCTCGTCGACGCCCGGCAGCCGAGCACCCGTGAGTCGCTGAGCAGGTGCATGCCCTGGCGCCGCAGTCCTAGGGGCTCGCTGATCCGTTCAGGGCGTCAGGGCAGGGTCAGGATGCGGGGGCCCTGGTCGGTGATGGCGACGGTGTGCTCGATGTGGGCGGCCCGACTGCCGTCGGTGGTGCGCAGGGTCCAGCCGTCGACATCGGTGCGGTAGGCGTTCTGCCCGCCGGCCATGAGCATGGGTTCGATGGCGAGGACCAGGCCGTGGCGGAGGGGGAAGCCGCGGCCGGGGCGGCCGCGGTTGGGGACATGAGGGTCTTCGTGCATGCGGCGGCCGATGCCGTGGCCGCCGAAGTCGGGGGGCATGCCGCAGCCCGCTTTGCGGGCCACGGTGTCGATGGCGTGGGAGATGTCGCCGATGCGACTGCCCACCTGGGCGGCGGCAATGCCGGCGTCGAGGGCTTGCTGGGTGGCGTCGATCAGATCGAGGTCGCCGGGGCGTGGCGTTCCGACGGTGAAGGTGATGGCCGCGTCGCCCGTCCAGCCGTCGAGCTGGGCGCCGCAGTCGATGCTCACCAGGTCGCCGTCGCGCAGCCGGTAGCCGGTGGGGATGCCGTGCGACACGGCGTCGTTGACGGACGTGCAGATCACGGCCGGGAAAGCGACCGGGGCGAAGGACGGTCGGTATCCGAGGAAGGGGGAGCCGGCTCCGGCCTCGGCCAGCACCGATCGGGCCGCTTCGTCCAGTTCTCGCAGGGACACCCCCACGTCGGCTGTTTCTCGGACTGCGGCCAGGGCGTGGGCCACCACACGTCCGGCTTCCCGCATCGCGTCCAGTGCGGCATCGGTCTTGATCTCCACCATGTGCTGTGACTCCTCGCCTCCGTCGGGCCCAATACTTATACCGGTATTAGTATCACGGTCATGGTGAGAACTCCTCTGACGCCATGGGAACGGGAACGCGGCGAGCGGTTCGGCGCGCTGCTGCGTCGAGCGCGGGGCAGCCGCAGCATGGCGGAGGTGGCGGCCGCTGCGGGGGTTTCCGCGGAGACCCTGCGCAAGATCGAAACCGGCCGGGCCCCGACCCCCGCCTTCTTCACGATCGCGGCCCTGGCCGCCGCGCTCCACGCGTCGCTGGACGAGTTGGCGGCCGCGTGCGGGCATGACCCGGACTGGCAGGAACCGGCGCTCTCGGCTTGAGGATGTGGGCAGCGCCGCACCCCGCACTGCGCGACGACCTGCCCGAGGCTGGCTGGGCCCAGATCAACCTCGCGCCTGCGCGACCACGTCGTGCGTACCGCAGCGATGCAGGGATGGCGCCGCGACCAGGTCGCGTTCCCCGACTACGACCTGATCGTGGGCCCCTCCGGCGTCCTGCTCGCCATGTGTGCCGGAGCCCACCCGGCACCGGACCGACTCCGTCCGTTCGTCGACCACCTGGCCGCCCTGTGCGACGCCGACGGCGTGCCGCGGCTGCGGACCGCGGGGTACGCCGGCCACCCGCACCTCGACTGGCTGAACGGACGGATCAACACCGGCACGGGCCACGGCACCGCCGGCGTCGCCGCAGCGCTCACCGCGGCGGTTCGCCACCTCGGCCCGCAGCCAGGCCTGACGCGCTCTGGGGCACGCGACCGCATGGCTGATGCGGCAGTCCTTCGACGACACCCGCTCCATCCGCACCTGGGACGGCGCCGGCCTCGACAGCCCGCCGGACCGCGCGCGCCAGGCCTGGTGCTACGGCACGCCCGGGGTGTCCTGGGCGTTGTGGGATGCGGCGGACGCGATCGCCGACGGGGAGACGGCTGCCTGGGCCGCTGCGGCTTTCACCCCGCTCGCCGACCGCTACTACGAGGACTTCCACCTCTTCGGCGACCGGCCGAGCGACCTTCTGGGCCTGTGCCACGGGGCCGCGGGGGCGCTGGCCGTGGCCGACGCCTTCGACCACCAGGCCGGACTGCGCGCAGCGGCCAGGCTCAAGGCCCGCCTCCTCGCCCACCTGCCGGACCGCCTGCCGCTGGTAGAGGCCCTCGGCGAGGACCGCATGGGACTGCTCGGAGGCGCGGCGAGCCCGCTCTGCGCGCTGCTCACCGCGGCTGGGGGCGGTTCGCGCGCGTGGCTGCCCTGCCTCGGGCTGCGCTGAGCTCCGAAGTGAACACTCCTGGATGTGACGGTCACCAGTGACCCGGGGCGGTGTCCAGGGGCTGCTCGGTGCCGCCGGGTTCCCCGCGATCGAGGTTCACGGTCTGCGAGCCACTCTCGACGACGGGTGAACCAGCCAGACGGTGACCGCTCTCGGGAAAGGGGGGCGAACAGCGCACTGACAGGCGCAGGAAGCTCACCCGGTTGCGCCGTGAGCACCGACACCACCACCCGCTCACCGCGCTCAGCATCCAGCCCGTCCAAGGAGATGTCTCCCGCCGCGGAACGAACGCCGGACGGAGCCCGGCAATGGCACCTGCGTCGCTCCGCAGACCCGACCCGCCCTTGCGTCCTCGTCCCGGGGCGGCCGGAGAGTGGTCAAGCTGGTCGTGGACGTGCCCGCGGGGTGACGGGCAGGGTCATGGCGGCAAAGCGGAGACGGCAGCCGTCCGGCCGGTCACCGCGCACGGAGCGGCATCGGTCGGTACCCGGACCGCTCGCCGTGCGTGAACGCCGCTTCGCCTGTACCCTCCGGCCGCCGACGCACTGCCGCCCGGCCGTCCGCGGACGCCTTCCGACGGACCTGCAACCTCCTCGCACCGCCCCGGTCCGTCGTCCTGACCGGGCAAGATGGGCACTGTGAGGTGAGGTCGCGGAAACTCGGGGAAAAAGTTGTGGCAGCCGATGGGAGGTTGCCGTGGAGCGTGGAGATCTGGAATTGGGCCAGTTGCTGGCCGCTGCGGAGGCGGCGCCGCCCGGTGAATCCGTCAACGTGGTAGCACACGACCTGCAAAAGCGATTCGGTGCGGAACGTGTGTCCTTCCTGTTCGCCGACCTCATCGGTCAGCAGCTGGTACGGCTCGTCGCGGCCGGCGGTGATGTCGCGGACCATGCCGAGCCCATCGACCTGCAGGGCAGCGTCTACGAAAGCGTTCTGCAGAGCCAGCGCCAGCATGTGGAACCGGACGGCCAGGGCGGACGGCGCGTCATCACGCCGGTCACCAACCGCGGCGACTGCATCGGCGTTCTGGAGGCGACCCTGCAGTCCGCCGACGACACCGTCCTTCGACAGGTCCGCGATGCGGCACACGCGCTGGCCTACATCATCGTCACGGACCGCCGCTTCACCGATCTGTACCACCTCGGCCGGCGCACCACCGAGACCAGCCTGGCCGCGGAGATCCAGCACCAGTTGCTTCCCTCGGCCCCCTGCTGCGAGGCGCCCCAGTTCACCCTCGCCGCCGGACTGATCCCGGCCGACGACATCGGGGGCGACACCTACGACTACACCCTCGACCGCGACACCCTGCACCTGTCGATCACCGACGCCATGGGCCACGACACGAACTCCGCTCTGCTGGCCACTTTGCTGGTCGGCGCGCTGCGGCGGGCACGCCGCAGCGGCTGTGACGCCCTCAAGCAAGCCCAGCACGCCCACCAGGCCCTGCTGAGCCACAGCCGCGGCCTGGCCACCGGACAGCTGATGTGCATCGAGCTCGAAACAGGCCTGTGTGAATTGGTCAACGCCGGCCATCCCTGGCCGCTGCTGCTGCGCGAGGGCACCGTCGAAGAGGTCAAACTCGCCGTCAACCTGCCGTTCGGCGTGGCGGCACCCACCTCCTACCGAGTACAGGAACTGCAGCTGCGGCCGGGCGACCGCCTGATACTGCTCACCGATGGAATGCAGGAGCGCGGTGCCGCAGCCGTCGACCTGGCCTCGGTCCTTCACGACACCCGCGCGCTGCATCCGAGAGAAACCGTCCGAAGGCTGACCGCCGCGGTGCTTGAGGCCTGCCATGGCAACCTCAAGGACGACGCCACGGTCCTGATACTGGACTGGCACGGCAATCGTCGCCGACCGCCCGAAACCAGACCGGGCCCGCAGTGATGAGCAGCGGACAGCGCCGAGCAGGAGACAGCCCGATGACCACCATCCGGCTACTCGCTCATCGGCACCCGACCCCGCTCACCAACGCCTTCTTCGTCGGCGCCGACTCCGGCCGCAACTCAGTTACACGGCAGCCAGGTCGAGCCCAAGGCCCACGCCGGAAACAGGCGCGCCACGACGACCCTGGGGCGGATCGGGCACCTGTGGGCGATAAGGCCACCGCGCAGCTTTGCGCCACCGTCTTCGGACTCGCGCGTCATTCCCCCGGTGTACGGGCCGAACCGGCGTTTGCGCAAGCCCAGTACTCCAACTGAGCTCGTGATCCGAGAGAGGCCCGTCAGCGAGGGACGGCCGTCATTCCAGCCACATTCCGTCGCGCATGATGACTCTCCCGCGTAGTTCCGGCTCGCCGCGCCAAGCGCGCACCGTCCTCGGGACCACGCGTACATACAGAAAGGAACCCTCCTCCACGCGCGGGTCCCACCCGAACTTGTCGGCGAACGCCTCCGCTGCGCCTCCGGGCACCTCCTGGTCCGTGAAGCACTCCGCCTCACCCTGGAGGAGCACCACGTCGGAGGTGTCCGGTAGCGCCAGTCGCACGCGCGGCTCTGCACGGACGTTCCGCGCAGTCACGGAAGTGGCGTCGGTACACATCCACACCGCTCGCCCATCCCACAAGAACCACAGCGGCACCTGGTGCGGCCCGTGATCAGGGTGAGCCGTCGACACCCATACGTCCCGCTCGGTAACGAGCCGCTCCAGAGCGTCGCGTATACGCTCCGCCGTCTGGCGACGAACGATTCCCGTGGTCTCCATGAGGACCGACCCTAGCCATTCGGCAGAGGCGGCGACCGACCCCTTTTCGAATCAGCGAGAACCGGCCCCGTTTGAGAGCTCGGACGCTGACGGAGTCGATCGCGTACCGCGCACTGGTCCAGCTCGCCCCAGGAACCGAGTCCGTCCAAGACCAGGCGGATGAGCGGGTCGCAGATGAGCGTTCCCCTCACCGGTCGTCGGCGTTGGTCGGTGACATCAGGGGGCTCGATCCGCGCCCGGCGGTCTCAGCAGTTCGCGCTGTAGCGGATGCATCCGGGTGGCGGGGCGTGGCTGTGGTCCCACTCGTGCTGGGCGGCTGCCAGCGATCCGCCTACCAGGAGGGCCATCAGCAAATGTGCGATCACTGTCCAGCGGGCACGGAAGAGTGCCGCCAGAACTACGACGAGGAGTACGGCGATCAGCAGCATCCGTACCCGTTCGATGTGCGCGAGGCCGGCCGCGTCGATCCGAGCTTGCTCGCCTTGCGCTGCCCACACCTCCAGGCCGTAGCCGTATATCCAGTCCAGCACGAGCCACGCGGTCTCCAACAGGAACAGCGGGATCGCGAGGGCGAGGTCCGCGCCCAGGCGTGTTCGGTGTGACCAGGGGCGTCGGCGTTCCGGTACGGGAAGGGTGTCGGTCATGGGTGCAGGGTGTCGCGGCTGATGGTGACGCGCATGAGTAGCCGTACTCAACTCGGTCCGAGGGAGCGGCAGGTGGGGGGTGGCTTCGTCGACTGATCCTCGGTGTTGCTGGACATGGACGACGCGGCGGTCGACGGCTTCCACGTGAGGGCGCTCAAATGGTTGACCGGGGACGGGCGGGCAGCGAGCACCACTTGATCACCGAGTGGTACGGGACGCCGCTGGCCGTCTCTGCGACCAGCGGAAACCGCCACGGCGTCACCCAGCTCATGCGCTGCTTGACGCGATACCGCGCATACGAGCCTGTTCCAACTCGTGTGCGCCTCGTGCCTGCGTGGCCGTCAGCCGTCAGCCCTTGGAGGCTGCCTCCCGGATCAGCGGCTCGAACTCTCGCTTCACGTACGCGTCGAACGGTGCCGTCAGCGCGCCGTCGATCACCCGCCGCACCCGGTGCTTGACCGCGAACTCTTTGATCGCTGCGCGGGAGTCCGGCTGCACACCCCCGCCAACGATCAGCACCCCGAACTTCTCCGTCTCCAACAGCTTCCGGGCCTCCTCGTCGGTGGTCACTCCTTCCGCATCAAAGCCGTCCGCGCGCAGCGTGGCCAGCACCGCCGTCACCCTGGCGGGCGTCCTTCCCAGCACCAGCGTCCTCATAGCCGTTCCTCACCGGTACGTCGACATCGACGCATCCAAACCTAGAAACTCAACCGGGCTTGAGGTCAACCCACTCTCACCCCACCCCGGCAGCGGGCCCGGAGCCTGCCGGGTGAACGGGACGAAGCGAGGGAAACCAGTGGACCTACGGAATCACGAACGTCGGCCCGTTGTCCCCGGCCAGGTTCCTCGCGAACTCCGCTTTCGCCGCCGGTGCCTTCAGGTCCACCGGGTTCTCCGCGAAGGCCTTCGATGCCGTCAGGCCGGTTGCCGTGCCGCGCAGCAGCCACACCGCGCCGCCGTTCGCGACCGTGCCCAGGTCCTCACCCGGCGCGCCCGCCGCCAGATCCGCCTTCCCGTCCCCCGTCACGTCCAGCAGCCGCACCGAGCCACCGAACAGGTCGCCCTTCTCCACGACCCCCGGCACACCCGATGTGTCCTGGTGGAACGTCTGCGCGCCCGTGCCCGTGAGCCCGCCCTTGCCGCCCTTGAGCAGCACCACCGAGCCGGCCTTCGTCACCGAGCCGATCGCCTCGCCCGGGTCGCCCACGGCCAGGTCCGCGTAACCGTCGCCGTTCACGTCGCCCGCGCTCAGCCGTGCCCCGAACATGTCGCCCTTCTCACTCACGCCGGGCACGCCCGCGGTCTCCTGCGTGATCGTCTTCGTACGGGTCGTGCTGGGACCGGTCGGCGACCCGTAGTAGATCCTGATCGTCCCCGGGTCGTCCTCCAGATACGTCTCGTTGTTCGGGTAGATGCGGATGGCGAGGTCGGCGTAGCCGTCCTTGTCGAAGTCGCCGACGGCGGTGGCATTGGCGGAGGGCAGCCGTTGAGGAACGGTGGACAGGCCCTGTCGTGTGCCGAGCCACAGCTTGCCGCCCTCGGCATGGTTCTCGTAGACGTAGAAGGTGGCGAGGTCGTCGATGCCGTCGCCGTTGAAATCGCCCGCCGCGGTGGAGGACATCGTGTTGTCGGTGCTGAACACGGTCAGCTGCTGGTCGCGGGCCGGTGCCCCGTTCCGGCCGAACGGGCCGTAGAGCACTTCGCGGTAGTCGTAGTATTCGGCGTCGCGCATGAACAGGTCCGTATGCCCGTCACCGTCGAAGTCGCCCGCGGTGATGTCCTCGCCGACGAACGCGTTCACCGGTGCGGGGACGCGGATCGCGCCGGTTCCGGAGATACCGGTTCCGCGGCCCCAGAGGATGATCACCGAACCGCCGTTGTTGTTCGCCGGCTGGTACTCGTTCGTCGCCACCGCCAGATCGGTCAGACCGTCGCCGTCCAGATCGCGGGGGATCAGCCGGTAGCCGAAGCCGTGGTTGTCGCCGGAGGTGCCGGGCACGCCCGGGGTGTCCTGGTTGATGACCGTGGTACGGGCCGGTGCGAGACCGTTCGCCGAGCCGTAGCTGATCGCGACGTAGCCTGCCCAGGAGTGGCCACCCACCGTGGCGGCGGGCGCGGCGACGGCGAGGTCCTGGTAGCCGTCGCCGTTGAAGTCCTCGCGCGCGGTGGCGGTGCCTTCCCGGGCGAACGCCGTGTTCCCGGCGAGCGGCACGGTGAACGCCCCTATCAGCGCGGCGGCTGCGGCGGCTGTGACGGCCGGTCTGCGGATGCCCACGGGTCCTCCTTGAAGCACGAAGCGGTAGCGGAGCGCGAGCGATTCCGGAGCGGAAGCACACGCGGGTGAACTCGCCTGTGAGACCCACGCGGAGGGACGATGGTTGTGCGGTGGACGGTGCGACGCGCAGCGCGCCCGGCGACAGCAGCGGCGCAGCAGGCTGCACGAGATCGTCGCCGCCTTCTTCACGTTTCCCTGGCTCCCCGGCCGCACCCACGGGCCGCCGCTCCGGTGCCCTCCCCTGCGTCCGCAAAGCAGGCCGCCCTATGGCGCGGGAGCCGGCATCGGGCCTCCGCGGTGCGCTCAGCAGGCGTTCCTGACCCGGTAGGCCCACCTGGGGCTGGCGTCAGGTGGGACAGCCCCCCTTGGCGAGTTCCGCCACGACGGGCTGGTCACCGCTACTCGTACGGCACGGTCTTGGCGTCCGGCCACTGGCCTCGGGCTGACGGTTACGGGTTCTGCTGAGTGCCGAGGACGCCGTGGGAGCGGAGGAAGGCGAGGACCGAGGCGCTGAACTGTTCGGGCCGTTCGATATGCGCCAGGTGCCCTGTGTCCTCGAGGATCGACAACTCGGCAGCGGGCATGGCCTCATGCAGGAGACGGGCCCATCGCGGTCCGCAGATGAAGTCCTGTCTGCCGGCCAGGACGAGTGCCGGTGTGGTGATGCGGGGCAGTTCGGCCCGGATGTCGAACGAAGGGCCCTGCCCCCGGGTGGGATCCGCGTACATCCGCAGCGACTGACGGGCGGGCGCGAACTCCTCCTCCCTGCCCCAGTAGTCGAAGAGATAGGCCGGCATGATGGTCCGCAGCACGGCGGTGGTGCCGTCGTCGTCGAGCAGGTCCAGACGGGTGGTGAGGGCGGCGACGTAACCGGCCGTCTCCGGATGGTCGTTGAAGTGACGTTCCACGAACCGCTCCATGGCGGCGACCGCGGCCGACCAGAACTGCTCGTCCGCAACCGGTGACGTGTCGTACAGGACGAGGGCAGCGAGCCGTCCGGGGTGGTCGAGGGCGTACCGCTGGGCGATGAAACCACCATGGGAGTGGCCGAGCAGGGTGACCTTCGGGAGTCCCAGGTGTTCCACCACACTGTGCAGGAGACGCGTGTACGTGGCCACGGTGTAGTCGTGCGGATCGGGGAGCCGTCCGGAATCGCCCGTGCCGACCGGCTCGATGTAGACCATGGTCAGGCAGCGTTCGAGCGCAGGCATGCGCAGGTACTCCCAGCCGATGCCAGGTCCGCCCGAGTGAGCTATGCACACCGGGCCTGAACCGGCGACGTGGTACCGCTGTTCGATGCGGGCGGGCCCGTGAGGGACGGTGATCGTGTGGGTGCCGGGGGACAGCGGCGATGACGGATCGTCGGTCGTCCGGGGGAGTGTCCGCGGCTGATACGAGTGCTTCACGCCTTCCGATGATCCACCGGGGGAGGTCGTGCGCCAAGACGCGGCGCAACATGTCATCACACTGTTACCGGATGAATCACATCGTTGCACAACATCGGAGGCCGTCTGGCGCGAGGCACGGGAGCGTGATGGCTTCAGCGCGCCGGAGGGTGGCAGAGAGCACACGTCGTCCGCTCTCTCGCGAGCGAGATATAAGATGTCCTGTGACACGATTTGGCGCATGCCCGCTCACCCGCCGCCGCACAGGAGCCCGACCGTAGTGGTGTCCTCGGCATCGTGGGCAAAACGTGGCATGTACGGCTGGAGCAGATCATGGACGCGAAGGACGAGGCCGAGCGCGGCCTGACGGACATACAGGACTATCTGTACTGGGACTCCCATCGCCGGGCCGCTCATCACCGCGCGGCCGATTTCGCCGCCCGTGTGCCGGGACTCAGCGAGGACCAGAGGGCCGACATCGAGTGGTGGTACGTGGAGGAACAGATCAGGGTGTCCCGTGCGATCGCCCATCACCTCACCGAGCAGATCACGATGGTGGAAGCGCGCCACACCAAACGCTACGCACGGCTGCGCCGCGATGCGTGCGTCGCGCTTGCCCTGCTCGTCATGGCCGTGATCGCCCTGAGTGTCTCTCTCGTCCTCGTCACCGCAGGCTGAGCTTCCGGCGGACTGGCGGTTCGGGCCACGGGCGCGATGCCCGTCGTGCCTCCCGCCTGCCGGTGCCGGCTCAGTCCGTTCCTTCGAGGAGGAGCAGCATCTTGCGCAACGCACTCACGACGGTGGCGCGTTCCTCGGGGCTGAGCACGGACAGCAGCTGACGCTCCACCGCGAGGTGGCCCTCCAAGCGGCGGTCGAACTCCTCCCGTCCCTGTGTCGTCAGAGCGACCAGCGAGCGTCGCCGATCGTCCGGTGACGCGGTGCGGACGATCCAGCCATCACGCTCCAGTCGGTTGAGGCGGCCACTGAGACCAGCTGAGGAAATGACGAGGTACCGCATCAGTTGCCCCGGCGTCAGTGCGTGACCGGGAGCCGCCCGGCGCAGCGTCTGCAGCAGGTCGAAGTCCCCGACGTTGGTGATGGTCCTACCGGGCTGACGACGCAACCGTTCCGCGAACAACTCCTCGGTCAGGCGGGCCGCGCGAAGCAGCCGCGCGAGTACCTCACTCGATGAGAAGTCCAGCCCAGGCAGTCGCCCCTCCCACTGCCGCAGCATGACATCCACACTGTCACCACGATGTGCGTTCGAGTTGGCCGAGGGGTGCGCCTCGGGGGCCTCTGCCGTCATGGGAGAGGGGGGAGGCTCGTGCGGGTCGTTCACATCCACCAGTATGATGCGCCGAGGTCCGTTTCCGTTCGAGGCGGCAGTGTGCTCGTCATAACATTGTTACGAGAGTCGGCTGTAGTTACCACTGTTGGCTTCGGAGCATGTCAGAGTGCGGTATGCTGATCACAGTGTTCCAGGCGCCGGGTGAAAGCCCTGTGACAGGCGTCAGGAACGCTTCCGCACCTGCTGCATGGAGCCGAGTGGGTGCAGTAGCCCCGGACGCCGATCGATCCCCCGCGTGTCGGCGTCCGGGGCTACCTGAAGCCGCCCCGAGGATCTGCTCAGGAGCGCTGGACACGGTAGAGACCTCGACCGGTCCGCCGGATACGGGACGTACCCACGAGACGGTCGAGTGTGCTGCGGACCGCGTTGATGCTGCCACTGTCAGTGGCGCGGCCCAGCGCTGCCGCTACGTCGCGAGCGCGCACATCGGTATCACCGACCTGCGCGAAGTAGTCCAGGACCTGCTCGGTCAGCCTGCCGTACGTTCGCTCTGTGCCGGCATTCGGGCGGGATGTCCGCTTCCCCGCTTCCTGCTGATTTCCGGGCTGCCGCGATGCCCGGGTGGCGCCGGCAGAAGTGTCGAGGGGTGCCGCCGATGGAGTGTCCGCCTTGACCTGAACCGACCCTGAGGCGCGGTGCCCGCCCGTGTCGACGGTGTCGTCGGCGGCCGTCGCTCCCGCCGAGCCTGCCATCACGACTTCGAGGACGCTCAGGGCCCGCTGGACGGTGTCGAGATGGGCGACGACGGCGGCCAGTTCCCTCTCCAGCGCCCGCTTCTGCAGCTCCAGACGGGTCAGATCCTCCTGGAGGCTCTCAGCAGTGATCTCGATGTCGCGCGCCGCGCGAGATGCCGGAACCATGTCTCCCTCTCATCCTCAACCCCTCGTGCCGCGCCCCTGCCCAGCTCACCTGGGTGCCGCTCGGCCGGACGCCGGGATGGATACTTCGGTGCATCATATGCACCATGTACTCTCCACCGCCGTGCGTCCCAGGGAATCATGTGACGTGCTGAAACCTCGGCAACCAGGAGACCCGCGTTGTCACAGTGATGAAGATGCAGTGATGGTTCGACGGAAGCCGTCCGTCAATTGTTGCCACTGTCACGGGCGAAGCGCAACGGGCCGGCGCATCCTCGGCGGGGCGACAGCCGGTCGCATCACGTCGGCGAGGGCTTGGGCAATCGTCGGTTGCGGTCGTGAGCAACGCGGCAACGCATCAGCACCGCCCCATTGACCAGGGCCACCCTCGGTCTGTGACAGATCTGCGGGGCTTCTCGGAGCACGCAGAAAGCAGGTTCGCCTGGGAAGACGTCGCGGCACGGCACCATGTCCGCTGCCGCGCGGCAGCCCGCTGAGCGGGGTGCCGCCGGACCATACCGGGCGAGGCCTTCTCAACCGCCCTGGGTTCCTGGCTCGTCGGCAAGGGTGTGTGGTCGGTTCCAGGTGCGGAGTTTGTCGGGGTTGAGAACGGCCCAGACGTGGGTGACGTGGTGATCGGTGATGTCGAAGCTGATGACGGCGGCGACTTGGTCGTGGTGGCGTACGACGATTGCGGTGCGGCCGTTGGCGGGGTGGAGGTGCAGGGTGGTGTGGGGGCGGGGGGTGAGGAGGGTGAGGAGCGTGCGGGCGACGTGCTGGTTGCCGTGGACCGGTCGGGTCAGGGCCCGGACTTTGCCGCCACCGTCGAAGAACGCGGTGGCGTCGGGTGCCAGGAGGGATGTCAGGCCGGCGGCGTCGGTTGCGGTGCAGGCGCGCCGGACGGCGCGCACGATCGTGTCGTGCTGTTGTGGTGTGGTGGGGTGTGCGCGGCTGGTGCGCAGGCTGAGGCGGGCACGGTCGGCGATTTCGGCACATTCGTGTGGTGGCTGGCCCAGGATGTCGGCGACTGTGCGGGGTGGCATGGCGAAGACGTCGTTGAGGACGAACGCCGCCCGTTCGGCCGGGGACAGGGTGTTCAGGGCGTCGAGCAGGACGTCGCTGATTTCCGCTGTCAGTGCCCGGTGGAGTTCGGTGGTGTCACTGTCCTCGCCGTCGGCGTTCGAGGGTCGGCGGTCGGGCAGGGTCAGGCGGGTGAGGCAGATGGTGCCCATGGTTTTGGTCAGCCAGGTACGCGGCTCGGCGATGCCGGTTCTCTGGAGGTCGGTCAGGCTGTACCACTGCCGGTAGGTTTCGGTGACGGCGTCTTCGGCTCCGGGGCCGGTGCCCAGCATCCAGTAGGCGACGTTGAGCAGATGCCGTCGTTCGTCGAGCAGCTCCGCGATCGGTACCGTGTCACCGGTCTGACCCATGAGGTGTCCTTCCTCTCACACGGCACCACATCGCCGCCACCGCGATCGGCCGACAGTGCCCTCGCCAGTGCAGACCGGACAGACACGGATCGTGTGACACGAGTTCACGTGCGGCGGACAGCCCGCGCCTGCGGCGGACAGTCGGCCGCAGGCGCGGGCTGCCAGGTGGTCCGTTTGATTCATGAACATCTGACAGTGTGACAGGATGCGATTCCGCTCTCATGCCCGAGGCGTCGTCCCCTGACGAAGGAATTCACTCATGCCTGCGATCCTGATCCACGGCGTTCCTGACACCCACCACGTATGGGACGGTGTGCGACAGCACCTGACCCGGACCGACGTGGAAGCCTGGGACTTGCCCGGCTTCGGCGCCGCGCGCCCGGCCGGTTTCACCTCCACCAAGGAGGAGTACGTGGACTGGCTCATCCAACGGCTCGAGCGGATCGGTGAGCCGGTGGACCTGGTCGGTCACGACTGGGGCTGCATTCTCACCCTCCGCGTCGCCTACCTGCGTCCCGACCTGGTCCGTAGCTGGGCAGGAGGCAACGGTCCGATCAACTCCGAATATGTCTGGCATCCGTTGGCCAAAGTCTGGCAGGACCAGGTTGAAGGCGACCGCTTCATGGACGAACTGCGAACGGAGCCCTTCGCCGACGACCTCGCGGCCGGCTTCGACGTGCCCATCGACCTGGCCAGGGAGATGGCAAGCCGTGTGGACGGGCCGATGAAGGACGCGATCCTCAGGCTGTACCGGTCGGCAGTCACCATGGGGGCGGAGTGGGAGCCGGGGCTGTCCGCCGTGTCCGCGCCGTGCCTGGTCTTCTGGGGGGCGCTCGACCCCGCCTGCCAGATCGAGTTCGGGCGCAAGCTCGGCGCCTCCCTGCACGCCTCCGCGGTGATCGAGATGGACTGCAATCACTGGACGGTACTCCAGCGGCCCGCGGAGGTGGCCGGGATCCTGGAGAGGCACTGGAGCGCGCACGCGAGCGTGTGACGAGGGCGCCGACCGGAGCGATCGGACGGCGGGCCGCCGCATCCGCTGGAGCGCGGTGAGGGGGTGGAGCACCTCGCGGTCGCCACGGGCCGTGCCCGGGGGCGACCACGGACTCGCCCACTGCAGTACAAGGGCGCCACGGGACGGCTCACGGTGTGGACTTGCGGAAAGGGCCGATGCCGCAGACCCACCGATCCCCGGGTCGACTGCGTCGACCCGCCGAAAGCGCAGGTGTGGCAATCCGCCGGTCGGCACTGCGAACGCCAAGGGGTGAACCAGAAACGGCGCCGTCGATTGCACCTGCGGAGGTCCCGATCCACAAGACCGCGTGGACTCCGGCCTGCCACCTGGCAGGTGTGGTGGCCGCCCGGACCAGGCTCGGTCATGTCACAGCTAGTGGTTCCGGCCGGTCTAGAAGGGTGAAACCGACAGGAACAGAGGACACCGTGCGTGAGATCTTGATCGTGGGTGGCGGCTACGCGGGCTTCTACGCCGCGTGGGGCCTGGAGAAGAAGCTGCGACGGGGTGAGGCACGCGTCACCGTGGTCGACCCTCGTCCGTACATGACGTACCAGCCGTTCCTGCCCGAGGTGGTCGCCGGGTCGGTGGAGGCCCGTCATGCCGCGGTCTCGCTTCGGCGGCATCTGCACCGGACCCGTCTGATCGCGGGCTCGGTGACGGAGATCCGCAACAGCGCGCGCACGGTCACGGTCCGGCCGGAGACCGGGCCGGACTTCGACCTCCACTACGACGTGCTGGTAGTGACGGCGGGAGCCGTCACGCGCACCTTCCCGATCCCGGGGCTGAGTGACCAGGCGTACGGGCTGAAGCATGTCGAGGAGGCCGTGGCGATCCGCGACCGGCTGCTCACCTCGTTCGACCGCGCGGCGACCCTGCCGAGGGGGCCCGAACGCCGCAAGCTGCTCACCGTCACCGTCGTCGGCGGCGGTTTCTCCGGGGTGGAGGGCTTCGGCGAGCTGCTCGGCCTGGCGTCCGCGCTGCTCAAGCACTATCCGGAGATCGGCGCGGAAGAACTGGCCTTCCATCTGGTCGAGGCGCGGGGACGGATCCTGCCCGAGGTCACCGACGGGCCAGGTGAGTGGGTGGTGCGCTCCCTGGAGAAGCGGGGCGCGCGGGTGCATCTGAACACCCAACTCGTCTCCGCGAAGGAGGGGCGGGTCGTGCTGTCGGACGGAGAGGAGTACGACACGGGTCTGCTCGTGTGGGCGGCGGGCAACGCGTCCAACCCGATCGTGCACAACCACACCGACCTTCCGGTCGACGAACGCGGCCTGCTGATCGTGCGAGCGGATCTTCGCGTCGGCACGGACACCGAGGTGGTGGCGGACGTCTGGGCGGCCGGCGACGACGCCTCGGTGCCCGACCTCGCGGCCGGACGACCGGACGCCCGCACGGTGCCCAACGCTCAGCACGCCGTCCGCCAGGGCAAGCGTCTGGCGAAGAACATCCTGGCGTCACTGCGCGGCCGGCCGACCAAGGACTACGTGCACCACAGTCTGGGGGTGGTGGCCACACTGGGGCTGGGCCGTGGCATCTTCCAGTACCGGCGCCTGGTCATCAAGGGCTTCCCGGCCTGGCTGATGCACCGGGGCTACCACGTTCTGGCCGTACCGAGCTGGGAGCGCAAGGCCCGCGTGTTCGCCGTGTGGGCCACGGCCGCCTTCTACGGCCGCGACATCGTCTCTCTCGTCTCGGTCCAGCGCCCGAGGGAGGCTTTCGTCTCCAGCGGCGACCCACGCCGCAGCGAGGAACCCACGGACGTCGTCCCCGGATAGGCCGTCGGTGACTCCGCCGGGCGGCGGGCGTCTCGCTGTGAGCGCCGGCTGCCCGGACCTGCTACCGACCCACGAGGACACCGGTGAGATCCCCCGACGGGGCGGAGCGGCACCGTCGGCTCAGGACTTGGCCGCGCGGTACAGACCGCGGCCGACACGGCGCACGCGGGAGCTGCCGACCAGACGGTCGAGCGTGCTCCGGACGGCATTGATGCTGCCACTGTCGGTGTCACGGCCGAGCGCGGCGGCGACATCGCGGGCACGGACGTCGACGTCTCCGGCTTCGGCGAAGTAGGCCAGGATCTGTTCGGTGAGCTTGCCGTACCTTTTCACACTGTCGGCGTCGACGTCGGTGTGGCCGGCCGTCGCCCGCCTCTCGTCGGCGTCCTCGGTCGTGTCCGCGGGAGTCGCACGGTGCGCGGGCGTCGGCTCCACCGCCGGTGGCACCTCTGCGGGACCGGGTGCTGCGGATGACGGAGCGGCCCCGGGCATGAGGGCCTGAAGGGCGCTCAGGGCTCGCTGTACCGAGCCGAGGTGAGCGGTGACCGCAGCCAGTTCCCTCTCCAGCGCCTGCTTCTGAATCTCCAGCCGGGCCAGATCCTCCTGGAGGCTCTCGGCGGTGATCTCGATGTTGCGAGCCGTGGGGGTCACGGAGACCATGCGTTCCTCTCGTCCTCAACCCTTGTTCTGGCGGGGCCGCCCGATGCGCCGGCTCCGTCACCCGGCCCAGCACCGGGGGGGAAGCTACCCGGACATCATATGCAGCGGCCCGCGCCGGTCGAGAACGGAGCGGGCGGACGGACAGCGGAGAAAGCACATCGTTCAGTGCGACGACTCACCGAATCCGCCCGCGCGATCCCTCAGGGACGGCCCGTCACCGAGTGATCGAGCCCGCTGTCGCTCGCCTCGCCCGAGCGCGCGGCGCCGTCGGCGGGACCGGGCACCGAGCGCTGCAGCTTCCTGAGGGTCTCGGAGACCGCGTCGATGCGGGCGTCCACCGTGTCGATCGCCTCTCGAAGCAGGCGCAGCCGTCCCTCGAGCAGGGCGGCCTCCGCCACGAGCGACGCGGTCGCGGCGGCGGGGTCGCTCTGCTGGTCAGTGCTTCGGGGCATCCTCTCGTCCTTCCTCAGCTCGTGCCGGAAGCCCGCGGACGGGCTTCTCCCGACCAGCGATCGCTCGAACGCATCGGCTGACGTGTGTCTGTGCCATGCTCCTCCTTCTTCGCTGCGGGGCTTGAGCGGATGCCGCCGCAAGCCGTCGACACCGCATTGACCGAGCAGTGGGGGGAGCTGTGACAGCCAGTCGTACTGCGCGCGCTACTGCAGTTCGCAGCCGGGATCAGGAGCGTCCTGCGCGATGCGCACGAGTGTGTGAGGGGCCGGCCGGGGTAGGTGCACCCCCATGAGCGGCCTGTTCGACTCGACACACTGGTCTTGCCACCGGATATGACGTCGGATGGGCGGGGTCACATGAAAGTGTGTTTTGTTGCGGAGCTGTCACAACGTCCTCACGCGACCGGTGTAGCTGTCAAACTGAGAGAAGACGAGGAGACCGTGCCGTTCCCCGAGAGACGGATGCGGCGTTCCCGGACACCGCGGGTAACGTTCCGGTGCGCACGCCGCCGCAGCGGCAGTGGTGCTGGAGGGCCGTTCGGAAGGAGGACACGGTATGGAACCTGTCGGTGACACCCTGCCGATCGCTGAGTTGCTCGATGAGCGGCGGCATCTGCTGGAGGTCGCTCACTGGATGCTGGGCAGCCGCATCGCGGCCGAGCGCGTCACCGACGAGGCATACCGGGAGTGGTACGGGCTCTCCGATGACCAGCGGGCGCGGATAAGGGCGCCACGCGCCTGGCTGACCCAGGTCGTCGGTGGCATATGCCTGGCGCGGCTGGCCCTGCCCGACCGCGCCGGTGAGGCGCAGGCCCCCGTGCGGGAGAGGGAACAGCGCGACACCGGACTGGAGGGCGAAGTCAGCGTCGTGCTGCTGCGGTCGTTGGACACGCTGTCACCGGCCGAGAGAGCGGCGTTCGTGCTCAATGACGTCTTCGGAATGGCACCGGGCACGGTCGCGGGCATCATGGGGCAGTCCGAGCCCGAATGCGCCGAACCGGCGGACCGGGCCCGTCACAGCCTTCGGTCGCGGCGTGCACAGCCGACGTCACCGGGCCGGCAGGACGAGATCGTCCGCGCCGTACGACAGGCGTGCGCCGACGAGGACACCGACCGTCTGGCGTCTCTGCTGTCCCCCGACGCCACCGCGTTCTTCGACGGCGGAGGCAAGGTCCGCGCGCTGACGCGGCCCGTCACCGGAAGCGAACGGGTCGCCCGGAGTCTGCTGACCCTGCTCGCCCGGCACCCGCGCACCACCGTGCACGCCTACCCCGTCAATGGACGCACCGGTCTCGTCGCCCGCTACGACGATCAGGTCGCCGCGGTCGTCACCCTCGACATCGCCGGCTCCCGTGTCGTACAGGTCTGGGTCGTCCTCAACCCCGACAAACTGCGCTCCTGGAACCGTCCTCGTCCCTGACATGCTGCACAGGGGCCGGATCTCAGACACCGCGGACGGCCCCACAGCGGTGACGGGAGTCGAAGAAGGCGGCGATCTTGGTCGGGTTGAAGACCCACATCACCTGGTGAATGCCCCGGTGCGTGGCGGCGACGGTCATGAAGGTGGCGGGCCGGCCGTCCCGGTGGAGCAGGATCCCGCTCCGTCCGTTGGCCTGGACCGGTTCGACCTCGACCGTCGGCCAGAACCGGGGATAGGCGGTCGACAGGTTCGCCACTCGGGCTCGGCCCAGGACGGGGACGCGAGCCGCCCCCCGGATGCCGTTCCCGTCGGACACACTGACCGCGTCCGGCGTGAGCAGTGCCTCCAGCGAGGCGACGTCCCCCTGTCGAGCGGCGGCGACAAAGGCATCGAGCAGCTTCCGGTGCTCGGCGGCGTCGACGCTGTCCCGCTGGTCGTCGGTGAGGTGTTTGCGCGCCCGGCTCACGATCTTCCTCACGTTGACGGGGCTGAGTCGCAGGATCTGCGCGATCTCGGGATAGGCGTAGTCGAAGGCTTCTCTCAGGACGTACGCGGCGCGCTCGGTCGGGGGGAGCTTCTCCAGTACCAGCAGCAGGGCGAGTTCCAGTGCTTCCGCTCGTTCGGCGCCGACCTCCGGGTCATTGCTGGTGTCGACGGGCTCGGGCAGCCATGGACCGATGTAGGTCTCGCGGCGGACACGGGCTGACTGAGCCACGTTGATGGCCAGCCGTGTGGTGGTGCTCGACAGGAACGCCACGGGGCTGACCACGACGGCACGGTCGGTCCTCTGCCAGCGCAGCCACACCTCCTGGACGACGTCCTCGGCCTCCGCCGCACTGCCCAGCACGCGATACGCGATGCCGAACAGACGTGGCCGGAGCTCCACGAAGACGGAAACGGCCTCGTTCAAGTCGCCTTCCACGGGGGGCGCCTCTGGATGCATGATCCTGTGGTCTCCGTTTCTCCTGTTGCGGTGGTGTCGGGGGAGGCGACCACGCGGGCCGTCTGTCGAGGACCGCCCGGGCGGCGGGCCGGCCCGCGCACTTGAGGGTTCTGGCAGGGTGTTGCGGTCACCTCCGCTCCAAGAGACCGGCCGCGCAGGCGCTTCGTGACAGTTTTGCGGTGAATTTCTTGCCGGGCCTTCGAAGAGCGGGCGGTCGTCCCGTCCCGGAGCCCGCATCGCTCGGGGACGGGCGGACGGGGCGTGGTGATCCTTCTCAGGCCAGTGACACACCGTTGGTATCGACCTGTCGCTCCGTCGAACCGTCGGCACCGGTTCGATGTCACACACGCGCTGATCGTTCGGTCTTTCAAGTGACGAGCGGTGATGGACACGCCCGTCCGCGTCCCTTGCTCTCCCTCACGACGAGCCGCCCCCCGAGACCGTATCCGTCCCTCACCGCAGGAGGTGTTTCATGGATTGGCGCGAACGGGCGCTCTGCCTGCGCGAAGACCCCGATCTCTTCTTCCCGATAGGCAACATCAACAGTGGTCCGGTAGCGATGCAGACGGACGAGGCGAAGGCCGTCTGCCATCGTTGCCCCGTGACGGAGCAGTGTTTGGCGTGGGCCGTCGACGCGGACCCGGTGGAGGGCATCTGGGGCGGCACGACGGAAGGGGAGCGCCGCGCCATGCGACGGCGCGCGGCGCGCAAGCCGGCGGGGACGGAGACCGCCGCGTGAGCGCGGGTTGAGTGACTCGACCGCGACCCCCCGGCGATCATGGAGTTCCCGGGTTCGGTTCCGCGCCGGCGTCGACGTGCCGCATCGACCAGCGGACCCGGCTGGGGTGACTGGTGGGAGGAGCCGAAGCCGCAGGCCACAGTCAGGGACATGGGTGGGCGGGGTGGCACCGGAACCGGTACCACCCCGCCCACACCGGTTCTTGGTCAGGCCGCCGTGTCCCGGTCGACGCGTACCGCAGAGATGTCCAGGGTCAGAGTCACCTTGTCACTGACGAGGACACCCCCCGTCGCCAGCGGAGCGTTCCAGGCCAGCCCCCAGTCCGAACGTCGCAGGGTGGCCGTGCCCTCGAAGCCGACCCGGTGCTGCCCGTAGGCGTCCTCGCCGGCTCCGCCGAAGACGACGTCGATGTCCAGGGGCAGCTCGATGTCCTTGATGCGCAGACTGCCCGCGAGGCGGAACTCGTCGTCGCCGAGCGGGACGATGCCGGTGGAGCGGAAGCTCATCAGGGGAAACGTCGCGGAGTCGAAGAAGTCGGGTCCTCCCAGGTGCGCGTCGCGCTCCTGGACTCCCGTGTCCAGACTGTCGGTCTGGACACTCACGTACGCCTCGGAACGGGACGGGTCGGAGCCGTCGAGTTTGAGAAGGCCTTCGAAACGGTCGAACCTCCCGCGGACATTGGAGATCATGGCGTGCCTGACGGAGAAACCGATCGTGCTGTGGACCGGGTCGATGGTGTAGGCACCGGTCACTGCCGCATACGTACCGGAGCGGGGCGAAGCGGTCTGATCGCGTTGAATCAGCATGATGAGTGTCTTTCTCTGCGGTTGCTGTCTGTCGGTGACAAGGAGTCGGTGACTGGGCGTGTCGGCGTCTCGACCAAGGTCGTGCCGGATGTGAAAAAGGGGTCTGTCGTACCGCGGTGCGGCACGACAGACCCCACGCGGGTGGCGGGCCCGACCCCAGGGCCCGCCACCCGGCGGCTCAGTGCTGCTGCGCGAGCCAGTCGGCGAGACGGGTCTGCGCGATGTGTGCGTCCGGACCGGGGAGCAGCGTGCTCTCCTGCAGCTCCGCACCGAAGTACGGGGCGTGCGCGTCGGCCACGACCTTGCGCGGGTCGTCCTTGGCGGCCAGACCCTTGCGGATCAGCTCGTCGAGCTGGAACACGTCGGGGCCGGCGACCTCCACGACACCGTTGACGGGGGTGCCGACAGCGGTGCGGCCGACTGCGGCGGCCACGTCGTCGGAGTAGATGGGCCGGATCTTGATCGGGGCCAGACGGACGGTGTCACCTTCGGTCGCCGAGTCGGCGATGCCCTTCATGAACTCGAAGAACTGCGTGGCGTGGACGATGGAGTACGGAATCCCCGAGTTCTTGATCAGCTCTTCCTGCGCCTGCTTGGCACGGAAGTAGCCGCTCGCCTGAAGCCGTTCCGTGCCGACCACGGAGAGTGCCACGTGGTGAGTCACGCCGGCATTCGCCTCCGCCTTGAGGAGGTTGGTGGTCGAGGTACGGAAGAACTCCATCACGGCGTCGTCCTCGAAGGAGGGCGAGTTGGAGACGTCGATCACGACCGAGGCGCCGTTCAGGACCTCGGCCAGGCCCTCGCCCGTGAGCGTGTTGACGCCGGTGTTGGGGGCGGCAGGCACAGCCTCGTGACCGTGCTCGTTGAGCTTGGCGATCAGCTTCGAGCCGATCAGTCCGGTACCGCCGATCACTACGACCTTCATGGTGGGAATCCTTTCGGAGATGTGTGATGTCGTCTGCACCAGGAATGACCTGGCGCGCACGCTTTCTGTGACAAGATTCCGGGGCATTCCCGGATCCTTACTGCGTCTGAAAAAGCTGGGCGGCTATTCGACGAGTTTTCCTTCGGTGGAGACGTCCTCCATGAGGGACGCGATCTCGTCCGGGATGGGGGGAATGTTCTCGTGGGTGATTCCGGTCGTCGGGGACCAGACGAGGTTGACGCGGAAGGCGGGATCCATGTCGGGGAAATCGCTGCGGTTGTGACAACCGCGGGTTTCCCGGCGTTCCAGCGCCGCTTCGAGGGTGGCGCGGGCCGCCAGGGCGGCCGACTTGAGGTCGAACGCGTGGGCGAGGTCCTGGAAGCCGGCGATGTCGGGGTGGACTCCGACGTTCTCCATGCGCTTCTCGATGGTGTCCAGTTCCGCCAGGCCGGTGCGCAGCCCCTGTTCGTCACGGACGACGCCGGCGTGTTCCGTCATGGTGTTGCGGATGGCGCGCTGAAGGGCGCGGACGTTCTCGGGTCCGTCGGCGGCGAGCAGTTCGTCGACTTCGGCGCGGGCCTGGGCCACGGCGGCCGCGGAACGGGGCTGCGCGGTGAGTGACTCCGAGTAGGCCGCGGCGGCCTGGCCGGTGATGCGGCCGTAGACGAGGAGTTCGATGAGACTGTTGCCACCGAGGCGGTTGGCGCCGTGCAAGCCGCTGGAGGCCTCGCCGATGGCGTACAGGCCGCGGACGTCGGTGCTGTGGTCCTCGGGGCGGACCCAGACGCCGCCCATCGAGTAGTGCGCCGTGGGGGCGACCTCGATGGGTTCGCGGGTGATGTCGAGCATCTGCAGCTCGAGGAGCGTCTGGTAGACGCGCGGGAGCCGGTTCATGATCGTCTGGCGGGGAAGGTGGGAGACATCGAGCCAGACCCCGCCGTTGGGGGTGCCGCGGCCTTCCTTGATCTCGGTGTAGGAGGCGAGGGCCACGCGGTCGCGGGTGGACAGTTCCATACGCTGAGGGTCGTAGCGGGTCATGTACCGCTCACCGAGGGCGTTGCGCAGGATGCCGCCTTCGCCGCGGGCCGCCTCACTGACCAGGGTGCCGGCGGCGTTCTCCGGCTCGATGATGCCGGAGGGGTGGAACTGGACCAGTTCCGGGTCGCGCAGGCGGGCCCCGGCCTCGACCGCCAGGCGGAAGGAGTCGCCGGTGTTCTCGTCCCGTCGCGAGGAGGTGCGCCGCCAGATGCGCGTGTGCCCGCCGGCCGCGAGGATGACGGCGTCCGCGTGGATGAGGTAACGGGTGCCGTTGTTGAGGTCGAAGCCGTAGGCACCGAAGACGGCACCGTCGTGGACCAGGAGGCGGGTGATGTAGACGCTGTCGAGCACGGGTATGTCCAGCTGGTTCGCGCGCCGGATGAGCGTGCGCTGGATCTCCAGGCCGGTGTAGTCGCCGGCGAAGGCGGTGCGGCGGAACTTGTGGGCGCCGAAGAAGCGCTGTGAGATGCGACCGTCCCCTTCGCGGGCGAAGGCCATGCCGTAGCGTTCCAGGTCGTCGATGCCCAGGGCCGCGCCCTGGGTGACGATCTCAGCCGTGCGTGGGTCGCCGAGCAGGTAGCTCTCCTTGAGGGTGTCCGCGGCATGCTGCTGCCAACTGTCCTCGGGGTCCATCGTGGCCAGGGCCGCGTTGATCCCGCCGGCGGCCAAAGAGGTGTGGGTGTCCTCCTTGGGACGCTTGCCGACAGCAAGGACATCGACGCCGGCCTCGGCCAGCTCGATCGCCGCCCGCAGGCCGGACCCGCCGGTGCCGATCACCAGCACCATGGTGGAAAGACGTTGTTCGGTGATAGCCACGATTGCTCCCGTCGCTGTGGGTGGTCACTGACTAGGACCAGGCCAGGCGGCGGTTTGTGACACCGGCACGACCGCTCCCGACGCCCGGGACGGGGTCCTCCCGCACCGGGTGTCCGGACGGGAGCCGGGTCGGGAGCAAGGCGGCGGCTCGGCGGAGCGTGGGACGGGCGATCGTGACCACCGGCCGTGTGTGCGTGTCACAACGTGGCGGCATCTCCGGTCAAACCGACGAGTGCGAGGGCCGCACGAGCCGGCCCCCTGACGTGTGCGACGACGAGGAGGAAGACAGGGATGACGTACGTCATCGCGCAGCCCTGCGTCGACATCAAGGACCGCGCGTGTGTGACCGAATGCCCCGTGGACTGCATCTACGAGGGCCCACGCACGCTCTACATCGACCCCGCGGAGTGCGTCGACTGCCACGCCTGTGAGCCTGTCTGCCCCGTGGAGGCCATCTTCTACGAGGACGACCTGCCGCAGCACTGGGCGCACTACCGGTCCGTCAACGCGGAGTTCTTCGCAGCGGCAACCCCGGGGCAGCCCCATCGGCGCGACTCGCGCGGTGACCACCCCGTGGTCGCGGCCCTGCCCCCGCAGAACTTGCACAAGAAGGAGATCTCCGTTTTCGCCGTGCGCAAGGAGGAGGCTGCCGACGTGGACCTGTGGTTCCCGTCCTGACCCGCCGTGCATACGAAAGCGGCCGCCGCCGGGGCGGCGGCCGCATGCCGGACGTGCCGGTCAGGAGGCGAGCGTGATGGTCGTCGGCGTGCCCCTCCAGGCCATGCGCGCGTAGGGACACAACGCGTCGGCCTTCTCCATCAGACCGGCGGCCGTCTCGGGCTCGACGCCGGGCCACTGCACCACCAGATCGACGCGCAGCAGATAACCACCGTCCTCCGGATCCCGTCCGAAGGCGACGGTCGCCACGACGGAGATGGCCGTGGGGTCGAGTGCCTCCTGCCGCGCCAGGAGGCTCAGCGCACCGTGGAAGCACGCCGCGAAGCCGGCCGCGAAAAGCTGTTCGGGGTTGGTTCCCTGGCCGTCACCGCCCAGCTCGACGGGCATGCGCAGGTCGAGGTCCAAGGCGCCGTCGGACGAGCGCGCCCGGCCGGAGGCCCGCCCATGGGAGGCCGCACCGCCGTCGACGGTCACGGTGGTCGTGTAGATGGGCGAGAACGCGTCCCCGTCGTAGTCCTTATCGGTCGACAGGGTGGGCAACTGGATCCGCTCGGTCACGGCATGACTCCGATGTCGTCGTGGTACGGCGCGCCCCGGCAGACGTCCGGGAGCGCGTACACGGGGGCTGGGGCGCAGAGGGCGGTGACGGGCGGGGCGCCCCGGGGAGACCGGGACGCCCGCTGTCGCAGGCGGTACCGCACCGCACACGACGCACGTCACGTTGTCTGTCCTCAGATCTGCGGGAGGTCCGGGGTCCGGACTACTGGATGACCGACAAGTAACCGTTCCTGTGACGCTCCCCCGGTGACGGCCCGGGGAGAACGCCCGACAGCAGGTCAGTCGCGCAGGGAGGCCACGTAGGGCGACAGCTTGGCCGGGTTCATCACCCACATGAGCCGGTCGATGCCCTCCGACGAGACGTCGACGGACAGCAGGGCGACAGCATTCCCGCCGGACGAGACCAGCACGGCCGCCCGGCCGTTCGCCTCGACCCAGCGGATGTCCGCCTGTGGCCAGAAGCGCGGGGCGAAGGCCACGAGGTACCGCGAGACATGAGGCCGTCCGATCACCGGGATCTTGGACGCGCCGCGAATCCCGCCACCGTCCGAGTAGCTGACGACGTCGGCGGTGAGAACGTCCTCCAGTACCGACAGATCTCCCGTCTGCGCCGCGGAGAGGAACACCTCCAGCAGCCGCCGGTGGGCTGCCGGCGTGACGCGCTCCCTGCGCTCGGCGGCCAGGTGCCTGCGCCCGCGGCTCACCAGCTGACGGGCGTTGGCCTCGCTCGTCTCCAGGATCTCGGCGACCCGCCCGTAGGGGTAGTCGAACGCCTCCCGTAGCACGTAGGCGGTGCGCTCCACGGGATTCAGCTTCTCCAGGAGCAGCAGAACCGCCATCTCCAGGGCCTCGGACCGCTCCGCGCCCAGCTGCGGATCCTGCGTGGTGTCGACGGGCTCGGGAAGCCAGGGGCCGACATAGGACTCCCGACGTACCCGTGCGGACTGGGCCAGGTTGATCGCCAGCCGGGTGGCCACCGTGGTCAGGAAGGCGGCCGGTTCGTGGACTTTCGTACGGTCCGTTTTCTGCCACCGCAGCCAGGTGTCCTGCACGACGTCTTCAGCCTCCGCCGCACTGCCCAGAACGCGGTACGCGATGCCGAAGAGCTGCGGGCGCGCCGAAAGGAAGTCCTTCGTCGCCTGATCAAGGGTGCCGGGGTGGGCGCCAGCGTGCATGGATCATCCCTTCTGGCCTCGTGCGCACCATGCTACAAGCGGCCGCGGAGGCATGCGTCCGTGGGCCGTTGACACCACCGCGCCTGACGCCGTCCACGTGGCACACCGTGGCACTCGATGGGTCCGGGTTGCTCGCCGTCGCAGGCAGGGCGCGTCCTCGGGCCTGAGACCGCACGCCCCGAGGACGTGCCCTGTCACGAATCAATCGCGCGCCCGGTCAAGACTGCGAACAGCCATGGACCGAGGAAGGCGCACACAGTGTCGGACGAGACGCCAGCACGCGACCACTCCGCTCACGGACACGGAGGCCAGGAGGGAGCGGAGAACTGGACGAGTGCGGCGAAGGTGCTCCAGGACGCCGCGCCCCTGAGCACCGCCGGGGGAGCGGTCCGGACCCAGCCTGAAGGCGAGCCGGAGCGCGCGGTCGAGGCGGGCGGCACGCTCTGGCGGCCGGCCCGTGACATGGCCCCGCGTTCCACCACCTGACCCGCCCCGTGGATACTCCCGTCGACGTCGTGCACTGCATGCTGACGGTGCTCTTCGCCCTCGTGGCGGTGCACGCACTGCGGCACGGCGTCCGCTCACCGGGGACGGGGCGCCGTGACCGGGTGGACCACCTCCTGCACGCCGCCATGGCCGTGGCCATGGCGGCGATGCCCTGGAGCCTCGGCCGATCGCTGTCCGGCCGGACCATGACGGTCCTCTTCACGACCGCCGCTCTGTGGTTCCCGCTGACCGCCCTCCGCCGCCGTACGGCGGACAGCTTGGCGGCGCTCGCCGGTCGGCTGCCGCCCGCGGCCGGCATGGCCGCGATGGCCTGGATGCTGCGCACATCCCACGGCCGGGCGGTCCCGTCCCACGAGACCCTGGCCGGAGGCGTCCCGGCCACGCACCACACCGTGGCTCTCGGCCATGCCGCCGGCGCATCGGTAACGGCTGCCGTGGTCACCGGGCTGCTGACGGTGTATCTCCTGGCGTGCGGGATGCGGTCGTTGACGCGCCCGATGCCCTCGCTGCGGTCCGCCACGGACGCCGCGCACCGCGCCGCCGCGACGGACCCCTACGGTCACTTGCGCGACGGAGCGATGGCGCTGGGGACGGCCGTGATGCTGCTCATGCCCCACTGACCGGCGTGTCACAGGGCGCCGACGACGGCCTTGCTGCGCATCAGGAAGTCCGACAGGTAACTGTCGTGGGGCACCCCCGGAGCCATCCAGTAGGTCGGGTGGTCACCGACGTACACATTGGCGATGGTGGGTTCCGCCAGCAGCGCGTCGAGCAACGCGCCGTCGCGGGTGAGCGCCGAGAGCACGAGTGTGTCCCGCAGCGGAGCGACGCCGTCCGTACGGTTCCAGGGCGCCACCCACACGCAGGGGAAGGGGAGTTCGGTCCGGAGCTGCGCGGCACTGGAACTGCCGACCTGGTGGACGGCGGGACGCAGGGCGGCGCTTCCGTCACCGAGGTCGTCGACGACGCCGTCGGCACCGAGCCAGGCACGGGTCCCCGCCGCCACCGACCTCAAGTAGGAGCCGAGGGCCCGTGCCCGGTCCAGCGGGCAGACCGGGAGCACCGCCCGCGCGTCCTGGGGCGGCAGACCGGGCAACCGGGACAGGCGTGCCGCGACGGCCTCGGCGAGGGGCGCCGGATCCCCCTCGACGAAGACGGCGGTGGCGTTGACGCACGCGGTGCCACCCTCGTCGGCGACAGAGCCGACGATCGTGTCGAGGTGCTCCCGCCAGTCGGTGTCCGCGGTGACGAGGATCTTGGTCCGGCCCGGCCCCTGGGGCAGCACACGGGGATCATGGGCGTACCGGGCGACCACCTCGTCGCCGCCGTACACCACCGCGCGGTCGGCACCGCGGATCAGCGTGTCGCCGGTCCGATGGTCCGTGGGCAGCAGCACCAGTCGGTCCTCCCGGACACCCGCGCGGTGCAGCGCCCCGACCAGCCGGTGCGGAGTGAACGGCTCCCGCCGCGAGGGACGCACGGCGACGCGGTAGCCCAGGGCCAGCGCCTCGAGCCACAGCCGGTGGACACCGGGATGGTTGCCGGAGGCGTTGACGGCGAACACGTCACCCCGGCGGGCCCATACGGCGTGCCCGGCTTCCAGGGTCGGATCCCGACGGTCGGAGACCGCCCCGCGCGGTCTGCCCTGCTCGGCGGACGAACGGGCCAGGCTGACGAACCGTGCCGTGTCCCGCGTCGCGGATCGCACCACCGTCAGTGGGATGCCGGAGGTACGGCTGACGAGGTGTTCGTACTCGCGTACGCCCAGTCCGCCGATGGTGCCGGTGGCGAACTCCTCGCCGGCCGCCCCCAGCAGCGCGTCGACGTCGCCCGCCGGCACCGCCTCGGCCTTGCGCAGCGCGGCCAGCGCCCGGCCCACGTACACCGGCGGCACCAGGCTCAGCCGCGCCACCTCGGCACCGGACACATCCGTCACCGCGCTCGGCCCCAGCGTCCGGTACGGACCGCGAGGGCCCAGCGCGTCCAGGTACACCGGCCCGGTGACCTCGGCAGCCGTCATCAGTACACGCCCTCGATCACCGTCTCGCCGTTCACCGTGGCCACCGGTGCCACGTCCGCGACGGCGTCGCCCGCATGGCCGTCGGCCGGTTGTATGCGCACGGCCGTGTCACGTTCCGCGTTGTTCGGTATGAGCATGGACTTGCTGACGTGGCTGACGATCACCTGGCCCCGCTCACCGATCTCGACCCGTTCCCCCGTCCCGGGATCCACGACCGACAGGAACACGTACGGCGACACCGGGTCGAACACGCAGGGCTGCGACGTGCTGAGACCGACCCGTTCGAGCAGCGCGGTGAGCATCATGGTGTTGCCGTACATGCCGATGAGCGGTACGTCGGGAAAGACCTCCGTGCCCAGCAGGTGGCGGGTGTCGGGGTCCATGTGCGTGCCACCCCAGATGATCGCCTCGACGGAGCCGTTGATCCGCTCCAGAAGGTCGTCCTCGCGGGCGAAGCGCTCCAGCAGCGGGGTGGTCGCGGCGAGTACCCCGATGTCCTGGGTCAGCAGAATCCGCCGGCACTGTTCGACGAGATGGTCGGTGTAGGACTCGACCTCGTCGCTCCGGCCCGCGGCGACCAGCTTCTTCACCCAGCGGGGGTCCATGTCGATGCTCAGCCCCGGGCCGCCGAGGGACCCTGCCGCCCGCTGCAGCACGTCCCCCACCAGGTGCGGGCCGGTCGGCGCCACGGTCAGCCACTGCCTGCCGATGGGCAAGCCGTGCTCTCGCAGACGCTTGTCGACCTGCTCCGTGCTGTGCCGCATCCAGTCGTCGAGCTGGACGACCCGCTTGGGCGCCCCGGTCGTTCCGCCACTGTCGAAGACGTTGATCAGCCGGGCGCCGCTTCCGTAGCCGCGGGGGATCAGGTCCGCCACCGGGACGTCCCGCAGTTCGTCGGTCAGGTGGGGGAAGAGCGCCAGGTCGTCCACGCCCTTGACGTCCTGCCGCGGGTCGAAGGCGAGCCGATCGGCCCGGTCGAGCCAGTAGCGCGAGCCTGTCGCCGGGTCGAAGTGCCAGCGCATGGCCGCTCGCACGAACTCGTCCGGGTCGACACCGTCGGACGGTCCGGCGTCCAGAACGGCGGGGGACTCGTACGTCATGGATGGTCCTTTCTCGGCACGGTCTCGTGCCTATGGCCGAGGTTCCGTGGGGCGTGTGAGATCTGGAGGCGTGCGGTCACCGGCCGAACAGTTCGAAGGCGACGGCGGACCGGCCGTCGAACCGTGGGCTGTGGGCGCGGGTGCTGTCGGCCAGGAAACGGCGGGCGTACGTCACGGGGTCCTCCTCGGTCAACGCCTCGATGTACGTGCGGTGCCGCAGCAAGGACCGCACCCCCTGTTCGAAGCCCGGCTCGGCGGACACCGCGTGCGTCGGCGTCGGCGAGTTGGCGACGGCCACCCACCGGACGCCGTTCCAGGGCTGCAGGCCTTGTTCGGCGAGTTCCGGGAAGATCCAGCGGTTGCCCGCGTCCGCCGACGCGTCCAGCACGGCGCGCCCCACGGCCACGTGGTCCGGGGTGTTCCAGGCACCGCGGGCCCAGGTGTCCCGGTGGTTCAGCGTGATCACCAGCTCGGGCCGGTGGCGCCGGACGGCCGCGGCGATGTCGCGGCGCAGGGGTACGCCGTACTCGATCACACCGTCCTGGTGGTCGAGGAACTCCACCGTGGAAACGCCGACGGCCGCGGCGGCCGCGCGTTGCTCCGCCTCCCGCAACGACCGGGCTCGTTCGGGGGCCAGGGTGTCGATACCGGCCTCACCGCGGGTGGCGAGTACGTAGGTGACCTGCCGGCCGTCAGCCACCCAGGAGGCCACGGCCGCCGAGCATCCGTACTCGAGATCGTCGGGATGGGCCACCACGGCGAGTGCCCGCTGCCAGTCGTCCGGCATGGGTCGCAGAGGAGGAAGGGGGCTGTCGGGCATGTGTCCGCTCTCGTCGGTCGTGCGTGGTGGGCGGCAAGCCGGCAAGGGGTTGCCGCCCCGGAGACGACATGGGTTGCCGCCGGGTGGGCGGTGCGCAGGGTCCTGTCGTGAGGCAGTACGGCGCTCCGGGGAGACCGGGCACCGGTTCGTCAGCTCGAACAGGTGGCGACCTACGGGAGGTCCGTCTCCTTCCGCGGCATGGGGCGTACTCCTGCCAGAGCCTGCTGACACCCCGCATCGAGGGCGCGTGCTCCCCGTCGTCGATGGGTGCAGGGTGTGCGTACCGTCTGATCGCCACGGATCGAGGGACCGCCGTCTGTCTCCTCGCCGCGGTCGGGACGGGCGCGGAGACGGACGGCGGGTGTGCGGTTCTTCAGGTGATCCGGGTGGTGCGGGCGGTTCAGCCGAACTGACCGGGCTGGTAGCTTCCGGCCGGCTGCTGGTTGATGACGTTGATGCGGTTGTAGGCGTTGATGACCGCGATCAACGAGATCAGCGCCGCGAGCTGGTCCTCGTCGAAGTGCTTCGCGGCGTTCGCCCACGCCTCGTCCGTGACGCCGCCGGCCGCGTCAGCCAGCCGCGTCCCCTGCTCCGCCAGCTCCAGCGCGGCGCGCTCGGCCTCGGTGAACACCGTGGCCTCCCGCCATGCGGCCACCAGGTTGAGGCGCTGCTGCGTCTCGCCGGCGTGGGCCGCGTCCTTGGTGTGCATGTCGGTGCAGAAACCGCAGCCGTTGATCTGGCTCGCCCGAATCTTCACCAGCTCCTGCGTGGTGTGCGGCAGCGACGAGTCGGAGAGCACCTTGTTGGCCGAGTTGATGTGCTTGAGCACCTTGGAACCGACCGAGTTGCCGAAGTAGTTGAGACGGGCGTCCATGATGAGTTCTCCTCGTGTGAAGCGGATACCTCCCTACTGACAGAGGTGACCCGGCGCGCTGTGACAGGATCCGGGGTATGAGGCGCGTCACATGTCTGCCGGTCATGGTCCAGCCGGTGCGCAGGCTGCGACGGGCGCCGCCGCCACCGCGATCGGCCGGCAGTGCCCTCATGCCGATGGCGACTCGCCCGTGTCTCAGGGAAGAAGGCTCTCCAGGGGAACCGCGGGATCGGAGAGGACGGCGTCGTCCGTCTCCACGCCGGACTCGATCATGGAACGGATCATCTCGATGACGTCCCACACGTTGACGCTCATGCCTGCCAGGACCCGGTTGCCGGACATCCAGAAGGCGATGAACCGCCGCTCGTCCCGTGCCCCGCGGAAGACGACACGGTCGTAGCCGCCCGGTTCGGTGTAGCCGGTGTACTCCATCCCGAGGTCGTACTGGTCGGTGTAGAAGTACGGCAGCCGGTCGTAGACCGCGTCCCTGCCCAGCATGCTCAGCGCGGCGGTGCGCGGCTGGTGCAGCGCGTTGGCCCAGTGCTCCACACGCAGGTGCCGGCCGAGCAGCGGGTGGTAGGCGTTGGCGACGTCACCGGCGGCATGGATGTCGGCCACGGAGGTCCGCAGGTGCTCGTCCGTGACGATGCCGTTGCGCACCTCCAGGCCCGCCTCCTCGGCGAGGCGGACGTTGGGTGTGATGCCCACACCCACCACCACGGCGTCCGCGGGCAGATGAGTGCCGTCGGCGAGCCGGACGCCGTCCACGCGGCCGCCGGTTCCGGTGATCCGCTCGATCTGGGCGTGGGGACGCAGGTCGACGCCGTGGTCCTTGTGCAGACCGGCGAAGACCTCGGCCGCTTCCCTTCCCAGCACCTTGAGCAGGGGCAGCTCCGCGTGCTCGAGCACGGTCACCTCCGCCCCCGCCGTCCGGGCCGCCGCTGCGGTCTCCAGGCCGATCCATCCGCCGCCGACCACCACGATCCGCGCACCCTCGGTGAAGGCGGCCTTGAGCCGCTCACTGTCGCCCACGCGCCGCAGATACAGCACGTTGTCCAGGTCCGCCCCCGGGACGGACAGGCGGCGCGGTGAGGATCCGGTCGCCAGGAGCAGCTTGGCGTAGGGCACGCGACGACCGTCGTCCAGCGTCACCTCCTTGGCCTGCCCGTCGACGGACGTCACGCTCGTGCCCAGGAGCAGGTCGACTTCGTGTTCCCGGTACCAGCCCTCGGGGTGCACATGGATCGACTCGCGGTCCTCCTTGCCCAGCAGATAGCCCTTGGACAGCGGCGGTCGGACGTAGGGGCGCTCCCGCTCGTCCCCGATGACGACGAGCGGCCCGTCGTGGCCGTGCTCGCGCAGTTCTTCCGCGGCCTTGCCGGCGGCCAGGCCGCCCCCGACGATCACGAAGGTATTCACACGCGACATGATGATCACAGTCCCAGTTGGTGAGGCACACACAGCGAGCCGTGTGGTGCGGTCATCCATGAGACCGGGCGACGACACCGGTTGTGACACCGCTGCGTCAGCGCGCCGGGGGCGAGTGTCGTCGGCGTTCGCCCCCGGCCGTCTTCGCGTGAGGCCCTGCAACCGTCCAGCACTCGTCCCGCACACGTCTGTCGGCCCACCGGGGCAGGATGTGTGATCCGGTTTCACCAGGGGGCTCGGAGCGTCACGGCCAGGTAGGCCGGATCGTCGTGTCCCGGCAACGGGACGAATCCGTGCCGTTCCAGGTCGCCGATCATCTGAGAGCGCGAGGCGGGCCACATCCAGAACGTCTCGGAGTGCTCCCGCAGCACACCTTCCGCCCCCCGGACCCAGTAGTCGACGCGTGTGCGGATGCGGTCCCCGGCGGTCGACATCACCATGCTCCCGCCGTACGCGTGCTCGCCGACCCGCTGCTCGGGCAGGACGCGCAGAACGTTCCGGGTGGGGAGCCGGGCAGGAGGTAGCTGCAGGAACAGCGAACCGCCGGGGACCAGGGCCGCACCGATGGCAGGCCAGAGGGCGTGCCGCGCGGCCGGCGAGAGACAGGCGACCGTGTTGTGGCAGACGGCCACGTCCGCGACCGCGTACAGAGCCGCCTCGTCCAGGGCGTGCGGATGCACGGTCACCCGCTCTCTCTGCCCCGCGGGCAGGGCGGCGAGGCGGGTCATCAAGGACGTGCGCATGGCCCGTGCGGGCTCGACGGCGTGCACGTCGACCCGGGACTCGGCCAGGCTCATCAACGTGACCCGTCCCGTGCCGGCACCGATGTCCAGCACGCCGAGACGGGCCTTCGAAACTTCGCGGCCGTAGAGGTGACGGACGCGCGTCTCGTCCTCGTCGGCCTGCAGGATGTCGTAGAACTCCGCGGTGACGTCGTAGGGGTCCGGTTGCGGCCGGGCGGTCGGTGCTCTCGCTATGACAGGGTGCATATCCAGCAAGACAGCACGTGGGCCGTGCGTGTGACAGCAGTGGTGGCGGGCGGGGTGCCGGCCCGTGCGGGGAGTGGGTGACGGCCGTCACCAGCGTTCGCGACAGGTATGGCTGCCCGCGCAGTTCACCAGTTTCGCCGATTCTCCCGTGCGGGCTGAGGTACGCCCGCTGGGACGGCCGTTCGGCCTTCCCGTCGGACCCGGCGGATGTGGAGTTCTACGTCCCGCCCCTGCAAGCCCCTCGCCCGCCGCTCCTCACACCCTTCGGCTGCACCGTGACCCGCGTCGCGCACGACGACCGAGGCTCACTCCGAGGACCGGTGTACTCCGTCACGCGCCTGCCCCGGCTCGTCGCGGAGGCGGACGTCGTCGTGCTGTCCACTCCGCTGACTCCCGAGACCCGTCAGCTCTTCGACGCCGACCTGCTGGCTCGCATGAAGGACGGTTCACTGCTCGTCAACGTGTCCCGGGGGGCAGTCGTCGACACCGACACCCTGCTGAAGGAGGCACCCGACGGTCGGCTGCGGGCCGCATTCGACGTGACCCCGTGCGCGGGACGAGTCTGACAATGCCGCCCGGACGCCTCGTGTCACACCTGAGCCGTCTCACCGGTCATGACTGCGACAGCAGTTCACGAACCCTGCCCGAACAGCACAGCCCTGGACGAGTCGGCTCCGCCGTGCCACGTGCGCATTACTCCGGCCGGTGCCGGGGCTGGGTCCGCAACGTCGCGGACCATCGGATCGCAACGGACGGCGCCACTTCGGGGAACGGCCCCCTGCTTCACCGGACCATGGGCCGAACCGCTCCCGGGGCCGGCGCCGCACGCGGGTCTGGTGTTCGTGAGCGAGGAACGCGCCGGTAACCGGCACGGACAGCTACGGCTGCACGGCGATCGGAAGCCCTGACAACACGCCGGTGCCGCGGGCCCACGGCAGTGCCCGGGACCGCGGCGCCATCCGACGCAGCGAGCTTCGGGGGATGAGGAAATGAAGGGTGAAGAGATGGGCAACGACAACCGGCCGGCCGAGCCGGGGCAGGGGCATACCGGGGAGAGGTTCGCCCAATGGGCGGACGGCCGACTGGGCTACCGTCGTCTGGCCGGCTCCGCTCGGCGCCTGGTCTTCCCCGACCACTGGTCACTCATGCTCGGCCAGATCGCGCTCCACAGTTTCGTCATCCTGCTGGTCACCGGCGCCTACCTGAGCCTCTACTTCCACCCTTCCTCCGACCCCGTGGTCTACCAGGGCAGCTACACCCCGTTGCGGGGACTGTGGGTGTCGGAGGCCTTCGACTCGACCCTGCACATCTCCTTCGACGTCCGCGGTGGTCTGCTCGTCCGCCAGGCCCACCACTGGGCGGCGCTGGTCTTCGTCGCCGCGGTGTTCGTGCACATGCTGCGGGTCTTCTTCACCGGCGCGTTCCGCAAACCGCGCGAGCTGAACTGGGTATTCGGGTTCCTGCTGCTCATCCTGGCCATGTTCGGAGGGCTGACCGGCTACGACCTTCCCGACGACCTGTTGTCCGGAACCGGCCTGCAGGTCGTGAACGGCACGATCCTCTCGATACCGATCGTCGGGACCTACCTGTCGTTCTTCCTCTTCGGCGGTGAGTTCCCCGGCGACGACCTCATCGCCCGCTTCAACACCATCCACATCCTGATCATCCCCGGACTGATGGTCGCCCTGCTCGTCGGCCACCTGGCCCTGGCCGTGCGCCACCGGCACGCTCAATATCCCGGTCCCGGTCGTACCGACAGCAACGTCGTCGGTATTCCGCTCCGGGTGTACGCCGTCAAGGCCGGCGGTTACTTCTTCCTCGTGTCCGGCGTGATCTTCTTCATGGCAGCCGTCGCGCAGATCAACCCAGTGTGGCACTACGGGCCCTTCCGCCCCGACCAGGTTTCCGCAGGATCGCAGCCCGACTGGTACATGGGCGTTGCTGACGGCTTTCTGCGTGTCATGCCCGGCTGGGAGATCGACGTCTGGGGCCACACCCTGGCCCTGGACAACTTCCTGCCCCTGCTGATCGGCATGCTGCTCTTCCTCGCCATGGGCGCCTACCCCTTCCTCGAGGCCTGGGTCACGGACGACGACCGCGACCAGCACCTGCTGGACCGCCCCCGCAACCGCCCGGTGCGGACCGCCCTGGGCGTGGCCTGGCTCAGCGTCTACTCGGTGGCCCTCATCGGTGCCGCCAACGACCTGATAGCCACCCGACTGCACGTGTCTGTCAACGCCGTCACCTGGACCGTGCGCATCGGCCTGTTCGCCGTCCCGGTCCTGGCCTTCTTCATCACCAAACGCCTGGCACTGGGCCTGCAGCGGCGCGACCGCGACAAGGTGCTGCACGGGCGCGAGACCGGCATCATCAAACGTCTTCCGCACGGCGAGTACGTCGAGATCCACGAGCCGCTCGACCAGGCGCACTTGCACACCCTGACCGCCCACACGCAGTACCGGCCTCTGGAGGCCGCACCCGTGCGGGACGCGGACGGCGCCATACCCGGCCGTACCCAGCGCCTGCGCGTCGGGCTCAGCCGCGTCCTCTACGGCCCGGGCACGCAGATCCCCAAGCCTACGGCGGCCGAGTACAAGGAGATCAGCGGCCACCACCGGCCCTGACCGGTGACACGCTCCAGAACCTGTCGTCGCGACATGTCACACCTTCGACAGGTCTCCGGTCATAGGGGTGAAAGGCGACACAAGGAACTGCCGAGTCAACCGGCCCGCCCCACACGGCGGTTCGCCCGCGGCACCTCCGCCTCGCCGACCCGAGCGGCCGTCCTTCCCCGCGCAGCAGCAACGGTGCTGTCCTCGCAGCCGTAGCGGATCCTCACCCGTACCTCAGCAGCGGTCCGCGCAGGGTCGCCGACCACCGATACCGCCCGCTCTCCCTCCGGGAGCCGGGCGCACCGATCCCGTTCCGAAAGGCACTCGACATGAGTCGTACCTCCCGCACCAGCCGGGCCCGTACCTCCCTCACCGTTCTGGCCGGCGCCACGATCGCCGCGGGCCTGCTCGCCACCACGGTGGCCCCGGCCTCCGCCGACAAGGGCGCCCCCTCGCGGGGTCCCAAGCCCACCGTCGTGCTGGTCCACGGTGCGTTCGCCGACTCCACGAGCTGGAACGGCGTCATCAAGAACCTCCGCCATGACGGTTATCCGGTGGTCGCCGTCGCCAACCCGCTGCGCTCCCTGAGCGGCGACTCCGCCTACCTCAAGGACGTCCTGGCCGGCATCGACGGTCCCGTCGTCCTGGCCGGTCACTCCTACGGCGGCTCGGTCATCAGCAATGCAGCCACCGGCAACAAGAACGTCAAGGCACTGGTCTACCTCGCCGCCTTCCTCCCGGAGAAGGGCGAGAGCGCGGTGGAGTTGTCGGGAAAGTTCCCCGGCAGCACCCTCGGCGATGCGCTGCGTCCGGTGCCGTTCACCAACGCCGACGGCTCTCAAGGCACCGACCTGTACATTCAGAACGACAAGTTCCGGCACCAGTTCGCGGCGGATGTGCCCCGTGACGAGACCGACCTGATGGCCGTCACCCAGCGACCGGTCACCAACGCCGCCTTGGCCGAAGGCGCGGCGGAGCCCGCCTGGAAGACCGTCCCGTCCTGGGTCCTGGTCGCCACGCAGGACCGCAACATCCCGCGCAAGACCCAGGAGTTCATGGCCGAGCGGGCCGGCGCCCACACCACGGAGGTCCGAGCGTCTCACGCGGTGAGCGTCTCGCGGCCCGGAAAGGTCACCGACGTCATCGAGGACGCCGCGCGCTCGGTGCGCTGACTTTCCGCACAACGCCTATGCGACTGGCGCGGACCGAACGGTCCGCGCCAGTCGCATAGGCGCTCCGCGCTCCCCAGCGGGCGCACACACTGAGGACGGACAACGGGCCGGAGCCCCGTACGAGCCTGATCCGGCTGATCCAGTGGCACGGCTCGCCGCCGACGACCCGGAGCCCGCAGGGCCTCGCCCGCGCGACCTCCTCCGGGTCCCGGACCGGCGTTGTCACACCCGGCCAGTGTGGCCGGTCATGTGTGCGAACCCCGTTCCATCCACCGCCGGTCCACCCGTGCTCGTCCCGCACGTCCCGCACCGGAACCGGCCGCGCAAGGACAAGCCCATGCGCCGCGAACCGCGGATCATCCCGATAGGCCCCGGCGACCTCGCTCCCACCGTGGCGATGCACCGTCGCTGCTCGTCGCACACCCTGTGGAGCCGCTACCACCGGGCCATGGCCGACCCTCGGACCTACCTGCCCACTCTGCTGGCCCGCCCCGGCTCCGTCCATCTGGCCGCGCGGGACACCACCGGCCGCATCGTCGCCGTGGGCCATCTGATGCCGGACCACTCGGCAGTGGAGGCCGCGCTTCTCGTCGAGGACTCCTGGCAGGGCCATGGACTGGGCACCCGCCTGCTGCACCACCTGGGCCACCACGCGCTCAGCGGCGGCTGGACGAAGCTCTACGGCCTCGTCCTGTCCGGCGACGAGCGGATGGACGCCATCCTGCGCCACGCGTCCGTCCCCGTGCACCGCAGGGAGGAGGGCGGGGCCATCACCGCCTGGGTCCACGTCCCTGACCTGGCGGCCGGCCTGCCCGCCCGCCGACGGCGATGCTTCCTCCGTGCCGGGCGCCGGTGATCGCCGACCGTTCCCGGCCACGCGGAACGAGTACCTCTCAGACCGATCCGCTCCCGCAACACAGAGAGTGCATCCGGATACCCGTGATGCGCGCCGGGACGGCCGGGAAGGGCATGAGGAAGCCGATGTGGAACAGAATGTTCCACATCGGCGATGCCACCAAGACCTGCATAGGGCACCAGCACACGGCCCGCGCCCTTCCGTCGAGCGCGGGGCCGCGCCCGCGGAGTTCCGCACCGACGGCAATCGACCTGATGAAGCTCAGTTCGCGTATGGGTCGTGATCTCGTCGAGCTGCGCCGAGTCGGCAGACAGCCGCCGAGCGTGCGGCGCGAGCCGGTTCCGGTCGTGCGCGGTGCTGATCATCGAACCCGCGCCGACGGCAGCCGGTGCGGTCCGCCGACCGCACCGGCACGTCTCACGACGCGGCGTCGGGGTACAGGTCGTCCTCGAACGCCGCGGACTCCAGGATCTCCCTGACCGTGGTCAGGTAGCGAGCCGCATCCGCCCCGTCCACCAGCCGGTGGTCGTACGACAACGACAGGTGCACCAGGTCCCGGATGCCGATGACCTCCTCGCCACCGCTGCGCACGATACCGGGCCTCCTGACCGTGGCGCCCACGCCCAGGGTCGCGGCCTGGTCCGGCGGCACGATGACGGTGTCGAACAGGGCACCGCGCGAACCGGTGTCGGAGATCGTGAAGGTCGCGCCCGACACGTCGTCGGGGGTGAGGTGGCCCCCGCGGGCCCGGTCGGCCAGGCCGTGGACGGCCCGGGCGATCCCGGCGACGGTCAGGTCGCCGGCGGCCTTGACGACCGGGGTCATCAGACCGTTCTCCGTGTCGACCGCGATGCCGACGTTCTCGGTGTCGAAGTAGGTGATGGTCCCGTCGGCCTCGTTGATCCTGGCGTTGACGACCGGATGCGCCTTCAACGCCTGGGCGGCGGCCTTGACGAAGAAGGGCATCGGGGACAGCTCGAGACCCTCGCGGGCCAGGAAACCGTCCTTCGCCCGATTTCGCAGCCGCATCAACCGGGTGATGTCCGCCTCGACCGTGCTGGTCAGTTGCGCCTGCTCCAGCAGAGCCTTCTTCAGGTTGTCCCCGAGGGCTTTGCGGATGCGGCTCATGCGGACCGTCCGACCGCGCAGCGCGGATGCCTCCGCCGCCACGGTTGCCGGAACGGGGGGTGCGGGTGCGGATGACACCGGCGCGGCAGGCGTCGACACGGGTGTTGCCGGCGTGGGTGTCGGTGCCGGGGCGGCGGGTACGGGGGGAACCGGCGCAGTCGGTGCCGGTGCCGGTGCCGGTGCCGGTGCCGGTGCGGGTGCGGGTGCGGGTGCCGGCGTCGGCGCGGCCCGAGGGGCCTCGGCCGGGGGTGCGGGTGTGGCCGCCGGGACAGTGTCCGGCGTACCGATGACGGCGAGTCTGGCGCCGACCTCGGCCGTCTCGTCCTCGGCAACGGCAATCTCCAGCAGAACGCCGGCGGCGGGGGAGGGGATCTCGGTGTCGACCTTGTCGGTGGAGACCTCCAGCAGGGGCTCGTCGGCCTCGACGCGTTCGCCGACCTGTTTCAGCCAACGGGTCACAGTGCCGTCGGTGACGGACTCGCCGAGGGCCGGCAGGGTCACGGAAACCGTCATGATGTCGTTCAGCTCCTCACGGATCGGCAGGGCGCGAGCGCCCTGCCGACCTGTCGTCCATGGCCTGCGTCATGCGGGGCAGTTCGCACGTCCGTGCCGCTCACCGGTCGAGGCCGTAGCGCGCGCGGGCCTGCGCGACGGTCGCCAGGGGGACCTGCCCTGCCCGGGCCAGCCGGTCCAGTGCGGTCACCACGATCGACTCGGCGTCCACCTGGAAGTAGCGGCGCACGTCCTCACGGGTGTCGGACAGACCGAAACCGTCGGTGCCCAGGGAGTAGTAGTCCTGCTCGACCCACTGGCTGATCTGGTCGGGTACCTGCCGCATCCAGTCGCTGACGGCCAGCACCGGCCCCGGCGCACCGGCCAGTGCCCGGGTGACGAACGGGGTGCGCTCCTCACCGCGCATCCGGACGTCGTCGGCGCGCATCGCGTCGCGGCGCAGCTCCGTCCAGGACGTCACCGACCACACGTCGGCGTGCACGTTCCAGTCGGACACGAGGAGTTCCTGCGCGCGCAGAGCCCAGTGAATGGCCGTACCGGAAGACAGCAACTGGAGCCGGGGTCCGGCCGCGGCGGGTTCGGCGGGCCGGAACCGGTAGATGCCCCGGACGATGCCCTCCTCGATACCCGGCACCGCCGGCATGGCGGGCTGGTGCTTCGGCTCGTTGTACACGGTGAGGTAGTAGAAGACGTCCTCCGGCTGCTCGCCGTACATCCGGCGCAGGCCGTCCCGGACGATCACCGCGATCTCGAAGGCGAAAGCCGGGTCGTAACTGATCGCCGCCGGATTGGTGGAGGCCAGCAGGTGCGAGTGCCCGTCCCCGTGCTGCAGTCCCTCACCGGTCATGGTCGTGCGCCCGGCGGTGCCGCCGACGACGAAGCCGCGGCCCATCTGGTCGCCGAGCGCCCAGAACTGGTCGCCGGTGCGCTGGAACCCGAACATGGCGTAGAAGATGTAGAACGGGATCATCGGCTCGCCATGCGTGGCGTACGAGGTCGCCGCGGCGGCGAACTCGGCCACGGAACCGGCCTCCGTGATGCCCTCGATGAGCAGCTGCCCGGTCTTGCTCTCCTTGTAGTAGAGCAACTGGTCCGCGTCGACCGGATCGTAGTTCTGTCCCAGCGGCGAGTAGATGCCGGCCGTGGGGAACATCGACTCCATGCCGAAGGTACGGGCCTCGTCGGGGATGATCGGCACCCAGCGCGCCCCGCTCCGCTCGTCGCGCATCAGATCCTTGACCAGCCGGACCAGCGCCATCGTGGTGGCGACCTCCTGGTGCCCGAAACCCTTCTCCAACGCCTCGAAGGGCTTGGCGGGCGGCTCCGGCAGCGGCTTGGCGATCACCCGCCGAAGCGGGGCCGGACCGCCCAGCGCGGCCCGGCGCTCGCGCAGGTACCGCACCTCGGGCGAGTTCTCCCCCGGGTGCCAGTACGGGACCTGGTCACCGGCGAGCGCGCTGTCGGGAATGGGAAGCTCCAGCAGGTCACGCATCTCCCGGAACTGACCCATCGTCAGCTTCTTCATCTGGTGGTTGGCGTTGCGGGACTCGAACGCCGAACCCAGGGTGTGGCCTTTGACCGTCTGGGCGAGGACCACCGTCGGCGCGCCTCGGTGCTCGACCGCGGCCCGGTAGGCGGCGTACACCTTCAACGGCTCGTGTCCACCGCGGGAGTTCTCGAACAGCTCGACCACCTGCGCGTCGCTCAGGGAGGCGGAGAGGGCGGACAGGGCGTCACCGGTGAAGAAGTTCCCGCGTATGTAGGCGGCGTCCCGCGCGGCCAGCGTCTGCATCTGCGCGTCGGGCACCTCGCCCAGGCGCCGCACCAGGTCGCCGGTGGTGTCCTGGCCGAGCAGCGGGTCCCAGGCCTCGCCCCACAGGGTCTTGACCACGTTCCAGCCCGCGCCGCGGAACCGTGCCTCCAGCTCCTGGACGATCTTCGTGTTCGACCGTACCGGCCCGTCCAGGCGCTGCAGGTTGCAGTTGATGACGAACGTCAGGTTGTCCAGACCCTCGCGGGACGCCAGCGCCAGGGCGGCCATCGACTCAGGCTCGTCCATCTCCCCGTCGCCCAGGAACGCCCACACCCGCGAGGCGGAGGTGTCCTTGATGCCGCGGGCGTGCAGATAGCGGTTGAAGCGGGCCTGGTAGACGGCGCCGAGCGGGCCCAGCCCCATGGACACCGTCGGGAACTCCCACAGCCACGGCAGCCGCCGCGGGTGCGGGTAGGACGGCAGCCCGTGACCGCCCGCCTCCCGCCGGAAGGCGTCCAGTTGCTCCCTGCTCAGCCGCCCTTCGAGGAACACCCGGGCGTAGATGCCGGGGGAGGCGTGCCCCTGGAGGAACAGTTGGTCGCCCGAGCCGTCACCGTCCTTGCCCCGGAAGAAGTGGTTGAACCCGATCTCGTAGAGCCAGGCCGCGGACGCGTAGGTGGAGATGTGGCCGCCCAGTCCCAGATGCGAACCTCGGGTGACCATCGCCGCGGCGTTCCACCGGTTGAGCGCGGTGATCCTGGACTCCATCTCCAGGTCACCGTCGAACTCCGGCTGCGCGGCGGACGGAACGGTGTTGATGTAGTCCGAGGACAGCAGCCCCGGCAGGGGCGTCCCGGACTTCGCGGCGAACTCGTGCACCCGCCGCATCAGGTACACCGCCCGCTCCGGCCCGGCGTTCCGCACGACAGCATCGACAGACGCCTGCCATTCTGCGGTCTCCTCGCGGTCACGGTCGGGTAGCTGGTCGAGCTCACTGATCACGGAGGTCTCAGTGGGCCGGGACGGATCACTCATGGCAGCCTTCCTGTCACGGCATGGGTGTCGGCGACGCCGGGCGGACACAGTGGGTGCCGCAGGGCGGTCGGTGGGGAATCACGGGCGACGACGTGTCGCCGCCCGGTGGGCTCAGCGGCTCTTGAGCCACTGGGCGAACGTGTGGTGGCCCAGATGGGCGTCCGCCCCGGGAAGGAGGGCCCGCTCCTCGAGCACCGCGCCGAAGAACGGGGCCCGCGCGTCGGCGATCACCCGGCCGGGCCGGCCCAGGGAGGTCAACAGCTCGGCGGTGACGTCCTCCAGCCGGAGCTCTTCGGCCCCAGCGGCCTCGAGCACCCCGAACCGCGGCAGGCCCACCGCGACATGGGCGACCGCCGCGGCGACGTCGTCCGTCGAGACCGGCCGCAGCAGCAGCGGTGGCACGTGCACACCGTCGGGCCGGGTGCCGGCCGTCGCAGCGGCCTCCACGGACTCGTAGAACGGTGTGGCGCGCACCAGGGAGTACGGAACGGTGGCGCGCCGCACCAGGTTCTCCTGCGCCGCCTTGGCCCGGAAGTAGCCCGACCCGACCCGGTCGGCACCCACCACCGACAGCGCCACGTAGTGCTCGACGCCCGCGGCGGCGGCGGCCTTGAGGAGGTTGCCCGTCGCGGTGGTGAAGAACTCCGTGCTGACCTCCTGCTCCCGTGAGGGTGCGTCGGTGACGTCCACGACCACCTCGGCGGCGCGCAGCGCCCGGTCGAGGCCCTGTCCGGTGCTGACGTCGACCCCCTCTGCGCGGGAGACCGGCACGACCTCCACACCGTGGTCCCGGAGCCTGGCGACGGTCCTGGAACCGATCAGACCGGTGGCACCTGCAACGACGACTCTCATCTGGATCTCTTCCGTCGGGGGGCCGATGACCCCGCTGGGTATCCGTCGAAGACGGTGGCGGACGCCGGCGTGCCACCGTGCTCACCACACCTAGACAGGACGAGTCCGACTGTTGTGACACCGTGCCCCGCTCCCGCGTCCCGCCCACCATCACCCCTTGTCACAGATCCGCCGGGCACCCGGTCAGGAGTATCGAAGCGGTCTTCAGACCGGACACGACCACGTGCACGGCGGACCAGGTGCCGCCCGGACACGGTGGAACCACGGAAGGTGCGACTCAATGTCGGAGAACTCACAGCACGCCCACCACGGCCACCACGGGCACGGTCACGGAACCGGCGGTGAGGACGGTCCGAGCTGGACCCGAGCGGCGAAGCTGCTCCAGGACGCCTCGCCCGTCACCATTCCCGAGGGTGCCTCGGCGATGACCATCCACGTCCAGTGGGAGCCCGGTGACCCCGGCACCCCGCCGCACCGCCACTCCGGCCCGGCGTTCGGCTATGTCATCAAGGGTGCGGTCCGCTTCGAACTCGAGGGCGAGCCCGAGCGCATCATCGAGGCCGGCGGCACCTTCTGGGAGCCGGGCGGCGACGCCATCCACTACCAGGACGGCAACGCCCTGGCCGATGAGCGGACCGAGTTCGTCGTCACCATGATGTGCGCACCCGGCAAGCCCATGCTCGAACTGGTCGACGAGGAGGAGCTGAAGGAGCGCGCCCACCTGCGCGCCCCGCGGCCCACCGCCTGACCCCCGTAGGGTCGGACGCCGTCCGCTGCCCGATGGCGGCGGACGGCGGCATACCCGCGCTCACCGGCCGGGAGACAGCGACAGGCGGGGCCCCGCTCCAGTGACACCGGCTACCGCCGGGATGTCACGGGCGCGGGGCCCCGCCTGTTCGGTGGCTCCTACTCCACGAAGTACGAGTCGTGCTTGTCGAAGAACGCGGCACGCTCCTCCTCCGAGGCGTGCGCCAGGTGCGACACCTGCTCGAAGTACTCCTCGCGCGGGGCGCCCGGGGTGAACAGGAGGAGCATGTCGGCCGGGGCGTCGGAGTCGTTCCGGAAGGCGTGCAGCCCGCCCTGGGGCACGTGCAGGAAGTCCCCCTTGCGCGCGTCGACCCACTGCATGCCGTCGAACACGCGCACGGTGCCGTCCAGGATGTAGAACGATTCCGAGATCCGCTTGTGGAAATGCGTCTTGGGGCCGCCCGCCCTGGGCCGCATCTCCACCCGGTACAGCCCGAACTCACCCCGTGTGGTGCCGGTGGTCGCCAGATAGTGTGTGGCGTCCTTCCCGGCGCCGCTCTCACCGATGTTCGGCGGTGTGGTGGCCGGTCGGAAGACGGCGCTGACCTCACCGTCCTCTCCCCAGTACTTCTGCTCCGGGTACGGGTACGACATATCTGAATCCTTTCCTGCGGGGGGGCGCGCGATGACGCGCCGACGCGAACCGCTGAACAGCGGTGCTCTCTACAACGAGACCGGTGGGCATCCGTCGGTGTGACAGAGGAGCCCCGGCCGGGTGTCATTCGACGGCTTGGTGATGGGTGAAGCGGGACACCAGCGGCGGCTCCATCAGCCAGCCGTGTGTCCGCCCGTGCAGCGGACGAGAAGCCGCGGCGGTCTGCCGCAGCGTGCCGAAGGCCACCGACGCACCGATGGCCAGCAGGCCCGCGCACAGCGGCATGGCCCGGCTGAACGACGTGTCGAAGGCGGCGTCCGACCGGTAGGCGTCCGGTCCCATCCCGACCAGCAGCGGCAGCGCGGCCACGGACACCAGCCCGGCCGCCCGGGCCGCGGCGTTGTTGATGCCGCTGGCCAGCCCGGCGTTCGAGGCATCCACCGAGGACAGCAAGATCACGGTCAGCGGAGCGACCATGATGACCATGCCGGCTCCCATCACCAGCAGAGCGGGGAGGACGTCGTGGAGGTAGGACGCGCCCGGACCGACCCGCAGCATCATCAGCATGCCCCCTGCGCACACCAGCGGGCCGACGGTGAGCGGGGTCCGCGGCCCCAGCCGCTGGGCGAGCATCCCGGAGTGGGAGGAGAACAGCAGCATCAGTGCTGTGTTGGGCAGCATGGCCGCACCGGCTGCCAGTGCCGAGTACCCGACCACGATCTGCAGCTGCAGAGCGGTCAGGAAGAAGAATCCGCCCGTGCCCGCGTAGACGCACAGGGTGATCAGGTTGACGGCGGTGAACTGCCGGGACGAGAAGATCGACAACGGCATCATCGGGTCGCTGCCGCGCCGCTCCACGCGGAGGAACGCGGCACCCGTCACGACGCTGCCGAGGGCCGCGGCGACGGCCGCCGGTCCGCCGTTCCGTGCCTCGGTCAGGGCATACGTGGCCAGGGCGAGCGCCAGAGCGCCCAGGACGGCACCGGGTATGTCGAAACCGAGTCGCCGTCGGCCGCCGGGGCCGGCCGTGACGACCACATCCTTGCGGGGCGTTCCCACGGACTCGGGGACATGACGCAGCGCGACGGGCACGCACAGCAGCGCCGGGAGGACGCTCAGCAAGAAGGTCCAGCGCCAGCCGGGGCCGTCCACCAGCCACCCGCCCAGGAACGGCCCGAGGGCCGCGCCGACACCGCCGAAGCCCGACCACAGGCCGATCGCGCGCGGCCGGTCGTCCGGGTGGAAGGAGGCCTCGATGATCGCCAGTGAGCCCGGGGTGAGCAGAGCACCGCCGACGCCCTGCAGTGCTCGGGCGGCGATCAGCGTGTCGGTGTCCGGAGCCAGACCGCACAGCAGGGAAGCCACCGCGAACCACACGATGCCCAGGACGAAGACGCGGCGCCGCCCGAAACGGTCGCCCAGCGACCCGCCCAGCAGGATCAGTCCCGCCAGGGTCAGCATGTAGGCGTTCACCGTCCACTGGAGCACGGCGAGGTCTGCGCCGAAGTCGTCACCGATGTGCGGCAGTGCGACGTTGGTGACGGTCGAGCCGAGCAGTACGACGCCGGACCCCAGAACGGTGGCCAGCAGGGTCCACCGTCCTCGGGCACTGGCGATGCGGAGGGAGGCGGGGCTGTCCGGAGTGTGGGGGTGATTCATGTCGTGTCCTGGCGTCGTCCGGCGAAGTGGCCTCGGACGGCGTTCTCCTGCCGCAGGACGCGCACGTCACGTACGGCCGCCGCGAACGCCTCGGGGCTCTCCTGCGGAAGATTGTGGCCGGCGCCCGCCACCTTGCGGTGGAGCCGGGGGCCGGTGAAGTGACGGGCGGTCGAGTAACCGTCCGTGGCCGGGAAGTTGCCGTCGGCCAGGCCGTCGAGGGTGACGGTGGGAACCGTGATCGCGGGCAGCTCGGCGAGACGTGCCTCGAGGTCGGCGTACGCCTCGGCACCCGGCGCGAAACCGAGCCGGTGCCGGTACGAATGGAGCACGACGTCGGTGTAGTCGGGATTGGCGAAGGCCTTCGCGGCCCGCCCCAGATCGTCCTCGCTGAACGGCCACTTGGGGGAGTTCCGCTTCCAGATGACCCGCGCGACCCCTCGGGGATCGGCGGACAGACCGGCCCGCCCCCGCTCGGTGAGGAAGTAGTAGAAGTACCAGAAGCCCGCCTCCAGTTCGGGTGCGACGGGTGTCGTCGCCGCGCCGATGTCCTGGATGAGGTAGCTGTTGACCGAGACCAGGCCCAGAACGCGCTCGGGCCACAGGGCCGCGGCGACGTTGGCGGCGCGGCCGCCCCAGTCGTATCCGGCGAGGTAGGCCCGCTCCACGCCCAGGGCGTCCATGAAGGCGACGACGTCGGCGCCCAGGGCGGCCTGCTGACCCGAGCGCGGAGTCGATTCGGACAGGAACGTGGTGGGCCCATGGCCCCGCAGATAGGGGACGACGACCCGGAACCCGCTGTCCGCGAGCAACGGGGCCACGTCCACGTAGCTGTGGATGTCGTAGGGGAAACCGTGCAGGAGCAGCACGGTGTCGTCCCCGGCGGAACCCGTCTCGTAATAGGCGACTTCCAGTACGTCGGTGTGGACACGTCGCAGAGGGGCGAGTGCGTGGCGTTCTGACATGGGGTCCTCTGGATTCCGTTGCCCGTGGGGGTAGCCACAGTTCGCCGGGGACGCGGGGGTCACTCGGGTGACGGCGGGTCGCTCCGGTAGCCATGCGGCCGGGCGGACACCGATCGACCGGGTGGGGGCGGGGTCCGTCGCCTGGTCGAGGGTCGGGGCGACCAGGCGAGGGACGGTTCCCGTCCGGCCGAGCCGGAGCGGCTGACTCAGCCGAACATGCCGGGCTTGTAGCCGCCGGCGGGCTGCCGGTTGAGGACGTTGATGCGGTTGTAGGCGTTGATGACGGCGATCAGCGAGATCAGCGCGGCGAGTTGGTCCTCGTCGTAGTGCTTCGTGGCGTTCGCCCATGCCTCGTCCGACACGCCGCCCGCGCCGTCCGCGATGCGCGTGCCCTGCTCGGCCAGCTCGAGCGCCGCGCGCTCGGCGTCCGTGAAGACCGTGGCCTCGCGCCACGCGGCCACCAGGTTCAGACGCTGCTGTTCCTCACCCGCGGCGATGGCGTCCTTGGTGTGCATGTCGGTGCAGAAGCCGCAGCCGTTGATCTGGCTGGCACGGATCTTCACCAGCTCCTGAGTGGCGACCGGGAGAGCCGCGTGCATCGCCGCGCCGGCCGAGTTCAGGTGCTTCATGACCTTGCCGGCAAGGGCGTTGCCGAAGTAGTTGATACGCGCGTCCATGACGGATCTCCTGAGGTGTGGAACAGTTACAGCTGACTGACCGGGAGCCCCCTGGATCTGTGACATCGTCGGTCGTCGATTCCCCTCCCGCCGGACCGGGCCGCGGTCCGGATCGGTGCACCACGCCGATCTGGAACACCGTGTGACGACACCTTGTGGTCGCACCCAGCCTTCCGAGGACCGCCGCCGGGCACAGCCGATAGCATCGAACGAGTAGGTGAGGGCCGTCGGCCCGAGTGAGCGCGGTCGTCCTGAGCCCGCAGACACCGGGTACAGCGAGCGCACCATCAGCGAATTCAAGGTGATCACCATGGCAACCGAAAGTGTCCTGCACCCCAGCCTCATCGTCCCGATCGGGCACGTCGAGCCCGTACCGCGCCGCATCCGCGGAATGATCGGCGGCCGTGTCGTCTTCGATACCCGCCGCGCGCTGTACGTGTGGGAATGGCAGGCGTACCCCCAGTTCAGCATCCCGGTCGAGGACCTGGTGGACGGCGTGCTCCACGACGACAAGCACACGGAGCAACTCGGTGCCGGCCCCGCGCACCGTCACACCTTGCAGGTCGGATCAGAGGTCCGTGCGGGGGCGGCGTGGGTCTGGGGAGAGGGCGCCCCGGGGCCCCTGCACGACACCGTGCGCTTCGAGTGGGAGGCGCTGGACTCCTGGTTCGAGGAGGACGAGCCGGTCTTCGTCCATCCCCGGAGCCCCTACTCCCGCGTGGACGCCCTGCGTTCCAGCAGCAGCGTCCGAGTCGAGTTGGACGGTGTCGTGCTGGCGGACGCCCCCACCTGCGTGAAGCTGTTCGAGACCGGCCTACCGACCCGCTACTACCTCGACCGCACGAACATCGACTGGAGCAGGCTGCGGCACTCCGACACGGTGACCCGATGTCCCTACAAGGGGACGACGAGCAGCTACTGGTCGTTCGACAGCGACACCGCCTCCCACGAGGACATCGCCTGGATGTACGACATGCCGACCATCCACGCCAACCGCATCGCCGGGCTGACCGCGTTCTACAACGAACATGTCGATCTGTATGTCGACGGCTTCCTGCTGCCGAGGCCCACCGATCCCACCCAGGTGGCCTCTGACTAGCAACGCCGGAGCAGCGGGCTCGGCCTGGCGCAGGATCCGCTCGAGAAATGCCGTGGCCGGTGAGCGATTTCCGAGCAGTTCTCCCCGGCGCGTCACACATCGGCTCCCGGCCCGGTCTCATGAGGTGGAAAGCCTTCCGTAATCCACCACCTCTCAAGGAGCATGCCGTGAGTGACACCATTCTCGAGCCCGCCGCGCAGGAATTCGCCGACGCGGCCGCCAAGCCGCCGCTGCTGTACGAACTCGGTGTCGAGGGCGCCCGTAAGCTGCTCGACGATGTCCAGTCCGGGCCGGTCGAGAAGCTCGACGTGGACGAGAAGTGGATCACCGTCCCCGCCCAGGTCGGCGACGTGAGGGTACGCATCATCAAGCCCGTCGGCAGCACCGGGGTCCTGCCTGTGATCCTTTACGTGCACGGCGGCGGCTGGATCCTCGGCAACGCCGGCACCCACGACCGTCTGGTGCGTGAACTGGCCGTGGGCGCGGAGGCGGCCCTGGTCTTCGTCGAGTACGACCGCTCCCCGGAGGCGAAGTACCCCGTCGCCATCGAGCAGGCGTACGCCACCGCCCAGTGGGTCACCACCAAGGGCGCCGAAGAAGGTCTGGACGGCTCCCGCATGGTCGTCGCCGGTGACTCCGTCGGCGGCAACATGACCGCCGCCCTCACTCACATGGCCAAGCGGCGCGGCGACGTGACCTTCCTGCACCAGTCGCTGTACTACCCCGTCACCGACGCGGGGCAGGACACCGGGAGCTACCGGACCTTCGCCCACGGCCCGCACCTGACGGCGAAGGCCATGGAGTGGTTCTGGGACGCCTACACCACCGACCCGGCCGAGCGGGACCAGATCACGGCCTCCCCGCTGCGCGCGACCCTGGAGGACCTTCAGGGGCTGCCGCCGGCGTTCGTCGTGGTCGACGAGAACGACGTACTGCGCGACGAGGGCGAGGCGTACGCCCGCAAGCTGATCCAGGCCGGCGTGGCGACCACCAGCATCCGCTACAACGCCACCCTGCACGACTTCATGATGCTGAACCCGGTTCGCGGAACTCAGGCCTCGACCGCGGCGATCGAGCAGGCCGTCCACGTCCTGCGCAAGGCCCTGGGAACCGACTGACCCCCTCTCGCGGCAATTCCGGGGAGAGTTCCAGGCATATCGGCAGTGACGCGCGGACGGGAATTCGTGATGTCCGGCGGCCACCGGAATGCGGTCCGTCCGTCGATGCCGAGAATCGGAACCCCTGCGCTTCAGTACGGTCGTACGCCCGATGACGCGCGTATTTCACTGGCAAATTGAAAGGCCACTCTCATGAGTGCACAGAAGCCGACCATCGTCCTCGTCCACGGCGCGTTCGCGGACTCTTCCAGTTGGAACGGCGTCATCGACGAGCTCCAGTCCCACGGCTACTCGGTGATGGCCGCGAGCAATCCGCTGCGCGGACTGGCCGGAGACAGCGCGTACGTCAGACAACTCGTGGCCTCCATCGACGGCCCTGTGGTCCTGGCCGGCCACTCCTACGGTGGCTCGGTCATCAGCAATGCCGCGACGGGACTCGAGAACGTCAAGGCGCTCGTCTTCGTCGCGGCCTTCCTGCCGGACGAAGGCGAGAGCGCGATCACCTTGTCCGGCAAGTTCCCGGGCAGCACCCTCGGGGAGGCGCTCCACCCGGTGCCGGTCACACTGGCCGACGGTAGCCAGGTGGCAGATCTCTACATCGAGAAGAGCAAGTTCCACCAGCAGTTCGCCGCCGACGTCCCGGAAGGGACCGCGGCGATCATGGCCGCCACCCAGCGACCCGTGGCCGATGCCGCGCTGGCGGAGGGTGCCTCCGCCCCGGCGTGGAAGAACATCCCGTCGTGGGTCCTCGTGGCCACCGAGGACCGGAACATCCCGGCGCAGGTGCAGACCTTCATGGCCGAGCGCGCGAAGGCCACCGCGGTGAGCGTTCCCGCCTCCCACGCGGTCAGCGTCGCGCGTCCCGGTGACGTCGCGCGCCTGATCGACGAGGCGGCGCAGGCGACCGGCTGAGCGGTCTGCGCACCGGGCCGTCGGGTGGCCGATCGAATGCGCGGTCGGCCGCCCGCAGGCGCGGCGAAGGCACGTGCCGACGGCCGTCGCCCGCCGGGTGCCCGGCAATTTCCTCTTCGGCGCCTGATTGCTCCAGGCACCGTTCATCACCCGAGGACCCCGTCGGCCCGTAGTACCGAAATCCGGCGCACACTGTCACACGTGGCCGGTACCTCAGGTCCCACTTATGGGTAAACCGACGCGAAGTGCGCGGTGCACGAGTCATCGCGCGACCCCGCAGCCCGGTCCGGGTTCCGAGCGCCGGGCCACCGACTCTGGGAGCGCATCATGAACACGGAGAAACAGGCCGCTCGTGGGCTGGTCGACATAGAGGCCTATCTGTACCGGGAGGCTCATCTCAGTGCTGCTCGCCGGCGTGTGGCCGCCTTCACCGCACAGACGGACGGGCTGACCCATGAGCAGAAGAGGGATATCGAGCTGTGGTATCTCGAGGAGCAGAAGCACGTGGCCCGCATGGTGACGAAGCACATCGCCGACAGCGTCGGCGCAGCCGAGGCGGCGCACCACATCCGGTTCGGGCGATGGCTGCGAGGGACCCTGATCGCCATGGCCCTGATCACCGTGGTGACGTTCGTGTGCACGGCAGTCCTCGTGGGATCGGTGGCCTGATCCACCGACGCGTCACCGGGTTTGCCGCGCACGTCCTCGCAGCGGCTTCCGGCCACCGCGCCCTGGCCGGTGCGCGAGTGCCGAACGGTGTCGCTGCTGCTCGTTCCGCACAGTCGCATCGCCCCTCGGCGAGCCCTGCCGACGTCAGGGCCACGAGCGGGGCGAAACAGAGGATGACGGAACGGGAACGGACAGGAGCGGATCGCGCCCGCCGTGAAACGAAGAGCGGCGAGTTTGAGACAGGCGCGCGGACGTTGAATGCCGGGGTATCGTGGCGGCGGGGAGGCTGCCATGGCGAGGGACGGAGCACGGATCGGGCTCATCGGACGCCGGCAGGAGTGCCAGGTTCTCGATGACCTCCTCGCCCGGGCCAGGGCGGGGCGAAGCGGGGTCATGGTGGTGCGTGGTGAGGCGGGGATCGGGAAGACCGAGCTGCTGAACCACCTGCTCGACCGGGCTACCGGATGCCGCGTCGTCAGGGCGGCCGGCGTGCAGTCCGAGATGGAGCTCTCCTACGCCGGGTTGCATCAGCTCTGCGCTCCGCTGCTGTCCCATCTCGATGATCTTCCCGAACCGCAGCGCAACGCACTGCGCACAGCGTTCGGGATGCAGGTCGGAGCTGCGCCCGACCGGTTTCTGGTCGGCCTGGCCACCCTGAGCCTGCTCGCCGGGGCCGTCGGCGACGAGCCGCTGCTCTGCCTGGTCGACGACGCGCAGTGGCTGGACCGGGTGTCGGCCCAGACTCTGGAGTTCGTCGCTCGCCGGCTGCTCGCCGAATCCGTTCTGCTCGTCCTGGCCGTCCGCGAGTCCGGCTCCCGCGAGATCCTCGCCGACTTGCCGGAGCTCGTGGTGCGTGGATTGAACGAGCACGAATCCCGCAGACTCCTCGACTCCGTCGTCACCGGCCCGCTCGATCAGCGTGTGCGGGACCGCATCGTCGCCGAGACCCGCGGCAATCCGCTGGCCCTGCTGGAGCTGCCGCGAGGCCTGACCGCCGTCGACATGGCCGGAGGACTCGCCGGGCCCGAGGCCCGGCCGCTGTCCAGCCAGATCGAGGCGGGCTTCCTGCGCCGGATCCAGTCGCTTCCGGTGGAGGCGCAACAATTGCTGCTCATCGCCGCCACCGAGCCGGTCGGTGACGTGGCCCTGCTGCGACAGGCTGCCGAGCGCCTGGGAATCTCCGTGGACACCGCCGTGACCCACGCCGAGGCGTCCGGTCTGATGACGCTCGGCACCTGGGTGCGCTTCCGCCATCCGCTGGTCCGGTCCGCGGCGTATCGCGCCGTCGGCTTCGAGGAGCGGCGGCGCGTGCACAGAGCTCTGGCCGACTCGATCGACGCGAGGCTCTATCCCGAACGCCGCGTATGGCACCTGGCGAGCGCGACGATGGGACCGGACGAGGCCGTGGCCGCCGAACTGGAGGGATCCGCCGGGCGGGCGCAGGCGCGCGGCGGAATCGCGGCGGCGGCGGCCTTCCTGCACCGAGCCACCGAACTGACCCCGGATCCCGTACGCCGCGGAGCCAGGGCCTTGGCCGCGGCGCAGGCCAAATACCAGGCGGGAGCCTTCGACGCTGCGCGGGAACTGGTCGATGCGGCGGAACTGAGCCACCTCGACGAGGTCGAAGCCGGACAGGCGACCCTGCTGCGGGGACAGATCACGTCTGCGGCCAAGAGTGCCGGCGCCGGACTGCCGCTGTTGCTCGAAGCGGCCAAGCGGCTCCAGCCGTTCGACTCCGACCTTGCCGGTCAGACCTACCGGGACGCGATCTACGCGGCCCTGACCGCGGGCCGGCTGGCCACGGGCGGGGTCCGCGACGTCGCCGAGGCGGTGCTGAGCGCGCCGGGCCACGTCGACACCGCGAGCCGCGAGGGACTCCTCCTGACCGGTCTCGCCCGGGTGATCACCGAGGATTACTCCGTGGGCGCCCCGATCCTCATGAAGGCCGTGGCCGCGTTCCGCACGGAAGAGCTCTCACAGGAGGACGGTCTGGGGTGGCTTCCGCTCGTGTGCCGCATGGCACACAGCACCTGGGACTTCGCCGCCTGGTCCGAGCTCTCGGCACGGTTGGTCGACCTCGCCCGCGGCAATGGAGCGCTCGCCGTGCTCCCCTCGGCCCTCCTTCTGCGCCTGTCCAACCGGGTGTTCGCCGGCGACCTCCGCGGCGCCGATTCCCTTGCCGTGGAAGCGAACGCGATCGGTGAGGCCACGGGCAGCAGCTTCTTCGCGCACTACGGAGCACTCGTCGTGGAGCCCTTCAAGGGACGGGAGTCCACGACCCGGCAGGCCATCGAGGCCGTCACGCACGACCGTCTCCTGCGGGGTGAGGGCAAGGTGACAACGGCAACCCAGTGGGCGGAGGCGGTCCTCTACAACGGCCTCGGCCGATACGAGGAGGCTTACGCCTGCGCCGAGCGTGGATGCGAGAACCCGCAGGAACTCGGACTGTCCCTCCAGTCCCGGGTGGAACTCGTCGAAGCGGCCGTACGACTGGGGCGTACCGCGCGTGCGGCCGAGGCTGTGCGGACGATCGAGGAGATGGCCCAGGTCAGCGGGACCGCCTGGGCGCTCGGCATATCCGCCGCCACTCGTGCCCTGGTGAGCGAGGGGCAGGCCGCCGACGGCCTGCACCGGGAAGCGATCGAGCAACTCGACACGGCGGAGGCCCGGATGGACAGCGCCCGGGCGCGGCTTCGCTACGGTGAGTGGCTTCGCCTGGAACAGCGACGGGCGGAGGCCCGTTCCCGGCTGAGCGAGGCACACGAGATGCTCAGCGAAGCCGGGGCCGAGGCATTCGCGGAGCGCGCGCGACGGGAGCTGCAGGCCGCGGGGGTGAAGGTTCGCAAACCTGCCACGGCGACGCCGGTGGTTCTCACCGCGAAAGAAGTCGAGATCGCGCGACTTGCCCAGGGAGGGTTCACCAACCCGGAGATCGGCGCCCGGCTGTTTCTCAGCCCTCACACGGTCGAATGGCATCTGCGCAAGGTGTTCGCGAAGCTGGGAATCTCCTCCCGCAAGGAGATCGACTCGACGCAACTCGAAGGCATGGCGGCCACGCCCTGACCCGCCCGCGTTCCGGTCGGGCCCGGCCACCGTAGGGCGACTAGCGCGTGTCTCTTTGGTCGGTAAGTCAGTTGATCGGATATGCCTGTCCGATTAGTGATCACTGATGCGATGTGGGACCGGATCGAGCCG
>NZ_JBICWR010000034.1:0-53266 GCF_043199855.1 Streptomyces sp. NPDC048521
CCCCCCCCCCCCCCCCCCCCCCCCCCCCCCCCCCCCCCCCCCCCCCCCGCGCCCCGCCCCCCCCCCCCCCCCCCCCCCCCCCCCCCCCGCCGCACCCTTGCGGCAGCACCTCCACCTCGAAACACCGGGTTGATTGATGATTGAGATTTCCACCTACCTCCGCAATGCCGCCGGCGAATTCACCGCGGTGGAAGAAGTCACTTCTTACGATGGAGACCCCTTCTATGTGGAGGGTGCATTGGCACTCACGGTCAACGGTGTGCAGTTGATCGACCAGAGCATGTGGGACTACGTCGACCAGCTATGGGCCTACCTCGTCAAGCTGACTATAGAGGCGAAGAAATCGGGCCGCGCCGAAGTACTGTTCCCGGATCAGCCGATCCACCTGTCCATCGAGCGGGTCGGACAGTCTGATCTCTTGATCCGCTGCGATGCCGGCGATGGAAAGCGTGTCGCCCGTATCCGGGACGGTGAATTCACTCTCGCCCTTGGGCAGGCCGCGGAGCGCTTCTTCCGCGACATGCTGGTGCTGATCCCGGAAAACAAGCGCGGATATGAGTACGAGTTGCGGAACGTGGCGTCCCTGCGGAGTCTTTGACGTCCCAGGGGCCCGGCGCCCGGCGGGCGACGCGCGAGAGGCTCAGCACCCGTCGCAAGGGCAGCAGCAGTCGCACCCGTCGCAGCCGCCCGGGCACGAGCAGTCGCAGTACTGGCAGCAGCCGTTGCGCTTCTTCCGCGACCACGGCCCCTCGTACTCCTCGGCGCAGCACATCTTGCAGGTGCAGCACAGCGTCAGGAACATCCCGCACCCCGCCCAGAACCCGCGCCGCCCCTTCGGCGGCACGGACGCGGGGCCGCTCCCGAAGCCACCGCCGCCTCCACCGAAACCACCACCCCCGCCGGCCCCTCCGGCGCCGCCCCCACCGGCATACGGATTGCCGCCACCCGCGTACGCGTCACCGGCGCCCAGATACGGATTGCCGCCGCCGTACGGCCCCTGCGGCATCCCCGGCTGCGGCCCGTACGGACCCTGTGGCATCCCCGCCTCGAGCCGGCCGTGCTCATCCGCACCCGGCCCCGGCCGATGCGCCGCGCACGCCGGCACCGTCCCGAACGACCGGTCCACCGATCGGGCCAGCTCGTGCACCAGCAGCAGGTGGACCAGCTTGCCGTCGGTGAACTCCGCCTCCCGCAGTGCCAGCCGGATGCCGTGCAGGGCGTCGTCGGCCAGCCGCCGGGCCTCCGGCAGTGACGTACCGGTGGCGGTGAGCGGGTTCCAGGCGCCTGACGCGGCGTCAGCGTGCCTGTCCTCCACGGCGTCCAGCAGGTGGGCGAGCCGTCCGAACAGCCGGCCCGCCTCGGCGAGCGGCTCCGCGTTGGCCGGCCGCCCGGCCAGCACCGCCGTGTGCGCGAAGGCGGCCGCCGTCGCGGTCTCCGTCGGCTCGGTGACCGTCAGGATCGGGGTGCCGGGTCCGGCGAGCGTCTCGATGCCGAGCTGCCGGTCGACGGCGTCGACGAGGACGTCCGTGTCGAAGCCGACCGCCGATCCGCCGCGCGCCCCGGCTCTCCCCCAGCCCGCCGCGACCCGGCGCGCCGCGGCCGCCACCGGTCTGCGCGCCAGCAGCCCGTCGCCGTCGGCGACATGGTCACGCACCTTGGCGGAGGCGAGAACCAGGGAGACGGCGGCGGCGAGTCGCGCGCCCTCGCCCTGGGCGACGGAGGCGGTGCGCATTCCGCGCAGGGCGCACGGGCCGGCCGTGCGCCGCCCGCCGCTGCGCACACCCGCCTGAGCCTCCGTCAGAACCGATATCAGAAGCCCGTCATAGTTCGTCACGATGCGCGCGAATTGCCCGTGGTCCCGGCGCAGTGCGAGACACAGCCCGCACAAGTGGGCCATCCACTGGTTCTTGAGGTTCTCCCCGAGCCGATGGGAGCAGGGCCTGACGATTCCGAACACGACGATCCCCCGTGCCGTAGGACGACGTTGAGCTGCGGCATCGTATCGGCCGACAGTCGGGTCGTATCAGGGGTGCCGTTCACCCGTACGCACGGTGCATCACCCATCCGCCGCCGACAATCATATTTCACTCACAGTCAGCAGCCGTATGAGTCGCGACCCTTGGGGCACAAGGACTCTCGACGGATCCGCTGTGCACCAGTACCGTCACAAACCCCCCGCGCGGCGTCTATCCACTTGGCGCGCCGTCCGCATCATGGATGACCATAGGGATGCGGAAAGCAAGAAAGACCGCTGTGAGAGGAGGCGTCCATGGGATCGGTACGCAAGGCGAGTGCGTGGCTCGGCCTCGTCGACGACAACGATGACGAGCGCTACTACGACGACGACTACTCCGAGGGCACCGAGTCCGGGGACGCCTGGGTCACGGACCCCCGGGTGAAGGTGGCCACGGACACGGCCGAGGAGAAGGGCCGCCGGATCGGCACGGTCACCCCGGACAGCTTCCGGGACGCCCGCGCCATCGGCGAGCTGTTCCGGGACGGGGTCCCGGTCATCATGAACCTCACGGCGATGGAGCCCGCCGACGCCAAGCGCGTCGTGGACTTCGCGGCGGGGCTCACCTTCGGCCTGCGGGGCACCATCGAGCGGGTCGCCAACCGGGTCTTCCTGCTGACGCCCGCCAACACGGAGATCATCAGCGGCGAGCCTGCCTCGCGTCGCGAGGACGGATTCTTCAACCAGAGCTGAGGCAGGGCCGTTCCCCGGCCCTGCCCCCTCGGGTGCTCACCGGAAGGCGTCGAGCCCGGTGAGCGCCTTGCCCAGCACGAGCTGGTGCATCTCGACGGTGCCCTCATAGGTGAGCACCGACTCGAGGTTGGTCGCGTGCCGCATCACGGGGTACTCGAGCGAGATCCCGTTGGCACCGAGGATCGTCCGCGCCGTACGGCAGATCTCGATGGCCTCGCGGACGTTGTTGAGCTTGCCGAAGCTGACCTGCTCGGGACGCAGGCGGCCGGCGTCCATCCGGCGCCCCAGATGGTGGGCGAGCAGGATTCCCTTGTGCAGTTCGACCGCCATGTCGGCGAGCTTGGCCTGGGTGAGCTGGAAGCCGCCGATGGGTCGCCCGAACTGCTCCCGCGTCTTCGCGTACTCCACGGCCGCCTCGAAGCTGCTGCGCGCGGCGCCCATGGCGCCCCAGACGATGCCGTAGCGGGCGTGGGACAGGCAGCTGAGCGGTCCGCGCAGGCCGGTGACCTCGGGAAGGACCGCCGTCGCGGGCAGCCGCACGTCGTCCAGGACCAGTTCGCTGGTGACGGAGGCGCGCAGGGACCACTTGTGCTTGATCTCCGGCGCCGAGAAGCCGGGGCTGTCGGTGGGGACGACGAAGCCGCGGATGCCCTCCTCCGTCTGCGCCCAGACGACGGCCACCCCGGCGACCGATCCGTTGGTGATCCACATCTTGCGGCCGCTCAGCACCCAGTCGTCGCCGTCGCGCTTGGCGTAGGTGCGCAGGGAGGCCGGGTCGGAGCCGTGGTCGGGCTCGGTCAGGCCGAAGCAGCCGATCACCTCGCCGGCGGCCATGCGCGGCAGCCACTCCTGTTTCTGCTCCTCGCTGCCGAACCGGTGGATCGCGTACATGGCGAGGGAGCCCTGCACGGAGACCAGCGACCGGATGCCCGAGTCGGCCGCCTCCAGCTCCAGGCAGGCCAGTCCGTACTGCACGGCCGTCGCACCGGCGCAGCCGTACCCGGTGAGGGACATGCCGAGGGCGCCGATGCCGCCGAGCTCCCGCGCGAGTTCCCGGATCTGCGGCAGTTCGCCCTTCTCGTACCAGTCGGCCACGTACGGCAGCACACGGTCGGCCGCCCAGCTGCGGACGGTGTCCCGGATCGCCAGGTCCTCCGGGTCCAGCAGGTCGTCGATCCCGAGCGGGTCGGCGGCATCGAACGGGGGCAGCTTCGCGGACGCGGACATGGAACACCCTCCGGGACACGGGAACGCAGCAAAACTAGCAGCGCTAGTTACGACTCTCCAGCCGACGTTACGGTGCAGTGTCCCGCACGTCCAGAGGAGGTCAGGCGGAGACCCGCGGCTTCTCGGCCGCCGTCTCCGACTCCCGCGGCGCCGGCAGCTCCACCTCGGCACCGGCCGGCTCCTCGTCGCCGCACTGCATGATCCACGGCAGCCGCAGCGCCATCACCGCGCCCAGCAGCAACAGACCCGCGCTCGCCAGCAGCGTCATGTGCAGCCCGTGCACGAAGGAGTCCCGCGCCGCCCGGCGCAGCGCGTCCCCGGCGGATCCGCCGAGGCGTCCGGCGACCTCGTAGGCCTCGCCGAGCGAGTGCCCCGCCGCGTCCGACGCGCGCCGCGGAACGCCCGGCACCGACCGCAGCCCCGGCGCGTAGGCCGCGTTCATCACACTGCCGAGCAGCGCGATGCCGATCCCGGCGCCTAGCTGGTACGAGGTCTCGCCGATCGCCGCCGCGCCGCCGGCCTGGTCCGCCGGGGCCTCGCTGAGCATCGACTCGTAGGCGCCGAAGAGCGTGGTCTCCAGGCCGAAGCCCAGCAGCACGAAGCCGGCCAGCAGCAGCGGCGCGTTGTCGGAGCCGCCCATCGCCGTCAGGGTCAGCACGGCGGCCGCCGTCAGGCAGAAACCGAAGCACACCATGCGGCGCGGTCCGAAGCGGCGCAGCATCCGCGCGCCCGCCAGGCCCGCCGCCATCGCGGCGATGGTCAGGGGCAGCAGCCTGAGGCCGGTCTGCAGGGGCGAGAGGCCGAGCACCAGTTGCAGGTACTGGGCGGCGATCAGCTCCAGGCCGACCAGGGCGAGCATCGCCAGCACGATGCAGCCCACGGCGGTGCTGAACGCGGGCCGGCGGAACATCCGCAGGTCCACCAGCGGGTGGGAGAGCCGGCGCTGGCGCCGCGCGAAGAAGAAGAGGAGGCCCGCACCGGCCAGCAGCGGCAGCACCGTGAAGGGACTCGCCGCCCCCTCGCCGCCGCCCAGCCGCTTCACCCCGAGCACGACACCGAAGAGTCCGGCCGCCGCCATCAGCGCGCCGGTCACGTCCCAGGGGCCGGCGCGATCGCCCCGGGACTCGGGCAGCAGGATCCGGCCCACCGGCAGACTGACCAGCATCAGCGGGATGTTGACGAGGAAGACCGCGCCCCACCAGAAGTGCTCCAGCAGGAAGCCTCCCAGCAGCGGGCCGACGGCCGCGCCGACGGCGGCGACCGCGCTCCAGATGCCGATGGCGAGCGCGCGTTCGCGGCGGTCGGGGAAGACCTGGCGGAGGATCGACAGGGTCGCGGGCATGATCATGGCGCCGCCGACGCCGAGCAGCGCGCGGGCGAGGATCAGCGTCTGGGCGCTGGGCGCGAAGGCGGCCACGGCGGAGGCGACGCCGAAGAGGGCGTAGCCGAGCAGCAGCACACGTCTGCGGCCGACGCGGTCGCCCAGGGTGCCGAAGAGGATGAGCAGCGAGGCGCAGACCAGCGGGTAGACGTCGACGATCCAGAGCAGTTCCATGGCGCCGGGCCTGAGGTCCTCGGTGACGGCGGGGACCGCCACGTGCAGCACGGTCGCGTCGAGGGCGACGAGCAGCAGGCTCACGCAGAGGACGACGAGGACGACCCAGCGGTTGGCACCGGCCCCGGCCGCCCGACGGCGCGGCCGTACGGCAGCCGTGGTCGTCCCGGACATGTACGTACCTCCCAGATCATCCCTCGCGTGGGGCGGAGCGACGGGGTGGGGACTCCCTGTCGTACGGCCGGAGAGGAGCGGTGTCTCCGGCCCGCGCAAACCCACGCGGGTGGCTCGTCAGCGTACGCGAGTTCGTCGCGGGGACACGTGGCGGACCTCTCACACGCGTGACGGAACCCGTGTGGCGTACGCCACGTCGCCCTGTCTTGACCACGACCCGGCGAGCTGTCCGGTTCCCCGTCCGGTCGATAATCGAGCCCGTGACCGATCTTGAAACGCGCGTGGCCCCCTCCCCCGCCCCCCTCCTGCGCCGGGCGGCGCCGGCCCTCCTGGGCTACGCGGCGGTCCGCGCTCTGGGACTGCTGGCGCTGGTGGCGTGGAGCGCCGCGCGCGGCAAGAGCGCGTACACCCTGCTCACCGCGCGCTGGGACTCGCTGTGGTACACGCGGGTCGCCGAGCTGGGGTACGGCTACGAGGTGCGGCTGCCGAACGGCGACATCCACTCGAACCTGGCGTTCTTCCCGCTGCTGCCGTGGCTGGAGCGGCTGCTGCACGCGGTCGTACCGCTGTCGTACGCGGACGCCGGTTTCGTGGTGAGCCTGCTCGCCTCGGCGGCCGCGGCGGCCGGCGTCTTGGCGGTCGCCGATCGGGTGTACGGCCCCCGGGTGGGCTGGTGCGCGGTGCTGCTGTGGGCGGTGCTGCCGGTCGGGATCGTGCAGTCGATGGCGTACAGCGAGTCGCTGTTCACGGCGCTGGCGGCCTGGTCGCTGTACGCGGTGCTGACCGGGCGGTGGGTGAGCGCGGGTCTGCTGGCGGCGCTCGCGGGACTGACCCGGCCGGTGGGGGCGGCGGTGGTCGCGGCGGTGTGGGTGGCCTGCGTGGTCTCGTTCGTGCGAGAGCGAAGCGCGCGGCGTGCGCACGGCGCGTCCAACGACGAACGCGCCCCGGCGCAGGGGCACCGCGCACGCGCGGGGAGCGAGCGCGCGGCGAAGGGCACGCACCACAAGACGCACGCCCCCGCGGTAACACAGGCCCCGTCGGCCGCTTTCGGCACAGGGGCCTCTTCCCTCACCCATGGCGCACAGTCAACTCCCCACGCCCCGGTCTGGCGTCGCGCGCTCGGGATGGCGCTCGCTCCGCTCGGTGCCGCCGGTTATGTCCTCTGGGTCGGCCATCGCACCGGCAAGGGCCCGCTCGGATACCTGGACGTCCAGGCCGGCTGGCGCAACGGGTTCGACGGCGGCTACGCCTTCGCCCGCTTCGTGGCCGACAAGTTCACGTCATTCCCGTCCGCCCTCGCCGGGGTCGGCCTGATCATCGGGGTCGCCCTGCTGATCTGGCTGTACGTCACCGGTGTCCGCGGGCGTCAGCCGGTCGAACTGCTGGTGTACACGGGTGTCGTGCTCGCGCTCGCCCTGTGCGCGTCGAGCTACTTCGGCTCCAAGCCGCGGCTGCTGATGCCCGCGTTCCCGGTACTGCTGCCCCTCGCCTGCGCCCTGGCCCGGCTGCGCACGTCCCGATCGGTGCTGGTCACGGCGGGGTTGGCGGTCGCGTCGGCGGTCTACGGGGCGTTCTGGCTGAACGGCTCCGGTCCTCCATGATCGACTTCGTCGGCCCGATGACGCTCCGGCCAATTCCACGTCAGGATCGGGTTAACGCATTCATAAGCGCCATATAAACAACGCCCGGCATGATCAAAGGAATTGAAGAGAAGGGCCTCACAGGATTGCGGAATGCCGGGAATTCGCACCGCCCTTGAGACGTTTCCCACATCACATCGTCATCACAAAGCCCCTGTTTCGACCGGGACCACCACTCACTCGCTGTAACGTCGATTGGGTGCGTACCGAACGAAACCTCACCCGGCGTCTGGACCGGGTGTTCGCCAGGCTGGACCGTGAGCCGGAACGACCGGCCCACATCGACGTGCCGAGGATGAGCCGGCACCGGGTCGTTCTGTTCTCGGCGACCCTGGCTTTCTACCTGGCGATCGTGTGGGCCGTGGTGACCACCTCCTGGCTGGTCCGGCTGGACTGGCAGGTCATGTTCTTCCGGCCGTACCAGCAGTGGCCGGAGATCCACGCGTTCCTCGACTACTACGTGGTGCTGGGCCAGCGCGGCCCCACCGCCGTGATGGTCGCGGCCTGGCTCGGCTGGCGCTCCTGGCGGCAGCACACGCTCCGCCCGCTGCTGACCCTGGCCGCCTCACTGCTGCTGCTGAACATGACGGTCGGCGCCGCCAAGATCGGCATGGGGCGGCTCGGTCCGCACTACGCCACCGTGATCGGCTCGAACGAGATGGGCCTCGGCGGCGATATATTCCCCAGCGGCCACACCGCCAACGCCGTGGTGACCTGGGGCATCCTGGCGTATCTGGCCTCCACCCCGAGAGCGCGCCGCTGGCTGTCGGCGCTGTCGGCGGTCACCTCGCTCGGCGTCGGCCTCACCACCGTCTACCTCGGTACGCACTGGCTGAGCGACGTGCTGCTGGGCTGGGCCGCCGGCCTGCTCATCCTGCTGGCCCTGCCGTGGTTCGAGCCGCTGATCGCCACGGCGGAAGGATGGCTCTTCGACCTGCGCGACAGCTGGCGCGCCCGCCGCAGCCGGCCCGTCGCCGAACCGGTCGTCCCCGTCACGCCGGTGGTGCTCAAGCCGCGCGGGGTGCCCGCCGAGCCGACCCCGGTACGCGAACCGGTCTCCTCGACACGCGCCTCCCGGGGTCCGATGCACCTGGCCCCCGGACCCCACACGGCCCGCTCCGAACGCACCCCGGTCACCCCCGTGGGCAGCCGCCGCCCACCGCACGCCGACCGCCTCCCCCGCGGCACGTCCCAGCCGGCCCGCCCCCTGACCGGCGGCTGACGGCGCGAGAGGCAGCGGGTCCGGTACGCACAGCCAACCCGCGCCACGACGAAGGCCCCGCTCCCGAGAGGGAGACGGGGCCTTCGTCGTGCACGCGTCCGAGCGCCGGGGTCAGCCCTTCCAGGCACGGGCCACCCGGCCGTCGCGCACCTCGAAGTTGAGCCGCCCGACCCGGTACTCCATGGTGATGATCGCGCCCGGCGGCAGTGACCGTACCGCCGACCACCCCCGCTGCCGAGCGAGCCGCTCGGCGTGCGCGGCGTCGAGGCCGACGTACCCGTCCGGACTGTCCTGGGGCTCCGCTGGCGGAGTGGGAATCGGTGCCATGCCGCCACGCTAGGCCGCATCGGGCGGCGACGGAAGCCGGGCACGGCCGGGTAAGAGACGCATCCGCCTCCGGTCACACTTCTGTCACAGCTTCCCCTCCCGTGTTTCCTTCGAACTCCGTCACACGTTCGGGGGTTTCCGTACGGCTTACCGGGGTAATCGAACAGAATTCACGCGTGTCGCGGTGCCACTTCGAATTACCCGGCGGAAAGTGCCGCAGTGGGGATCGGGGCGGGCCCGGGGCGCGATTCCCGGCAATCCCCTGCGGTGTCCGGTCAGCTGACGCCGCATAGGAAATTCACGGATTCGGCACACGACCGCCGTACGCCGTCTGTCGGAGCCCACGGCCCCGCGAGCATCGAGACGCCGGCTCGCGGGTACGCGTGCCGCGGGCTGCGGCGGGCCCGGGCGCGACGAGCGAAGGGGCGAGCGAGCGATGGGGACCGAGACCGTAGGGGCGGCGGCACGACCGGTGCGGGGCAGTCGCGGCGGCCGGCTGGTCGTCGACTGGCTCACCACCACCGACCACAAGAAGATCGGTCATCTGTACCTGATCACGGCGTTCGGCTTCTTCCTGGCCGGCGGGATCATGGCGCTGCTGATGCGCGCCGAGCTGGCCCGGCCCGGACTGCAGCTCATGGACAACAACCAGTACAACCAGCTGTTCACGCTGCACGGCACGATCATGCTGCTGCTGTTCGCGACGCCGAGCTTCGCGGGTTTCGCCAACGAGCTGATGCCGTTGCAGATCGGCGCCCCGGACGTGGCCTTCCCACGGCTGAACATGCTCTCGTACTGGCTGTTCGCGTTCGGCGGGCTGATCGTGCTGGGCTCGCTCCTGGTGCCGGACGGGCCGGCCGCCTTCGGCTGGTTCGCCTACGCGCCGCTCAACGACCTCAGACACTCCCCCAGCATCGGCCCGGACCTGTGGATCACGGGCCTGGCGCTGGCCGGCTTCGGGACGATCCTCGGCGCGGTCAACTTCATCGCCACCATCATCGGGATGCGCGCGCCGGGCATGACGATGTTCCGGATGCCGATCTTCACCTGGAACACGCTGTTCACGTCGATCCTGATCCTGATGGCGTTCCCGGTGCTGGCGGCGACGCTGCTGGTGCTGGAGTCGGACCGGCGCTTCGGCTCGCAGGTGTTCCAGGCGGCGAACGGCGGGGCGCTGCTGTGGCAGCACCTGTTCTGGTTCTTCGGGCACCCCGAGGTCTACATCATCGCGCTGCCGTTCTTCGGGATCATCACGGAGATCATCCCGGTGTTCAGCCGCAAGCCGATCTTCGGCTACCTGACGCTGATCGGCGCGACCATGGCGATCACCGGTCTGTCGATCGTGGTCTGGGCGCACCACATGTTCGCGACGGGCGCGGTGCTGCTGCCGTTCTTCTCCTTCATGTCGTTCCTGATCGCGGTGCCGACGGGCGTGAAGTTCTTCAACTGGACCGGCACCATGATCAAGGGCTCGCTGTCCTTCGAGACGCCGATGCTGTGGGCGCTGGGCTTCCTCGTGACGTTCCTGTTCGGCGGCCTGACGGGGGTGATCCTGGCGTCGCCGCCGATGGACTTCCACGTCACGGACTCGTACTTCGTGGTCGCGCACTTCCACTACGTCGTCTTCGGCACGGTCGTCTTCGCGGTCTTCGCCGGCTTCTTCTTCTGGTGGCCGAAGTTCACCGGGAAGATGCTGGACGAGCGGCTCGGGAAGATCCAGTTCTGGACGTTGTTCGTGGGCTTCCACACCACGTTCCTGGTCCAGCACTGGCTGGGTGCCGAGGGCATGCCCCGCCGGTACGCCGACTACCTGGCGGCCGACGGGTTCACCGCGCTCAACACGGTCTCGACGATCGGCTCCTTCCTGCTCGGCCTGTCGACGCTGCCGTTCCTCTACAACGTCTGGAAGACCGCCCACCACGGCGAGAAGGTCGAGGCCGACGACCCCTGGGGCTACGGCCGCTCCCTGGAGTGGGCGACCTCCTGCCCGCCGCCCCGGCACAACTTCGTCACCCTGCCCCGGATCCGCTCGGAGTCCCCGGCGTTCGACCTGCACCACCCGGAGTACGCGGGCCAGGCTCCCCAGCCCGAGCCAGAGCGGCATCAAGCCGGTCCCGAATCCTCCTGACCGCCTCGGTCAGCTCGGCGGGCTCCAGCACCTCGAAGGGGAGGCCCAGCAGCATGATGTGCACGACCATCACGTCCAGGTTCGCGGCCCCGCTGCGCAGGATGCACGCGTCCTCCCCGTCGGCCTGAAGCGTTCCGGCGGACGGCGAGACGCGATCGGCGGCCTCGTGCAGCGGAACCAGCAGCCGGACGGCGGAGTGCGTGGCGTACGCGCGCGTGGAGACGCCCTTCGACACATAGGCGGCGAGGTCCTCGGCGGGCGGCTCGCGCGGGGTGAAGCGCGGGCCGTGCGGGGGCCTGGGGGTGATGCGGTCGACGCGGAAGGTCCGCCAGTCCGCCCGGTCGACGTCCCAGGCGACCAGGTACCAGCGCCGCTCGGTGCACACCAGCCGGTACGGCTCGACGGTGCGGCGGCTCGCGGCGCCCTCGTGGCTGCGGTACTCGAACCGCAGCCGCTCGGTGTCCCGGCACAGGTGGGCGAGTTCGGTGAGCAGGGCCGGGTCGACCGGGGACACCGGCGGGCCGTCGCGCAGCATCGGCACGGTGAAGGCGTTGAGGGCGCTCACCCGGCGGCGCAGCCGGTTCGGAAGCACCTGCTCCAGCTTGGCGAGGGCGCGTACGGAGGTCTCGCCGATGCCCTCGATGCCGTGCCCGGCGGCGGTGCGCAGGCCCACGGCCACCGCGACGGCCTCGTCGTCGTCCAGCAGCAGCGGCGGGAGTTCGGCGCCCGCGCCCAGCTGGTAGCCGCCGCCGGTGCCGGGGCTGGCGTTGACCGGGTAGCCCAGATCGCGCAGCCGGTCCACGTCCCGGCGGACGGTGCGCGCCGTGACGCCGAGCCGTTCGGCGAGTTCGGCGCCGGACCACTCGCGGTGGGCCTGGAGCAGCGAGAGCAGGCGCAGCAGTCGCGCCGAGGTCTCCAACATGGGGCCGAGTCTGCCAGCGGATGCGGACAGCCGCTGTCCTGGTCGGAACAGCGGCTGCCTCGTGCCGGACGATCGGCGCCCGGAGTGCGACCGACGTCAGAGCGCCAGGCGCTGTCCGGGCACGATCAGGTCGGGGTCACCGCCGATGACGGCCTTGTTGGCGGCGTAGATCCGCTGCCAGGTGGTCCCGTGCCGGGCCGCGATGGTGCTCAGCGTGTCGCCCTCGCGGACGGTGTAGTCACCGCGGGACGCGCTGCGGCCCGTGTGCGCCGGGGAGCGTTCCGGCGTCTTCGTCGGGGCGGACTTCGTCGGGGCGGACTTCGTCGTCACGCCCTTCGAGGCGGCGCTGCCGGAGGAACCCGGGGAAGCCGCCGCGGGTGCCGCACCGAAGGCTCCGGCGCGGCCCGAACAGACCGGCCAGGCGCCCCAGCCCTGGGCCTGCTGGACCTTGGTGGCGACGGCGATCTGCGCGCTCCTGGAGGCCCGGTCGGCCGTCGGGGCGTAGGCGGTGCCGCCGTACGCGCGCCAGGTGCCGGCGGAGAACTGGAGCCCGCCGTAGTAGCCGTTGCCGGTGTTGATGTGCCAGTTGCCGCCGCTCTCGCACTGGGCGATGCGGTCCCACACTCCGTTGTCCGCCGCGGCGGCGTTGCCGGTCGCGGCCAGCACTCCCAGCGGGGCCAGCAGAGCGGCTCCGGCGAGCGCGGCGGCTGTACGACCCTTGCGGGCGCTGTCGGGACGGGCGGTGGTGCGGGTGGTATCGGCACACTCGGACATGTGATTCCCTCTCCACGAACCCGGGCTCCCCCAGGCGGAGCGCGCCTCGCCGCGGATCACCGCGGCTCCTCGCGCCCGCCCCGTCCGCCGCGGCCGGTGTCGGCGACGGTGCTCTGCCTGTGCCGGCCGGCGGACGTACCCGAGCGGTGCTCGTTGCACACGGCGGAGGAATGTAGGGAGGACGAGCGGCCGGAATCAACCAACTGCTCGTCGGTCCAGGCCAGTTGCCTGTTACCGCGAGTATCGGCGATTTTCGGCCACCTATTTCATCCGTCGATTTCGGCATTTGTCGACCAACCGCCCCAGCGGCCTGTGACCCACTTCACCCATTCAAGTCCCTTGACCACGCGATGAGTTGACGGTGAGTGGCAGGTTCCGCACCGAAGGTGACGCTGTGCGGTGGATGGTTCGAACCGGTTCGGCTCGGGGCGTGACTCCCACCACAGGACGTCCGTTGTCTTCTTCATGAGCCCGGAACCCCGGGGCTCATCGGCCGGGAGCCACCCGGCCGACCCAGCACCGCATCCCGAGGGAGCCACCGTGCCGCGCATGCTCGACGTCAGCGACGCCGTACGCGCCGAGATCGGCGACGAAGAAGCCGACCGGCTGCTCGCCGGAGAGAACGCCCCGGGCAGTTACGACTGCACGTCCTGCCGCACCCCGGGCGACTCCGAGCAGGAGCGCACCAGCACCGTTCTGTTCATCGGCGACGAGACCGCCGTCCTCGCCTTCGCCCACGCCGGCTGCCTGCCCTCGCAGGTCGTCCAGGTCACCGAGGAGCAGCTGCAGGGCGCCGTCCGCTCCATCGGCGGCACCGGCGGCGACTTCGCCGGCGCCGCCACACAGGCCGTGCCCGAGCAGGCGGTGCTCGGCGTGACGAGCGGACTCGTCCTGATCGAGGGCGAGTTGCACCCCGCGCTCGTCGTCGAGCCGACCTCGCCGATCGTGCGCCCGGGCACCATCGGGGCCGGCGACGACTTCCTCCCGCTGCTCATCGAGCAGGGCTACATGCCGGTGACCGAGCTGGCCTCGGTGCCGCCGGTGCTGCACGGCTGGTCGGTGCTGCTCGCCGTGGGCCAGCTGCACGCGGTGCTCCAGCCCGGCCTCAACGGGGGGCAGCCGGTCGCCTGGTGGCAGGCGCACCAGCCGCTGCAGGTGACGGACAGCTGGCGGGCGGCGGCCAACAAGCACCAGCAGGTGCTGATGTTCGCGGCGCCGGTGGGGTCGATCGGGCGGCAGCCGCGGGAGGATCTGCTGCGGGAGGCACTCGACAGGGCTGCGGCGAACGGCAAGTTGGTGGCCGCGGCGCTTCCTCTCGCGGGTACGTGAGTTCGCCCACCGGGCGGGGACTGCGCGTGGGCCGGCGGCTGGGGTTCGCCCGTGGTTTCTCGCGCGGTTGCCCGCGCCCCTGATGCCGTGACCGCATCTCTTCGAGGTTCCGGTCGTTTGGACATACGTGCACGCATACGACACTCCCCCTCCTCGCCGGTCCTCCTTCGCCTCCGTACCGTCCGCCCGGACAGGGCAGGAGGGGGCCGGCGGGCCATCGGCCACGCCGATCTACGACACGCTCTACGCGGAGTGGGTCAAGACCTTCCGTACGCTGCCGGGTGACCGCAGCGGTGAGGAGAATCTGCGGTTCAGCGCCTTCGGAGATCTCTCGGACGGTGTCGGGTCGTACGGCGGGCACCGGGCGGGGTCGTTCAGCAGCTCGTACAGCGCCTACAGCGCCGGCGCGTACAGCGCGCGGCAGCAGTCGCAGTCCCACGGGCAGTGGCAGCGGGTCGGCACGCTCGGGCGGCACCAGGACACCGGGATGCACCACGTCCCGGCGGCCCTGCCGCTGCCGCCGGGACCACGCCGGGGCGTGTGACGGACGAACGGTGAAGGGCGGCCCCTGGGGAACCTGGGCCGCCCTTCACGTCGTACGGCTGTTACTTCTTCTTGGCGCCGCGCTTCTCGCGCACCCGCACCGAGATGTGGATCGGGGTGCCCTCGAAGCCGAACTCCTCGCGCAGCCGGCGCTCGATGAAGCGCCGGTAGCCCGCCTCGATGAAGCCGGAGGCGAAGAGCACGAACCGCGGGGGCTTGGTGCCGGCCTGGGTGCCGAAGAGGATGCGCGGCTGCTTGCCGCCCCGGACCGGGTGGGGGTGGGCCGAGACCAGCTCGCCGAGGAAGGCGTTGAGGCGGCCGGTGGGGACGCGGGTCTCCCAGCCGGCGAGGGCGGTCTCGATCGCCGGGACCAGCTTCTCCATGTGGCGGCCGGTGCGGGCCGAGACGTTGACCCGGGGGGCCCAGGCGACCTGGCCCAGCTCGGTCTCGATCTCCCGCTCCAGGTAGTAGCGGCGCTCCTCGTCGAGGGTGTCCCACTTGTTGTAGGCGATGACCAGCGCGCGGCCCGCCTCGACAGCCATGGTGACGATCCGCTGGTCCTGCACGGAGATGTTCTCGGAGGCGTCGATCAGGACGACCGCGACCTCGGCCTTCTCCACGGCGGCGGCCGTGCGCAGGGAGGCGTAGTAGTCGGCGCCCTGCTGGAGGTGGACGCGCTTGCGGATGCCGGCGGTGTCGACGAACTTCCAGGTCTTGCCGCCGAGTTCGATCATCTCGTCGACCGGGTCGCGGGTGGTGCCCGCCAGCTCGTTGACGACGACGCGCTCCTCGCCGGCCACCTTGTTCAGCAGGGAGGACTTGCCGACGTTCGGGCGGCCGATGAGCGCGATACGGCGGGGGCCGCCGACGGCGGTGCCGAAGGACTGCTCGGGGGCGGTCGGCAGGACATCGAGGACGGCGTCGAGCATGTCGCCGGTGCCGCGGCCGTGCAGCGCCGAGACCGGGTGGGGCTCGCCGAGGCCGAGGTTCCACAGGTAGGCCGCGTCCGCCTCGCCGCTCGGGCCGTCGACCTTGTTGGCGCACAGCACGACCGGCTTGCCGGCCTTGCGCAGCAGCCGTACGACCGCCTCGTCGGTGTCGGTCGCGCCGACCTTGGCGTCCACGACGAAGACGACCGCGTCCGCGGCGTCGATCGCGTACTCGGCCTGGGCGGCCACGGAGGCGTCGATGCCGAGGACGTCCTGCTCCCAGCCGCCGGTGTCGACGACCTTGAAGCGGCGGCCGGCCCACTCGGCCTCGTAGGTGACGCGGTCGCGGGTGACGCCCGGCCGGTCCTCCACGACGGCCTCGCGGCGGCCGATGATCCGGTTGACGAGGGTCGACTTGCCGACATTGGGGCGGCCGACGACGGCGAGCACGGGCAGCGGACCGTGGCCCGCCGCCTCGATGGCGCCCTCGACGTCCTCGATGTCGAAGCCCTCTTCCGCGGCGAGCTCCATGAACTCCGCGTACTCGGCGTCGCCGAGAGCCCCGTGCTCGTACTCGTGCTCGGCCGAGCCGTCGGGCTGGATGTCGTCGTTCATGAAGTCCGTACCTCGTCGTTCATTCGTGGTGGTCGGTGGATCGGTCCGGTTTTCTCCCGGCTGATCCACTACTCAAGTGTCGCCCGGCGCCCGGTCAGGCGCCTGGCGTTTTCCAGGTGGCTGGTGAGCTGCTTCTGGATGCGCTCGGTCGCCTCGTCCAGCGCCTTGCGCGTGCGCCGCCCGCTGCCGTCGCCCGCGTCGAAGGGGTCGCCGAAGACGACGTCGACGCGCGAGCGCAGCGGAGGCAGTGCCTTTATCAACCGACCGGGCCGCTCGGAGCTTCCCAGGACGGCGATGGGCACGATCGGCGCCCCGCTGCGGACCGCGAAGTAGGCGAGCCCGGCGCGCAGGGAGGCGAAGTCGCCCTCGCCCCGGGTGCCCTCCGGGAAGATGCCCAGCACTCCCCCGGCCTCGAGCACGCCGAGGGCCTGGGTGATGGCGGCCCGGTCGGCGGAGGCGCGGTCCACCTTCAGCTGGCCGATGCCGGTCAGGAAGGGGTCCAGCGGGCCGACGAACGCCTCCTTCTTGATCAGGAAGTGCGTCGGCCGGGGCGCCACTCCCATGACCATCGGGCCGTCGATGTTGTGGGAGTGGTTCACCGCGAAGATCACCGGTCCGGTCGCGGGCACCTTCCAGGCGCCGAGCACGCGCGGCCGCCACAGCCCGTACATCAGGCCGACGCCGATGCGCCGCCCGACCTCGGCACCCCGCTCCGAGGGGAGGGACGGCTGGGTCACTTTCCGGCCCGCTTCTCCTCGACCAGGGTGACGACGCACTCGATGACCTGGGCGAGGGTGAGCTCGGTGGTGTCCACCTCGACCGCGTCGTCGGCCTTGGCGAGCGGCGAGGTCTTGCGGCTGGAGTCGGCCGCGTCCCGCTTGATCAGCGCCTCGCGGGTGGCGTGGATGTCGGCACCCTTCAGCTCGCCGCTGCGGCGGGCCGCGCGGGCCTCCGGGGAGGCGGTGAGGAAGATCTTCAGGTCGGCGTCCGGCAGGACGGTCGTACCGATGTCCCGGCCCTCGACCACGATGCCGTGCTCCGCACCGGTGGCCAGCGAGCGCTGCAGCTCGGTGATCCGGGCGCGCACCTCGGGCACCGCGCTGACCGCGCTGACCTTGGAGGTGACCTCCTGGGTGCGGATCGGGCCGGCCACGTCCACGCCGTCGACCGTGATGGTCGGGGCGGCCGGGTCGGTGCCGGAGACGATCTCCGGCTTGCCGGCCACGGCGGCGATGGCTGTCGGGTCCTCGAGGTCGATGCCGTTGTTCACCATCCACCAGGTGATCGCCCGGTACTGCGCACCGGTGTCCAGGTAGCTCAGGCCGAGCTGCGCGGCCACGGCCTTCGACGTGCTCGACTTGCCCGTGCCGGAGGGACCGTCGATGGCGACGATCACGGGCTTGGCGGTCGGGGCGGCGCCGTTTTCCACGGGAGGGCACCTTCCTGGTGAAGGGTGGTGGGCGGGGTGCGGGACGCGAGGGCGCCCCGCACAAGGTTACTGGCTCGCGGGAGGCGCCCTCACCGGGCATTACTGCCGCAGGGCCCAGCCCCGCTCGCGCAACGCCTCCTTCAGCACCGCCGCCGCCTTCGGCTCGACCGAGAGCTGCACCAGGCCGGCCTGCTGACCGGTCGCGTGCTCGATGCGCACGTCCTCGATGTTGACCCCGGCCCGTCCCGCGTCCGCGAAGATGCGGGCCAGCTGGCCGGGCTGGTCGTCGATGAGCACGACGACGGTCTCGTACCTGCGCGGCGCGCTGCCGTGCTTGCCGGGCACCCGCACCTGGCCCGCGTTCCCGCGGCGCAGCACGTCCTCGATGCCGGCGCCGCCCTCACGCCGCTTGGCCTCGTCGGAGGACTGCAGGGCACGCAGGGCCCGCACGGTCTCGTCCAGGTCGGCGGCGACGTCGGAGAGCAGGTCGGCGACCGGGCCCGGGTTCGCGGACAGGATGTCGATCCACATGCCCGGGTCGGAGGCGGCGATCCGGGTCACGTCCCGGATGCCCTGTCCGCACAGCCGTACGGCGGCCTCCTCGGCGTGCTCCAGGCGCGCGGCGACCATGTTGGACACCAGGTGGGGCATGTGGGAGACCAGGGCGACGGCGCGGTCGTGGGCGTCGGCGTCCATGACGACCGGGACGGCCCGGCAGTGCGAGACCAGTTCCAGGGCGAGGTTCAGCACCTCGGTGTCGGTGTCCCGGGTCGGGGTGAGCACCCAGGGGCGGCCCTCGAACAGGTTGCCGGTGGCGGCCAGCGGGCCGGACTTCTCGCGGCCGGACATGGGGTGCGTGCCGATGTACGCCGTGAGGTCCAGGCCGAGCGCCTCCAGTTCGCGGCGCGGGCCGCCCTTGACGCTGGCGACGTCCAGGTAGCCGCGGGCCGCACCCCGGCGCATGGCGTCGGCCAGGACGCCGGCCACGTGCGCGGGCGGGGCGGCCACGATCGCCAGGTCGACGGGTCCGTCGGGTGCCTCGTCGGTGCCGGCGCCCAGCGCGGCGGCCGTACGGGCCTGCTCGGGGTCGTGGTCGGCGAGGTGGACGGTGACCCCGCGCTGGGCGAGGGCGAGGGCGGCGGAGGTGCCGATCAGGCCGGTTCCGACGACGAGTGCGGTTCTCACTGGGCGATGTCCTTGCGCAGGGCGGCCGCGGCGCCGAGGTAGACGTGGGCGATGTCGGCGCGGGGCCGGTCCGACTCGATGTGCGCCAGGACCCGCACCACCCGCGGCATGGCGCCCTCGATGTCGAGTTCCTGGGCGCAGATCAGGGGGACGTCGACGATGCCCAGCTTGCGGGCGGCGGCGGCCGGGAAGTCGCTGTGCAGGTCGGGGGTGGCCGTGAACCAGATGCTGATCAGGTCGTCGGCGGTCAGGCCGTTCCGTTCCAGGATGGCGGTGAGCAGCGCCCCGACCTGCTCGTCCATGTGTCCGGCCTCGTCCCGCTCAAGTTGGACGGCCCCCCGGACCGCTCGTACCGCCACGGCGCTGCTCCTCGCTGACAGGTGTGTCTGTGCTGGCCCGTCCAGCGTAGTCAGCCCGCGCGGGTGGGGCGTGTGGCGCCCGATCACTGAGACGATGCGGACGTTCCGGTATGGACCGGTTCGTTCCCTTGTCCTTCAACGTCTGTACGGAGTGGTGACATGACCCAGCCCGCGACGCGGCGCACGGTTCTGGCGACGGGCGCGGCGGCGCTCGCCGCGCCCTGTGTGGGATGCGGCAGCGACGACAAGAGTTCCTCGACGTCCCCATCCTCGGCGCCCGAATCCTCGGCGCCCGAAACCTCGGTGTCCCCCTCACCGGCGTCCGGATCCGGCGGGAAGGAGCTGGCGAAGACGAGTGACATCCCGGAGGGCGGCGGCAAGGTCTTCAAGGACCGCAAGATCGTGGTCACCCAGCCGAAGAAGGGGGACTTCAAGGCGTTCTCGGCGGTCTGCACGCACCAGGGCTGCACGGTGAACCAGGTGGCGGACGGCACCATCGACTGCCCCTGCCACGGCAGCAGATTCCACATCGCCGACGGCTCGGTGGCGCACGGCCCGGCGGCCAGGCCGCTGCCCGCCGAGACGATCGAGGTGCAGGGAAATTCGATCCGCCTGGCGTGAGGCGCCCGCGTACGCTCCGGGCATGCAGCCCGAGAACCCCGAGCACCTGGTACGCCACCACACGATCTACGCCTGTGTCATGGGTTCCCGGGCCTTCGGCCTGGCGACGGAGACGAGCGACACCGACCGGCGGGGCGTGTTCCTCGCCCCCACTCCCCTCTACTGGCGGTTCGAGAAGCCGCCGACCCATGTGGAGGGGCCTGGCGAGGAGCAGTTCTCCTGGGAGCTGGAGCGGTTCTGCGAGCTGGCGCTGCGCGGCAACCCGAACATCCTGGAGTGCCTGCACTCCCCGCTGGTGGAGCACCTGGACGACACCGGCCGCGAGCTGCTGTCCCTGCGCGACGCCTTCCTCTCCCGCCAGGTCCACGACACCTTCACCCGCTACGCCCTCGGCCAGCGCAAGAAGCTCGACGCGGACGTCCGCACGACGGGCGCGCCTCGCTGGAAGCACGCGATGCACCTGCTGCGGCTCCTGATCAGCGCCCGCGACCTGCTGCGCACCGGGGAGCTGCGCATCGACGTGGGTGACCAGCGCGAGCCCCTGCTGGCGGTGAAGCGCGGCGAGGTGCCGTGGGCGCAGGCCGAGGCGTGGCTGGTCCGGCTGGCGGCCGAGACCGAGGAGGCCCTGCGGGGCACCCCGCTGCCGCCGGAGCCGGACCGCGCGCGCGTGGCGGACTTCCTCTTCCGGGTGCGCCGCTCCTCAGCCCTGCAGGCGCAGCCGTACGACCAGGTCGTGCAGGGCGTCGTACGCGGTGGGCGCGTCTGGGAGGGCTGAGGCGGCCTGCGCCTCGTCGAGCAGCGCGTGCAGCCGCTCCACGTCGGCCTCCACGCGCGCGTGGTCGACAGCGGCCGCCCCGTGCTCCCGCTCGGCCTTGGCGGCTATCAGCTCGGGCAGGTAGCCGGGGGCGTCGACGTGCTCCAGGAGCGTGGGCAGATGGGCCTGGACCTCGCCGCTGCGCATGAGGTGGATGCCGGTGAGCAGCACCCGGAACGTGTAGAGCAGCGGCTTGAGTTCGCCGGTCTTGTCGAACAGCCGCTGCTGGGTGACCGCGAAGCCGCGGTAGTGGTGGGCGTGGTGGCTGGTGAGGACGCCCGGCACGAGCGAGGCCAGTTCCCGGTGCGCCTCGGTGCTGTGCACGACCAGGGGGGAGAGCAGCTGTTCCAGGACGTAGCCGTTGCGGCGGAGCATCAGCCGTACGAACTTGCGCAGGTCGTGGGTGACGAGGTCCAGCTCGACACCGAAGCGCACCCAGGTCCGCGACCGGGTCTCCTCCGGCTCGCGCAGCCCGAGCAGTTCGGCCGCCGGCAGCAGATGGACGCCGCGCAGGTCCACGTCCGAGTCCTGCGAGGGGAAGCCGTACAGGTGGGCTCCGGAGACGGTCGCGAACAACAGGGGGTCGGGCTGTTCCGCGACCACGGGTGCGAGGTCGATGTCGAGGTCTTCGATCATGGGCCTAAGCGTCCCAGAGCGTGCCCAGCGCCAACAGGTCGCCCCGGTACTCGATCCGCTCGGTCCAGTCGGCGGGCCAGGCGTCCGCGCCCAGCCAGGCGCCTGCGAAGGCGCCGGTGAGGCAGGCGATGGAGTCGGAGTCGCCGGCGGTGCAGGCGGCCCGGCGCAGGGCGGTGACCGGCTCGTCCGGGAAGAGCAGGAAGCACAGCAGCCCGGTGGCGAAGGCCTCCTCGGCGATCCAGCCCTCGCCGGTGGCCAGGCACGGGTCGGCCTCCGGGGAGGCGGTCCGTACGGCCTCCTGGAGGCGGTCGAGGATTCTCAGGCACTCGTCCCAGCCGCGCGCGATGAAGTGCTCGGGGCCGGGGTCCTGGGAGCGGGTCCACAGATCGCCGAGCCAGGTGTGGTCGTAGTGGGTGCGGTGCTCCAGCGCGTACGAGCGCAACCGGCCGACCAGGCCCGTCGGGTCGGCGCCCTGCGCGAGCAGGTGGACGGCGTGGGCGGTGAGGTCGGAGGCGGCCAGCGCGGTGGGGTGGCCGTGGGTGAGCGCGGACTGCAACTGGGCGGCGCCGGCGCGCTGTTCGTCGCTCAGTCCCGGGGCGAGCCCGATCGGCGCCACCCGCATGTTGGCGCCGCAGCCCTTGGAGCCGAGTTGGCTGGCGTCCTGCCAGGCGCGGCCCTCTTCCTTGAGCAGACCGCAGGCCGTCAAACAGGTGTTGCCCGGGGCCCTGTTGTTCTCCGGCGACCGGTACCAGTCCACGAACTCCTCGCGCAGCGGCCGGGCCAGCCGCAGCGGCGCGAGGTACCCGCGCTCCATGGCCGTCCGCAGCGCCCGCCCGAGGGCGAGGGTCATCTGCGTGTCGTCGGAGACGAGGGCCCGCTGGGGCAGCTCCAACTCCCGCCAGGACCCGAACCGGGCGAGGATCGACGGCACGGTCATGAACTCGGTCGGGTAGCCGAGGGCGTCCCCGAGGGCGAGGCCGAGAAGTGCTCCGGTCGCGGCACGTGTGGGCACGTGATCACCATCCCCTTTTATCGTCACTCTGACCATAAAAGGGGATGGTGATCACGGCAAGGCGTTTTAGAGATCGACTTCCTTCATCAACATGCCGACCTCGGTGTTCGACAGGCGCCGCAGCCAGCCGGACTTCTGGTCGCCGAGCGTGATCGGCCCGAACGCGGTGCGCACCAGCTTGTCGACCGGGAAGCCGGCCTCGGCGAGCATGCGCCGCACGATGTGCTTGCGGCCCTCGTGCAGGGTCACCTCGACCAGGTAGTTCTTGCCGGTCTGCTCCACGACCCGGAAGTGGTCCGCGCGCGCGTAGCCGTCCTCCAGCTGGATGCCGTCCTTCAGGCGCTTGCCGAGGTCGCGCGGGATCGGGCCGACGATGTGCGCGAGGTAGGTCTTCTTCACGCCGTACTTCGGGTGCGTGAGGCGGTGCGCCAGCTCGCCGTGGTTGGTGAGCAGGATGACGCCCTCGGTCTCGGTGTCCAGCCGGCCGACGTGGAAGAGGCGCGTCTCCCGGTTGGTGACGTAGTCCCCGAGGCACTGGCGGCCCTCCGGGTCCTCCATGGTGGAGACGACACCGGCGGGCTTGTTCAGCGAGAAGAACTGGTACGACTGGGTCGCGACCGTCAGGCCGTCGACCTTGACCTCGTCCTTCTCCGGGTCCACACGGCGGCCCTGCTCGAGCACGATCTCGCCGTTCACCTCGACCCGGGCCTGCTCGATCAGCTCCTCGCAGGCGCGCCGGGAGCCGTAGCCCGCGCGCGCGAGAACCTTCTGCAGGCGCTCGCCCTCCTGCTCGGCGCCCGGGAAGGTCTTGGGCAGCTTGACGTCCTTCTTGCCCGCGTACCGCTCCCGGTTGCGCTCCTCGACCCGCGTCTCGTACTCGCGGGAGCGCGCGGGCGCCGTACGGCCGCCCTCCTGGGGCTTCCTCGGGCCGCCCTTGGCGCCGCCCCGCGCGGCACCGCCACGACCGGCCTTTGGGCCGTCCTTGGTGGCCCCGGGCCCCACGTCGTAGCGGCGCTCCTCGGGGCGGGGCTTGCGGGGACGACCCTGCCCCTGCTTCTGGTCCCTGTCGTTGCCGGCACCGCGGTAGTTACCGCGCCCGCCGCTCTTGCCGCTGCCGCTGCTTCGCATCAAGGTTTCCGTCTTAGTCGTCTGCGTCCTGACCGCCGGGCGCGTCGGGCGCGTCCGGGTCGAACGACGGGACTCCCTCCTGGGTCTCGGCCTCGATCGCCTCCGCCTCCGGGAGGAAGGGCGCCAGCTCCGGAAGTTCGTCCAGGCCGCGCAGGCCCATCCGCTCCAGGAAGTAGTTCGTCGTCCTGTACAGGATCGCACCTGTTTCGGGTTCCGCGCCCGCCTCCTCGACCAGACCGCGTTGCAGCAGGGTGCGCATGACGCCGTCGCAGTTGACTCCGCGCACGGCGGAGACGCGGCTGCGGCTGACCGGCTGGCGGTAGGCGACGACCGCGAGGGTCTCCAGCGCGGCCTGGGTGAGGCGGGCGGTCTGGCCGTCCAGGACGAGCCGCTCGACGGCGGGCGCGTACGCGCCGCGGGTGTAGAAGCGCCAGCCGCCGGCGACGAAGCGCAGCTCGAAACCGCGGCCCTGCACGGTGTACTCGTCGGCCAGCTCGCGCAGCGCGTCCGCGATCTGCCGCTTCGGCCGTTCGAGGATCCTGGCCAGGTGCTCCTCGGTCGCGGGCTCGTCCACGACCATGAGCATCGCCTCCAGGGCGGGCTTCAGCTCCAGGTCGGCGACGCCGCCCGGCCCCGCCGGGAGTTCAGCGGTCTCCTCGCTCATGCCTTCTTCTCCTCCTCGGGCGCCTCGCGCGGCCGGTCGAACTCGTCGGTGACCATCGGCGCCGCGTCCGCGTCCCCGCCCGTCCAGCGCACGGTCAGCTCCCCGAGCGCGGTCTCCTGCTCCAGGGCGACGGCCTTCTCCCGGTACAGCTCCAGCAGGGCGAGGAACCGCGCCACGACCGTCAGGGTGTCGTCGGTGTCCGCCACGAGAGCCCGGAAGCTCGCCTCGCCCAGCTCCTTCAGCCGCGCCACCACGATCCCCGCCTGCTCCTGGACGCTGACCAGCGGGGCGTGGATGTGGTCGACGTAGACCTGCGGCTTGGGCTTGGGCTGCATCGCCTTGACCGCGAGCTTGGCGAAGCCCTCGGGGCCGATGCTGATGACGACCTCCGGCAGCAGCTCGGCGTGCTCGGGTTCCAGGCCGACGGTGCGGGGGTGGCGGTGGGCCTCCTCGTCGAGGCGCTCGTTGAAGATGTCCGCGATCTGTTTGTAGGCGCGGTACTGGAGCAGCCGCGCGAACAGCAGGTCCCGAGCCTCCAGCAGCGCCAGGTCGGCCTCGTCCTCGATTTGGGCGGCCGGCAGCAGCCGGGCCGCCTTCAGGTCGAGCAGGGTGGCGGCCACGACCAGGAACTCGGTCGTCTGGTCCAGGTCCCAGTCCGGCCCCATGGCCCGGATGTGCGCCATGAACTCGTCGGTGACCTTCGACAGGGCGACCTCGGTGACGTCCAGCTTGTGCTTGGAGATCAGCTGGAGAAGCAGATCGAAGGGCCCCTCGAAGTTGGCGAGGCGCACCGTGAAAACGCCGTCACGAGGCTCTACGACTTCGGCGCCTGCGGGCTCTGCGGGGACGGCGGGGGCCGGGCCTTCGGGTTCACCGGCCGCGGGCTCTGCGGGGACGGCGGGGGCCCGATCCCGGGATTCGGCGGCTTCCGGATCCACGGGTACGGAGACTCCGCAGTCCTCGGAAACGGCGGCTGACCGCTCTACGGGTCCGGCGGCTGCGGGGCCTTGGGGTACGACGACTTCGGGCGTCTCTTCCGGACGGCCGCCGTTGTGACCGCCGGGCTCGGCCGGGGACTCGGCCTCGGTCACGGGCGGGCTGTCCACCGGAGCCGGCGCAGAGCGAACCGCAGCCCCCGGGCCCCGCCCGAGGACCCGGCGGCGCCCGGCGGAGCCGGATTCGTTCGAGGTCATGGCCCCCGCAGGCTACCGCTACCGCCCGCGCAGCCGTCGTACGAGGATGCTCGCGTCCCCGCGGGACTCCAGGTCGGCCAGGACCACGGCCACCGCCTCGCGGACGATCCGCCCGCGGTCGACGGCGAGGCCGTGCTCGCCGCGGAGCACGAGACGAGCGTGCTCCAGGTCCATCAGCTCCTCGGCCGAGACGTAGACCGTGATCTTCTCGTCGTGGCGTTCGCGTCCGCTGGGCCGCCGGGACGCCGCCCGCCCGCGCTGGCGCGGCTGCGCGGGGGCAGAACCTTCCTGCGCCGCCTGCCGACGCGCCGGGCGCGTGCGGGACTCGCCGGCGTCGGCCTGCTCGGCCTCCGCCGCGACATGCTCCGCGCCCTCTCCGTCACCGCTCTGGACGGGCACCGCCTGCGGTGCGTCCTCGGCGGCGGCCACCTCGTCGCTCTCCCCCGCGGGAGCCGGCACCCGGGCCTCACCGTTGGTCCCGCGCCGGGGACTGGACGGCTGGAGCGCCATCCCCCCTGTCGTACGGAACAGTTCGTCGGCCCCGGGCAGACTCACTCGGCGTGACACCGGGCGAGCACCTCCCTGGCGAGCTGGCGGTAGGCGGCGGCACCGACGGAGTTGGAGGCGTAGGTGGTGATCGGCTCACCGGCGACCGTGGTCTCCGGGAAGCGGACCGTGCGCCCGATGACCGTGTGGTAGACGTGGTCGTCGAACGCCTCGACGACACGCGCGAGCACCTCACGGCTGTGCACGGTGCGCGAGTCGTACATCGTGGCGAGGATGCCGTCCAGTTCCAGCTCGGGGTTGAGCCGCTCCTGGACCTTCTCGATGGTCTCGGTCAGCAGGGCCACACCGCGCAGGGCGAAGAACTCGCACTCCAGCGGCACGATCACCTTGTGCGCGGCCGTCAGCGCGTTGACCGTGAGCAGGCCGAGCGAGGGCTGGCAGTCGATCACGATGTAGTCGTAGTCGTCCATCAGCGGCTTGAGCGCGCGCTGCAGCGTCGACTCGCGGGCGACCTCGGAGACCAGCTGGACCTCGGCGGCCGACAGGTCGATGTTGGAGGGCAGCAGGTCCATGTTGGGGACCGCCGTCTTCAGGAGCACCTCGTCCGCGGACATGCCCCGCTCCATGAGCAGGTTGTAGACGGTGAGGTCCAGCTCCATGGGGTTGACGCCGAGTCCGACCGACAGCGCGCCCTGCGGGTCGAAGTCCACGAGCAGCACGCGCCGGCCGTACTCCGCGAGCGCGGCACCCAGATTGATGGTCGACGTCGTCTTGCCGACGCCGCCCTTCTGGTTGCACATCGCGATGATCTTCGCGGGGCCGTGGTCGGTCAGCGGGCCCGGGATCGGGAAGTACGGCAGCGGGCGTCCGGTCGGGCCGATGCGCTCACGGCGCTGGCGGGCCGCGTCGGGCGCCAGCGTGGCCGCGTACTCGGGATCGGGCTCGTACTCGGCGTCGGGGTCGTAGAAGTGCCCCTCGGGCAGTTCGTCGTAGTCGGCGAAGTGGTTGTGGGGCGCGCCACTTCCGTCGCCGGCCATGGCGTTCACGTGATGGCCATCCATGCTCTGGTGTGCTGTCCGGGCCGGTTGCGGCCCCGGACTCTGGTGGGCTGCGAAGGTGCGCACAGCTACGGAGCCGACAGCCTCGAATCCCGTGGGGCCCTGGCCCCGTACCGGCATTCCTGGTTGACCACCCCCGGGAGAAAATGTCGACTCATTCACAAGTCGTCTTACCTCCTTGGTGACCAGGAAACTTCTAGACAAGGTCAGCGTGGCACCATGCCGACGGTTGGCGACTCTATGGCGTGTCGGCGGTCCGCAGCAACACAATCCGCCGGACCCGGCAGGATGTGTCGGCAATGAAACATCTCGCTGTCAAGGGCGTACGGCCGTCGCACAGCAGGTTTCACCGGTGTGCGAATCGGTCGAAGGGTTACGTTCGAGGCGAGTTGGCCGAGAGCCGCAAAGTGACCATACACACATCCGGCCGGACCTTGTCGGGCAAGGTCCGGCCGGGTGCGCGATGTTGACGAGACGTGTTGACGAATCGCCTTTTGCCCGCGGGCGACTTAGCGACTCACCAGGTCACGGGGGTCAGCCGAGCAGCGAGTCCAGCTCGACGTGCTCCAGGCCGTGCGCCTCGGCGACCTCCTTGTAAACGACCTTGCCGTCATGGGTGTTGAGACCCTTGGCGAGCGCGGGGTCGCGGCGCAGCGCCTCCACCCAGCCGTTGTTGGCGACCGAGACGATGTACGGCAGCGTCGCGTTGGTGAGGGCGTTGGTGGAGGTGTTCGGCACCGCGCCCGGCATGTTGGCGACGCAGTAGAAGACCGAGTTGTGCACGCGGAAGGTCGGCTCGGCGTGCGTGGTGGGACGGGAGTCCTCGAAGCAGCCGCCCTGGTCGATCGCGATGTCGACAAGGACACTTCCGGGCTTCATGCGGGACACCAGCTCGTTGGTGACCAGCTTCGGGGCCTTGGCGCCCGGGATGAGGACCGCGCCGATGACGAGGTCGGCGTCGAGGACGGCCTTCTCCAGCTCGAAGGAGTTGGACATGATCGCCTTGACCTTCGTACCGAAGATCCGGTCGGCCTCGCGCAGCTTGTTGATGTCGCGGTCGAGCAGGGTCACGTCGAAGCCCATGCCGACGGCGACCTGGGTGGCGTTCCAGCCGGAGACACCGCCGCCGATGACCACGGCCTTGGCCGGGGTCACGCCCGGCACGCCGCCCGGCAGCACGCCACGGCCGCCGGCCGCGCGCATCAGGTGGTAGGCGCCGACCTGCGGGGCCAGGCGGCCCGCGACCTCGGACATCGGGGCGAGCAGCGGCAGCGCGCGGTTCGGCAGCTCCACCGTCTCGTAGGCGATGGCCGTGGTGCCGGACTCGATGAGCGCGTCCGTGCACTCCTTGGAGGCGGCCAGGTGCAGGTAGGTGAAGAGGGTCTGGTCCTTACGGAGGCGGTGGTACTCCTCCGCGATCGGCTCCTTGACCTTCAGCAGCAGGTCGGCGGTGGCCCACACCTCGTCGGCGGTGTCGAGGAGGGCGGCACCGGCGGCGACGTACTCCTGGTCCGTGATCGAGGAGCCGAGGCCGGCGCCCCGCTCGATGACGACCTGGTGGCCGTTGCGCACCAGCTCGTGCACACCGGCGGGGGTGATGGCCACCCGGAACTCGTTGTTCTTGACCTCGCGGGGGATGCCGACCTTCACGTCGATCACGGTCCTTGGCTCAGAGGGTACGGAGGGTGCGCTACATGACATAACCAGGCATGCATGGGCACACCGGGAGACACCGCAGGAGAACGTGCGGCAGAGCCAGTTTAATGAAGGCGTTCCGCCTGTCTAGCCTTTCATTGCATCAATCTTCGCTGGATGTACTGCGGATTTCGCAGGCGCTAACGCCGTGTTCCGGCCTTTCGTCGCTCTCCGGTGGCTCCTCATCCAGCATGCGCTCGGCCGCCGCGCGGTGCAGATGGGCCGAGGCGGGGTCGCCCAGGCGCTCCAGGGTGTCGGCCAGCCGCAGCTGCAGCGCGGCCTGCAAGCGGACGTCCTCGGCGCGCCGCGCCCACTCCACCGCCTCCTGGCAGGTACGCAGCGACTCCTCGGGCCGCCCCGCGTACTCCTGCACCCGGGCCAGTTCGCTCAACGCCCGCGCGTGGGCCGCGACATCGCCGCTCTTTCGGTAGCCGGCGACCGCGGCCCGCCAGTTCCTGAGGGCCTCGCCGTAACGGCCCGCGTAGGTGTGGGCGGTGGCGATCCGGCCGTACAGCCGGGCGGCCTGCTCACGCTCGCCCCGGGCCAGCCGCTCGGCCAGGGCCCGGCCGAACCAGTCGGCGGCCCGGTCGTAGTCCGCCAGCTCCTGGTACGCGCCGCCTACGGATTCCATCGCGCGGCCGGTCGCATACGGGTCGTTCGCCTCGCGTCCGGCGTCCAGCGCGGCCCGGTAGCGGGCCAGCGCGTCCCGGGTGCGGCCGGTCTGCGCGTCCAGATCGCCCAGGTTCAGCAGGGCCGCGGCCTTCTCGCGGGGCAGCCCGCGGCGCTCGGCGACATCCAGGACGAGGCCGTGGACGCCGTACAGGTCGGGGGCCGCGGCCTGGGTGCCCTCATGCGCCACGATGGCCCTGACCAGCTGGGACAGCAGCCGCCTGGCCAGGGTGTCCAGCTCCCCGTCGGCCACCGCCAGGCGCGCGGAGGCCAGCAGGGCGGGCCGCCGGATGCGCAGCCAGTCGGCGGCTGCCCTGGGGTTCGGGAAGCGCACCTCGCGGGGCATCGCGCTCAGCTTCTCCCGGGCCTGTGGGCTGTCCGTCTCGGTGATCGCCCGGCAGGACTGCAGCAGCCGTACCGTCCGCTCCAGCATCCGGGCGCGGGCCAGCTGCAGCTCCGCGGGCCGCTCCTGGCTCTCGGCGAGGGCGCGCAGGAGGGGGTGCAGACAGCCGGGGACGTCGTACTGGGGCAGCGGGGAGTCCGTCCCGCGCAGCAGGCCCAGGGCGACCAGGTCGTCCAGGACGGCGCGGGCGGCGTCGACCGAGCAGCCGGCGAGGGAGGATGCGGTGTGCGGGTCGATCAGGCCGACCGGGGCGAGGGAGAGCAGTCGCAGTATCCGGGCGGCCGGGCCGGGCAGCTGGGCGTACACGAGCCGCAGGACGCGGGCCAGCGGGGTGCCGTCGGTACCGTCGTCTGCACCGGCGTGCAGCCGTTTGGCGAGGTCGGAGACGGCGGCCTGGGGACGTGCGGCGAGCCAGCCGCCGGCCAGGACCAGGGCGGCCGGGTGGCCCTGGCAGGCCTCCACCAGGCTCTCCGCGGAGCGCGGGTCGACGGTGATGCGGACCGCGCCGGTGAATCCGGTGAGCAGGTCCACCGCCGATTTGGTGTCGAGACCGCCCAGGGTGCAGGGGCGGACGTCGGCGATCCCGGTGAGCGGACCGCCGGAGACGGCCACCACCAGGCAGTCGGGTGCGTCCGGGAGCAGCGCGTCCACCTGGTCCGCGCCGGCCGCGTCGTCCAGCAGGAGCAGCGCCCGCCGGTCGGCGAGGGCCGTGCGCAGCGCCGCGGTCAGATCGTCCTCGGCCGCTCCGGCGGGCGCGGGCAGCTCCAGCGCGGCCAGCAACTCGCGGGCGGTGCGCTCGACCGGGACGGGGGTGCCGTCGGGTTCGCTGAGCCGGGCCCGCAGCACCCCGTCGGGGTAACGCTCGGCGACCTGCCGGACGAGTTCCTCGGCGAGCGCGGTCCGGCCCGAACCGGGGCGGCCGGCGATGAGCAGCACGCGCGCGCGAGGCGCCTTGCGGCCGGAGAGGGTGTCCAGGCCCGCGCGCTCGATGTCGGCGCGCAGCTCCTTCAACTCCCGCGTGCGGCCCAGGAAATGACCGTTCGCGGCCGGGTGCGCGGACAGCCGCGCATCGTCTGTGTCCACCGCCTGATCCGTCACGGGCCACACTCCCGTCCCACCGCACGCGCAAGCCCGCCGGTTCTTCCGTCACGGGCGTTTGCAGAGCCTAGTTCACTCTCTGCGACGTTCCGTGAGGAGCGCGGCGGACACATCGCCCGATCGGATCAGGCGATGGTCACACCAGTGCGCCGGACGGGTGCGGCTCAGGACGCGAAGGGGCGCGCCGGCCACGGCGCGTCGGCCGGCCGCAGGGCGTCCAGCCCGTCCCCGCCGCGGGCGGCGACCAGCGACAGGACGCCCACCACCAGGCAGTTGTTGTGCAGGTCACCGGCCAGCACCCGGCGCACCAGCTCGTCGACCGGCACACGCGCGTGCTCCATGTCGGTCTCCTCGTGCTCCGCCTCGAAGCGCTCCCCCTCGGCCTCGGACAGATCACGCGCGAGGAAGATCCGTACGGCCTCGTCGCAGCCGCCGGGGGTGGTGTACACGTCGGTCAGCACCCGCCAGTCCTCGGCCTTGACGTGTGCCTCCTCGTACAGCTCCCGCTGGGCCGCGTGCAGCGGGTTCTCGCCGGGCACGTCGAGCAGACCGGCCGGGATCTCCCACAGCTTCTGCCGCACGGGGTGGCGGTACTGGTTGATCAGCAGGACCCGGTCCTCCTCGTCCAGGGCGAGGACGGCGACCGAGCCGGGGTGCACCTGGTAGTCGCGGCGGACCACGGAGCCGTCGGGCATGACCACGTCGTCCGTGCGGACGGAGGTCTTGTTGCCCACGAAGGGGGTCTCCGTCCCCCGGATCTCCCACTCCTCCGGGGTGTCCTTGATCGTCATGCCCTGTCCTCCCACACGTGCAGGTAAAAATCCGGCTCCATACGAAAGCCGGGGTGCCCACCTTTGAAGGTATGCACCCCGGCCACCGTACAACCGGTGTGTTACTTGGAATTCTTCCGCTCGACCGAGGCCTTCACGAGGCCGGCGAAGAGCGGGTGCGGACGCGTCGGGCGCGAGCGCAGCTCGGGGTGCGCCTGCGTGGCGACCAGGTACGGGTGGACGTCGCGCGGGTACTCCACGTACTCGACGAGCTTGCCGTCCGGGGAGGTGCCGGAGAACAGGATCCCCGCCTTCTTCTCCAGCTCCGCGCGGTAGGCGTTGTTCACCTCGTAGCGGTGGCGGTGCCGCTCCTCGACGTACTCCTTGCCGTCGTACACCTCGCGGACGATGGAGCCCTCGGCCAGCTTCGCCGGGTACATGCCGAGCCGCATGGTGCCGCCCATGTCGCCCTCACCGGCGACGATGTCCATCTGCTCGGCCATGGTGGAGATGACCGGGTGGGCGGTGGCCGGGTCGAACTCGGTGGAGTTGGCGTCCGGGATGTCGGCGAGGTTGCGCGCGGCCTCGATCACGATGCACTGCAGGCCCAGGCAGAGGCCGAGCAGCGGGATCCTGTTCTCGCGGGCGTAGCGGATGGCACCGACCTTGCCGAGCACACCGCGGTCGCCGAAGCCGCCGGGGATGCAGATGCCGTCGACGTCGGCGAGCTGGGCCTTGGCGCCGGCCGGGGTCTTGCAGTCGTCGGAGGTGACCCACTTGATCTTGACGCGGGCCTTGTTGGCGAAGCCGCCGGCGCGCAGCGCCTCGGTGACCGACAGATAGGCGTCGGGCAGGTCGATGTACTTGCCGACCAGGGCGAGGGTGATCTCGTGGTCGGGGTTGTGGACGCGGTCGAGCAGGTCGTCCCAGGTCGTCCAGTCCACGTCACGGAACGGCAGGTCCAGCTTGCGGACGACGTAGGCGTCCAGGCCCTCGCCGTGCACGGTCTTCGGGATGTCGTAGATCGACCGGGCGTCGGGGCAGGCCACGACCGCGGCCTCGTCGACGTCGCACATCAGCGAGATCTTGCGCTTGATGGCGGTCGGGACCTCGCGGTCGCAGCGCAGCACGATCGCGTCCGGCTGGATACCGATGTTCCGCAGCGCCGCGACCGAGTGCTGGGTCGGCTTGGTCTTCAGCTCGCCGGACGGGCCGATGTACGGCAGCAGCGAGATGTGGACCACGAACACGTTGTCCCGGCCGACCTCGTGGCGGACCTGGCGGACGGTCTCCAGGAACGGCAGCGACTCGATGTCGCCGACCGTGCCGCCGACCTCGGTGATCACGACGTCGACCTCGTCCGTCGCCATGCGGCGGATGCGGTGCTTGATCTCGTTGGTGATGTGCGGGATGACCTGCACGGTGTCGCCCAGGTACTCGCCGCGCCGCTCCTTGGCGATCACCGTCGAGTACACCTGACCGGTGGTGACGTTGGCGGAGCCGTCCAGGTCCCGGTCGAGGAAGCGCTCGTAGTGGCCGATGTCCAGGTCGGTCTCGGCGCCGTCGTTGGTGACGAACACCTCACCGTGCTGGAAGGGGTTCATCGTGCCGGGGTCGACGTTCAGGTACGGGTCGAGCTTCTGCATCACGACGCGCAGGCCCCGGGCCTTGAGCAGCATGCCCAGGCTGGAGGCGGTGAGGCCCTTGCCGAGAGAGGAGGCGACACCCCCGGTGACGAAGATGTGCTTGGTCGTCGTGGATTTGGGCGGCATGGCCAAGAGGGGACTCCCGTGGTCGCTGTCTGTGATGCGGGGCGGCTGCCCGCCCGGAGTTTTCCGGAGGTGCCGTCGCTGCGGTTCGGGGGTTTCAGGCCCACCGGTCCACGGGCTACCAGGGTATCAGCGCCCGGAGGAGATGGCTTCCGGCCACGCTCCGCGCTCGCCCGGGCACACCGCGGGGCCACAATGGTCACCGCGGCGCGTCGCGGTCACACTGATGTCACCGGCTGCTCACTCGTTCGGCCCACACGGGTTGCCCGGAGCGGCACGCAGATCATCTACGTGCGTCGTATCCTGCTCGGACATTCTCTGCCGAGCCCGGCCGGAACGACGGCACACCCCCGCCACCATCACCCGGAACAACGAGAGCGCGGCAGTTCGTTGAGCAAAGACTGTCGTGTTGCCTCAGGGCTCGGCAAACTGCTTTGCTTCACCGCTCAACGACGCATAACAACGACCCCTTGACCGCACTAGCGACAGCCCCCTGCGCGGGGGTGACGTGGCCGTTCGACTGGAGTTGCACGTGGCCGGGCGCATCGAAGACTACGCACTCATCGGAGACATGCAGACCGCCGCACTGGTCTGCCGGGACGGCACGGTGGACTGGCTGTGCCTGCCCCGCTTCGACTCGCATGCCATCTTCGCCGGCCTGCTGGGCACCGAGGAGCACGGCTTCTGGCGGCTCGGCCCGGCGCACGCCGCCGACGCCAAGCCCCCCACCGCCGCCCGGCGCAGCTACCGCGGCGACTCGCTGATCCTGGAGTCGGAGTGGGACACCCCACGCGGCACGGTCCGCGTGACCGATTTCATGCCGCCGCGCGACGGCGCGCCGCAGCTGATCCGGATCGTGGAGGGCGTCACCGGCCGGGTGCCGATGCGCTCGGCCCTCAGGATGCGGTTCTCCTACGGCCGGGTCGTGCCGTGGGTGCACAAGCACGAGGGCCGGACGGTGGCGGTCGCCGGTCCCGACTCCGTGTGGTTCGACACAGAGGCCGAGACCTACGGCAAGGCGCTGACCACCTACGCCGACTTCACGGTCGCCCCGGGTGACCGGATCGCGTTCACCATCTCGTGGCAGCCCTCGCACAAGGAGGCGCCGCCGCTGCCGGAGCCGGAGCAGTCGCTGGAGGCGACGGAGGAGTTCTGGCGCGAGTGGGTGGAGCACTGTACGTACCACGGTCCGTACCGCGAGGCGGTGATCCGCTCGCTGATCACCCTGAAGGCACTGACGTACGCCCCCACCGGCGGCATCGTCGCGGCCCCCACCACCTCCCTGCCGGAGGACATCGGTGGTGTCCGCAACTGGGACTACCGCTACACGTGGCTGCGGGACGCGGCGATCACCCTGTCCTCGCTGCTGCGCACCGGCTACCGCGAGGAGGCCCGCGCCTGGCGTGAGTGGCTGCTGCGCGCGGTCGCCGGCGACCCGGAGAACCTGCAGATCATGTACGGTCTCGCGGGCGAGCGCGAGCTGGGCGAGGCCGAGCTGGACTGGCTGCCGGGGTACGAGAGCTCCGCCCCGGTCCGGGTCGGCAACGGCGCGGCCCACCAGCTCCAGCTGGACGTGTACGGCGAGGTCACCGAGGCCCTGCACCTGGCGCACATGACCGGTCTGGCCCGCCACGACTACGCCTCCCTGCTCCAGCTGAAGCTGATCCGCTACCTGGAGGACCACTGGCAGGAGCCGGACGAGGGCATCTGGGAGGTGCGCGGCCCGCGCCGGCACTTCGTGCACTCCAAGGTGATGGCCTGGGTGGCGGTGGACCGCACCATCAAGCTGATCGAGTCCGGGGACGCGGACGGCCCGCTGGAGCGCTGGAAGGAGCTGCGCGACGACATCCACCGGGACGTGTGCGAGAAGGGCTACGACAAGGAGCGCAACACCTTCACCCAGTCCTACGGCTCCCAGGAGCTGGACGCCTCGCTGCTGCTGATCCCGCAGATGGGTTTCCTGCCGCCGGACGACAAGCGCGTGATCGGCACGATCGAGGCCATCCAGCGCGAGCTGTCCACCCCGGACGGGTTCATCCTGCGCTACCCGACGGAGGGCGAGAACACGGGCGTCGACGGCCTGCCGGGCGACGAGGGCGCCTTCCTGGCCTGCTCGTTCTGGATGGCGGACGACCTGGCGATGATCGGCCGGGTGGACGAGGCCCGCAAGCTGTTCGAGAAGCTCCTCGCGCTGCGCAACGACCTCGGTCTGCTCGCCGAGGAGTGGGACCCGCGCCTGCAGCGCCAGGTCGGTAACTTCCCGCAGGCCTTCAGCCACGTTCCGCTGATCGACACCGCGCTGCGGCTGACGGCCTCCGGGGCGTACGGCGGCTGAGCGGGAGCACCGGGCCGCGCGCGCCTACCCTGGGAGGGTCACCCAGCCCCTGCACGGAAGGGGGCGGCCATGGCTCCCCCGTCGAAGGCGGGCGCGGCCCTCGCCGCGCTGCGCGAGGATCTGGTCGGCGACGTGCTCGCCCCCGGGGACCTGGGCTACGACGAGGCCCGGACCGTCTTCAACGCGATGATCGACCGGCGGCCGGCCGTGATCGCACAGTGCGCGGACGCCGCCGACGTGGTGCGGGCCGTGCGCTTCGGCAGGGAGCTGGACCTGCACATCGCGGTGCGCGGCGGCGGCCACGGCGTGGCCGGGACGGCGCTGGGCGACGGCGCGCTCGTGGTGGACCTGCGCCGGATGCACCGGGTGACCGTCGACCCGGTGGCCGAGGCGGTCCGGGTCGAGGGCGGTGCCACGATGAGCCATCTGGACCGGGCCACCGAGCCCTACGGCCTCGCGACAACCGGTGGGCGGGCGTCCACCACCGGTGTCGGCGGCTTCGTCCTGGGCGGCGGCACCGGCTGGCTGGACCGGACCTTCGGCCTCGCCGTCGACAACCTGCTGGGCGTGGAACTGGTCACCGCCGACGCCGAGCGGGTGCACGCGAACGCCGACGAGAACCCCGAGCTGTTCTGGGCCCTGCACGGTGGCGGCGGCAACTTCGGCGTCGCCACCGCACTGACCCTGCGGCTGCACGAGCTGCCGGAGTTCTCGATCGTCCTGCTGATGTTCCTGCCGCAGCACGGACCGGACGTGACCCGCACCTTCCGCGAGATCATCCGTACCGGGCCGGACGAGGCGGGCGGCGCGGTGCTGTACCTGACCGGCCCGTCCGACGAGTTCACGCCCCCTGAGCTGGTGGGCAAGCTGGTGTGCGCGGCCCTGCTGACCTACGCCGGCGGCGAGGACGACCTGCGCAAGCTCGCCGAGCCGCTGCTCGCGCTGCCGCACGAGGTGGAGCTGGCCGGTGACATGCCGTACGCCGACGTGCAGTGCATGCTCGACTTTCCGCCCGGGATGCGCAACCACTGGTCGGCGGAGTACCTGACCGCGCTCCCGGACGACCTGGTGGAGGTCTTCTGCGCCCGCGCGGACAGCATGCCGGTGCCGACCCGCACGCAGCATCTGCTGTTCCCGCAGGGCGGGGCGATCGCCGCCGGTCCGCACGAGTACCCGGTGCCGTACCGGGACGCGGCCTGGGCCGTGCACCCGCTCGCCCTCTGGGAGGATCCGGCCGACGACGAGCGGGCGACCGCCTGGGTGCGGGACGTCCGCGCCGGCGTCCGGCCGTGGAGCACCGGCGCCGTCTACCTGAACTTCATCGGGGACGAGGGCCCGGAGCGGGTCAGGGCGGGCCTGGGCGAGGGGAACACCCTGCGCCTGGAGAAGCTGAAGCGGCGGTACGACCCGGACAACGTGTTCCGCTTCAACCACAACATCAGGCCCGTCTGAGAGCCCCTCGTAGCCCGCGGCGGACAGCCGGCCTCGGTGATGTCCCCGGTGCGCCCGTGCGATCCGGCGCCCGGGGCGACGCCGTGTCGTGCGCGAGGGCCTCATGATCGCCCCCGTAACCGCGCGGAGATGTCGCCGGAACGTGCGCGCGGGTAGCGTCCGCTGCATGGACAGCCGCACGGACCACCGATTCGACACCCAGGGCGCCGGGATCACCGTTCAGCGGGCACTGGAGCTGCCCGGCCTGCGCAGCGGGCTGCCGGAGATCCTGGCGGGCGCCGACCGGCTGGGGCGGACCGTGCGCTGGGTGCACGCGGGCGAGGTGCCGAACATCGCCTCGCTGCTCAAGGGCGGCGAGCTGCTGCTCACCACCGGCTACGGCCTCGGCACCCGCCCCGCCGACCAGCGGGCCTTCGTACGGACCCTCGCCGAGCGCGGGATCGCCGCCCTGGTGGTGGAGCTGGGCCCGCGCTTCACCCGGCTGCCCGCCGCCCTGGTGGACACCGCCCGCAGCGCCGGGCTCCCGCTGGTCCAGCTGCACCGCGAGGTGCCGTTCGTGACCGTGACCGAGGAGATCCACACCGAGATCGTCAACGGCCACTACGCGCTGCTGCAGCGGGCGGAGGAGGTGCACCGGCGCTGCACCGAGGCCCTGCTGAGCGGTGGCGGTGTGCCGCAGGTGCTCGGCATCCTGGCCGACTTCGGCGCCAATCCCGTGTTCCTGGAGACGGCGGACGGCCGGCTGCTGTACGCCGCCGGGTCCGGGCCCGAGGGCGCGGATCCGTTGCAGGTGTGGGAGGGGCTGCGCGGCCCGCACAAGGACGCCCCGCCGCCGGCCGGTTCGGTGCTCGTGGACGTGCCCGGCGGCGGTCCCGGTACGGCGGGCTCGGTACGCGCCCGGCTCGTTCTGCTGCCGGTGCGCTCACCGCTGGCTCCGGTGCACCGGATCGCCGCCGAGCGGGCCGCGGGCATCCTGGCCGTGGTGCTGATGCAGGCCCGGCAGGAGGAGGAGCTGGCGGCTCGCGGCCGCGGTGACTTCCTCACCGATCTCGCCGAGGGCCGCATCACGGCGGAGGACGCGCCGGCGCAGGCCCGGGTCCTCGGCTTCAAGCCCGGCGACAGCCCGCTGCTGCCCGTGGTGATGCGCATCGGCGACTCCCTCTCCCCCGGCGGCGGGTGGGCGGTGCTGGCCAGGGCGGTCTCGGAGGAGCTGGCCGCGGTGGGGGTGCCGGTGCTGCTGGGGGTGCGGCCGGTGGAGGGCCGGGTGCTGGTGCTGCTGGGGCTGCGCTCGGAGCCGGAGCGGTCGGCGGTCGCGGACCGGGTGGCGGCGGCGCTGCGCGCGGGTGTGGAGCGGGCCGGGATGCGACGGCCGGGCTCTCCCCCGCCGGTGGTGGTCGTCGCAGTGGCGGGTGGCTGGGCGGCCGCCTCGGCGGGGCTGAGGCACGCGGCGGAGACGGCGACGGCGGCCCAGGGCCTGACCGACCGGCCCTGGTACGACGCCCGCCGCCTCGACATCGACCTGCTGCTGTGGCGGCTGCGCGACCACCCGGACCTGGCGGCCTTCGTGGACCGCGCGATCGGCCCGCTGCGCGACCACGACCACCGCTCCAGGCCACCGCTGCTGCCGACCCTGGAGACCTACCTGGCGCACGCCGGCCGCAAGGCCGAGACGGCCCGCGAACTGCACCTCAACCGCCAGACCCTCTACAACCGCCTGGCCCGCATCGGGGAGTTGCTCGGCACCGACCTCGACGACCCGCAGACGGTCCTGGCATTGAGCCTGGCCCTCCGTGCCCGCCGCCACGTCTCTTAGGCGAGCGGCCGGGGCTGGGTCAACTCGTCGTACACGCTGAGCACCTGGGCGACGGTCTCGTCCTCCGTCGGCCAGGTGGCGGCCTGCCGCAGGCCCAGCTCCCGCAGCCGCTCTCGCCGCTCGGGGTCGGCGAGCAGTCGTACGACGGCTTCGGCGAGCGCCTCCGCATCGCCGTACGGGACGAGTTCGGCGGCATCGCCGACGAGGTCCGGGTTGCCGCCGACGCGGGTCGCGACGAGCGGTACGCGCGCGTGCAGCGCCTCCTGGGCGAAGACCGACCGCGACTCCCAACTGCTGGTCAGCAGCGCCAGATCGGCGGCTGCGAGCAACTCGGGCACGTCCTCGCGGCGGCCGATGAGCCGCACCGGCAGTTCCTCGTCCTCGATCCGCCGCTGCAGCACCGGCCGCAGCGGGCCCTCCCCGGCAATGACCACCAGCGGCACGGGGTCCAGGTCCCGCCAGGCGCGGGCCGCGTCGAGCAGGACCTCGTAGCCGCGGTGCCGGTCGAGGGAGCCGACCGCGATGAGCAAGGGGCGGCCGGTGGTGCCGAGTTCGGCCCGGATCTTGGGCCGCAACCGGTCGAGGTCGTCATGGGACGGGGATTCCCCCGCTCGGGCGCGGCCGAGAGCGGCGAAGGGCCGGCGCCCTCCCGGCAGGCCGACGGCCGCGAGCCGGGCGTCGCGCGCGCCGCTCCGGCGGGCCCGGTCGACCAGGTCGGAGCTGGTGCCGAGGACGACGGCCGCTGTCTTCACCACCCGCCGCTCCAGCAGCCGCAGCAGATGCGCCCGTGCCCCGTCGGCCCGCGCCCGGTTGTGCCAGGTGACCACCAGAGGGGTGCTGCGTCCGCCGAGCGCGAGCACGGCGCGGAAGGAGGCGTGCAGGCCATGCGCGTGCACGAGGTCGGCGTCGGCGCAGGCCGCCCGGAGCGCGGCCACGGAGGCCGGGTCGCTGCTGCGTGGCACGTGTACGTGCGCGGCGCCGGCCCCGCTGAAGTCGTAGGCGCGGTCGGCCTCGACGGGGGCGCACACCGTGACCCGCACGCCCCTCGCCACGAGCCCCTCAGCGAGCGAACGTACGTGCGCGCTGCTGCCGGCGTTGCCTCCGCCCAGCACCTGCACGGTGCGCAGCGGCGACTGGCCGTGCGGTGCGTTGCTGCTCACGGGGCTCACGCGGCCGGGGCTCCTGGTTCGGCGTGGTGTGGTCACGAGGAAACGTACAGAAGGTAGCGGGGTCAGGGGGGTGGAAGGACGTACCCCGCGCGCCTCCGGCGCGGACTGTCCCGACCCGCCGCCCGCCCCGCGTTCCGTGCCAAGCATGCCAGGACGTACGGCCGTTCAGGGAAACGTGGGTGGGCGCACCGTGCGGCGGGCCGGGGCAATGCGCCGGAGCACGTCACCCACACGGGTGAGATGCACCCCGGCACGCCGGGACGCCTCGGGGTCGGGTCCCGCGAGGTCAGCCGCCCCCAGCACCCCCACGCGACGGGCTCAGCCCCTCAGAGCACCCGCATCCCCGCACGGCGCCCCGTACCACCGGCGCAGTCATCCGCAGCGCCCGTACCACCCGCGCAGCCGTCCGCAACGGCCGTACCTCCCGCGCGGTGCCTCACAGGGCCCGCGCCCACGCGGTCACCCGGTCCCCGTACGCGGCGGCGGCCACGACGGCGACGGCGTGCGCGAGCAGCCCCGCGCGCCGGTTGCACACGACCACGGCGGTACCGAGCGCCGCCCCGAGCGCGTGCGCCCCCGTGTCCCCGATCATCGTGCGCTCGCCGAGGTCGTCGGGCAGCACGGCCGCGGCGGCGCCCACGGCGGCCGCGGTCAGTTCGCCGCCCGGTCCCTTCCGCAGCAGTCCCGGCGCCCCGAGCGCGAGCACCGCGCCCACGGCCCGCCCGGGGCGTACGTCGACCAGGTTGACGAAGTGCGCGGCCCCCGCGATCACGACACCGGCCAGTGCCTTGTCCACCGGCCGCTCCTTCATCAGGGCGCCCGCCACCAGCCCCGCGGCCGAAATCCCGAACAACTTGACGGCACCGCTGGTGACCTCGCCGTCCCGCAACGCCCCCAGATGCGCCCGGAACCCGCGCCGGTGGTCCCCGGCGACATCGTCGTACGCCCCGCAGACCCCGGCCGCCAGCACCGCGAGCCCGGCAGCGGGGTGGACCCGCGCGGCCCCCACCGCCGCCGCCCCGGCCGACGCAGGACCGGCATACATCCCGACGGCCCGCCCGGCGTGGTTCACCCGCTCCCCAAGCGCCCGCCCGCCGGGCGCGGTCCTCCGCAGGACGGCCATGCCCGCGCGGGTGACCGCGGCAGTGAACGCCAAGGAGCCGGTCCGGCCCCTCACCCGTCCGCCCGGGCCGTCGCCAGCAGCTCCTCCGCGTGCGCGCGGGCCGTCTCGGAGTCCTCCTGGCCGGCCAGCATGCGGGACAGCTCGCGGACGCGTTCCTCGCCCTCCAGGACCTTCACGCCGGACCGGGTGACGGACCCGTCGTCGGTCTTCTCGACCAGCAGCTGCCGGTCCGCGAAGGCGGCGACCTGGGGCAGGTGGGTGACCACGACGACCTGCGCGGTCCTGGCGAGCTTCGCCAGGCGCCGCCCGATCTCGACCGCCGCCTTGCCACCGACACCGGCGTCGACCTCGTCGAAGAGGTACGTCGGCACGGGGTCGGTGCCCGCGAACACGACCTCCACGGCCAGCATCACGCGGGACAGCTCACCACCGGACGCGCCCTTGGCGACGGGCCGGGGCGGGGCGCCCGGGTGCGGGGCGAGCAGCAGCTCGACCTCGTCGACGCCCGAGGGCCCGTACGCGACCGTACGTCCGCCGACCTCGACCCCCTCGGGGTCCTCGGTCTGCCGGATGTCGAAGGACACGCGCGCGTGGGGCATGGCGAGGGAGGCGAGCTCGGCGGTCACGGCGGCGGCGAACCGCTCGGCGGCCTCCGTCCGCGCGTCCGTCAAGGCCTGCGCGAGCCCGCCCAGTTCGACGCGCAGCGCGTCCCGCTCGGCGGTCAGCTCCTCGATCCGCTCGTCGTCGCCGTCCAGCTCGGTGAGCCGTGCGGCGCTCTGCTCGGCCCAGGCCAGGACGGCACCCACGTCGTCCCCGTACTTGCGGGTGAGCCCGTTGAGCGCGGCCCTGCGCTCCTCCACCGCGGCCAGCCGCAGCGGATCCGCGTCGAGATCGTCGGCGTACCCCGCCAGCTCACCCGCGACATCGCCCAGCAGGATCCCGATCTCCCCGATCCGGTCGGCGAGCGCGGCCAGCGCCGGATCGTGCGAGCGCACGGCCTCCAGGGCGCGGTGGGCGCCCGCGACGAGGGTCGAGGCGTCGATCCCCTCGGGATCCTCGGGATTGCCCGCGAGAGCGGCGTGCGCGGCCGTCGCGGCGGACGACAGGGCCTCGGCGTGCCCCAGCCGCTCCGCCTCCTCGGCCAGCTCGACGTCCTCCCCGGCCCGCGGCTCCACGGCGGCGATCTCGTCGAGCCCGTACCGCAGCATGTCGGCTTCCTGCGCCCGCTCACGCGCGCGCGTGGTGATCTCCTCCAGCTCGGCGGATGCGGCCCGCAGCCGGCGGTAGGCCTCCGTGTACTTGGCGAGCGGCACGGCGACCGCGTCCCCGGCGTACCGGTCGAGCGCCTGCCGCTGCCGGGACAGCTTCAGCAGCCCCTGCTGGTCGGTCTGCCCGTGCACGGCCACCAGATCGTCCGCCAGCTCGGCGAGCAGCCCCACGGGCACGCTGCGCCCGCCCAGGTGCGCCCGCGAGCGGCCCTCGGCGGAAACGGTACGGCTGATCAGCAACGCCCCGTCGTCCAGTTCGGCCCCGGCCTCCTCGGCGCGTACGACGGCGGCGGCGTCCGCGGGTACGGCGATCCGCCCCTCCACGACCGCCTTCTCGGCCCCGATCCGCACGAGCGCCGGGTCCGCCCGGCCACCGAGCAGCAGCCCCAGGCTGGTGACCACCATGGTCTTGCCCGCACCCGTCTCACCGGTGACGGCTGTGAACCCCGGCGACAGCTCGACGACCGCATCGTCGATGACCCCGAGCGACCGTATCCGCATCTCCTCCAACACGGAACAGACCATACGAGGTCCGGGGCGGGGAGTGCACATGGCCCGCCCACGTCACCCCGGCGAGTGTCTTCGCCCACCGGGCGCGGGGAACCACACGACAAGCCACGACGAGAGCCGCGGCCGCCGTCTCGGAGGCGCCCCCCGGTCGGCTAGTGCGGCGCCCCCCGCCACCCGGTGGTCGGCAACGCGAACTTCGCCACGAGCCGATCCGTGAACGAGGAATGGTGCAGCCGAGCGAGCCGCACCGGCACAGCCCCCCGCCGCACCTCCACCCGCGCCCCGGGCGGCAACTCCACGGTCCGCCGCCCGTCGCACCACAGAACGCCGGGCGGAATGTGCGGCAGGACCTCCACCGCGAGCACCGAATCCGGCGAAGTGACCAGCGGCTTCGCGAACAACGCGTGCGCGCTGATCGGCACCATCAGCAGCGCCTCCACCTCCGGCCACACCACGGGCCCTCCGGCGGAGAACGCGTACGCCGTGGACCCGGTGGGCGTCGACAGGACGACCCCGTCACAGCCGAACCCCGTCACCGGCCGCCCGTCGATCTCCAGCACGACCTCGAGCAGCTTCTCGGCGCCCGCCTTCTGCACGGCCGCCTCGTTCAGCGCCCAGTCGGTGTGCACGATGTCCCCGTTGCGGTGCACGACGACGTCGACGGTCATCCGCTCCTCGACCTCGTACGACCGCGCCACCACCCGGTCGACCACCCGGTCGAGGTCGTCCCGCTCGGCCTCCGCGAGGAACCCGACGCGCCCGAGGTTGACGCCGAGCATCGGCACCCCGGAGGCCCGCGCGAACTCGGCCCCCCGCAGCAGCGTGCCGTCGCCGCCGAGGACGATCAGCAGCTCGCAGCCGTCGAGGCACTGCGCAGTCGCCTCCTTGACCAGTCGCACCTCGTCCGGCAGCGGCAGATCGCGCGCCTCCTCCTCCAGTACCCGCACCCCGATGCCGTGCCGCAGCAGCCCCTTGACGACGAGTTCCGCGCTGCGGATCGCCGCGGGCCGCCCGGTGTGGGCCAGCAGGAAAACAGTACGCGCCAGGTTCTGTGTCAACGCGGCCCCTCCGCCACTGCACGGTCGACGTCGGCCGGGTCCAGTGCGGGGGCCCCGGACCGCAGCCAGAGAAAGTACTCCACGTTCCCCGAGGGACCCGGCAGCGGACTCGCGGTGACGCCACGCACCCCGAGCCCCAGCTCCCAGGCCTTCTCGGCCACTCCCCGCACGGCCTCCGCCCGCAGCTGCGGACTCCGCACGACACCCCCGCTGCCGAGCCGTTCCTTGCCCACCTCGAACTGCGGCTTGACCATCATCACCAGGTCGGCGTCCGGCTTCACGCACCGCTTCAGGGCGGGCAGCACCAGCCCGAGCGGAATGAAGGACAGATCGCCCACGACAAGATCCACAGGTTTCCCATCGATCGCCTCAAGCGTCAACTCGCGTACGTTCGTACGGTCCTTGACGGTGACGCGTTCATCACTCTGCAGAGACCAGGCGAGCTGTCCGTATCCGACGTCCACCGCGACGACGTGGGCGGCGCCCCCGCGCAGCAGGACGTCGGTGAAGCCGCCGGTGGACGCCCCGGCGTCCAGCGCGCGCCGGCCCTCGACGACGAGCCCCTGCGGTACGAAGACCTCCAGCGCGCCGGCGAGCTTGTGGCCGCCCCGCGAGACGTAGTCGGGGTCGCTGTCGTCGGCCTGGACCACGATCGCCGCGGCGGTCTCCACCTGCGTGGCCGACTTGGTCGCGACGGTCTTGCCGACGGTGACCCGGCCGGCGGCGATCAGCTGGCCGGCGTGCTCGCGCGAGCGCGCGAGCTTCCGGCGGACCAGCTCCGCGTCCAGACGACGGCGTGCGACTCCTGCCACGTTCGGTTCAGCTCCTGTTTCCATACGCCGAAGGGGGCGCCGGAGGTCCCGGGCGGGCGTCGAGCGCGGTGAGCGCGTCGCGCAGCCCCCGGTGTACATCCTCGTACACCGCCAGGTGTCCGTCGGTGGCGAGGTGGTCGGCGTCGGCCAGCCGCTCCAGCTGGGCGTCGACCTCGGCGTTGCCGGTGGGGGTGCGCGGAACGTCCAGGGGGGCGGGTGCGGCGGGCTCGTACTCGGGCTCGGGCTCGGGCCCCGGCTCCGGCTCCGGCTCCGGCTCCGGCTCCGGCTCTGTGACGATCGCGGCGGCCTGCGGGACGACCTCGGCCTCGGACACGGACTCGCTCATGCCCAGACGCTACCCCGAACCACTGGGGTACCGTCGGTGGCGATGGCCACGATCGAGGAGTGCCGCGCCGCACTGGGAAAGCTTTCGGACAACATGCAGGGGGCCGAGGGCGAGGTGCGCGCGGCCGCCGCCCTGGACCGCTCGGTGAGCTGCCACATCACCGACCTCGACGTCACCTTCGCGGGCCGGATGACCGGCGGCCGGATCGAGGTCGACGAGACCCACCCGGGGCCACCGCGCGAGAAGGCGCAGATCGGGCTCGTCATGGCCGGTGACGACCTGCTGGCCCTGGTGGACGGCGAGCTGAACTTCGCGACCGCCTGGGGCAGGGGCCGGGTGAAGCTGGAGGCGAGCCTGCTGGACCTGTTCCGGCTCAGGAAGCTGCTGTGACCTTCTCCGCCCGTGCCTTGCGCGCGGCCGGCACCACCAGCGGGGTCCCCGTCTCCGGGTCGTCGATGACCTGGCAGCGCAGCCCGAAGACCTGCTCGACCAGCTCGGCCGTCACGATGTCGTTCGGGGCGCCCTCGGCGATGACCTCGCCGCCGCGCAGGGCGATGAGGTGGGTGGCGTAGCGGGCGGCGTGGTTCAGGTCGTGCAGGACGGCCACCAGGGTGCGGCCCTGGGTCTCGTGCAGCTCGGCGCACAGGTCGAGGACGTCGATCTGGTGCTGGATGTCGAGGTAGGTGGTCGGCTCGTCCAGGAGCAGCAGCGGGGTCTGCTGGGCCAGTGCCATGGCGATCCACACGCGCTGCCGCTGTCCGCCGGACAGCTCGTCCACGTACCGGTCGGCCAGCTCGGCGACCCCGGTCTGCCGCATCGACTCCTGGACGACCCGCTCGTCCTGCGCGGACCACTGGCGCAACAGGCCCTGGTGCGGGTAGCGGCCCCGGCCGACGAGGTCGGCGACCGTGATGCCGTCGGGCGCGATGGACGACTGCGGGAGCAGGCCGAGGGTCCGCGCCACCTTCTTCGCGGGCATCGACTGGATGGCCTGTCCGTCGAGCAGCACCCGGCCCCGACTGGGCTTGAGCATCCGTGACAGTGCCCGCAGCAGTGTGGACTTGCCGCACGCGTTCGGGCCGACGATGACCGTGAAGGAGTTGTCGGGGATCTCCACGGACAGCTGTTCGGCGATCACGCGCTGGTCGTAGGCGAGGGTGACGTTCTCGGCGGACAGGCGGTTCACAGTGCTCCTCGTCGTGTTCGTGTTCGTGCCGCTCAGGTCCGGCCCGCCCTGCGTGCGCTTCATATCCGGCCCGCCCTGCGCTCGGTGACCAGCAGCCACAGCAGATAGCCGCCGCCGAGGACGCCGGTGACCACGCCGACGGGCAGCTGGTCGGCGCCGAAGGCGCGCTGCGAGGCCCAGTCCGCCGCGACCAGCAGGGTGGCGCCCATGCAGAGGGAGGGCACCAGGTTCGGCCCCGGCGAGCGGGTCAGACGCCGGGCGAGCTGCGGAGCGGTGAGGGCCACGAAGCTGACGGGTCCGGCGGCGGCGGTGGCGGCCGCGGTCAGCAGTACGGCGCAGACCATCAGCAGCAGCCGGACGGGCTGGACGCGCACGCCGAGGGCGCCTGCGACGTCGTCGCCCATCTCCATCATCCTCAGGCCGCGCGCGTTGGCGAGGACCAGCGGGACGAGGACCGCGCACAGGCCGAGCAGCGGCCAGACCTGGGACCAGTCACGGCCGTTGAGCGAGCCGGTCATCCACACGACCGCGCGGGCCGCGTCGACCAGGTCGGCCTTGGTGAGCAGATAGCCGTTGACCGCGGTGACGACGGCGGAGACACCGATGCCGACCAGGACGAGGCGGTAGCCGTGCACGCCCTGCTTCCAGGCGAGCAGATAGATCGCGAGGCCGGTCGCCAGTCCGCCGATCAGCGCGCCGACCGTGACCTGCGTGGAACTGCCGGACATCAGCACGATCACGATCAGCGCGCCGGCCGTCGAGCCCTGTGACAGGCCGAGCACGTCCGGACTGCCCAGCGGGTTGCGGGAGATGGTCTGGAACAGCGCGCCGCCGAGACCGAGCGAGGCGCCGACCAGCAGGCCGACGAGGACGCGCGGCAGCCGCAGCTCGTTGACGATGAAGTCCTGGTACGCGGTGCCGTTCCCGGCGAGCGTCCTGAGCACGTCGGCCGCGGGGATCTGGGCCTCGCCGGTGCCGATCAGCGCGACACCGGCGGCGAGCGCGGCGGTCAGGAGGATGGCGACGACGATCAGGGCACGCGGGTCCAGGCGCAGGGAGAGCCCGCCCGGGGTGCGTACGGCACGGCTCCTGGGATGTGTCCTCACAGCTGGGCCGTCCTCCGCCGTCGTACGAGAAAGATGAAGACCGGGCCGCCGATGATCGCGGTGACGATGCCGACCTGGAGTTCCGCGGGGCGGACCACGACCCGGCCGATGACGTCGGCGCCGAGCAGCAGCACGGGCGACAGGACCGTGGCGTACGGCAGGATCCAGCGCAGGTCGGGGCCGGTGAAGGAGCGCACCACGTGCGGGACCATCAGGCCGACGAACATGATCGGGCCGCAGGCGGCGGTGGCCGCACCGCACAGCACGGTGGCGGCCAGCATGGCCAGGGCGCGGGTGCGGTCGAGGTCGGCGCCGAGCGCGCGGGCGGTGTCGTCGCCCATCTCCACCGCGTTCAGCGGCCGGGCCAGCGCGAGCGCGAGGACCGTGCCGACCGCGAGGAACGGCAGCACCTGCACGATGGTCGAGTCCGTGGCCGAGGCCAGCGAACCCACCGTCCAGAAGCGCATCTTGCCCAGCGCCGCGTCGTCCAGGATCATCGCGGCCTGGAGATAGCCGTAGAGCGCCGCGCTGATCGCCGTACCGGCGAGCGCGAGCCGTACCGGGGTGGCGCCCCGGCTGCCGCCCAGGAACCACACCAACGCGCCGACCGCCGCGGCCCCCAGGAAGGCGAACCACACATAGCCGGTGAGGCTGGTGACGCCGAAGTAGGTGACGGCCGTGACGACGGCCGCGGAGGCGCCGGCGTTGATCCCGAGCAGACCCGGGTCTGCCAGCGGGTTCCGGGTGAGCGCCTGCAGCACCGCACCCGCCAGGCCGAGCGCGGCACCGACCAGCAGGCCGAGGACCGTGCGCGAGATCCGCTCGTCCACGACGACGTCACCGTACGTCCCCGTGTCGTGGAACAGGCCGTGCCAGACCTGGTCCAGGGACAGCGCTTTCGCCCCGATCGCGATGCTCGCCAGGGCGACGAGCACCAGGGTCGCGACGGCGAGCAGGAGCCCAAAGGCCCTCACCGCCCGGCGGGTTGGGGGCGCGGGGGCGGTCTGCGCGCGCTGTTCGGGAGGACTGTCGACCAACACGAGGTTAGGTTAGCCTACCCTCGCATGCGATCTCGATCCCCGGGGTGCGCGCGATGCGGTTCACAGTCCGAGCCGGGCCAGCGCCTTCCCCCCGTCCAGCTCGCAGGACCCGTCCCCCGCCGCCGTCCAGGCGGCCGCGCACAGCGAGCGCAACCCGTCCAGCGTCTCCCCGTCGCCCTCCAGCTCCAGCCGGTCCGCGCCGACGGTCGCCGTCCACCCACCGCAGCGGAAACCATCACCCTCCCGGGTGATCTCCGGCTGCCCGGTGAGCAGCCCGCGCAGATCCGCGTCCACATAGGTCGGTCGGTGCTGCGGCGGCGCGGCGAGCAGTTGCGCCCCGTCCGTGACACCGGTCAGCACCAGCAGCGAGTCGACCCCGCCGTTGAACGCGCCCTCGATGTCCGTGTCCAGCCGGTCCCCGACGACCAGCGGCCGCTTCGCACCCGTCCGGATGATCGTCTCCTTGTGCATGGGCGGCAGCGGCTTGCCCGCCACCTGCGGCTCGGCACCGGTCGCGATCCGCACGACCTCCACGGCCGCCCCGTTGCCCGGCGCGATGCCCCGCCCGCTCGGAATCGTCAGATCGGTGTTGGACGCGAACCACGGCACCCCGCGCGCCACCGCGTACGACGCCTCCGCGAACCGCCCCCACGGCAGATCCGGCCCGCCGTACCCCTGCACCACCGCCGCCGGATCCTCGTCCGCCGACTCCACCGGGGTCAGTCCCCGCTCGCGCAGCGCCACCCGCAGGCCCTCACCGCCGATCACCAGCACCCGCGCCCCGGCCGGCACCTGCTCGCTGATCAGCCGCGCGACGGCCTGCGCGGAGGTGATGACGTCCTCGGCCCCCGACGGTATGCCCAGCTCCGTCAGATGCCCGGCCACGGCGTCCGGCGTCCGCAGCGCGTTGTTGGTGACGTACGCCAGACGCATACCGCCCGCCCGCGCCACCGCCAGCGAATCCACCGCGTGCGCGATCGCGTTCCCGCCCGCGTACACCACCCCGTCCAGATCGAGCAGCGCCGTGTCGTACGCCTCGTTCAGGGGCTGCCCACTGCCCTCGGGCCTCGTCCTGACGTCCTGGCTCATGTCCACATCGCTCCTCTTGACTCGCCTTTCCCCGATCATCCCGCACCCCACTGACACACGTACGATGCCGGGATGAACACTGCAGGTCACTCGGAAGCAACGGCGCGCCGGGGCCTGGAACTCACCCCGTTCCGCGGCCTCCGTTACGACCCCGACCGGGTCGGCAGCCTGGCCTCCGTCACCTCTCCGCCGTACGACGTCGTCGTACGTCCCGACGGGGTCCACCACCTCCAGTCGGCCGACCCGCACAACATCGTCCGGCTGATCCTGCCCGAGGCCGGCACCCCCAGCGCCCGCACCGAGCAGGCGGCGGACACCCTGCGCCGCTGGCTGGACGAGGGCATCCTCACCGCGGACCCCGAGCCGGGCCTGTACGTGTACGAGCAGCGGGACGGCAACGGCATGATCCAGCGCGGCGTCATCGGCGCCCTGCGCGTCTCCGACCCCGAGGAGGGCGTGGTACTGCCGCACGAGGACATCATGCCGCCCGTGGTCGCGGACCGCGCGGCCCTGATGCGCGCCACCCGCGCGAACCTGGAGCCGCTGCTGCTGACCTACCGCGGCAACGGCACGGCGGCCGAGGTCGTCGAACGCACCGCGCAGCGCCCTCCCCTGCTCGCCACGACCACCGAGGACGGCTTCCAGCACCGCCTGTGGTCGGTCACCGAACCGGCCGACATGTCCCTCATCCAGTCCGAGCTGGCCCACCACCAGGCCCTGATCGCCGACGGCCACCACCGCTGGGCGACCTACCGCCGGCTGCGCGCGGAGCACCCCTCCCCCAGCCCCTGGGACCACGGTCTGGTCCTCCTGGTCGACACCGCCCGCTACCCGCTGCGCGTCCGCGCCATCCACCGACTGCTGCACGGCCTGCCGGTCGCCGACGCGCTCTCCGCCGTGGACGGCCTGTTCCGGGTACGACGCCTCGACGCGCCGCTGGCCGAGGCCCTGGAGGTACTGGCGGACGCGTCCTGCGCGGGCAACGCCTTCCTGCTGGCCGGTGACGGCGCCTTCCACCTGCTCGACCGCCCCGACCCGGGCCTGCTGGCCCGGACGATCCCCGCGGACCGCCCGGCCGCCTGGCGCTCCCTGGACGCCACGGTCCTGCACGCCACGCTCCTCGACCACGTCTGGCACATCCCCGAGGACTCCCCCGCCCACATCGCCTACATCCACGACACGGCCGCCACGGTCGCCAAGGCCGAACGCGACGGCGGAACCGCGGTCCTGATGCACCCGGTACGCGAAGAGGTCGTGCGCGAACTGGCCCGCCAGGGCGTGACGATGCCGCGCAAGTCGACGTCCTTCGGCCCGAAGCCGGCGTCGGGTCTGGTGCTGCGGGCGCTGGAGATCTAGCGGAGTACGGAAGATTGGGCACAGACATGGAAGAGGGCAGGCCCCGACGGGAGCCTGCCCTCTTCTCGGTGACCGACGTCAGTCCTCGTCGCCGTCCTCCGAGGAGGCCTGCTCGGACTCACCCTCGCCCTTGCCGCTGCCGGCGCCTTCGCTCTCGCTCTCGCTCTCGTCGAGGGCGTCGACGAACTCCACACCGTCCAGCTCGGCGAGCCGGTCGGACGCGTCCGTGCTGCCGTCCCGGTCGGCCTCGACGGCCTTCGCGAACCACTCCCGCGCCTCCTTCTCCCGGCCCACGGCCAGCAGGGCGTCGGCATAGGCGTACCGCAGGCGCGCGGTCCACGGCTGTACGGCGTTGGAGGCCAGCTCGGGGCTCTGCAGGGTCACGATGGCCGCGTCCAGCTGCCCCATGTCACGCCGGGCACCGGCCGCGACGAGCCGCATCTCGACCTGCCCGGCCTTGTCCAGTTTCTGCACCTCCGGGGCGCCGGCCATGTCCAGCGCCTTCTCCGGCCGCCCGAGCCCGCGCTCGCAGTCGGCCATCACCGGCCACAGATCCACGGTGCCGGTCATCCGGCGGGCGGCCCGGAACTCGGCGAGGGCCTCGCCGTACTTCTGGTTCGCGTACGCGGCGAAGCCGGCGGCCTCGCGTACGGCGGCCACACGGGACGCCAGGCGCAGGGCCACCTTGGAGTAGCCGTACGCGCCCTCGGGGTCCTCGTCGATGAGCCGCGCGACCATCACCAGGTTCTTGGCGACGTCGTCCGCGAGCGTCTTGGGCAGGCTCTGCAGCTCCTGCCGGACGTCCTTGTCGATCTCCTCGCCGGTGACGTCCTCCGGGATCGGCAGCCGCTTGATCGGCTCGCGGTCCCGGTCGCGGTCGCGCTCGTCCCGGAAACGGCCACCGCCACGGCGGTCGTCCCGTCCGTCACGCCCACGGAAGCCACCGGGTCGACCACCACGGTCGTCCCGACGGGGCCCACGGCCGCCACGGTCGTCACGCCCCCGGAAGCCACCGCGGTCGTCGCGACCACGGAAGCCACCACGGTCCTCACCGCGCCGGTCGTCACGCCGGTCATCGCGGCGGTCGTCACGGCGGTCGTCACGGCGGTCGTCCCGACGGAAGGCGGGGCGGTCGCCGCCGCGGTCGTCGCGGCGGTAGCCGCGGTCCCCACGGTCGTCCCGCCGGTCGTCGCGGCGGTCGTCTCGACGATCGTCCCTGCGGTCGTCGCGGCGGAAGCCGCCTCGCTCGCCGCGGTCACCGCGGTCACGGTCGTCACGCTGGAACCCAGGACGCGAACCACGGTCGCCCTCACGGCGGTACCCACCACCACGGCTGTCGTCACGCCGGTCATCCCGACGGTCATCGCGCCGGTCATCCCGACGGTCATCCCGACGGTCATCGCGCCGGTCGTCGCGACGGAAACCGCCTCGCTCGCCGCGGTCACCGCGGTCGCGGTCGTCACGTCGGTCATCGCGCCGACCGAACCCACCACGGTGGTCGTCACGCCGGCCATATCCGCCACGGTCGTCGTCACGCCGGTAGGAAGGACGGTCGCCGCCGCGGTCGCCGCCGCGGTCGTCGCGGCGGTAGCCGCGGTCCCCACGGTCGTCCCGCCGGTCGTCACGGCGGTCGTCCCTGCGGTCGTCGCGACGGAAACCGCCGCGCTCGCCGCGGTCACCGCGGTCACGGTCGTCACGCTGGAACCCAGGACGCGAACCACGGTCGCCCTCACGGCGGTACCCACCACCACGGCTGTCGTCACGCCGGTCATCGCGCCGGTCGTCCCGACGATCGTCGCGACGGAAACCGCCTCGCTCGCCGCGGTCACCGCGGTCGCGGTCGTCACGTCGGTCATCGCGCCGACCGACCCCACCACGGTGGTCGTCACGCCGGCCATATCCGCCACGGTCATTGTCGCGACGGAAGCCGCCACGGTCGCCGCGGTAGCCGCCGCGGTCCCCACGGTCACCACTGTCCCGTCGCCGCTGGTCGCGCTCCGGTCGGTCGTCGGGCGAGTTGGTGGACATGGTGACTCCTGTCTTCGGTACCACAAGCATTGTAAAAACGAAGGGACCCCTGGTCCCAGCTGAACGCTGGTGACCAGGGGTCCCTTCCAAAGATTGTTCGGCGGCGTCCTACTCTCCCACAGGGTCCCCCCTGCAGTACCATCGGCGCTGTGAGGCTTAGCTTCCGGGTTCGAAATGTAACCGGGCGTTTCCCTCACGCTATGACCACCGAAACCCTAATGGTTTCGAGCGAACAAGCACACTTTTCTGTTATGCGTTCTGCTCAAAGCCGACAACGGTCGTTGCCTCAGAACTAACACAGTGGACGCGAGCATCAATGGACAAGCCCTCGGCCTATTAGTACCGGTCACCTCCACCCGTTACCAGGCTTCCAGATCCGGCCTATCAACCCAGTCGTCTACTGGGAGCCTTACCCCATCAAGTGGGTGGGAGTCCTCATCTCGAAGCAGGCTTCCCGCTTAGATGCTTTCAGC
>NZ_JBICWR010000035.1:0-47810 GCF_043199855.1 Streptomyces sp. NPDC048521
GAGCCGGCAACCGAAGGGGAAGGTTGATATGCCACCCCGACAGCCTCCCACTCACACGGCCACCAAACCCACCGAACTTACGAAAAGATCAGTAGTCGGCCGTGGCGTCCTTCAGTGGGCGGCTCGGGTCGGCCAGCGCCTCGGGATCCATCAGCCGGCCCCCCTCGATCAGCCGCCGGCCCTGCGCCAGGTCGCGTGGGCGGCCCACGGCCAGCAGGGCCACCAGCCGGTCCTCGCGCAGCCAGCACACCGTCCAGGACGGGCCCGCGGGGTCGCCGCGCCACACCAGGCGGTCGGCCCCGGCGTGGTGGCCGGCGTACTGGACGAAGCGGCCGAACTGCTCCGACCAGAAATACGGCACCGGGTCGTAGACCGCCCGGGTCTCGCCGAGGATGTTCGCGGCGACCGTGCGCGGGCCCTGGAGGGCGTTGTCCCAGTGGTGGACGAGCAGCCGTTCGCCGTAGCGGGCCGAGGGGAAGGAGGCGCAGTCGCCGACGGCGTACACGTCCTCGGCGCTGGTGCGCAGCTGGGCGTCGGCGAGGACCTCGGCGTGCGCGCCCAGCTCGATGCCGGAGCCGGTCAGCCAGCCGGTGGCGGGGCGGGCGCCGATGCCGACGACGACGGCGCCCGCGGGCAGCCGCGTGCCGTCGGCGAGCACCACCGCGCCGGGCTCGACGTGCTCCACGCGCGCGTCCGTGCGCAGTTCGGCGCCGCTGTCGGCGTACCAGGCGGCCATGGGCGCGGCCACCTCGGCGGGCAGGGCGCCCGCGAGCGGCCGGTCGGCGGCCTCGACGACGGTGACGGCGCAGCCCGCCTCCCGGGCCGCGGTGGCGAACTCGGCGCCGATCCAGCCGGCGCCGACGACCACGATGTCGTGCTGCCGGGCGAGCACGGGCCGCAGCCGTTCGGCGTCGTCCAGGGTGCGCAGCAGGTGCACGCCGGGCACGCCCTCGGTGCCGGGCAGGGTGATCGGTTCGGCGCCGGTGGCGAGGACCAGGACGTCGTACGGCACCGGACCCGCCTCGGTGTCCAGCTCGTGGTCGGCGGGGCGCAGGCCCAGCACCTCGCAGCCGAGCCGCAGCTCGACGCCGAGCGACTCGAAGTCCACGTCGAACGCGGAGTCCTCGGCCTTGCCGAGCAGCACGGCCTTCGACAGCGGCGGCCGGTCGTAGGGCTGGTGCGGCTCGGCGCCGATGACGGTCACGGCGCCCTTGAAGCCCTGTTCCCGGAGGGCGACCGCGGTCTGCACCCCGGCCATGCCCGCGCCCACGACGACCACGCGCCGCCCCGGTGACGGGCTCTGTTCCGCTGTGTGCTCGCTCACCCGATCACCATAGACAACTGATCGATCGTCAGTCAGCGGGCGTGCTCGGTGACCTCTTCCACAACGCTCGTGCCGGAGCCCGGCCACGACTCCCACTCCCAGGTCTCCTCCAGCCGCACCCGCCCGTCGGGCAGCGTCACGACCGTGGACACGCAGTGCCCGGAGGCGGTCGTCCCGTCGGTCTTCAGCTGCACGTACCGGAAGTCCAGCCGGTCACCCTCCCGGGTGCCGACGAGGTGGCCGCGCACGACGTCGCCGCCCGCGTAGTCGGCCCAGATCTCGCCGTCTTCCTCGTGGTAGGTGAACCGGGTGCGGGTGCCCACCTGACCTGGGGCTTGGTCGGCGACGGGGGCGAGGATCAGTCCGTCGAGCGAGCGGGCCATGGACGGAGGCTCCCTTACGAGTGACGAGCGCTGCGAGCTAGGGTGGCCACCGTACAAGCACTCGCGGGAGCCCGGACGCACCGGGCTGAGAGGGAGGCTGGCGGCCTCCGACCGTACGAACCTGATCCGGGTCATGCCGGCGAAGGGAGGGGCTGGACGCCCATGTCGTCACGTACGTCCGACGTCCTCGTCATCGGGGGCGGAATCATCGGCCTGGTCACGGCCTGGCGCGCGGCGCAGCGCGGGCTCGCCACGGCCGTGGTGGACCCCGAGCCCGGCGGCGGGGCCGCGCGGGTGGCGGCCGGGATGCTGGCCGCGGTCACCGAACTGCACTACGGCGAGGAGACGCTGCTCGCCCTGAACCTGGAATCGGCCCGCCGCTATCCGGACTTCGCGGCCGAGCTGGCCGAGCTGACCGGCCACGACCTCGGCTACCGCCGCTGCGGCACCCTCGCGGTGGCGCTCGACGCCGACGACCGCGCCGACCTGCGGGAACTGCACGCCCTCCAGCAGCGCTCGGGCCTGGCGTCGGAGTGGCTGTCGGGGCGGGAGTGCCGGCGCCTGGAGCCGATGCTGGCGCCCGGGGTGCGCGGTGGACTGCGGGTCGACGGCGACCACCAGATCGACCCGCGGCGGCTGGCCGCGGCCCTGGTGACGGCGTGCGAGCGCGCCGGAGTGGTGTTCCACCGCGCGTGGGCCGAACGCCTCGATGTCGTACGGGACCGGGCCGCCGGCGTCACCACGGCGGACGGCATCGAGCTGCGCGCGGAGCAGGTCGTGCTGGCCGCCGGGAGCATGAGCGGGCGGCTCGCGGGCGTGCCGGACGCGCTGCTGCCGCCGGTACGGCCGGTGAAGGGGCAGGTGCTGCGGCTGACCGTGCCCCGCAGGTTCGCGCCGTTCCTGAGCCGGACCGTGCGGGCCGTGGTCCGCGGCAGCCACGTCTATCTGGTGCCCCGTGAGAACGGGGAACTGGTCGTCGGCGCGACCAGCGAGGAACTGGGCTGGGACACGACGGTCACGGCGGGCGGCGTGTACGAGCTGCTGCGCGACGCGCACGAGCTGGTGCCGGGGATCACCGAGCTGCCGCTCACCGAGACCCGGGCCGGGCTGCGGCCCGGCTCCCCCGACAACGCGCCGCTGCTCGGCCCGTCCGGCCTGGAGGGGCTGCTGCTGGCCACCGGGCACTACCGCAACGGGGTGCTGCTCACCCCGGTCACCGGGGACGTGCTGGCGCACGCGCTGGTCACCGGTGAACTCCCCGAGGAAGCCCGCCCGTTCACTCCGCAGCGCTTCGGTGCCGTACCGCCCGAGCAGTCCGCACGCCTCCTGGAGCAGCCCGCATGACCATGTCCGTCACCATCTCCGTCAACGGGGAGCGCCGGGAGATCGCCCCGGGCACCGCTCTCGACTCCCTGGTCCGGACCCTCACCGCGGCGCCCTCCGGGGTGGCCGCCGCCGTCAACGAGACCGTCGTCCCGCGCACGCGGTGGGCGACCACCGCGCTCGCCGAGGGCGACCGCGTCGAAGTCCTCACCGCCGTCCAAGGAGGCTGACCCATGGCCGACGATCCCTTCGTCCTCGGCGGTGTGCCCTTCGGCTCCCGGCTGATCATGGGTACGGGCGGTGCGCCCAGCCTGGAGGTGCTGGAGCGGGCGCTGACCGCCTCCGGCACGGAGCTGACCACGGTCGCGATGCGGCGGGTGGACCCCTCCGTGCACGGCTCGGTGCTGTCGGTGCTGGAGAAGCTGGGCATCCGGGTACTGCCGAACACGGCGGGCTGTTTCACCGCCGGGGAGGCCGTGCTGACCGCCCGGCTGGCCCGGGAGGCCCTCGGCACGGACCTGATCAAGCTGGAGGTCATCGCCGACGAGCGGACGCTGCTGCCGGATCCGGTGGAGCTGCTGGAGGCGGCGGAGACGCTGGTCGACGACGGCTTCACGGTGCTGCCGTACACCAACGACGATCCGGTGCTCGCGCGGAAGCTGGAGGACGTCGGCTGTGCGGCGGTGATGCCGCTGGGTTCGCCGATCGGGTCCGGGCTCGGGATCCGCAACCCGCACAACTTCCAGCTGATCGTGGAGCACGCGCGCGTGCCGGTGATCCTGGACGCGGGCGCCGGTACGGCGTCCGACGTGGCGCTGGCGATGGAGCTGGGGTGCGCGGGGGTGATGCTGGCCTCCGCGGTGACCCGGGCACAGGAGCCGGAGACGATGGCCACGGCGATGAAGCACGCCGTGGAGGCGGGCCGGCTGGCCCGGCTGGCGGGGCGGATCCCGCGCCGCCACTTCGCCGAGGCGTCCTCCCCCACCGAGGGGCGCGCGCACCTGGACCCCGAGCGCCCCGCCTTCTAGTCGCGCGACAGTCACAGCTGTGCTGCATTCCGCCCCCCGCGACGGCGCAGGGGCGGGGGTGTCGGTCGTCCCTCGTAGACTCCCCTGCGTGGATACGACCCTTCAGGACCCCCTCGTCGGGCAGGTGCTCGACGGCCGGTATCGCGTCGACGCGCGGATCGCGGCGGGTGGGATGGCCACGGTCTACCGGGCCCTGGACACCCGCCTGGACCGCGTCCTCGCGTTGAAGGTGATGCACCCGACGCTCGCGGTCGACGGGTCCTTCGTCGAGCGGTTCATCCGGGAGGCGAAGTCCGTCGCCCGGCTCGACCACCCCAACGTGGTGCAGGTCTTCGACCAGGGCACCGACGGGTCGTACGTGTACCTGGCGATGGAGTACGTCGCCGGGTGCACCCTACGGGACGTGCTGCGCGAGCGGGGCGCGGTGCAGCCGCGGGCCGCGCTGGACATCCTCGAACCGGTGCTGGCCGCGCTCGGCGCCGCGCACCGGGCCGGGTTCGTGCACCGTGACATGAAGCCCGAGAACGTCCTGATAGGGGACGACGGGCGGGTCAAGGTCGCCGACTTCGGGCTCGTGCGGTCGGTGGACACCGTGACCAGCACGACGGGTGCCGTGCTCGGGACCGTGTCGTACCTCGCGCCCGAGCAGATCGAGCAGGGCACCACCGACCCGCGCGTCGACGTGTACGCGTGCGGTGTCGTCCTCCACGAGATGCTGACGGGCGAGAAACCGCACTCCGGGGACTCCCCCGCCCAGGTGCTCTACAAGCACCTCCACGAGGACGTGCCGCCGCCCTCGGCGCTCGTGCCGGGGCTGCCGTACGCGCTGGACGAGCTGGTGGCGTCGGCCACCGCGCGCAACCCCGACGTCCGCCCGCACGACGCCGTGGCGCTGCTCGGCCAGGTGCGCGAGGCGCGCCGGGCGCTGACCGAGGAGCAGCTGGACGCGCTGCCGCCGCAGGCGCTGACCGCGGAGCACGACAACGCCGAGGACCGGACGAGCGTGATACCCCGCTCGCTGACCGTGCCCCGGCCGCTGCCCGCGCACGAGGAGCTTCCCGCCGGGGGTGGCGTCCAGCACACCAGCCGGCTCCAGGCACCGCCCGTGCCGCCCGTGCCGTCCCGCCGGCCCAGACGGCTGGTGCTGACGGTCGTCGCCGCAGTGCTGGCGGTGTTCGGCGTCGGCGCGGGGATCTGGTACATCAACTCCGGCCAGTTCACGAAGGTCCCGCCGCTGCTGTCGAAGACGGAGGCGCAGGCGAAGGACCGGCTGAGGGCGGCCGGGCTGGACGTCGGGCAGGTCGAGCGGGCGTACAACGACACCGTCAAGCGGGGCACCATCATCAGCACCGACCCGGCGCCCGGCGCCCGCATCCGGGACCACGACTCGGTGACGCTGACCGTCTCGCTCGGCCCGGAGACGGTGAACGTGCCGGATCTGGCGGGACAGCCGCTCGCCGAGGCGCAGGCGCGGCTGAAGGCGGACGGTCTCGAGCCGGGCATGGTCACCCGGGAGTTCAGCGAGGACATCCCCAGGGGCTCGGTGATCGCCACGACGCCGCAGGCGGGCACCAGGCGGCACGCCGGCTCGGCGATCGCGCTGACCGTCAGCAAGGGCAGCCCGATCGACGTACCGGACGTGACCGGCAAGGACCTGGACGAGGCCCGCCAGAAGCTGACGGACGCGGGGCTGAAGGTGAAGGTCGCCCCCGAACGGGTCCACTCGGACCAGGACAAGGGCAAGGTCGCCGCGCAGAGCCCGGATGACGGCACCCGGGCCGCCGAGGGCGACACGGTGACGCTGACGCTGTCCAAGGGCCCGGAGATGATCGAGGTCCCGGACGTGGTGGGTTCCAGCGTGGACGACGCGACGGAGCGGCTGGAGGCCCGCGGCTTCGAGGTGGACGAGGACCGCGGACTGCTGGGGCTGTTCGGCGACACCGTGAAGAAGCAGTCGGTGGAGGGCGGCGACAAGGCGCCCAAGGGGTCGACGATCACGATCACCATCCGGTGACGGGGGTCACCGGGGACCGTGGCCGGGGGGGCGGGGCCGGCATGACACCCTGAACGGGTGAGTCCTGAGCAGTCCTTCCTCCCCCGCAACCCCGTCGGCGGTCATGTCCCCGTGGCCGGCGGCCTGCACTCCGTGGGGCTGTCGTACGCCCGCGACCTGAAGGCCGAGACCGTGCAGGTCTTCGTCGCCAACCCGCGTGGCTGGGCCACGCCCGCCGGGAACCCGCGGCAGGACGAGGCGTTCCGCGCGGCGTGCGCCGAGGAGTCCATCCCGGCGTACGTCCACGCGCCGTATCTGATCAACTTCGGCTCGCACACCGAGGCGACCGTGGAGCGGTCCGTGGAGTCCCTGCGTCATTCGCTGCGGCGCGGGCGGGAGATCGGCGCGCTGGGTGTGGTCGTGCACACGGGCAGCGCGACCGGCGGGCGGGCGCGGGAGGTGGCGCTGAAGCAGGTGCGCGAGCATCTGTTGCCGCTGCTGGACGAGCTGAGCCACGACGACGACCCGTTCCTGCTGCTGGAGTCGACCGCCGGGCAGGGCGCCTCGCTGTGCTCGCGCACCTGGGACTTCGGGCCGTACTTCGAGGCGCTGGACGCCCATCCGAAGCTGGGCGTGTGCCTCGACACCTGTCACATCTTCGCCGCCGGTCACGACCTGACCGGGCCGAGCGGCATGCACCAGACCCTGGACCTGCTGGTGGACACGGTCGGCGAGGGACGGCTGAGGCTGATCCACGCCAACGACTCCAAGGACGTGGTCGGCGCGCACAAGGACCGGCACGAGAACATCGGCGCCGGCCACATCGGCGAGGACCCCTTCCGCGCCCTGATGACCCACCCGGCGACCGCGGGCGTCCCGCTGATCATCGAGACGCCGGGCGGCAAGGAGGGACATGCGGCGGATGTGGATCGGCTGAAGGGACTTCGGGATTCCTGAGCCGTTCCGGAATACCCCTGGGGGGTATACGGTTCCGATGAGTCGCAGGAACCGTCGCTCAGCCTTGGGGGACCTCATGGAGCACACGGCCCACGAACACCGGGACCACACCGCCCACACCGCCCATGCCGACCATCACGACCATTCCGGCCACCACGGCCACGCCCCCGCTGCCACCTGGTCCATGGCCGCCCAGGCGACCCTGCACTGCCTCACCGGCTGCGCCATCGGCGAGGTGCTCGGCATGGTCGTCGGCACGGCGCTCGGGTGGGGCAACCTGCCGACCATGGTGCTGGCGATCGCCCTGGCCTTCGTCTTCGGCTACTCGCTCACCCTGCGCGGGGTGCTGCGAGCCGGCGTCGGCTTCCGTACGGCCTTCCGCGTGGCACTGGCCGCGGACACGCTGTCCATCGCGGTGATGGAGCTGATCGACAACGGCGTGATCCTCGTCTGGCCGTCCGCGAGGGACGCCATGCCGAGCGACGCCCTGTTCTGGACCTCGCTGGCGATCTCGCTCGTGATCGCCTTCGCGGTGACCACCCCGGTCAACAAGTGGACGATCGGGCGGGGCAAGGGGCACGCCGTGGTGCACCGGTACCACCACTGACGTCTCCGGCGACCGGGGGTCAGAGCTCGGGGCCGTCCCCGGGCTCCTCCTGGTAGGAGTAGCGCTGTTCCTTCCAGGGGTCGCCGATGTTGTGGTAGCCGCGCTCCTCCCAGAAACCGCGGCGGTCGGTGGTCATGTACTCCACGCCGCGGACCCACTTCGGGCCCTTCCAGGCGTACAGATGGGGCACGATCAGACGGACCGGGAAGCCGTGCTCGGCGGTGAGCAGTTCACCGTCCTTGTGGGTGGCGAAGATCGTACGGTCCGAGACGAAGTCCGCCAGGCGCAGGTTCGAGCTGAAGCCGTACTCCGCCCAGACCATCACATGGGTGACGTCCGGCGCCGGCGGGGCCAGGTCCAGGATCGCGCGAGCCGGGATCCCGCCCCACTCCGCGCCGACCATGCTGAACTTCGTCACGCAGTGCAGATCGGCCACCACGGTGGTGTACGGCAGGGCCGTGAACTCCTCGTGGTTCCAGGTGCGCTTGTCGCCGTCGGCGGTGGCGCCGAAGACCCGGAACTCCCAGCGCTCGGACCGGAACTTCGGCACGGGCCCGTAGTGCGTGACCGGCCAGCCGCGCTGGAGCCGCTGACCCGGCGGAAGCTCGGTCCCTGCCGCTGCTCCAGACTCTCGCTCCACCGGATGACCCATGTATCCATCCTGACAGACCTCGGGCGGTGCCCTTGACCACCCACCCCGAACCGGACAAGAGGTACTAACTCAGCACGTACTTACTAAGTACGCACTTACTGGACGATCTTCTCCACCGGTGCAATCATGCCGCCGCACGCCTCCCCGTCCCTCCGTGTGGAAGGAGCCCGCTGCGATGCAGGGCGACCCCGAGGTCATCGAGTTCCTCAACGAGCAGCTCACCGGCGAGCTGACCGCGATCAACCAGTACTTCCTGCACGCGAAGATGCAGGAGAACTTCGGCTGGACGAAGCTCGCCGCCTACACGCGGCGCGAGTCGTTCGACGAGATGAAGCACGCCGAGGTGCTCACCGACCGCATCCTGTTCCTGGAGGGGCTGCCCAACTACCAGCGGCTGTTCCACGTGCGGGTGGGGCAGACGGTCCGGGAGATGTTCGAGGCGGACCGGCAGGTCGAGGTGGAGGCGATCGACCGGCTCCGGCGGGGCATCAAGGTGATGCGGGAGAAGGGCGACATCACGTCGGCGAACATCTTCGAGGACATCCTCGCCGACGAGGAGCACCACATCGACTACCTCGACACCCAGCTGGAGCTGCTGGAGAAGCTCGGCGAGGCGCTCTACCTGGCGCAGGTGATTGAGCAGCCGGAGAGCTAGGCGGCCTCGTCCAGCGGCGTCAGGACGGACCGGCCCTGCTCGGCCAGTTCCCGGCGCGGGCAGGCGCCACGGCCGAGGATGGCCTGGATGCGGCGTACGCAGGATCCGCAGTCCGTGCCGGCCTTGCAGGCGGAGGCGATCTGGCGCGGGGTGCAGGCGCCGTTCTCCGCGTGCTGCTGGACCTGCTGCTCGGTGATGCCGAAGCAACTGCAGACGTACACGCGGTTCACCTCCCGACGGGATCGCTGTCCTACTGCCATCCCGTATCTCGGTGAGGCAAACCTAACCTTACCCAACCCGCAGCGGCCGCAAAAGTGGGTGGGGCGCGGATCGGATGTGATCCGCGCCCCAGGTGCGACTACTGGTCCCGGTACATCTCGGCCACGAGGAACGCCAGGTCCAGCGACTGGCTGCGGTTCAGGCGCGGGTCGCAGGCCGTCTCGTAGCGCTGGTGCAGGTCGTCGACGAAGATCTCGTCGCCGCCGCCCACGCACTCGGTGACGTCGTCGCCGGTCAGCTCCACGTGGATGCCGCCCGGGTGGGTACCGAGCGCCTTGTGCACCTCGAAGAAGCCCTTGACCTCGTCGAGCACGTCGTCGAAACGGCGGGTCTTGTGCCCGGAGGCCGCCTCGAAGGTGTTGCCGTGCATCGGGTCGGTCACCCAGGCGACCGTCGCACCCGACGCCGTGACCTTCTCGACCAGCTCGGGGAGCCTGTCGCGGATCTTGCCGGCGCCCATGCGGACGATGAAGGTCAGCCGGCCCGGCTCCCGCTCGGGGTCGAGGCGGTCGATGTACCGCAGCGCCTCCTCGGCCGTCGTGGTCGGGCCGAGCTTGATGCCGATCGGGTTGCGGATCTTCGAGGCGAACTCGATGTGCGCGTGGTCCAGCTGCCGGGTGCGCTCACCGATCCACACCATGTGCCCGGAGACGTCGTACAGCTTGCCGGTGCGGGAGTCGACGCGGGTCAGGGCCGACTCGTAGTCCAGCAGCAGCGCCTCGTGCGAGGAATAGAACTCGACGGTCTTGAACTCTTCCGGGTCGGTGCCGCAGGCCCGCATGAAGTTCAGCGCGTTGTCGATCTCGCGCGCCAGCTGCTCGTAGCGCTGGCCCGACGGGGAGGTCCGCACGAAGTCCTGGTTCCAGGCGTGCACCTGGCGCAGGTCGGCGTAGCCGCCGGTGGTGAAGGCGCGCACCAGGTTCAGCGTGGAGGCCGAGGCGTGGTACATGCGCTTCAGCCGCTCCGGGTCCGGGATGCGGCTGGCCTCGGTGAAGTCGAAGCCGTTGACCGAGTCGCCCCGGTACACCGGGAGCGTCACGCCGTCACGGGTCTCGGTCGGCTTGGAGCGCGGCTTGGAGTACTGCCCCGCGATCCGGCCGACCTTCACCACGGGCACGGAGGCCGCGTAGGTCAGGACGGCACCCATCTGGAGGAGCGTCTTGAGCTTGTTGCGGATGTGGTCGGCGGACACCGCGTCGAAGGCCTCGGCGCAGTCGCCGCCCTGGAGGAGGAACGCCTCTCCCTTGGCGACGGCCGCCATCCGGGCGCGCAGCTGGTCGCACTCGCCCGCGAAGACGAGCGGCGGATACGACTCGAGGTCCGCGATCACTGCGCGCAGAGCCTCGGGGTCGGGGTACTCGGGCTGCTGCGCCGCGGGCAGGTTTCGCCAGGTGTTGCCAGCGCTGGGGCTGGTTGCGTTCACGGTCACACCCTCCACATTACGGGGTGGCCGCATGCGTCCATGCCGTGGCTCAAAAGATGAGACGCACGGGTCCGCCGCGCGGCCTGCGCACGGCGGACCCGCTCCGGTCCGTCACCCGCCGGCCGTCAGTGCAGGTTCTGCACCGCGGGATCGGTGAAACCGACGGAGAAGACGGCGCGCAGGGAGAGGTTGTCCGCGCCCTTGTGGTCCTTGCACACGTCGTGCACGCTCACCGGGTCGGCGGGCACGAACTCCTCGTGGGCCGCCTTCAGGTCGGTGCCCGCGCAGATGCCCTCGGTCAGCCCCCACAGCTCGTCGACCTGGGCGGCGCCGAGCTTCGGCCAGTAGCTGAGGGCCTGGGGCGGGCCCGCCGCCCAGTTGCCGCCGGCCGCGCAGCTCGTCGCGGCCCGGGTGTCGCCCACCCAGGTGTGCGAGTACACACCGGGCACCGTGCCGCACCCCTTGTGGAAGCCGAAGTTCAGCACGCCCTGGCCGTCGGTCCAGGTCATGCCGCCCTGCAGGCCCCGGTACCGGGAGGCGGCGTAGGCGTCCTGGATCACGGTCCTGCCGCCGGACATGGTGAGCAGGCCGGGGTACGACGCGGAGCCGGCCGGGTTCAGCTGGTAGCGCACCACGCGGCCGCCGTCGACGTAGCCCTGCCACTCACCGGCGACCAGCTTGAACGGGCCGCCGCCGGTCTTGTCCAGCGAGAGCCAGGAGAAGCACAGCTGTTCGGGGTCGATGGTGTGGCCCGAGCAGTCGGACGGCGTGCCGGCCTGCTTGTAGTAGTGGACCTCCGGCAGGACGTACGGATAGCCGCAGGCGCTGGACCGGCCGGCGCCGTCGATGCCGTAGGTGCTGACGCCGGAGCCGTAGGTGTCGACCTTGGCGAGCTTGTCGACGTCGAAGACCCGGATGCCGTGCGCGGTGTCCGTGACGTAGAGGTAGTTGCCGTACCAGACGATGCCCCCGCCGTGGCCGGTCACGAACGTGAAGTTCGTGCCCGAGCCGGTGGGCTCGGCGAGCAGGACGTGGCGGTACTTGCCGGTGTCCCGGTCGAGGAAGGTCAGCTTGAGCAGGTTGTCGGTCCTGCAACCCGCGGAGGTCTCGTGGCTGAGCGTCCGGTAGTGCCAGGCGACCGCCGCGACGCGCCGGCCCTGGATCGCGCCGTCGGTCCCGTCGGCGGTGCCGGTGGTGCTCATGCCCTGCGGCCACCAGTGCGGGGTGGTGTCGTCGGTGTGGGCGTGCGACCAGCACCAGGCGGTCCCGGTGCCCACCGGGGGCAGCGCCTCGGTCTCGGTGCCGGTGCACGAGCGCATCGAGCGCAGGTTCAGCCAGCCGTCGGTCGCACCGGAGGAGTTCTTCGTGTAGTCGGTGGTGACGACGTCGGTCAGGTTCGCGTGGCTGGTGAGGTAGTTGTCGTAGAGGTTGTCCGTGGCCGAGACGTAGCTGGTGTCGGTCAGCTCGAACTGGTCGGCGCCGAGCGAGAGTTTCCTCATCGTCGGCGTGTCGGCGGCCGAGGCGGGCTGCGCCGTGAAGCCGGTCAGCAGCGCCGCGGTGGCAGCCATCCAGGCCAGCAGCCTGGATCCCCGTATGCGTCCCATGCACACCTTCCGTGGAGTCGAGCGGGACATGTCAATAACAGGGAGCGATCGTAACCTTCCGCGGCATCGGGTAGGGTGCCGGACATGTTCGCGCATTCGACCCGCACCTGGTGGTGGACCGCTCATCCGGCGGCCCACTGACTGCGCGTACGCACGACTTCGCGAAGGCCGCCCGAGGGGCGGCCTTCGGTGTTTTCCGGGTCCGGGCCGTTCCTCCCAGTGAGAAGGAGACGGACCCATGCATCTGCGCGACCTGCTCGACGATCCCCGCCCGTTCGCCCTGCTGCGCCGCCGCACGCCCGGCCACACCCCGGACGAGGTCGAGCTGCTGATCGGCCCGGTCACGGAGTACCGACGGCTCGCCGACCTGCCCGACGAGTGCCTCGCCCTCGTCCCCTTCCGCCAGATCCGTGAGCGCGGCTTCGACGTCCGCGACGACGGCACCCCCCTGGCGGTACTGGTCCCCGAGGAGTCGCACACACTGCCCCTCGAGGACGCCCTCGCCCAGCTGCCCGCGCACGAGGTGCGGGTCGAGGGCGGCGGCTTCGACGTCGGCGACGAGGAGTACGGCGAGATCGTCGGCCGGGTGCTGCGCGAGGAGATCGGCCGGGGCGAGGGCGCGAACTTCGTGATCCGGCGGACGTACGAGGGCGAGATCCCCGGATTCGGCCGGGCGGACGCGCTCGCGCTGTTCCGGCGGCTGCTGGAGGGCGAGCGGGGCGCGTACTGGACGTTCGTCGTGCACACCGGAGACCGGAAGGGGCCCGAAGGGCCTTCCTCGGAAGGGCTGGGGTGGCAGACGGCTGGGCGGACGCTGGTCGGGGCCAGCCCAGAGGTGCACGTCCGGATGTCCGGCGGGACCGTCGTGATGAACCCGATCAGCGGCACGTACCGCTACCCCGCCGGGGGGCCGACACCGGAACGCCTCCTGGACTTCCTCGCCGACGGCAAGGAGATCGAGGAGCTGTCGATGGTCGTCGACGAGGAACTGAAGATGATGTGCACCGTCGGCGACATGGGCGGGGTGGTCGTCGGGCCGCGGCTGAAGGAGATGGCGCACCTCGCGCACACCGAGTACGAGCTGCGCGGGAAGTCCTCGCTGGACGTGCGGGAGGTGCTGAAGGAGACCATGTTCGCGGCGACCGTCACCGGCTCGCCGGTGCAGAACGCGTGCCGGGTGATCGAACGGCACGAGGTCGGTGGCCGGGGTTACTACGCGGGCGCGCTGGCCCTGCTCGGGCGGGACTCGGGCGGCGCCCAGACCCTGGACTCCCCCATCCTGATCCGCACCGCCGACATCTCCCGCGACGGCCGGCTGCGGGTCCCGGTCGGCGCGACCCTCGTGCGTGGCTCGGACCCGGCGGGCGAGGTGGCGGAGACGCACGCGAAGGCGGCGGGAGTGCTGGCCGCCCTCGGCGTACGCCGGGGAAGGCCCCGCGAGGAGGCCGTACGCCCCCGGCTGGCCGACGACCCGCGGGTGCGGGCGGCGCTGGACGGGCGCCGTTCGTCGCTCGCGCCGTTCTGGCTGCGGATGCAGGAGCAGGCCCCGGAGCTGACCGGCCACGCCCTCGTCGTCGACGGCGAGGACACCTTCACCGCGATGCTGGCGCACGTGCTGCGCTCGGGCGGGCTCGAGGTCACCGTACGGCGGTACGACGAGCCGGGGCTGCGGGAGGCCGTGCTCGCGCACGAGGGGCCGGTGGTGCTCGGCCCGGGTCCGGGTGACCCCTCGGATCTCGCCGACCCGAAGATGCGCTTCCTGCGCCGGCTCGCCGCCACGGTGATCCGGGGGCACCGGTACGGCGTGCTCGGGGTCTGCCTCGGGCACGAGCTGATCGCGGCCGAGCTGGGCCTGGACATCGTCCGCAAGGAGGTCCCGTACCAGGGGGCTCAGACCACGATCGACCTGTTCGGGCGGCCGGAGACGGTCGGCTTCTACAACAGCTTCGTGGCCCGCTGCGACGAGGAGGAGGCCCGGGAACTGGCCGCGCACGGGGTCGAGGTGAGCCGTGCGGCGAACGGGGAGGTGCACGCCGTGCGAGGGCCGGGATTCGCGGGCGTGCAGTTCCACCCGGAGTCGGTCCTCACCCTGAACGGGGCCGCGGTGGTGCGGGAGCTGATCGGGCAGCTGCACGGGGCGAGCAGGGCGAGGTGAGGGTCGGGGGCCCGGGGATCCGCGCGATCCCCGGGCCCCGGACCCCGTGGTTCAGCCGAAGAAGACCCCGACCTCCTCGTACAGCTTCGGGTCCACCGTCTTCAGCTTGGCCGTGGCCTCGGCGATCGGGACGCGGACGATGTCGGTACCGCGCAGGGCGACCATCCGGCCGAAGTCGCCGTCGCGGACGGCCTCGATGGCGTGCAGACCGAAGCGGGTGGCGAGCCAGCGGTCGAAGGCGCTGGGGGTGCCACCGCGCTGGATGTGCCCGAGGACCGTGGTGCGGGCCTCCTTGCCGGTGCGCTTCTCGATCTCCTTGGCCAGCCACTCGCCGACCCCGGAGAGGCGGACGTGCCCGAAGGAGTCCAGCGACTCGTCCTTGAGGACCACGTCGCCGTCCTTCGGCATGGCGCCCTCGGCGACGACGACGATCGGGGCGTACGACGCCTTGAAGCGGGAGGTGATCCAGGCGCACACCTGGTCGAGGTCGAAGCGCTGCTCGGGGATGAGGATGACGTTGGCGCCGCCGGCGAGGCCCGAGTGGAGGGCGATCCAGCCCGCATGGCGGCCCATCACCTCGCAGACCAGGACCCGCATGTGCGACTCGGCCGTGGTGTGCAGGCGGTCGATGGCCTCGGTGGCGATGTTGACGGCCGTGTCGAAGCCGAAGGTGTAGTCGGTGGCGGACAGGTCGTTGTCGATGGTCTTCGGCACGCCCACGCAGGGCACGCCGTACTCGTCGGACAGCCGCGCGGCGACACCCAGGGTGTCCTCGCCGCCGATCGCGATGAGGGCCTCGACCTCCTGCTTGGCCAGGTTCTCCTTGATGCGGCGGATGCCACCCTCCAGCTTCAGGGGGTTGGTCCGGGAGGAGCCGAGGATGGTGCCGCCGCGGGGCAGGATGCCGCGCACCGCGGGGATGTCGAGGCGGACCGTGTCGTTCTCGAGTGGGCCCCGCCAGCCGTCCCGGTAGCCGACGAAGTCGTAGCCGTACTCCTGCACGCCCTTGCGCACGATGCCCCGGATGACGGCGTTGAGCCCGGGGCAGTCGCCGCCTCCGGTCAGTACTCCGACCCGCATGGAAAATGTCCCTTCGCCGCGCTTGCCTGACGCTCAGTCACGCTAATGGTGATTCGCGTCACATCGGGAGAGGCGGGAAGGGTGATTCCGGCGCGTTGCCGGACGTGTCTGCTCTATTCGTCGTCCAGTCCGCGCTCTATCGCGTACCGCACCAACTCGACCCGGTTGTGCAACTGGAGCTTGCCGAGGGTGTTCTGGACGTGGTTCTGGACGGTGCGGTGGGAGATGACGAGGCGTTCGGCGATCTGCTTGTAGCTCAGGCCCTTGGCGACCAGCCGCAGCACCTCCGTCTCCCGGTCGGTCAGCCGCGGCGCCCCGGGCTGGTCGGCGTCGGGGGCGGGCGCGGGCTCGGAGGCCAGCCGGCGGTACTCGCCGAGCACCAGTCCGGCCAGGCCCGGCGTGAACACCGGGTCGCCGACGGCGGTACGGCGCACCGCGTCCAGCAGTTCCTCGGTGGAGGCCGACTTCAGCAGATAGCCGGTCGCGCCGGACTTGACCGCCTCCAGGACGTCGGCGTGCTCGCCGCTGGCCGAGAGCACCAGGACGCGCAGCGCCGGGTTGTGGGCGACCAGTTCCTTGCACACCTGCACGCCCGGCTTGGCGGGCAGGTTGAGGTCCAGCACGAGGACGTCGGGGGCGGCGGCCTTGGCCCGGCGCACCGCCTGCTCGCCGTCGCCGGCGGTGGCGACCACCTCGAAGCCGGACTCGCTCAGGTCCCGGGCGACCGCGTCGCGCCACATGGGGTGATCGTCGACCACCATGACCCTGATCGGGTCCTGCTGCTGTGTCATCGCTGTTCCGCCTTCTTCCCCCGCGCCCGTTCGGCGCCCTTCGGTACCTTCAGTTCGACTTCCGTGCCCTGCCCGGGGACGGAGATCAGCTCGGCGCTGCCGCCGAGGTCCCGCAGCCGCCCGCGGATCGACTGGGCCACCCCGAGCCGGCCCTCGCCCTCGGCCTGGGCGAGCCGGCCCTCGGGGATGCCGGGGCCGTCGTCCCGGACGGTCACGACGATCTCGTCCGGCTCGTCCTCGACCAGGATCCAGGCCCGGGCCTGGTCACCGGCATGCTCACGGACGTTGTCCAGGGCGGCTCCGACCGCCGCCGCCACCTCCCGGGCCGCGGCGGACGGCAACCGCACCGGGGCGCCGGGCTCGGCCAGGCTGACCCGGGCGCACGCGTAGGGGGCGAGCAGGGAGCGCAGATCGACCGGCCCGCCCGGTTCGTCCTCGTACGGCTCCTCGACGGCACGGACGACGGCTCCGGCGGCCGCGTCCTGAGACACCCGGGACACCGGCAGCAGACCTCCGGCAACCAGGGTGCGCAGGGCCACCTCCTGCTCGCCGGCCAGCCGGCCCAGCTCGGCCGCCTCGCCGCCGAGGGCCGCGCCCCGGCGTTTCACCATGGCCAGGACCTGCAGCACGCTGTCGTGGATGTCCCGGGCCAGTCGCTCCCGCTCCCGGGTCGCGGCCTCGATCTCCAGGGCGCGGGCGAGGGTGCGCTCGGAGGCGCGAGCCACCTCCACGACGTAGCCGATGGCGATGGAGGCCACCCACACGAGGATCACGTTGTGCACGGTGTCCCGGGCGGGACGGCCGCGCTCGACCAGATTGACGGCGGCCACGGCCGTGGAGGCGACGGCCGCCCAGCGCCAGCCGCCCTTGACGGCGAAGGCCAGCACGGAACCGGCGGTCCATATCGACGGCAGGGTGGGGCCGCCGCCCGCGATCCGCTCGTGGTTGTCGGCGAGCGGGGTGAGCAGGATGCCGGCCAGGGCGATGGTCAGGTCGGCGGCCAGGAAGCGCTTGGTGCAGGCGGCCTCGCTCGCCACCTTCGGCAGGGTGACGAGGGTCCACACGACCAGGACGGCGTAGTAGGCGACGGCCAGCCAGGGGCGTACGAAGTGGGAGTACGCGGTGGCGCACAGGCCGATGGCGTACAGCATGGTCAGCAGGCGGTATCCGGCCAGCGCACGCCACAGCGGCAACTCGACCGACATCCTCATGACGCGCTCGCGTTCGGGCATGTCCCCCGGCCCCCCGTGTTTCCCCGTCTAGGAGTCGGCCTGCTTCTTCTCGGCCTTCTCCGCCTCCTTGGCCGCCTTCGCCGCCTCCGCGATCTGCCGCTTGGCGGCGGTCGCGTAGATGTCGACGTACTCCTGGCCGGAGAGCTTCATGATCTCGTACATGACCTCGTCCGTCAGGGCGCGCAGCACGAAGCGGTCGTGCTCCATGCCCTGGTACCGGCTGAAGTCCATGGGCTTGCCGATGCGGATGCCGGGCCGCATCAGCTTGGGCACGACCTTGCCGGGCGGCTGGATCTTCTCGGTGTCGATCATGGCGACCGGGATGACCGGCGCGCCGGTGGCGAGCGCCACGCGCGCGAGGCCGCCGGGCTTGCCCCGGTACAGCCGGCCGTCGGGCGAGCGGGTGCCCTCCGGGTAGATGCCGAACAACTCGCCGCGCTGCAGCACCTCTATGCCGCTCTTGATGGCGGCCTCGCCGGCGCCGCGCGCGCCGGAGCGGTCCACCGGGAGCTGGCCGACACCCTTGAAGAAGGCCGCGGTCAGCCGGCCCTTCACCCCGGGGGTGGTGAAGTACTCGGCCTTCGCGATGAAGGTGACCTTGCGGTCGAGGACGACCGGCAGGAAGAACGAGTCCGAGAAGGACAGGTGGTTGCTGGCCAGGATGGCGGGGCCCTCGGCCGGAATGTTCTCGAGGCCTTCCACCCAGGGCCTGAAGGCGACCTTCAGCGGCCCGCCGATGGCGACCTTCATCGTGCCGTACAACACCCGTGTGCCTCCTGTTTCCGTCGAACAGACCTTAACCCGCAGGACCGCCAAAGGACCCGACGACCCTGGTCGGTGTCAGTGCGGTCGCGTACGGTGAAGCACATCCGCGCGTTTCTTCCCGCCTCTGCCGGTCACCGGACGAGTTCTGCCGGTCACCCGAGGAGGCCCGCCCAGGAACAGGAGTGTCGAAAGGTGCCGGTTCTCCCCGGAGCCGAGCCGTACCGCCACGAGGGCGGGGAGGTGGGCGTCCTCCTCTGTCACGGCTTCACCGGCTCCCCCCAGTCGCTGCGCCCCTGGGCGGAGCACCACGCGGCCCATGGCCTGACCGTGTCGCTTCCGCTGCTGCCCGGCCACGGCACCCGCTGGGAGGACATGCAGGTCACCGGCTGGCAGGACTGGTACGCGGAGGTGGACCGCGAGCTGCGCCTGCTCGCCGACCGCTGTTCCCAGGTGTTCGTCGCGGGGCTGTCGATGGGCGGGGCGCTGGCGCTGCGCCTGGCCGCGCGGCACGGCGAGCGGGTCACGGGCGTGGTGGTCGTCAACCCGGCGAACAAGGTGCACGGCCTGTCGGCGTACGCCCTGCCGGCCGCCCGGCATCTCGTACGGACGACGCGGGGCATCGCCAGCGACATCGCGAAGGAGGGGGCGGCGGAGCTGGGGTACGACCGGGTGCCGTTGCACGCGGCGCACTCGCTGCGGGTGTTCCTGCGTCGGCTGGACGGCGAGCTGCCCCAGGTCACCCAGCCGTTGCTGCTGCTGCGCAGCGCCCAGGACCATGTCGTCCCGGCGGCGGACCCGGCCCGGGTGCTGAGCCGGGTGTCGTCCATGGACGTGACGGAGCTGGTGCTGGAACACAGCTACCACGTGGCGACGTTGGACCTGGACGCGGACCGGATCTTCGAGGAGAGCCTCGCCTTCATCGGCCGGCTCGCACCCAGTGTCGGCAAGGAAGGGACGGCCGCAGTTGGCTGAGCACGACTCCGACCGCGACAACCGCGAGGAGCGAGAGCCGGACGAGCAGGGGGTGCCCTTCGACGAGGACGCCGCCTGGCGGGCCATCGTCGCCGGGTACGGCGAGGAACCGCCGGACCCGCCGGGCACCAAGCCCTACAAGTCGGTGGAGGATCTCGCGTTGCTCGAGAAGGACGCGGAGGCCGACAAGGGCGACTCCGCCGATCCGCAACCCGCCCGGCCGCTGGGCAGCTCGGTCTCCTTCGCGCCCGGCGTCGGCCCCCGCGACCACACCCCGCCCGAGCCGTCCGAGGACGACTTCGACGAGGACGACGAGGGCCACTTCGTGCCGCCCGAGCCGCCGCCGCTGCCGGCCGCCGACACGACCGCCAAGTTCGCCTGGCTGGGTGTCGTGGGCGGCCCGGTCCTGCTGCTGCTCGCGGTGCTGCTGGGCTGGGACATGACCTGGTGGCTGACCACCCTCGGCATCGGCGGCTTCCTCGGCGGCTTCGCGACGCTGGTGATGCGGATGCGGACGGACGACGACGAGGACGACCCCGGGCGCGGGGCCGTCGTCTGAGCGACGCCTCAGGCGGGGATTCTGAGGGCGGCGAGAACGGGAAGGTGGTCCGTCGCCGCCCTCAGGTCTGTCTCCGTGACACCGGGGTGCCCGTGGGGCACCCCGCAGCCCAGCACCTCGATGCCCTTCGTCGCGAAGACGGCGTCGATGCGCTGGTGGGGGTCGGCGGGGGTCGAGGTGAACTCGCCGCCCCAGGGCGTGGTGGTCCGGCAGTCCTGGAGGGCGGCGGCGAGCCGGCCGAAGGTGCGGCCGTCGGGTCGTTCGTTGAGATCGCCACCCGCTACGACGTGCTCCAGGCCCATCCCGGCCAGCCGGTCCAGGAGCATGCCGCCCTGCTCGTGGCGCTCGTCGTCGTGGAGGCTGAGGTGGCAGCTGATCACGCCGAGGCGGATGCCGCCGAACCGTACGACGGCTGTGGCGAAGCCGCGCCGGTGCAGGCCCGGGGTGAGCGGGAGGAGGACGTCCTCGGTCCGCTCGACGGTGGCCCGCAGCGAGCAGAGGATCGCGGGGCCCGCGGCGGTGGCTCCGCCGGTGAGGACGACCTGCCCGGAGGCGGCGGCCAGGCGGGCGAGCTTCTTGCGCCAGCGGAAGAAACGGGGGGCTTCCTGGACGAGGACCAGGTCGGGGGCGCAGGCGGCGATCACTCGGGCGAGGGCGTCGGTGTCGTCCCGCATCGAGCGGATGTTGTAGCTCAGGACCCTGATGACCGCGGAACCGTCCGCCTCGGTACGGGAGTTGGGGAGCAGCGGGGTTGCCATGCCGTCAATGTACGCCGCTGCGCGGTGGGGGCGCCCGACGACTCGGGGCGCGGGGTCCTGTGCGACCGCCGGTTCGTCGTGGCTGGTCGCGCAGGTCCCCGCGCCCCTTCGGTCGGCGCCGTGACCGTCACATGATCGGGTCGGGCTCCCGGGCCAGGTCGGCCGCGCCCACCATGCCCGCCTTGTTGCCGAGCTGGGCCGCGATCACGTCGGCGACCGGGCGCCAGTTGCCGCCCACCAGCCAGCGCTTGTACGACTTGCGGATCGGGTCGAGGACCAGGTCGCCCTCGTCGGAGAGGCCGCCGCCGACGATGAAGGCGGACGGGTCGAAGAGGGAGGCCAGGTCGGCGAGGCCCGCGCCGGCCCAGCGGGCCAGCTCACGGTAGGAGTCCACGGCCACCGGGTCGCCCTGGCGGGCGGCCATGGAGATGTGCTTGCCCTCGATGCCGTCGGGGGTGCCGTCGCCGAGCGCCAGCAGGACCTCGGCGCGCTCCGGGGTGGCGTTGGCGCGCTGCTTGGCGTAGCGGACCAGGGCGCGGCCGGAGGCGTACTGCTCCCAGCAGCCCTGCGAGCCGCAGCCGCACAGCAGGCCGTCCGGCACCATCCGGATGTGGCCGAACTCGGCGGCCACGCCGAAGTGGCCGCGGCGCAGCTTGTTGCCGATGATGATGCCGCCGCCGAGACCGGTGCCGAGCGTGATGCAGATGACGTTGCGGTGGCCCTTGCCGGCGCCGAACCTGTACTCGCCCCAGGCGGCCGCGTTGGCGTCGTTCTCCACCACGACCGGCAGGCCGGTGCGCGCCTCGACCTTCTCCTTCAGCGGCTCGTTGCGCCAGTCGATGTTGGGCGCGAAGTACACCGTGGAGCGCTGCCGGTTGACGTAACCGGCAGCGCCGATGCCCACGCCGACGATCTCGTGCCCGGCGCGCGCACCCTCCACCGCCGAGGCGATGGCGTCCACGATGGCCTCGGGCGTGGTGGGGGTCGGCACCTTGAAGGTCGAGAGGATGTTGCCTTCCTCGTCGACCACGCCGGCCGCGATCTTCGTGCCGCCGATGTCGACGCCGATGGTGAGTCCCATGAATCCCTCAGTTTCGGTCGAGCCCCGCTACGGCCAACCGTACCCGAGGCCCTGCCGTGGGAAGGCTTCAGTCCAGGTCGATGCGTTCCCCCGGACCGGTGCCCTCGCCCCGGTCGGGACGGCCGGGGCGGTCGTCCTTCAGGTCGGCCGCGCCGGTGGTCCAGCGGTGCTCCTGGGCCTGGACGGCGGAGCGGTAGGCGGCCAGCAGCTCGGTGCCGGCCGCGGCGAGGTGGTCGAACACGTCCGGGTTGCGCTCTATCACGGGCTCCACGGCAGACTTCGCCTGTTGGACGACCTGCCGCACCACCTGCTGGGCGGCGGGTCCGGCGAGGGCTCCGAGGAGCGGTGACTGCAGGCCGGACAGCTTGTCGGCCACCGTGTCCACGAGCTTCTTCAGTTCCTCGGCGGCCGAGCCCGGCGGCGGGCCGTACTCGGTGCGGAGGCGGGCCTTCTCGGCGGCGAGGTCCTCGGCGCAGGCCGTGGCCCAGGCGTCGGCGTCGGTCGCCCGCGCCTGCTCCTGCTCGGAAGGTCCGGATGCGGGGGGCTCTTCGCTCATGACGGACTCCTGACGACGGTTCGCCCTTCCGACGTTACCCGAACGGGGGTAGCGGGTTCACCGTCCGCCGGTGGGCCACAGGCCGGGGTCCGGAGCGAAGCGGATGCGGAGTTCGGCCTCGCGCAGCGCGGCTCCGGCCACGGTGCAGCGGCGCAGGGCGGACGGCAGCGGAACGATCCGGCGGAAGGGGCCCGCGGCGATCAGGAGTTCGTCGCCGCGCCGGATCAGGTCCAGCTCGTCCCGTATCGCGCCGGGCAGCGGGATGTGCCAGACGAGCACGCCGTCCTCGGTGATCCGGTCGGCGACGGGCCACTCGACCGGGTCGGGCGCCGGGTTGACGAGCGGCACGGCGAGGGCGCGCAGGTCGTCGGTGCCGTGCGGGTCGCGGCCGAGGTGGGGGACGGTGCGGACGGCGTACGGCTGCTCCTGCCACTCGGCGAGGGCCTTGCCCTGCTGGGCGAGGAGTCCGGCGAGCCAGGTGTCACCGTCGGCGTCGGGCAGCACCCGGTTGGCGATCAGGGCCTCGATGCGCAGGCCGCGCAGGGCCAGGCCGAGGCCGGCGGTACGGACGGCGTCGGCACCGGCCGGACCGGGTTCGGCGACCAGCCGTACGGCGGTCCTGCGGTCGGTGAGTACGGCCTCGACGGCGGCCAGTTCGACGTCCCAGCGGGCTGCCGTCTCGTACAGCCAGTCGGCGGGCATGGGAACGCCGGCCAGCCGGCCGAGGACCGGGCGCAGGGCGCGGGCCGCCTGCCGCTCGGGCGGGAGCAGGCGGCGCAGATAGCGGCGCAGCTCCTCGGGCAGGGCGAGCAGGGCGAGGGCCTGCGGGAGGGGCGGGAGGTCGACGACGAGCAGGTCGTAGCGCTCGGAGAGGGCCGCGTCCCGCAGGGCGCGCAGGAAGGACAGTTCCTCGGCACCGGGCAGCGGGGTGACCTCCTCGGCGTCCAGGCGGGCGGCGCCGAGGAGGTCGAGGACGTTCGCGGCGCGGGTCTGGAAGGCGGTGAGGTCCTGGCGGAAGCGGTCGACCGCGTCGGGCCGCCACACGGTGAGGAGCGGGGCGGCTTCGATCGGGGTGGGCCCTGTTCCGGTACCCAGCGCCACACCCGGGGTGTCCGTGCGGTCCGCGCTCAGCAGCAGCGTCCGGGTGCCGTCGGCCGCGGCGCGCAGTGCGGTCGCGGCGGCGATCGTGGTACGACCGCTGCCGCCGGGGCCCGTGATCAGGAGGGTGCGCATGAGGGTGAACCGTAACGGACGGCGCGGGCCGCGCCGACTCGGTCTCGCCCGGCGGCAGTGGCCCGGGCGGACCGTCTCTCGGCCGACCGGACGGGTGGCCGGGTGGCCGGGTGGGAACGCTAGGGGGCCGACTCCACCCGCTTCTTCAGGCCCGCCAGGGCGCGGTCGATGATGACCTTCTCCGCCTTGCGCTTGATCATGCCGAGCATGGGGATCTTGACGTCCACCGTGAGCTGGTAGGTGACCTCGGTGGCGCCCGCGGTGGCCGGCTTCAGCAGGTAGGAGCCGTCCAGGGTGCGCAGCATCTGGGACTTCACCAGCGTCCAGGAGACCTCGTGGTCACCGGTCCAGGTGTAGGCCAGGGTCTGGTCGTCCTTGATGGCGCCGGCGTCCATGACGAGGCGGACCTGCTCGGCGCGGCCCCGCTCGTCGGTCGCGAGGACCTCCGCCTCCTTCACCTCGCCGGTCCAGTCCGGGTAGCGCGCGAAGTCGGCGATCACCGCCATGACGTCGGCCGGAGCGGCCTCGATCGTGATGCTCGAACTGGTGTGTTCCGCCATCGCCGTGGCTCCTCCAGATGCGGGCCGTATTGAGAAGTCTGTGTGCGCCGGGCTGCGCACGTGTGTGCAGCGTGAAGGCTACCGCGCCGCCGCCCTGCCGCCTTCATCCCAGGTCCCGCCGGTCACCATTCGAGCGCCCAGGGCTTCCCGGTCCCGGCGAAGTGGCCGACGTTGACGCACTCCGTCGCGCCGATCCGCATCCGGCGTACCAGCGGCTGGTGGACGTGCCCGAACAGGGAATAACGGGGTTTCGTGCGGCGGATGGCGTCCAGCAGGGCACGGCTGCCCCGCTCGAAGCGGCGTGCGACCGTGTCGTAGACCAGTTCGGGTACCTCCGGCGGGATGTGCGTGCACAGCACGTCGACCTCGCCGACGGCCTCGATCTTGGCCGCGTACTCCTCGTCACTGATCTCGTACGGCGTGCGCATCGGGGTGCGCAGGCCCCCGCCGACGAAGCCGAAGGTCCGGCCGCCGATCTCCACCCGCTGGCCGTCGAGGACGGTGGTGCCGGGCCGGGCGTACTCCCGCCACAACGGCGGCATGTCGACGTTGCCGTAGGTGGCGTACGTCGGGGTGGGAAACGCGGCGAACAGCTCGGCGTACTGCTTGCGCACCGCCTGCTCGATGGCCGCGGCCCGGTCGGTGCCGATGCCGGCCCACAGCCGGGCGCCGAACTCGCGGGCCTCGGTGAAGCGGCGGGCGGTGCGCAGCTCGACGATGCGGTCGGCGTTCTCCTTGCCGAACAGGTCCGGGAAGATCCCGCGCGAGTGGTCGGCGTAGTCGAGGAAGAGGACGAGGTCACCCAGACAGATCAGGGCGTCGGCACCCTCTGCGGCCCGGGCCAGGTCGCGGGCGTTGCCGTGCACGTCGCTCACCACGTGGACGCGCGTCCTTCGGTTGCCGGAGGGTGTGGATGCCATGGTGATCAAGCGTAGGCGTGTGCGGTCCGCGTGAACAGTGTCGGCCCGGCCTGCGGTTACTCGCCGGTCGGTTCAGCCGTGGACTACTGTGCGCGAAGGAACGCCCACCTGTGTGACGCAGCGAACATCTCACCGGGACCCCCTGTCGTAGACGCCATACCGGCGGGTAACGTCCGGGCAGTCCAGTCGTGCTCAGGATTTCAACATGTGAATTCCTGAGCACTTGCCCGAGCCTTGGACCGCACCGTCGCATCACACAGTGTCGTGGCGTCGGCGCCCTATGAGGAGCAGCAGTCTTGCGCGAGTTCAGCCTTCCGGCTTTGTACGAGGTCCCTGCGGACGGCAATCTGACCGACATCGTCCGCAGAAACGCCGCGCAGCATCCCGACGTCGCCGTCATCGCCCGAAAGGTGGGCGGTGTCTGGCAGGACGTGACGGCCCGGCAGTTCCTGGCCGAGGTGCGCACCGCCGCCAAGGGGCTCATCGCGGCCGGGGTGCAGCCGGGCGACCGGGTGGGCCTGATGTCCCGCACCCGCTACGAGTGGACCCTGCTGGACTTCGCGATCTGGAGCGCGGGCGCGATCACCGTGCCGGTGTACGAGACCAGCTCGCCGGAGCAGGTGCGGTGGATCCTGTCGGACTCGGGCGCGACCGCGTGTGTCGTGGAGCTGGACAACCACACGGCCGCCGTGGAGGCGGTGCGCGACGCGCTGCCCGCCCTGAAGAACGTCTGGCAGATCGAGGCCGGCGGTGTGGAGGAGCTGGGGCGGCTCGGGCAGGACGTGTCGGACGAGACGGTCGAGGAGCGCAGCTCGCTCGCCAAGGCCGACGACCCGGCGACCATCGTGTACACGAGCGGTACGACCGGGCGGCCCAAGGGCTGTGTCCTCACCCACCGCAGCTTCTTCGCCGAGTGCGGGAACGTGGTGGAGCGGCTGCGCCCGCTGTTCCGCACCGGTGAGTGCTCGGTGCTGCTCTTCCTCCCGCTCGCCCATGTCTTCGGTCGGCTGGTGCAGGTCGCGCCGATGATGGCGCCGATCAAGCTGGGCTGTGTCCCGGACATCAAGAACCTCACGGACGAGCTGGCCGCGTTCCGGCCGACGCTGATCCTGGGTGTCCCGCGTGTCTTCGAGAAGGTCTACAACTCGGCGCGAGCCAAGGCGCAGGCGGACGGCAAGGGCGCGATCTTCGACAAGGCCGCGGACGCCGCGATCGCCTACAGCAAGGCGCTGGACAGCCCCTCGGGCCCGTCGTTCGGCCTGAAGGTCAAGCACAAGGTCTTCGACAAGCTGGTCTACAGCAAGCTGCGCGCGGTCCTCGGCGGCCGGGGCGAGTACGCGATCTCCGGCGGCGCCCCGCTGGGCGAGCGGCTCGGCCACTTCTTCCGGGGCATCGGCTTCACCGTGCTGGAGGGCTACGGTCTGACCGAGTCCTGCGCGGCGACCGCGTTCAACCCGTGGGACCGGCAGAAGATCGGCACGGTCGGTCAGCCGCTGCCGGGCTCGGTGGTGCGGATCGCGGACGACGGCGAGGTGCTGCTGCACGGCGAGCACCTGTTCAAGGAGTACTGGAACAACCCGGGCGCGACCGCGGAGGCGCTGGCGGACGGCTGGTTCCACACCGGTGACATCGGCACCCTCGACGAGGACGGCTACCTGAAGATCACCGGCCGCAAGAAGGAGATCATCGTCACGGCGGGCGGCAAGAACGTGGCGCCGGCCGTGATAGAGGACCGGATCCGGGCGCACGCGCTGGTCGCGGAGTGCATGGTGGTGGGCGACGGGCGGCCGTTCGTGGGCGCGCTGGTCACCATCGACGAGGAGTTCCTGGGCCGGTGGGCCACCGAGCACGGCAAGCCGGCGGGCTCCACCGCGGCGTCGCTGCGCGAGGACCCGGATCTCATCGCCGCGATCCAGACGGCGATCGACGACGGCAACGCCGCGGTGTCGAAGGCGGAATCGGTGCGGAAGTTCCGCATCCTGTCCTCCCAGTTCTCGGAGGAGTCGGGCCACCTCACCCCGTCGCTGAAGCTCAAGCGGAACGTGGTGGCGAAGGACTACGCGGGCGAGATCGAGGCGATCTACGCCAAGTGACCGACGCGTTCGCTCATGGCGCGGTGTCCTCGGCGAGGACCCGCGCCGTCGTGCGTTCGGCGAGCGCGGTGACGGTGACGAACGGTTCGACGCCGATCGAGCCGCGCACGAGCGAGCCGTCGGTGACGTAGCACGGTCACACCGAGGATGTGACGTCTCGTCGGCTGACGTCCTATCAGTTCCGCCGTCCCGCACGCGGCATGGCGGATCTTCCGGCTCCCCCCAGAGCGTCGGCGCGGTTCAGAGCAAGTCTTTCAACCTCTCCGCCAGCAGGTCCCAGCGCCACTTCTCCTCGACCCACCGCCGGCCGCGCTCGCCCATGCGGCGGCGCAGTTCGGGGTCGCCCAGCAGGGCGACGATGCGTTCGGCGGTCTCGTCGGCCGAGCCGCCCCGGACCACCCAGCCGGTCTCCCCGTCCAGTACCGCGTCCGGTGCGCCGCCCGAGTCGCCGGCGACGACCGGGAGGCCGGTGGCGGACGCCTCCAGGTAGACGATGCCGAGACCTTCGACGTCCAGGCCGCCGCGCCGGGTGCGGCACGGCATCGCGAAGACGTCCCCGGCGCCGTAGTGCGCGGGCAGTTCGGACCAGGGCACGGCTCCGGTGAAGCGGACCGAGGCGGCGACGCCCGTGTCGCGGGCCAGCCGGCGCAGGTCCCGCTCGTAGGGGCCGCCGCCCACGACGAGCAGCACGGTGTCCGGCTCGGCGGCCAGGATGCGGGGCATGGCCCGGATGAGGGTGTCCTGGCCCTTGCGCGGCACCAGCCGGGAGACGCAGACCACGACCGGCCGGTCGGTGAGGCCGAGCCGCGCCCGCACCTCGTCGCCGCCGGAGGCGGGGTGGAAGGTCTTCTCGTCGACGCCGGGCGGCAGCTGCACCATCCGCCGGGCCGCCGCGGGCGTGAGCGCGGTCGCTATCCGGGAGCGGGTGTACTCGCCGAGGTAGGTGATCGTGTCGGTGGACTCCCCGATCCGGCGCAGCAGCCGCCGGGCGCCGGGCAGCTGGGCCCAGCCGGCCTCGTGCCCGTGGGTGGTGGCCACCAGCCGCTCGGCGCCGGCCCTGCGCAGCGCGGGCGCCATCAGGCCGAGCGGCGCGGCCGCCCCGAACCACACCGAGGTGCACCCGTGCTCCCGCAGCAGCCCGACCGCCCGCCGGGTGGCCTGCGGGGTGGGCAGCAGCATGGTCGTACGGTCGCGTACGACGGTGAAGGGCTGCTCGGCGTCGAAGGCGGCCGTGGCCTCGGCGCCCTCCCGGCCGCGCTTCCAGGTGGAGGCGTAGACGACCAGCCGGCCGGGGTCCAGGCGCAGGGCCATGTTGTGCAGGAAGGCCTGGATGCCGCCCGGTCGGGGCGGGAAGTCGTTGGTGACGATCAGGGTCTGGTGCATCGCCGCCGACCCTACCGAATCCGCCCCCGGGGACCGGGTGCGGCCGGGTCTGTGGCATGCGCACAGGTGCGCACGACATCATGGGCAGGGGGAATCGAACGGCACGGCAGGCGAAGCGGGAATCGAACGACAGGGGAGCGCGTGGAGACGAAGGCCGCTTGGCGGTCCCTGGCCCGGCTGCTCGTGACCTGGGGCGTCACCCGTGCGGTGCTGCTGCTGTTCGTCTTCCGGGTGTACGTCTTCCCGGGCCCGGACGTCACCTCCGACGTGTCGGTCATCTACCGCGGCTGGTACGAGGTCCTGCGGCACGGAACGTTTCCGCTGGACGACGTGACCTGGCAGTACCCGCCCGCCGCCGCCCTCGCGATCCTCTCCCCCGACACCCTGCCGTTCCTGTCCTACGCGCACGCCTTCTTCGTGCTCGCGTTCCTCGCCGACCTCGCCGTCCTCGTCCTGCTGCGGTGTCCGGGCGGTCGGCCGGGCCGGTCCACGCGCGGGGCCTGGGTGTGGGTGGCGGGGGTGCCGCTGCTCGGGCCGACGGTGTACGCCCGCTACGACGTGATGGTGACCGCGGTGGCCGTGGCGGCGCTGCTCGCCGGGGTCCGGCGCCCGCGGGTGATGGGCGCGCTGACGGCCTTCGCGGCGCTGCTGAAGGTGTGGCCCGCCCTGCTGCTGGTCGGGGCCGTGCGGCGCCGGGCGTGGGCGTCGGCGGCGGTGACCGCGGCGGGCGTCGCGGCGCTGTTCGCGGTGTCCATGCCCGGCGCCTTCGCCTTCCTGACCTTCCAGCGGGACCGGGGCACCGAGGTGGAGTCGCTGGGTTCCCTGGTCTTCCATGTGGCCCGGCACTTCGGCTGGAACGGCGAGGTGCTGCTGAACTACGGCTCGATCGAGTTTCTCGGCCCGTACGTGGACCAGGTCAGCACGGCGGCGCTGGCGCTGACCGGGGCCGCGTTCGGCTGGCTGCTGCTGTGGCGGCTGCGCGCGACCCGGTTCGCGCCGCACACCCTCGCCGACGCGGCCTTCACTGCGGTGCTGCTGTTCACGGTCACCAGTCGGGTGATCAGCCCGCAGTACCTCGTGTGGCTGATCGGGCTGGCCGCCGTCTGCCTGACCCACCGGGCGAGCCGCATGGCTGCGCCCGCGCTGATGGTCGTGCTCGCCTCCCTCGTGACGGTCCTGGAGTTCCCGCTCGGCTTCTCGCACGTGGTGGTCAGCGACTGGTACGGCATCACGCTGCTGGTGCTGCGCAACGGCCTGCTGGTCGCCGCCACGCTCACGGCGGCCCGTCGGCTGTGGCGCTCGACCGTGCCGCCCGCGGTGACCGTCCCGTTCCCGCCCCAGGCCACCCGGGCGACGGAGACCCCGGTCTCCTCCTGACGCCGGGCCCGCCGCGGCGGCAGCGCGACCCCCCGCACGGCACGGCCGGCGCGAGGCAGACACCGGGCGGACCGAGGCCGGACAGGGCGTACGCCAGGGGCAGCCGGACGCGGGGGCCGAGCAGGGTGACCCGGAGCAGCACGGGCGCTCCCCCACCGCCCCCGAACACCCCGCCGGACCCGAAGTCGCCCACCAGGCCGTGCTGTTCCTGCGCCGCGTCGGCCCGTACCTGCTGCCGACCTGCTTCATCGCGTGCGGGAGCGGCTGCGCGCCCCCAAGCAGGCGGAGACCAGCGACCATCTGCGCTCCAACGGTCCTGGCCTTCCTGCGGCACCTGGACGACCCGGCCGGGCAGGCCGCCGTGCCGGACTTCCTCCGGGCCCCGGCGAGCTTCTGCCACCGGCAGGGTCAGCCGGTGCGCGCGGAGGAGGCCGGCGGCGTGTTCCGGGAGGGCATGCCGCGGGTCGCCCCGGCCACCGGGAAGGCCGAACGGGAATGGCGGCGCGAGGCGATCGACACCCTCAGCCGAGCTGCGCCCCGACGTACTCCCGCCAGCGCGCGGTGAACTCCTTCGGGGTCGTGCCGAGCACCTTCTCCAGTGCCTGCTCGACCGCGCCCGCCCGCTTCCCGTGGGCGCCGACGGCCCGGTAGAAGGCGCCGAGCCGGGCCGTGCCCCAGTGGTCGGCGATCATCCGGCAGGCCAGCCAGCCGCCCTCGTAGGCCCGCGCCAGCTCGGTCGGGTCACCGGTGAAGCCGAAGTCCTTGTCGGCGGGCAGCGCGTCGGGCACCCGGCCGTCCTGGACGGCGCGGGCGAGTTCCGGCGCGATCTGCGCCGGGGTGCGGCCGGTACCGAGGTAGCCGGTCCAGTCGGCGTACCCCTCGGAGAGCCACAGCGGGGTGGCGGCGGTGGTGTGCGCGCGGGTCGCCACATGGGTGGTCTCGTGGGTGAGCACGACCTGCTTGCCGATGTCACCGAGCCCGGCGTACGCCTCGGGGTTGACGACCACCCGGTCCGCGGGCGCCGTGCCCGAGCCTCCCGTCTCACCGGTGGTGACGGCCGCGATGCCCCGGTAGTTCGCGGCGGGCGAGCCGAGCAGGCCGGCCATGCCCGCCAGGGAGCGCGGCACGAGGACGACGACCCGCCGGCTCCAGTCCGTTCCCCACTTCCCGGAGACGGCCGGGACCGCGCGGTCGGCCAGCCGGGCGAAGGGCCGCAGAGCGGCGGCCGGTTGACCGGCGCCCAGGACCAGGCTGCGCGCGCCCTGGACGGCGGTCACCGTCCCCTGGTCCCACAGCTGCTGCCCGGCCTGCCCGGCGGGACGGTCGGCGCTGACGTACCACTGTCCGCCGGCGGTGCGGGCGAGGGTCAGGGTGCGGCGGGCGTCGACGGGCGCCTTGTCGTAGCCGACGACGCGGTAGCGCAGCTCGGCGTCGGCGGTGGCGCCGGAGGAGGTGCGGTGCACGCCGGTGACCCGGTAGCTCCAGGAGGCCAGCGGGAGGGCCCGCAGCCGGGTGTACTCGGCGCGGGTGCCCGTCGCGCCGTACGCCGTCTCGTCATGGCCGAGGAGGGCGGCCGCGCGCCGGTCGAGCACATGCTGCACCTCGGCCCGGGCGGAGTCGGCCGTGGTCCGCCCGCCGCAGCCGGTCAGCGGCAGCAGCAGGCTGAGCCCCACGGCTCCGCTGCGCCACACCCGTCCACGACCAGCCACTTGCCGATCGTACGGCGCGGAGCGCGTCAGGGCCGGGTGACCGAGGCGACGGGCATCATGCCGACCGGGTCGTAGCGCACCGGGGCTCCCGGATAGGGCGCGTGGATCACCTGGCCGTTGCCGGCGTACATCCCCACATGGCTGGCGTCGGAACGGTAGACGACCAGGTCGCCGGGGCGGGCCTGGGAGAGCGGGACCTGCCGGCCGGCGAAGCGCTGCTCCTGCGAGGTACGCGGCAGATGGACGCCGGCACGGGCGTACGCCCACTGCATCAGGCCCGAGCAGTCGAACCCGAAGGGGCCGCTGGCGCCCCACACGTAGGGACGGCCGAGTGCGGCGCGGGCGGCGGCCAGGGCCGCGGCGGCGCGGGCGTCGGGGGCTGCGGCGCCGGTCAGGTCGGGCAGGTCGGTACGGCCGCCCCGGGAGGCGCGGTCGAAGGCGGCGCGGTCGGCGGCGGACAGGGAGTTCAGCAGCTGCCGTGCCTTGGCGAGCTTCTTCTCCACGGTCCGCTTGTGGGCGGCGACGGCCTTGCGGCTCTTCTCCAGCTCGGCGAGCTTGCCGGCCGCCTCCGCGCGCTCCTGGGTCAGCTCGCGCATCGCGGACCGCAACTCCCGGAGCTGACCGGCCTGCCGGGCGCCGATGCGGTCGAGGGTGGCGGCCTTGTCGAGGTAGTCGTCGGGGTCGTCGGAGAAGAGCAGGGCGACGGCCGGGTCGATGCCGCCGGAGCGGTACTGGGCGCCGGCCAGCGAACCGAGCCGCTCGCGCAGGGTGTTGATGCGCTGCTGCTGCCGGGCGACGTGGTCCTGCGCGTCGCGGACCTGGCGGCGCAGCGTGTCCGCCCGCTCCGCGGCCTTGTCGAAGGCCTGGGTCGCCCGCTCGGCCTCCTGGTAGAGCCGGTCCACCTCGGCACGGGTGGCGCCGTGCGGCTCCGCCTGCGCCGGTACGGCGCCGAACGCGGCGGCCGTGGCCGACAGCACGCACAGGGCGGTCGCGCCCCGGTCGAATCCGGAGGATGCAAGGCGGCGATGGGACCCCACGACAGTCCTTCTGCTGGCGGACAGAGACCGCTCCCCCGGCGCCTGGGGACGGGGAGGCCCGGCACCGGGGAAACGCGGCAGACAGTAGCCGTGCGGGACGGCCCCGGCCAAAGACCGCGGAGTCAACACACGGTGACGCCCCGCCGCTGACGCAGGTCAGCGGCGGGGCGTGGAGTCAGTTCCGGTTCACGGGATTCGCCCGTTCGGGCGCCACCAGGTGTGCGCGGGGCGAGGGTTGGGACGCCTCAGACCCGGACACCGAACATGAACGGGCCACCGATGGTGCTCATGGACTCGTACCGGACGACCGTGCCGGTGCGCGGGGCGTGCAGGACCCGGCCGTTGCCCGCGTAGAGGCCCACGTGGTGGATGTCGCTGAAGAAGAAGACCAGGTCGCCGACCTGGAGGTCGCTCTGCGAGTAGATGCGCGTGCCGATGTTGGCCTGGGCCTGCGAGGTCCGGGGTATGGCGACGCCGGCCTGGGCGTAGGCCCAGGAGGTCAGGCCCGAGCAGTCGAAGGAGGACGGGCCGGTGGCGCCGTAGACATAGGGCGAGCCGATCTTGCTCTGGGCGGCGGAGAAGGCCGCCGCGGCCCAGTTGGAGGCGGGCGGGGTGTCGCCGAGGTCCACGCGCTCGTTGGAGGAGCGGTTGGCGCGCTCCTGTTCTGCGGCGAGCGCGGCCTTCTCCTTGGCGGTCAGGGAGTTGAGGAGCTTCTGCGCCTCGGCGAGCTTGCCCTGGACCTCCTTCTTCCGCTGCTCCAGCTGGGTGCGCGTGGAGGACAGGTCCTTGAGCTTCTCGCTGGCCTCGGCCCGCTCCTGGGCGAGTTCGCGCTGTTTGTCCTGAATCTTCTTCAGCGCGTCGACCTGCTGGCTGCTCAACTGGTCGAGCGTGGAGGCCTTGTCGAGGTAGTCGTCCGGGTCGGAGGACAGGAAGAGCTGCACCGAGGGGTCGATGCCACCGGAGCGGTACTGGGCGGTGGCCAGCGAACCCAGGCCGTCACGGAGCTTGTTGAGCTCCTGCTGCCCGCGGGCGACGTTGTCCTGGATGGTGGAGATTTCCTTCTGCAGCTTCTGCTGCTTCTCCTTGGCGCCGTTGTACTTCTCGGTGGCCTGCTCGGCCTGCTCGTAGAGCTTGTCGACCTTCGCCTTCACCTCGTCCTTGCTCAGCTTCTCGCTGGGAGCGGCGTTGGCGGCGTTCGCGCTCAGCGCGACGGCAGCGGCGGCTGCGGTGGTCAGCACGGTGACACGCGTGCGGCTCGGCTGCTTGGGTCGACGGTGGGACGCCACGGAGGACGAACTCCTTCTTGTGAGTGATCACCTGTTCGGAGGTTCGAGCCCAGACCCTAGTGACCCAGTTGTGATCAGTTCAAATCCTCACAGCAAAAAACCTGCCACGCAATGCATTCTTTGCACACAACTCACCTGCAGTGACACCTGATTGACAATGCGCTGCGTGACGATACGGCCAATTCGGGCATTCCCTATGTCCGTTGGACCTTCAGGACAGTCGCTTCAGAAGCACCGCGGAGGCCACCGGCCGGGCACCCGCCCTGGCGACCCCGTCGGCCACCTCCCGGTCGGTGGAGGCGACGATGACCGGACGGCCCGGCGGCTCCGCGCGCACGAGCTGGCGGATCAGCTCGTCGGCCGTGACGCCCGGCTTGGAGAACAGCACCCGCACCCCGCGCGGCGGCGCGAGCAGCACCGGCGCGGCCAGTTCGGCACCGTCGAAGACACACGTCACCTCGGCGCCGGTCTGCGCGGCGAGCGCCGAGAGCTGGCCGAGCAGCCTGAGACGCTGCTTCTCCAGCGGCATCTGCGGATAGCCGGTCTTGGTGACGTTGTAGCCGTCGACCACCAGGTGCGCCTGCGGCAGCGCGAGCAACTGGTCGAGGATCGCCGGGTCGTTCTCGGACAGGGCGCGCGCCGCGATGTCCTTCGGCGTCATCCGTCCCGGTTCGACCGCGTCCACGGTCTCGGCCGGGCGCACGGACACCGGGGGCAGGGCCAGTTCGCGCCGCAGCCCCTGGGTCGCGTCCAGCAGGGTGTCGAGCAGCAGCCGCACCCGCATGTCCTCCACGCTGCGGCCCTCGCGGGCGGCCCGCCGGGTGGCCTCCAGCGCGGCCTCGGCCTCACCCAGGCGGGCCTTGAGCCGCCGGGACTCACTCTCCGCGGCCGACACCTGCGCCTGCGCCTCGGCGCGCACGGCGTCCATCTCGCCCTGCGCCTTGCGGATGGCGGCCTCGCCCCGCTTGACGTCGCTGAGCGCGGCACGCAGCTTACGGTGAAGCGCTTCCGCTTCCCTCTTCGCCGACTCCAGTTCCGTGCGCAGCCGCTCGGTCTCGGCCCGGGTGTGGTCGCGGGCCTGGGCCAGTTCGGCGCGCAGCCGCTCCAGTTCGGCCCGGTTCTCCTCGTCCGCCCGCTCGGCGTCCGCGCGCTGCGCCTCCTCGCCGGCCGCGGTGACCAGCTTCACCCAGCCCGCCGGGCGCAGTACGTATGCCGCGGCCGCCACGTCGAGCGGGTCCGCGGCCGGGGGCGGGGAGCCGGAGTCGAGGGCGCCGGCGAGTTCCGGCTGCGCCTCTCTGAACTTCTCCCCGATCCGCTGCCGGAACAGTGGATCGGTCTCCAGGGCCGCCGCCATCGCGTTCCCGGCGAACTTCGCCCGGCGATTAGGGGTGAACCGGGCATACTGCCTCAGCTGCCCCGGCAGTTCCGCCATGGTCAGGCCGCCGAAGCCGTCCGAGACGATCTGTACGACCCGCCGGCGCACGCCGTCGGGCAGCGGACGGTCAAGCACCTCAGCGGTGCCGTCGCCCGGCCCCCCGCCTGCGGTCTCCACCATCCGTCACACCCCACTACTTCTTCCGCCTCTTCGGGGCCGCTCCGCTCAGGAGCCGGCTCCCGGCCTGTCCACGAGTTCCACCTGGTCCACCGCGTTGCACCAGCGGCAGCGCACCGATTCGATCGTCTCACTGACCACCTCGCGCTCCTCCACCGTCGGCTCGCCCGCCAGATCGAGGTGAACGTACTCGACGACCTTCGACGAGCGGGTCACGTCGAACCGGGTGAGATTGCCGCACAGGGCGCAGCGCCATCGCGTCGTGGCGGTCGGCAGGGGAACCGTCATCGTGTGGTCCGCTTCCTTCTCGTCTCGGGCCGCGCCGCCGGCCGACGCGTGTGGCTCGTAACCCTACGGCCTGGCGGGTGCTCGCCGCCCGTCCGTTCACGGCGGCGAGGCGGTCTGTCAGCTTGCGTCCGGTTACGTCATGCTCTGTAGTCATGATCAGCACCTGGAGCACGGCGGTCGGCAGGACATTCAGAGCGGTCCGGGGGACCTCGGCGCCGGTGACACACGGCCTGATCGCCCTGTGCTGCCTGATCTTCGTCCTGGGTCCCGCCTCCGGGCTCACTCCGGCGTACGGCGCCGGGGACACGCTGCTCGCCGCGCAGCGGGCGTACTTCCGCCACTGGGGCGTGGTCCCGGCCGAGCTGTTCGACGGAGCCGTCCGCGAGGCGCTCACCCCGGCCACCGCTCTGTTCGTGCACGGCAGCTGGGTGCATCTGCTCGGCAACATGCTCTTCCTCTTCGTCTTCGGAGCGATGACAGAGGAGCGGATGGGCCGGGTGCACTTCACCCTCTTCTACGCCGGCTGCGGATACCTGGCCCTGCTCGGCTACGCGGCCGCCAACGCCGCCTCCGAGCAGTCGCTGGTGGGCGCCTCCGGGGCGATCTCGGCGGTCCTCGGAGCGTTCCTCTACCTTTTCCCCCGCGCCCGCGTCACCAGTCTTCTGCCGTTCCTGTTCTTCCTGCCGATGCGCTTCCCGGCCTGGGTGGTGCTGCCCTTCTGGGCGGCCCTGCAGTGGCTCGCGGCGGGCCGCGCCTCCGACGGCCCGGGCGTCGCCTACCTCGCGCACCTGGTCGGCTTCGGGCTCGGCTTCGGCTACGCATGGGTGCGCTACGGCAGCAGGAGGGGCCCGAAGGGCGGCCTGGACAGGGCGGTGGCGGGAGACGGGCGGGCTAGAGTGAAGTCCGCACCGGCCCCGGCGTCCGAGGGAGAGAACCAGCCGTGATCACCGCGATCGTCCTCATCAAGACCAGCGTGGACCGGATCCCCGAGATCGCGGAGCAGATCGCCTCGCTGGAGAGCGTCAGCGAGGTCTTCTCGGTCACCGGCACCTACGACCTGATCGCCATGGTCCGGGTACGGCAGCACGAGGACCTGGCCGAGGTCATCCCCGGCCGGATCAGCAAGATCCCGGGTGTGGAGGGCACCGACACGCACGTCGCGTTCCGCACCTACTCCCAGCACGACCTGGAGGCCGCGTTCGCGATCGGCCTCGACAACTAGCAGGTGCGCGCTCCCGCCGTGAACGAGCGTGCGCGCACGGCGTCACGCGGCAGGCGGGAGTTCGACGACAGGGCCCAGGTCGGCCGGCCTCACACGGCCGGGACGCAGCGGCCGTCCTCGGTGCGGTAGGTCCACTTCGCGCCCTCGGCCACCAGCTCCTTGACCGCCGTGACGAACCGCTCCACGTGCTCGTCCGGCGTGCCCGCGCCGAAGCTCACCCGGACGGCGTTGAGGGACTTCTCGCCCGGGGCCGCCTCCGGTGCCCCGCACTCGCCCTGGCTCTGCGGGTCGCTGCCCAGCAGGGTGCGGACCAGCGGGTGGGCGCAGAAGAGGCCGTCGCGGACGCCGATGCCGTACTCGGCGGAGAGGGCGGCGGCGAAGTGGGAGCTGTTCCAGCCCTCGACGACGAAGGAGATCACACCGACGCGCGGGGCCTCGTCGCCGAAGAGGGAGAGGATCCGGACCTCCGGGACCTCGGCCAGGCCTTCGCGGACAGTGCGGACGAGGTGCTGCTCACGGGCGACGAGGCTGTCCCAGCCGGCCTCGGTGAGCGCCTTGCAGGCGGAGGCGATGGAGTAGGCGCCGATGACGTTCGGAGAGCCGGCCTCGTGGCGGGCGGCACTCTCGTGCCACTCCACGTCCACTCCCCCGTCGGTGCGCCGGGTGACCTTGCGGCTGGCGCCGCCGCCCGCCAGGTACGGCTCGGCCGCCCGCAGCCAGTCGGCGCGGCCGGCCAGGACACCGGAGCCGAACGGGGCGTACAGCTTGTGCCCGGAGAAGGCGACCCAGTCGACGCCCAGCTCACGGATGTCCACCGGGTGGTGCGGGGCGAGCTGGGCGGCGTCCAGGACGATCCGGGCGCCGTGCGCGTGGGCCGCGGCGGCCAGCTCGCGCACCGGCCACAGCTCGCCGGTGACATTGGAGGCTCCGGTGACGCAGACCAGGGCCGGGCGGTGGCCCCCTTCGATGGAGACAGTGCGGTCGGCGAGGGCCCGCTCCAGGGTCTCGACGGCCTGCCGCGGGGTGCGCGGGGCGTCGAGGTAGGTGACCTGCGCGTCCTGCCAGGGCAGCAGGGAGGCGTGGTGCTCGGTCTCGAAGACGAAGACCTGGCAGTCGGCCGGGAGCGTGCGGGCGAGGAGGTTGAGGGAGTCGGTGGTCGACCGGGTGAAGATCACCTGGTCGCTCTCCCGGCAGCCGAGGAACTCGGCGACGGCCTTGCGGGCGTTCTCGAACAGGTCCGTGGAGAGCTGGGAGAGGTAGCCGGCGCCGCGATGGACACTGCCGTAGTACGGGGCGTAGGCGGCGACGTCGTCCCAGACTCGCTGGAGGGCGGGGGCGCTGGCCGCGTAGTCGAGGGCCGCGTAGGTGACTTCGCCGCCCGTCACGAGCGGGACGGTGACATCCCGTCCCAGAACGGGCAGCGGGGCGCAAACGGTCTGGTCGGTGGCAGCGGTGGAGACGGACATGGGTGAACTCCCGTGTGAGCAGGCGGAACTCACCGCACGAGCGGACAGGGCTCGAGCGCGGATGAGGTGAAAAGGGGTGTGCGGAGGCGGGGCTCTGCGGCCCTATCGCATTCGCTTGCTCACGGAAGGCTCCCTCGATGACCAGGACCCCTGGTCCCGCGCTCGGTCAGAAGCGCGCGAGGGGTCCGCGCTTGCCGCAGACCTTGCTGTCTGCGACCTGGTCTTCACCCGGGGCACCCCGCCACGGACGGAGGGTTGCCGGACAGTCGGCCGGGGCCTCATGACTGTCGCTCATGACCTGGTCCAACATCCTGCCATACGATCTTCGGCGCGCAAGGCGCAGTCCACCATCCGGACTGCGCCGTACGTCGCACCGCACCGGGGTCAGGCGTTGCTCGCCGCCACCCACCGCTCCAGCGCCCGCTTGGCCGCGCCCGAGTCGATCGACTCCCGCGCCTCGGCCATACCGGCGCGCAGCTGGTCGGCGAGTGGGGCGTCCGTCGGCCGCAGGGCGGCCAGCGCGGCCGCCGAGTTCAGCAGTACCGCGTCCCGCACCGGACCCTGCTCGCCGTCCAGCAGGCGGCGGGCGACCTCCGCGTTGTAGGCCGCGTCGGCGCCGCGCAGGGCCTCCACGGGGACGAGGTCGATGCCCACGTCCCGCGGGTCGAAGGTCTCCTGCGTGACCTTGCCGTCGCGGACCACCCACACCTGGGAGGTGGCGGTGACGGTCAGCTCGTCCAGGCCGTCGTCGCCCCGGAAGACCAGCGCGGAGTTGCCGCGCTCGGCGAGGACACCGGCCACGATCGGCGCCATGCGCGGGTCGGCCACCCCGACCGCCTGGGCGCGCACCTTGGCCGGGTTGGTCAGCGGACCGAGCACGTTGAAGGTCGTGCGGATACCCAACTGGCCGCGCGCCGCGGCCACATGGCGCAGGGACGGGTGGAACCTCACCGCGAAGCAGATGGTGATGCCGGCCTCTTCGGCGACCTCGGCGACCCGCTTCGGGGTCAGGTTCAGGTTGATCCCGAGTTGCTCCAGGACGTCGGAGGACCCGGAGGCGGAGGACGCGGCGCGGTTGCCGTGCTTGACGACCTTCGCGCCGGTGCCCGCGACGACGATCGAGGACATCGTGGAGATGTTCACCGTCTTGGCGCCGTCGCCGCCGGTGCCGACGATGTCGACCGCCGGGCCGGGCACTTCGATCACGTTGGCGTGCTCGTACATCGTCCGGACGAGTCCGGAGATCTCCGCGACCGTCTCGCCCTTGGCCCGCAGCGCCACCATGAAGCCGGCGATCTGGGCGTCGGTCGCCTCGCCGCGCATGATCAGGTCCATCGCCCACGCGGTCTCGTCGGCGGACAGATCACGGCCCTCCAGCAGGCCGTTCAGCAGGGCGGGCCAGGAACGGCCCGCCGCGGTGTCGCCTCCAGCGGGGGTCACAGCGCTCATCAGCCGCTCCTGGTACACAGTCCTGCAAGGTCGTACACCACCCTATCCAGCCCGGGACACGGCGAAGGGCCCCGTCCGCAACCCGGACGGGGCCCTTCAGCGTGGCGTGGCGACGCGGGGATCAGTGGTGGCCGTGGCCGCTCGTGATCTCCTTGTACTCCTCGACGGTCGGCTTCGGGATCTGGTTGTCCTCGCCGTAGTAGGCGTTGGAGAGCTTCGCACGCAGCTTCTCCGAGCCCGTCACCTTGCGCTGGACACCGTTCTCGTCCACCGCCGGGCCGATCTCGGCCGGCTGGTACTGCTCGTGCGCGGTGAGCGTGTGCAGCTGCTCCTGGCTGAGCGGCTCGTGCACCTCGATGAACTCACCGTGCGGCAGCCGCTTGATGATGCCGGTCTCGCGACCGTGCAGCACCTTGTCGCGGTCGCGGCGCTGCAGACCCAGGCAGATCCGCTTGGTCACGAGGAACGCGACGACCGGTCCGACGAAGAACCCGATCCGGACGAACCAGGTGACGGCGTTGATCGACAGGTGGAAGTGCGTGGCCCACAGGTCGTTTCCGCCGCCGACCAGGGTGATCATGTAGACGGTCACCCAGGCGACACCGAAGGCGGTGCGGGTCGGGGCGTTGCGCGGGCGGTCCAGGATGTGGTGCTCGCGCTTGTCGCCGGTGACCCAGGACTCGAGGAACGGGTAGACCGCGATCAACGCGAGGACCAGCGGGAAGAGCACCAGCGGGATGAACACGCCCAGGACGAGCGTGTGACCCCAGAAGCTGATCTCCCAGCCCGGCATGAAGCGGATCAGGCCCTCGGCGAAGCCCATGTACCAGTCGGGCTGGGCGCCGGTGGACACCTGGTCCGGGCGGTAGGGACCGATGGCCCAGATCGGGTTGATCTGCGCGACCGCCGCGATGATCGCGATGACACCGAAGACCAGGAAGAAGAAGCCTCCGGCCTTGGCCATGTAGACCGGCAGCAGCGGCATGCCGACGACGTTCTTCTCGGACTTTCCGGGGCCCGCGAACTGCGTGTGCTTGTGGTAGAAGACCAGGATCAGGTGGCCGACCACCAGACCGAGCATGATGCCCGGCAGCAGCAGGATGTGGACCGAGTAGAACCGCGCCACGAAGTCGTGGCCCGGGAACTCCCCGCCGAAGAGGAAGAACGACAGGTACGTGCCGACGATCGGCACGGACAGGATCGCGCCCTCCATGAAGCGGACACCGGTGCCGGAGAGCAGGTCGTCCGGGAGCGAGTAACCGGTGAAGCCGGTGAACATGCCCAGGACGAACAGCAGGAAGCCGAACAGCCAGTTGATCTCACGCGGCTTGCGGAACGCGCCGGTGAAGAACACGCGCATCATGTGCACGAACATGCCGGCGAGGAAGATCAGCGCGGCCCAGTGGTGGATCTGCCGGACCAGCAGACCACCGCGCACGTCGAAGGAGATGTGCAGGGTCGAGCTGAACGCCTCGGACATCAGCTGTCCCTGGAGCGGGACGTAGCTGCCGTGGTACTCCACCTCGTTCATCGACGGGTGGAAGAACAGCGTCAGGTAGACACCCGTGAGGATGATGATGATGAAGCTGTAGAGGCAGACCTCGCCCAACATGAACGACCAGTGGTCGGGGAAGATCTTGCGCATGTTGGCCTTGGCCAGGGAGTAGATCCCGAGCCGGCCGTCGGCCCAGTCGGCGATCCGCTCGCCGGCCGGTGCCTTTCCGCGAGAGCGGCCCGCCGCGTCGGCGGCAGACGAGCTCTTCTCGTTCGGTGCAGTACTCATCCGCGCTCCCAGAATGCAGGACCGACGGGCTCCTCGAAGTCGCCGAGCGCCTGGAGGTAACCCTCACTGTCCACACCGATGCGCAGCTGCGGCAGGGCGTGGCCGGCGGGGCCGAAGATCACTCGGGCACCGTCGGAGAGGTCGAAGGTGGACTGGTGGCACGGGCACAGCACGTGGTGCGTCTGCTGCTCGTACAGCGAGATCGGGCAGCCGACGTGGGTGCAGATCTTGGAGAACGCGACGATGCCCTCGTGCGACCAGTCGAGCTCGCGCTTGTCCTTGATGTTGCCGGGCTGCAGCCGGACGATCATCAGGGCCGCCTTGGCGATCTCCGTCTGGAACTCCTCGTCCTTCTCCTCCAGGCCGTCGGGCATGGCGAAGGTGAGCGAGCCGACGGCGACGTCCTCGGGACGCAGCGGCTGGTTCGTGTTCATGTTGACCAGACGCTTGCCCTTGGCCCACAGCGTGTGGCGCAGCGTGCTGTGGGGCAGCGGGCCGAGGTCACGCAGCAGCATGACGCCGGAGAGCGGCACCAGGGTGAGCGCCCCGAGCATCGTGTTGCGGATCAGCTTGCGGCGGCCGAGCGCCGATTCCTTGGCGCCCTGACGGAAGTCGTCGTGGACCTTCGTGCGCACATCGGCCGGAGCCTCGATGGCGTGCCGCTCGTCGGCGATCTCCACGTCGGACATCAGGGTGCGGGCCCAGTGGACCGCGCCCGCGCCGATGCAGAACAGCGCCACACCGAGGGTCAGACCCAGCGCGAAGTTCAGCGCGCTGAGGTGCCCGATCGGGAAGACGAAGATCGTCTTGTCGTGCGGGATCGCGACGTACGCGGCGATGAAGGCCACGGTGGCCAGCATCGACACCGTGAACAGCAGGGCGACCACACGCTCGGACCGCTTGGCGGCCCGCTCGTCGATGTCCTGGATCCGGTGCTCGTGCGGCGGCAGACCCGGGTCGGCGAACGGGTTCTCCTCGTCCGCGACGCTCACGGCGCCGTGCGCGTGGCCCTGCTCAGCGGGCAGGTTCTCTTCTGGAATGTCTTGGCTACTCATGACTTCTTGGCCTTTGCGGTCCGAGCGGCGACCCAGACGGCGACCGCGATCAACGCGCCCAGACCGAAGATCCAGGCGAACAGACCCTCACTGACCGGCCCGAGGCCGCCCAGCTCCATACCGCCCGGGTTGTCCGTCTCGTCACTGTTGACCGTGTGCAGGTACGCGATGATGTCCTTCTTGTTCTTCTCCGACAGAGTGGTGTCGGGGAAGGACGGCATGTTCTGCGGGCCGGTCTGCATGGCCTCGTAGATGTGCTTGGGAGAGACGCCCTCGAGGTTCGGGGCGTACTTGCCCTTGGTGAGCGCACCACCCTTGCCGGTGAAATTGTGGCACTGCGCACAGTTGGTGCGGAAGAGCTCGCCGCCCTTGGCGATGTCCGCGCCTGCCGGACCGTACTGCTGCTCGGTCGGCACGTTCGGGCCGGCGCCCAGCGACGCGATGTACGCGGCGAGCTGGTCGATCTGGGCCTGCGTGTAGACGGGCTTCTTGCGCGGGACCTGGGCGCCCTGCGAGGTGGCGGCCGGCATACGGCCGGTGCCGACCTGGAAGTCGACGGCCGCGGCGCCGACGCCGACCAGGCTCGGCCCGTCGGAGGAGCCCTGGCCACCGGTGCCGTGGCAGCTGGCGCAGCCTACCTCGTAGAGCTTCTTGCCCTCCTTGATGGTCAGGGACTGGGAGGTCTCATCGGCCTGCGCCTTGCCCGCGGGCGCGAACGCGGCGTACAGCCCCCCAGTGGCCGCCAGCGCGAGGAGTAGGACGACGACCGCCGCCAGCGGATGGCGTCGTCGTGCGGAGAGCTTTTTCACGGATTACCCCGGTGTCAGGATCTTCTGCGTCGATGCTTCGGATGCGGGAGCGGTCCCGGCTACTTGATCAGGTAGATCGTGGCGAAGAGGCCGATCCAGACCACATCGACGAAGTGCCAGTAGTAGGACACGACAATGGCGGCGGTCGCCTGCTCGTGCGTGAACCTCTTCGCCGCGTAGGTGCGGCCGAGGACCAGCAGGAAGGCGATGAGACCGCCTGTCACGTGCAGGCCGTGGAAGCCGGTGGTCAGGTAGAACACCGAGCCGTACGGGTCGGAGGACAGCGAGATGCCGTCCTTCTTCACCAGCTCCGTGTACTCGTAGATCTGACCGCCGATGAAGATCGCACCCATGATGAAGGTGAGGATGAACCAGCCACGGAGCTTCTTCACGTCGCCGCGCTCGGCAGCGAACACGCCGAGCTGGCAGGTGAGGGAGGAGAGCACCAGGATCGTGGTGTTCGTCGCGGAGAAGGGCACGTTGAGCGCGTGCGCCTGCTCCTTCCAGTGAGCCGGTCCGGTCACCGACCGGAGGGTGAAGTACATCGCGAAGAGGGCCGCGAAGAACATCAGCTCGGAACTCAGCCAGATGATGGTTCCGACGCTGGTGAGGTTCGGCCGGTTGACCGACGGGTGCGCGTGCCCGGTTTCTACTGTCGTTGCTGTCGCCACGACCGACATTATGTCGGTCGCTTATCCAGCCCTCACTCCGGGGGGTGCCGTTCGGAGTGTTGCTGCCCGTCGAACCGGTACTGACGTGGTGTTCATGGGAGTAACATCCGCCCAAACGGCCCCGTCCGTCCTGTCCGTACGACGCTGACGTCTCGGAGGAACAATGCAGCCGACCGCCACGGTGCTGGTCTACAGCGACGACTCCAACACCCGCGAACAAGTACGGCTGGCCGCCGGGCGCCGGCCCGCCCCGGACGTCCCCCAGATCGAGTTCGTGGAGTGCGCCACGCCCGCGGCGGTGCTGAGCGAGCTGGACAAGGGCGGCATCGATGTCTGCGTGTTCGACGGCGAGGCCGTGCCGATGGGGGGCATGGGGATGTGCCGGCAGATCAAGGACGAGGTGTTCGACTCGCCGCCGGTGCTGCTGCTCATGGGCCGGCCCCAGGACGCCTGGCTGGCCACGTGGAGCCGGGCCGACGCCGCTGTGACGTTGCCGGTGGATCCGGTGGAGTTCGCCTCGGCGCTGGCCTCTCTGCTGCGTCGGAAGCGGTTGCTGAGCGCCTAGCGGGGTGGGGTGCGGGGCTCGTGCGCGGCTGCCGGTCCGGTGTGGCCTGTCGCGCCGTTCCCCGCACCCCTCAGGGGCGCTCACACGGCGGTCGGCTGCAGGCGCACGGCGTCCCCGGGGGCCGGGCCGTCCGGGGTGGCGTTGACCAGCGCGCTGCCCGTGCGCCACTTCTTCCAGTCGAGGTTCCAGTCGCCGAAGCCGTTGCCGAAGGGCTCCATGGGGTCGCCGTCGGAGTTGACGACCTTGACGATGTCGCCCTCGCGGACGTTGTCGAAGAACCACTCGGCGTTGGACGTGCTCATGCCGGTGCAGCCGTGGCTGACGTTCGCATACCCCTGCGAGCCCACGGACCAGGGGGCGGCGTGGACGTACTCGCCGGACCAGGTGACCCGGGTGGCGTAGTAGACCGGCAGGTCGTAGGAGTCGGAGGTGCCCTCGGCGATGCCGACGGTGGTGCCGCGCATCCGTACGAAGTACTGCTTCTCCAGTACGACCTTGACGCCGTTGCGGGTCTCGAAGCCGGGCTTGCCGGTGGTGACGGGGATCTGCTCGATCTGCCGGCCGTTCTTGTAGTACGTGAGCTGGTGCGCGGCGGCGTCCGTGACGACCTCGACCCGGTCGCCCGTGGTGATCTTCAGCGCCTTGGACTTCCCGCCCCACAGCCGGTCGCTGATCTTGATGCCGTCCAGGTTGCTGTGCACCTGGACGGTGGCGTGGGCGGGCCAGTACTCCTTGGGGCGGTAGTGGAGTTCCTTGCCGCTCACCCAGTACCAGGAGCCCTGCACGGCCGGTACGGAGTCCACCCTGAGGGAACGCTCCACGACGGCCCGCTGCGCCTTGTCCTTGATCTCCTGGTCGAGTTGGGCCGTGACGGGCTGCCCGACGCCGTACTCGCCCGCGACCGGCCCGAACGTGACGCTCAGGCGCTTCTTGCTGGTGGGCTTGCTGGTGTCGAACGTGAGGACCTTGCGGCCGGGCGCGCCGTCCTCGTCCTCGGTGCTCACCACGACCGTGTAGTGGGCGTTGGCGGCCAGCGGTGAGGTGCTGTGCCACCGGCTGCCGTCGGCGGCGAGTTCGCCCGCCACATAGCGCCCTGTGGAGTCCTGGGCGGTGACGTCGGTGATGCGGCCCTCACCGCTCTTGGCGGTGACCTCGAGGGGCTTGTCCGGGTCGGCCCGCTTCTCTGCACCGGTGGGGCCGTTGAAGGAGATCAGGTCCGCCGCGTCGTACGGCCTGGCCGACAGGGGGTTGCCGTCCGAACCGCAAGCGGTGACGCCCGCGCCGAGGGCGGTCACCAGCAGGGTGCAGCTGACGACGGTGCGGGTCCGCGGAGTGTGGTTCATACGATCACGCTATGAGCTGTTGACCGTACCGGCATGGCGGGTAACCCGTACGAGCGATGCACATTGCGGCAAAGGACGGACACGCCGGGTGCGTCCGGAGAAAGACGGGAGCCCGGACCCCCTGACGGAGGGTCCGGGCTCCCGGCGCGTGTTCTCGCGTGCCTACTGGGTGCGGTTCTCACCGTGGTAGTACTCGAACACCCAGCCGAACAGGCCGATCATGATGATCGGTGCCGCGAAGTAGATCAGCCACCAGCCGACCGCGATGCTGAGGAACGCGATCGCACCGCCGACGCCCAGCATGAGCGGCTGCCAGCTGTGCGGGCTGAAGAAGCCCAGCTCGCCCGCGTCGTCCGCGACGTCGGCCTCCTTGTCGTCCTGGGCACCCGCGTCGACCCGCCGGGCGGTGAAGCCCAGGTAGAAGCCGATCATGACGCTCAGGCCGAAGGCCAGGAAGAGTGCGGTGGTACCGGCCGGCTCCTTCGACCACACGCCATACACGATGGCCATGATCAGGATGAAGACGCTCAGCCAGATGAACATCCGACCCTGGATCTTCACTTGCCGGCCTCCTTGCTGCCCGCGATGGCGGTGCCATGACCGGCGTGCTCGAGCTGCTCGAGCGCGGCGATCTCAGGGTGGTGCAGGTCGAACGCCGGGGATTCGCTGCGGATCCGCGGCAGGGTGAGGAAGTTGTGCCGCGGCGGCGGGCAGGAGGTCGCCCACTCCAGCGAACGGCCGTAACCCCACGGGTCGTCCACGCCGACCGGCTTGCCGTACTTGGCCGTCTTCCACACGTTGTAGAGGAACGGCAGGATCGACAGGCCGAGCAGGAACGAGCTGATGGTCGAGACCGTGTTCAGGGCGGTGAAGCCGTCGGCCGCCAGGTAGTCGGCGTACCGGCGCGGCATGCCCTCGGCACCCAGCCAGTGCTGGACCAGGAAGGTGCCGTGGAAGCCGATGAACAGCGTCCAGAAGGTGATCTTGCCCAGGCGCTCGTCGAGCATCTTGCCGGTCCACTTCGGCCACCAGAAGTGGAAGCCGGAGAACATGGCGAAGACGACCGTACCGAAGACCACGTAGTGGAAGTGGGCCACCACGAAGTACGAGTCGGAGACGTGGAAGTCCATCGGCGGCGAGGCCAGGATGACACCGGTCAGACCACCGAACGTGAAGGTGATCAGGAAGCCGGTCGCCCAGAGCATGGGTGTCTCGAAGGACAGACTGCCCTTCCACATCGTGCCGATCCAGTTGAAGAACTTCACACCGGTCGGGACGGCGATCAGGAAGGTCATGAAGGAGAAGAACGGCAGCAGCACACCACCGGTGACGTACATGTGGTGGGCCCACACCGTCACGGACAGACCGGCGATCGCGATGGTCGCGGCGATCAGGCCCATGTAGCCGAACATCGGCTTGCGCGAGAACACCGGGATCACTTCGCTGATGATGCCGAAGAACGGCAACGCGATGATGTACACCTCTGGATGGCCGAAGAACCAGAAGAGGTGTTGCCACAGCAGGGCGCCGCCGTTGGCGGCGTCGAAGACATGGGCGCCGAACTTGCGGTCCGCCTCCAGTGCGAACAGCGCGGCCGCCAGGACCGGGAAGGCCAGCAGGACCAGCACACCGGTCAGCAGCACGTTCCACACGAAGATCGGCATGCGGAACATGGTCATGCCCGGCGCGCGCATGCAGATGATCGTGGTGATGAAGTTGACCGAGCCGAGGATGGTGCCGAAGCCGGAGAAGGCCAGACCCATGATCCACATGTCGGCGCCGATACCCGGCGAGCGGACCGCGTCCGACAGCGGGGAGTAGGCGAACCAGCC
>NZ_JBICWR010000036.1:0-30087 GCF_043199855.1 Streptomyces sp. NPDC048521
CAGTCCGACCCGGCGCTGAAGCCGATCGCCGACCGGCATCTGAACCCGGCGGGCAAGGCGGCACTGGCCGACCTGTCCAGGATGTGCGTCGGCGATGCGATCCTCTCCTACAACTCCGCGCACAGCACGGCCTGGACGACCGACGGCTCCGCCATCAGCGACGTCGTCAGGGCCGAACCCGCCCTGCGGGACTTTCTCGACCGTCAGCGCATCGGCACGGCCAAGCCGGCGAGCCCGGTACGCGTGGCGACCGGGATCAACGACGACCTCGTCCCGCACGCACAGGCCCGCCGACTGGCCGTCGACTGGTGTCGCAAGGGCGCCCAGGTCACCTATGTGCCGGTCGTCGTACCGCAGCTGGGCCGAGCGCTGCTGAACCACTTCGCGCCGCTGCTCACCGACCAGGGCGAGGCCATCGGCTGGCTCACCGACCGGCTCGCGGGCAGGACCGCCGGCTCCACCTGCCGGTCCTTGCCCCTCCAGCCCTGACCGGCCTCACCCCGCGTCGCGCCGGCAGTGCAGGAACAGGTGCGGCTCGGGCACGGCGTCGGGATGGGCCGGTGCGAACACGGCATGATCCGCGGCCAGCACCGACAGCCCCGCCCCGGTCACCAGCTCCGTGAACGCCCCCGCGGCGAAGCTCGTCACCCGCACCGGCTGCCCCATGAACACCCCCTCGACGTCCTCCACGTCGAGGGGCACGGTGGCCAGCGCGACCAGCCCGCCCGGCCGCACCGCACGCGCCAGCTTCGCCACGACGCCGGCCTGCTCGGCGCGGGACATCTGCAACAGCGAGAAGTACCCGCACACGGCGTCGAACGACGCTTCTGCCAGCGGCAGTTCACGGATGTCGGCGAGCCGGAAATCGGCGCCGGGCACCTGCCGGCCGGCCAGCTCCACCATGACCGGAGAGACATCGACGCCCAGCACCCGGTGCCCGGCCTCGGTGAGGGTCTGCGCGGTCGGCCGTCCCGTCCCGCTGCCCACGTCCAGCACCCTGCTGCCCGGTGCCAGCCGCCCCAGCAGCCACCGCAGCGACGCCCGGTGCGGCTCGGACGCGGCGAACGCCTTCTCGTAGGCGAGCCCCAGCGCGTCGAACACCACAGCGGCCGGTGCCCGGCGATCGTCCTCGGCCACCACGTCTCCTCCCGTCACCGCGTGCAGGCTGCCGGGCATCGTCCTACCCAGGGCCGGTGCCGGTGACGCCCCGTCGTACCCGTCGTTTGCGAGCGAGGGCAGGCGCACGGCAGGGTGCCGGACGTGCCTACCTTGCTGATCGTCCATCACACCCCGTCCCCCCATTGCCAGACCCTGTTCGAGGCCGTCGTGTCCGGCGCCACGACACCGGAGATCGAGGGCGTCCGCGTCGTCCGGCGCGCGGCCCTGTCCGCCACCGCCTCCGACGTCCTCGTAGCCGACGGCTACCTGCTCGGCACCCCGGCGAACCTCGGCTACATGTCCGGCGCGCTGAAGCACTTCTTCGACCAGATCTACTACCCCTGCCTGGACGAGACCCGAGGCCGCCCCTTCGGTTACTACGTCCACGGCGGCAACGACGTCACCGGCGCCGTCCGCGCCATCGAGGCCGTCACCACCGGCCTCGGCTGGCGTCGCGCCGCCGAGCCGGTCACCGTCACCGGTGACCCCGGCAAGCCCGGCACACAGGCCTGCTGGGAACTCGGCGCCACGGTCGCGGCAGGGCTGATGACCGACGCATGAGGACCGGCGGCGCGGGGCGCGGCCACCGGAGTGCTCTTCGTAGGCTGCCTCCGGCCACCGGCGTGGACCGCACCGCCGCCCACCGAATGCTCTGTCCGGCTGGGAGACCCATTCGGGCGAGGGCCACGTGCGGGGGGAGGCGAGCGCGGCCCACCGGATCAGCCTGCCGCCCGCGGGGCTGCCGCCCGCGGGGCTGCCGCCCGCGGGGCTGCCGACCGCCGGGCCGCCGACCGTGCAGGCCGAGCGGCCGCGTACCGCCGTGGACGCGTATGCGCATCACGTCGTGTCCACCGAATGGCCCACCACGGAGGCAGGGGAGCCGCCCGACCGGCCGGGCTGGGAAGCGCTCGACGACCTCCTGGGGGCAGGGCAGGTCCCCCCGATGCCGCCCGCCCACCCGCGCCCGGCAAACCACCGGCAGGAGAACCCTGTCACGTGCGGGCGATCATGCGGGAGCCATGTGTCTCCGGTGTCCAGGCTCGGCGGCAGGCGCTGGACCGGTGGGGATCCCCGACCCGGAGGGATGGAGGTGCGGGCCTGGTTGCCCTGGCCGACCATGGGACGGGGACGGCGTCCCGCCGGTGTGGCGGTATGCCGTCGTACGTCGTCTAGCCGAGGGAGCGTCGGATGCGAGCGGACGGCCACGCGCCCGGACGGCCCACGCCGGACGGTCAGGACACCAGGGAACAGCTGCGCCGGTGCGCACGGGACGTGGTGGACGTCGCCGAGGGCATCCGCGCGGTGTCCGAGCGCGCGCGCACCGCGCTGTTCGCACCGCCCCTGACCGCCTCCGCGCGTCGCCGGCCCCGGACCGGCCTCGCCGCCCAGTGGGCGCTGCTGCGGGCCCTCACGAACAAGCAGGGCCTCGGCGGCCCGGGTATCACGGCGCCGCGGGGCATGGGCCATGTCCTGGGCGCCGCCGGTGAGGTGCTCGGCCGGGAGAGCCTGGCCGCACTGGTGGCCGTCACCGCCCTGCGGATCAGGATCGCCGCCGTCCTCGTCGACCACCCCGAGTTCGAGCGCGACCCCGGCATGCGCCGGCTGATGAAGGCCGTCACCGCCGACAAGGACCCGGAAGCCGTACGGGCCCTGCGCGCGCTGTTCCGGGACCGGGGAGCCCAGCGCGCCCTGTCCGGGCTGGCACCGCTGATGACCGAACTCCTCACCGTCCGGGCCCTGTTGGACGAGGATCCGCGGAACGACGAGACCGGCTGGGCGCTCGCCGTCGGCCGGGAACCGCCCGCCGACCCGCCGCACGGCATCGGCACCGGCCACCTCGCGGGCCGGGACAAGGGCGAGGGCGCCGCCGTGGCCGTCGATCTCACCGACCAGGAGAAGCAGGTCACCGCCACCGAGGGCTCCTTCCTCGGATTCCTGCGCAACATCGAGATGCTCTCCAGCGGCGGGCGGATCCTCGTGCAGAACGTGCGCGGCCCCGACGGCGTCGTCCGCTATGTCGTCCAGGCACCCGGCATGGCGCCGGGCCGCCCCCGCAACGACTTCCCGCAGGACTTCGTCGGCGCCTGGCGCAACCTGTTCATGACCGACTCGCCCTACACCCGCGCGATCCTGCTCGCCCTGGCGGACCACGGCATCCCGCGCGGCGCCGACCTCGCGCTGATCGGGCACGGCGAGGGCGGGATCGCGGTGCTGAACCTCGCCCAGGACGAGGAGTTCTGCCGCGCCTACCGGGTCACGCACGTCGTCGCCGTCGGCTCCCCGGCCGACAACAACAAGCCTGCCGACCCCCGCACCTGGGTCGCCGGCATCACCAACCAGCACGACATCGTGGCCGTCCTGGACGGCCGCGGCGCGGGTTCCGCGTTCGACCCGCACCCCAACCGGTACGAGGTCCAATACACCGGGCCCTCCCACGAGTTCCCGCTGTGCCACATGGTCCACGAGTACATCGAGCACCTGCGCACGGTCGTCCCCGAGGCCCGCGAGGCCGTCGACGAGGCACTCACCCCCTACCGGGGCCCCGTCGTGCGCACCCAGGCCTACCGGCTCAAGAACCGCGCCACCCCGCCCGAGGGCTACCCCTTCCTCGCCCTGCCCACCATGTCCGTGCCCACCACGGCGGGCCCGGTCGACGTACCGGTGCGCTACTACGACTCCTCCGCCGCCCACCTGTGCTACCCCGTCGACGCGGACGCCGCCCGGGGCCTGCTGCCCGACGTCACCGGGATGACACCGAGCCGGCTGGGCCGGCGGGCGCTCGCGGTGCTGTCGCTGTACGAGCACCGCTGCACCACGATCGGCCCCTACACCGAGATAGCCCTGTCCGTGCTCGTCGACGACCTGTGGCGGCCACGGCCGTACGACGCCGTCACCGACCTGCTGCGCCGCGTCGACCTGCGCCGCACCGGCCGGTACGTCGTCTCCCTCGCCGTCACCAGCGAGGAGGCCCGGGTGGTCGCCCAGGAGATCTGGGGCCAGCCCGCGATGCGGATGACCGCCGAGGCGGACCTGGCGGACCGTCAGATCGCCGCCCGCTCCCGAGCCTTGGGCCTCGTCGTCGAGGGCCGCCTCGGACCGGGCGTCCGCTGCCCCGAGGCCGACTGGATCCTGTACGGCCGGCGCGGCGAGAGCACCGTACGCACCCTGGTCCGGGCCCACGGCCGACTGCGGCTGCATCCCGGCACCGGGGTCCGGCTGCGGCTGGACACCCCGGCGGCCGAACCCCTCGCCGGGCAGCTGCGCCGGCTGCGCATCGACGCGGTCCGGCCCCTGTTCGTCCTGGCCAGCCCCCAGCTCATGGTCCATCGCAGCGCCGGTGCCGTCCTGCCGCGCTGAAGTACCGCACCCGCCCGCCCGATTGGGAGCCACCATGGTGACCGAGTCCCCCCGAGCGACCGCGGCCGCGGCCGACGAACTCCTCGCGCATGTCGACGGCTTGCGCGCCGACGCCGACCTCATGGACGGCTACGCCCGCCGGCTGCTCCGCACCGCGGCCACGCTGAGCGGCTGCCCGGCGGCACCCGAGTGGAGCCGTCCCCTCCTGGAGCGGCAGGCCGCGGGCTGCCGCACGGCGGCGGAGCAACTCCGTGCCGCAGCCGAAGCGTTGCTCACCCACGTACGAGCCGGGGACTGAGCCCGAGCCGGGTCCGGCGCGGCGCGCCCCGGCCCACCGCGGCACTCCTGCCGAGGGAGACCAAGCGCTGCGCCGTCTCCTCCCGCGGGTTGCGGTACACCAGGTCGGAGAAGCTACAGCTCTCCGGGGCAGGTGGAGGGTGCGAACGACGTAGAGGCAGATCCCGTGGGCGGACGTCGCGGCACACGTCCGGAGCGCCTGCCGCCCACGCGGGTCGCCGGAGATCAGCGACGGGCCGATGACCCGGGGAACCAGGGGCGCGGGCCGGCCGCTGGAGGACCTGGAGACGCCTCGCACAGGCCTGGACCTACAGCGGTACGCGCAGGCGACACAGCCCCTGGCGGAGAGGACCTGCCCCGGCCGACCGGCCTTGACGGGTTGCCGACGGGCCGGTGTCATCCGGCATCGAGGCTCGGGCAACGTGTGGCGGCCGGCCCCGCTGTCCTGCGGGGAGTCCTGGCACCACCTCCACCACGCGGACCCCACCAGCGCCCGGCACGGCTTGTGTGGGCGGTTCCCGATGTGCCAAATTTCCAGGGAAGCGCTCACATCCGTATATGGCCAGAAGGGAAGCAATGAGCACGGAGACGCTGGAGTTCCAGGCCGAGGCGCGGCAGCTGCTGCAGCTGATGGTCCATTCGATCTACTCGAACAAGGACATCTTCCTGCGTGAACTCATCTCCAACGCCTCTGACGCCCTGGACAAACGGCGCCTCGCCGGACTGAAGGACGCCGGTCTGAAGGCCGACGACCTGCACATCGAGATCGAGGCGGACAAGGAGGCCCGCACGCTGACCGTGCGGGACAACGGCATCGGCATGTCGCGCGACGACGTGGTGGGGCTCATCGGCACCATCGCCCGATCCGGTACGGCCGAGACCCTGCGCCGGCTTCAGGAGAGCAAGGAATCGGCCGAGCTGATCGGCCAGTTCGGCGTCGGTTTCTACTCCGTCTTCATGGTCGCCGACAAGGTCACCCTGCTCACCCGCAAGGCCGGCGAGGAGACCGGTGTGCGCTGGGAGTCGGACGGTGACGGCACGTACACGATCGAGACCGTCGAGGGCGTGCCGGAGGGCACGGCGGTGACCGTCCACCTGCGTCCGGCGGACGCGGAGGACGCACTGTACGACTACGCCGACGAGTGGAAGATCCGGGAGATCGTCAAGCGGTACTCGGACTTCATCTCGTTCCCCATCCGGATGGGGGACGACACCCTCAACTCGATGAAGGCGCTCTGGGCCCGGCCGCGGTCGGAGGTCAAGGACGAGGAGTACCGGGAGTTCTACCGGCACATCAGCCGTGACTGGTCGGATCCGCTCGAGGTCATCCAGATGAGGGCGGAGGGCACCTTCGAGTACGAGGCCCTGCTCTTCATCCCCTCGCGTGCCCCGCACGACCTCTTCCAGCGTGACGCCCGCCATGGCATCCAGCTGTACGTCAAGCGCGTGTTCATCATGGACGACAGCCGCGAGCTCCTGCCGAGCCACCTCCGCTTCGTCAAGGGAGTCGTGGACGCCGCCGACCTGTCCCTGAACATCTCCCGCGAGATCCTCCAGCAGGACCGGCACATCCAGCTGATCCGCCGCCGCCTGGCGAAGAAGGTCCTGTCGACCATCAAGGACCTCATGCGCAGCGACGCCGAGAAGTACCGCACCTTCTGGCGGGAGTTCGGCGCCGCCATCAAGGAGGGCCTGCTCGACGCGAACGAGGACCACAAGGCGATCCTCGACGTCGCGTCGTTCGCCTCCACCGCGGGCGAGGATCCCACCACCCTGACCGACTACGTCGCCCGGATGAAGGACGGCCAGGACAAGATCTACTTCATGACCGGCGAAAGCCGCGCGCAGGTCGAGAACTCCCCGCACCTGGAAGCCTTCAGGGCCAAGGAGTACGAGGTCCTGCTGCTCACCGACCCGGTGGACGAGATCTGGGTCGAGGCGGTGCGGGAGTACGACGGCCGGGAGTTCCAGTCCGTCGCGCGAGGCGCCGTGGACCTGCCGTCCGAACAGGAGCTGTCACAGGAGCGGTCCGGTGCGTACGCGCCCTTGCTGACGTGGCTCAACGAGACGCTCGACGACGTGAAGGACGTACGGCTGACGACCCGTCTGACCAGCTCGCCGGCGTGCCTGGTCAGTGATGCCGACGCCCTCACGCCGACGCTGGAGAAGATGTACCGGGCGATGGGCCAGGAACTCCCACCGGTGAAGCGCATCCTCGAGCTGAACCCCGAGCACCCGCTCGTCAGCGGGCTGAAGTCCGCGTACGAGCAGCGCGCCGCGGACCCGGAGCTGACCGAGACCGCCGAGCTGCTGTACGGCACCGCCCTGCTCGCGGAAGGGGGCGACCTGGCTGACCCGGCCCGTTTCGCCAAGCTGCTCGCCGACCGCCTCGCCAGGACCGTGTGACCGACGCCCCGCGCGGGATCAGCGGCAGCGGGACGCCGCAGTGGTGTCGTGCCGGTGCCAGACCGCGTCGACCACCCGGCCGTCGGGCAGGGTGTGCCGGCGCGGTCCCCGGTCCGGGACGAGGCCCGCGTGGGCCAGGGCCCGCCGGCTCGCGGTGTTCCCGGGCTCGGCGCCCGCCCGGACGGTGGCCAGCCCGGCGTGGGTGTGCGCGAGCGTGAGACCCGCTTGGAACAGCTCCGCACCCAGGCCCTGGCCGCGGCAGCCCGGCGCCAACCAGCCGCCCATCTCGCCGGAACGGTGATCCAGCTCGAGGGCGCCGGCATAACTGAGGTCTGACCTGCGCACGCAGACCAGGAACATCGGGTCGTCGGGTCCGGGCACGAACGGCTCGGCCAGCAGCCGGGGTACGCGGCGGCCGTCGTCGCCGGCGGGCCGCCACCGCAACAGGGCCCTTCGGGTACCGGGGTCGGGCACGACCTGGTCCGCCTGGGTGCCGAGCCACCGCTGCGCCTCGGCGTCCGCGCACGCGGCGAGCGCCGCCGCCACGTCCAGGCGGTGCCGCGGCGTGAACAGCAGCAGCCGTTCCGTGGCCAGGACGTGCCGGCCCGGCGCACACCGCCCGGGCACCGGCAGGCCGGGCGCGGCGCGGACCCGGCGGATGAGCGACCAGACCATGATTCCCTCGACCCCCGACGGAACGGCCGGCACGGCGGACCCGGAGTCCCCAGGGGATGCGAGCCGTCGACGGATGCGGACGATCCGCACCGGCGGTGAATCTAGCGGGTATCGGGTCCGGGTGTCGTATCCGCGGGGTGTCCGAGACGTCGTCCGCCCGCGGGTGAGTCGGCGGAGCGTGCCCTTGAGGGGTGCCGGTGATCCGTACGGGCGGTGAATGGGGGTGGCGGGGCCGGGTGTCGTATCCGGGGGTTTGGGACGTCGTCCGCCCGTGGGTGAGCCGGTGCCGGTGGATGGGGGCTGTCGAGGGGGTGCGGATGATGCGTTCGGGCGGTGAAGGGGGCGGGCGTCGTCCGGGCCTGGGTGAGTCAGGGATGCGGAGCGATCCCGGACCGGCCGGTGGATTCGGTGGGTGTCGGGGCCGCGTTTCGTGTCCCGGGGTGTTCTGAGCGCCGGACGGCCACGGGTGGAGCCGTGGGGTGGGGGCAGGGGGTCAGGCGGCCTGTTGGCGGGCTTCGGGCTTGGGGTGGGTGCGGGTCCAGGACGGGTCGGCGGCCGGGGCGGGGCGGGGGGCGGTGCGGTGCATGGCAATCCTCCGGACGGGTGGGGGACGGTCCGTGGGGTCGGAAGTGGTCGGGCGTGTCAGGAGCGGCCGACGGCCAGCTCCGCCCAGACGGCGCGTGCGGACCGGCCGGGCAGGGGTGTCACACCCCAGTCGCGGCTCAGGGCCTCGACGAGGAAGAGCCCGCGCCCGTGCTGGTCGTCGGGCCCGGGACGGCCCGCTGCCGGGACAGCGGGTCCGCCGTCCTGGTCCTCGACCTCGACGCGCACCCGCTCCGCGGTGCCGTGGAGCCGGCAGACGATCCGCTCGCCGCCCGCGTGCACCAGCGCGTTCGTGACCAGCTCGGAGGTCACGAGGACCACGTCGTCCCGGACGTCACGCGGCACGCCCCAGGTGGTCAGCAGGTCCCCGACGACTCTGCGGGCGGTGCGCACGGCCGCCGGGACGGCCGGCAGGTCGAAGGCGGCGGCGGAGCCAGGGAGCGGGGTCCCGGAGACGAGCGGGTCGGGGCCGTCGGGCCCGGGGAGTCGACCGAGGCGCTCGCCTCCGGGTGGTCTGCTGACGCCGACCGGGACCGGCGGTAGGTCCGGTCCCCGGTCCTCAGGACGTCGGTGGAGCGGTCGGGGGAGGGAGGGCGGAGCCATCGCCGTGCGCCTTTCGTCCGGCCTCGCGTGTGGGGGTGCCGGCCGGCCGCTCGCGCAGCAGACGACACACCGCCTCTTCGGAGGCCGTGGTGCGGCCCGGTCTCCCCCAACCCGGCCGCGCCGCCCGCTCCTTGGGTCGGCCGGAGCAGTGCCCCCACTCTGGCACCTGCCAACAACGACTCGCAACCGGCAAGTTGAAATTTGCAAGTGGCCACGTGCATGCTGCTTCCGCCAGCCGGTGATCGCACGGCGCGGGGAACTCCGATGCCTGCCGGGCCGGCCCTGAGACCTGGCGAGGGGGTGGGGTGTGACCGCGGAGACCGACTGGGGCGGTGCCCCTTCCGTACTGCGCATGATCCTCGGCCGGCAACTGGAGGAGCTGCGGACCCGGGCCGGTCTCGGCTACGCCGAGGCGGGCGCGGCCATCGGTGTCAGCCACTCCACGATCCGCCGCATGGAGGCCGCCAAGGTGGCCCGGCTGCGGCTCGCGGACGCCGAGAAACTGCTGCGGGTCTACGGCGTCACCGACCAGCAGGAGATCGACACCTTCCTGCAGTCCGTGCGCGAGGCCAACAAGCGCGGCTGGTGGCACACCTACCGCGATGTGATGCCCGACTGGTTCGCCGCCTATCTCAGCCTGGAACAGGCCGCGTCGCAGATCCGTGCGTACGAGAACCAGTTCGTGCACGGTCTGCTGCAGACCGAGGACTACGCGCGCGCCCTGCTCGGCGCGGCCAATCCGCACGCCTCCGCCGAGGCCACCGAACGCCGGGTGGCGCTGCGCATGCGCCGCCAGGAGCTGCTGGCCAGGAAGGCACCGCCGCGGCTGTGGGTGGTGATGGACGAGACCGTGCTGCGCTGGCCGGTCGGCGGGTCCGAGGTGATGCGTGCGCAGATCGACCGTCTCATCGAGGTCAACCGGCTGCCGCAGGTGACGGTGCAGCTGATGCCGTTCGCCAACGGGCCGCATCCCGCGATGCGGGCGGGCGCCTTCCACCTCTTCCGGTTCCGGGCTCCCGAACTGCCGGACATCGTCTACCTCAACGGCCTCGTCGGGGCCGTCTACCTCGACAAGGCCGACGACGTCGTGGTGTACCGCGAGGCACTCGACCGGGTGGGCGCCCAGGCCGCGCCGGCCCGGAAGACCGAGGCCCTGCTCGGCACGATCCGCAAGGAGTTGTGATCCTGCCCGCGGTGAGAGAACTCCCTTGGAAGCAATCCTCGTTGCGCGAGTCCCACACCCCCCGACCCGAATGGGAGACACGGCGTGCCCGACAACGGATGGCCGGCCGACCGGATCGACACCGAGAACGCCCACTCCGCCCGCATCTACGACTACATACTCGGCGGCAAGGACTACTACCCGGCCGACAAGGAGGCCGGTGACGCCATGTCCCGGGAGTGGCCCGCCCTCCCGGTCCACATGCGTGCCAACCGCGACTTCATGAACCGCGCCGTGCGCTGGCTCGCCGAGGAGGCGGGCATGCGCCAGTTCCTGGACATCGGCACCGGCATCCCGACCTCGCCCAACCTGCACGAGATCGCCCAGGCCGTGGCCCCCGACTCCCGGGTGGTCTATGTCGACAACGACCCGATCGTCCTCACCCTCTCCCAGGGCCTGCTCGCCAGCGCCCCCGAGGGCCGCACCGCCTACATCGAGGCCGACTTCCGCGACCCGGCCGCCATTCTGGACGCCCCCGAGCTGCGCGAGACCCTGGACCTGAGCCGGCCGGTCGCGCTCACGGTGATCGCCATCGTCCACTTCATGCTGGACGAGGACGACGCGGTCGGCGTCGTACGCCGCCTGCTGGAACCGCTGCCCCCGGGCAGCTACCTGGCCATGTCCATCGGCACCGCCGAGTTCGCGCCCGCGGAGGTGGGCCGGGTGGCCCGCGAGTACGCGGCCCGCAACATGCCGATGCGGCTGCGCACCATCGACGAGGCCCACGAGTTCTTCGCGGGCCTGGAACTGGCCGAACCGGGCATCGTCCAGGTGCACAAGTGGCACCCCGACGGCACCGGCGAGAAGGACATCCGCGACGAGGACATCGCGATGTACGGCGCGGTCGCCCGCAAGCCGTGACAGACCCGGGGCCGGGGTCCGACCCACCTCCCGGACCCCGGCCCCGTCCATGCCGTACGACGGGCCGGGCCGCCCCCTTCCGAGCCGGTAGCGTGGGGCCGTGTACGCCACCCGAGTCACCCGGCGCGTGCAGGCGCCCCCGCGGGATGTCTACCGGGCCCTGCTCGACCCGGACGCGCTGGCCGCCTGGCGGGTCCCGGCCGGCATGACCGCCCAGGTCCACACCTTCCAGGCCCGTGAGGGCGGGGCCTTCCGGATCTCCCTCACCTACGGCGACGAGGGCGGCACCGGCAAGTCCGGCGCGCACACCGACAGCTACCACGGCCACTTCGCCCGCCTCGTGCCCGACGCCCTCGTCGTCGAGGTGTTCGCGTTCGAGACCGAGGACGACGCCCTGCGCGGCACCATGACCATGACGACGACCCTCACCGCGAGCGACGGCGGCACGGACGTGGAGATCCTGCACGAGGGCATCCCCGACGCCGTCCCCCGCGCCGACAACGAGCTGGGCACCCGCATGGCCCTCGACAACCTCGCCCGGCTGGTGGAAGAGCGGCTGCCACCCGAACCGGAATGACCGACGGGAATGACCGACCGGAATGACCGAAAGGAAGAGGTGACTCGTCCGGAATTCGCCGCAACCCTTTCCGCACCTCAACTCCTGGGAATCCCTGGGAAACGAAGAGGAAAGAAAGACGGAAGAAGCGGAACCGGAGCGAGGGAAATGAGGTCTTAAGGTCCGTCGACGGCCGGGATCGGGCCGGTCGCGAAGAAACCGGGGGAATGACACAGATGTCCGTACGCAACCGCAAGACCCTCCTCACCGCCGTGGCTCTCACCGCCGGCCTGAGCCTCGCCGCCGTGACGCCCGCCCTCGCGGGGAGCACCGCGAGCCACACCACCCGCGCCGCCGCCGTGTCGTCCGCCCAGGGCGACCCGCGCGACGTCACCCAGCACGTGGCCGACTTCTACGGCGCCTACATCGACTGCGTCTGGGCCACCGAGGACCCGTCGGCCGTCGCCGGCGCCAAGGCGCTGCGGGCCTTCTACCTCTCCGCCGACGCCCAGAAGAAGGTCGCCGCCTACGAGGAGAAGGAGCACGCCGACGGCATCCTGTTCGCACAGAACGTGCCGGTGAAGTGGAAGGTGACCTACACCGGTTCCGGTGCGGGCCACGCCACCAGCCGGGTCACCCTGACCTGGAGCGACGGGCCGAACGCGCAGGTCAGCAGGATCGACGTCCAGTCCGACCTGAAGACCCTCGAGATCACCGACCTCAAGCCGGTCGGCTGACCCGGAGGACGGGGCGTGCGCCCCGCCCCGCCCCACTCGGGGCTGGGCGCACGCCCGCAGTGCCGGCGGGGGCGCGGGCGGTGCCGGCGGAGGCGTCACCTTCAAGCGGGCCCCCGTCGAACGCCGGGACGCCGACACACGGGCGAAGGAACGTCTCGGGCACCGGCAGCCAGGGGTCAGCCGTGGGAGCCGGGGCCGGGCCGGGAGGTGCCGCCGCCGATCGCGCGGCCGTGGTGTCGGTGCCGGCCGGCCGGCGTGCGGTGCAGCGCGATCAGCGCGGCGTCGTCGTCCAGCCGGCCGCCGACGTGGGTGAGCAGATCACGCCGCAGGTGGTGCATCAGCGCCTCGGGGCTGTCCTCGCTCCAGCGCGCGACCCGCTCGGCGAGCGGGTAGAACCGCCCGCGGGCGTCCCGTGCCTCCACCACACCGTCCGTGTAGAGCAGCAGCGTGTCGCCGGGTTCGAAGGAGAACACGTCCAGGATGTGCTCGCCGCCGGCGTTCACACCGAGCCGCGGTGACGGGTGCAGGCTGGGCATCGTGACGACATGCCCGGGGCTCAGCAGCAGGGGCGGCGGATGACCGCAGCTGGTCATCCGCGTCACCGGGTCACGGTCCGGGATCTCCACCAGCAGGGCGGTGGCGAATCGCTCACCGCCTCCTCCGGCCTCTCCAGATCGACCGCGTAGCGGCTGACGCTCTGGTCCAGCGTGGCGGCCAGCTCCGCCAGCCGGACATGCCGGTGCGTGCTCTCCCGGAAGGCGCCGAGCAGCAGTGCGGCCTCACCGATGGCGGGCAGTCCCTTGCCGCGGACGTCGCCGATCAGGACGCGTACGGCGCCGTCGCAGAAGGACGCCGCGTACAGATCGCCGCCGATCTGCGCCTCGTCCTCGGCGGCCAGATAGAGGGAGGCGATCCGCAGCGGGCCGATCTGCTCCGGCAGCGGCCACATCAGCACGTGCTGGGCGGCCTCGGCGACGTTACGGACCTGGGCCAGCTGGGCCTGCCGGCGCTCGCGCAGCGCGCTGTGGAGGACGCAGAGCACCGAGAGCACCGCGAGGGTGATGATCTGCACGATGTGGTTCGTGGTGCCGAGCCCGCCGTGGGTGGCGCCGATCAGGACCTGGGCGGCCAGCGCGAGTGCTCCGACGGCCGCCGTCGCCCTGGATCCGGCGACGGACGGTGTGAGCGCGGGCGCGATCACCAGGGCCGGGCCGAGATGGACGCTGGTGGGCGTCTGCATGTCCACCACCGTGATGACCACGATGAGCGTGATCGGGAGAAGCAGCAGGGCGTGCGCCGACTGCCACAACTCCCCGCACCTGGAAGCCTTCAGGGCCAAGGAGTACGAGGTCCTGCTGCTCACCGACCCGGTGGACGAGATCTGGGTCGAGGCGGTGCGGGAGTACGACGGCCGGGAGTTCCAGTCCGTCGCGCGAGGCGCCGTGGACCTGCCGTCCGAACAGGAGCTGTCACAGGAGCGGTCCGGTGCGTACGCGCCCTTGCTGACGTGGCTCAACGAGACGCTCGACGACGTGAAGGACGTACGGCTGACGACCCGTCTGACCAGCTCGCCGGCGTGCCTGGTCAGTGATGCCGACGCCCTCACGCCGACGCTGGAGAAGATGTACCGGGCGATGGGCCAGGAACTCCCACCGGTGAAGCGCATCCTCGAGCTGAACCCCGAGCACCCGCTCGTCAGCGGGCTGAAGTCCGCGTACGAGCAGCGCGCCGCGGACCCGGAGCTGACCGAGACCGCCGAGCTGCTGTACGGCACCGCCCTGCTCGCGGAAGGGGGCGACCTGGCTGACCCGGCCCGTTTCGCCAAGCTGCTCGCCGACCGCCTCGCCAGGACCGTGTGACCGACGCCCCGCGCGGGATCAGCGGCAGCGGGACGCCGCAGTGGTGTCGTGCCGGTGCCAGACCGCGTCGACCACCCGGCCGTCGGGCAGGGTGTGCCGGCGCGGTCCCCGGTCCGGGACGAGGCCCGCGTGGGCCAGGGCCCGCCGGCTCGCGGTGTTCCCGGGCTCGGCGCCCGCCCGGACGGTGGCCAGCCCGGCGTGGGTGTGCGCGAGCGTGAGACCCGCTTGGAACAGCTCCGCACCCAGGCCCTGGCCGCGGCAGCCCGGCGCCAACCAGCCGCCCATCTCGCCGGAACGGTGATCCAGCTCGAGGGCGCCGGCATAACTGAGGTCTGACCTGCGCACGCAGACCAGGAACATCGGGTCGTCGGGTCCGGGCACGAACGGCTCGGCCAGCAGCCGGGGTACGCGGCGGCCGTCGTCGCCGGCGGGCCGCCACCGCAACAGGGCCCTTCGGGTACCGGGGTCGGGCACGACCTGGTCCGCCTGGGTGCCGAGCCACCGCTGCGCCTCGGCGTCCGCGCACGCGGCGAGCGCCGCCGCCACGTCCAGGCGGTGCCGCGGCGTGAACAGCAGCAGCCGTTCCGTGGCCAGGACGTGCCGGCCCGGCGCACACCGCCCGGGCACCGGCAGGCCGGGCGCGGCGCGGACCCGGCGGATGAGCGACCAGACCATGATTCCCTCGACCCCCGACGGAACGGCCGGCACGGCGGACCCGGAGTCCCCAGGGGATGCGAGCCGTCGACGGATGCGGACGATCCGCACCGGCGGTGAATCTAGCGGGTATCGGGTCCGGGTGTCGTATCCGCGGGGTGTCCGAGACGTCGTCCGCCCGCGGGTGAGTCGGCGGAGCGTGCCCTTGAGGGGTGCCGGTGATCCGTACGGGCGGTGAATGGGGGTGGCGGGGCCGGGTGTCGTATCCGGGGGTTTGGGACGTCGTCCGCCCGTGGGTGAGCCGGTGCCGGTGGATGGGGGCTGTCGAGGGGGTGCGGATGATGCGTTCGGGCGGTGAAGGGGGCGGGCGTCGTCCGGGCCTGGGTGAGTCAGGGATGCGGAGCGATCCCGGACCGGCCGGTGGATTCGGTGGGTGTCGGGGCCGCGTTTCGTGTCCCGGGGTGTTCTGAGCGCCGGACGGCCACGGGTGGAGCCGTGGGGTGGGGGCAGGGGGTCAGGCGGCCTGTTGGCGGGCTTCGGGCTTGGGGTGGGTGCGGGTCCAGGACGGGTCGGCGGCCGGGGCGGGGCGGGGGGCGGTGCGGTGCATGGCAATCCTCCGGACGGGTGGGGGACGGTCCGTGGGGTCGGAAGTGGTCGGGCGTGTCAGGAGCGGCCGACGGCCAGCTCCGCCCAGACGGCGCGTGCGGACCGGCCGGGCAGGGGTGTCACACCCCAGTCGCGGCTCAGGGCCTCGACGAGGAAGAGCCCGCGCCCGTGCTGGTCGTCGGGCCCGGGACGGCCCGCTGCCGGGACAGCGGGTCCGCCGTCCTGGTCCTCGACCTCGACGCGCACCCGCTCCGCGGTGCCGTGGAGCCGGCAGACGATCCGCTCGCCGCCCGCGTGCACCAGCGCGTTCGTGACCAGCTCGGAGGTCACGAGGACCACGTCGTCCCGGACGTCACGCGGCACGCCCCAGGTGGTCAGCAGGTCCCCGACGACTCTGCGGGCGGTGCGCACGGCCGCCGGGACGGCCGGCAGGTCGAAGGCGGCGGCGGAGCCAGGGAGCGGGGTCCCGGAGACGAGCGGGTCGGGGCCGTCGGGCCCGGGGAGTCGACCGAGGCGCTCGCCTCCGGGTGGTCTGCTGACGCCGACCGGGACCGGCGGTAGGTCCGGTCCCCGGTCCTCAGGACGTCGGTGGAGCGGTCGGGGGAGGGAGGGCGGAGCCATCGCCGTGCGCCTTTCGTCCGGCCTCGCGTGTGGGGGTGCCGGCCGGCCGCTCGCGCAGCAGACGACACACCGCCTCTTCGGAGGCCGTGGTGCGGCCCGGTCTCCCCCAACCCGGCCGCGCCGCCCGCTCCTTGGGTCGGCCGGAGCAGTGCCCCCACTCTGGCACCTGCCAACAACGACTCGCAACCGGCAAGTTGAAATTTGCAAGTGGCCACGTGCATGCTGCTTCCGCCAGCCGGTGATCGCACGGCGCGGGGAACTCCGATGCCTGCCGGGCCGGCCCTGAGACCTGGCGAGGGGGTGGGGTGTGACCGCGGAGACCGACTGGGGCGGTGCCCCTTCCGTACTGCGCATGATCCTCGGCCGGCAACTGGAGGAGCTGCGGACCCGGGCCGGTCTCGGCTACGCCGAGGCGGGCGCGGCCATCGGTGTCAGCCACTCCACGATCCGCCGCATGGAGGCCGCCAAGGTGGCCCGGCTGCGGCTCGCGGACGCCGAGAAACTGCTGCGGGTCTACGGCGTCACCGACCAGCAGGAGATCGACACCTTCCTGCAGTCCGTGCGCGAGGCCAACAAGCGCGGCTGGTGGCACACCTACCGCGATGTGATGCCCGACTGGTTCGCCGCCTATCTCAGCCTGGAACAGGCCGCGTCGCAGATCCGTGCGTACGAGAACCAGTTCGTGCACGGTCTGCTGCAGACCGAGGACTACGCGCGCGCCCTGCTCGGCGCGGCCAATCCGCACGCCTCCGCCGAGGCCACCGAACGCCGGGTGGCGCTGCGCATGCGCCGCCAGGAGCTGCTGGCCAGGAAGGCACCGCCGCGGCTGTGGGTGGTGATGGACGAGACCGTGCTGCGCTGGCCGGTCGGCGGGTCCGAGGTGATGCGTGCGCAGATCGACCGTCTCATCGAGGTCAACCGGCTGCCGCAGGTGACGGTGCAGCTGATGCCGTTCGCCAACGGGCCGCATCCCGCGATGCGGGCGGGCGCCTTCCACCTCTTCCGGTTCCGGGCTCCCGAACTGCCGGACATCGTCTACCTCAACGGCCTCGTCGGGGCCGTCTACCTCGACAAGGCCGACGACGTCGTGGTGTACCGCGAGGCACTCGACCGGGTGGGCGCCCAGGCCGCGCCGGCCCGGAAGACCGAGGCCCTGCTCGGCACGATCCGCAAGGAGTTGTGATCCTGCCCGCGGTGAGAGAACTCCCTTGGAAGCAATCCTCGTTGCGCGAGTCCCACACCCCCCGACCCGAATGGGAGACACGGCGTGCCCGACAACGGATGGCCGGCCGACCGGATCGACACCGAGAACGCCCACTCCGCCCGCATCTACGACTACATACTCGGCGGCAAGGACTACTACCCGGCCGACAAGGAGGCCGGTGACGCCATGTCCCGGGAGTGGCCCGCCCTCCCGGTCCACATGCGTGCCAACCGCGACTTCATGAACCGCGCCGTGCGCTGGCTCGCCGAGGAGGCGGGCATGCGCCAGTTCCTGGACATCGGCACCGGCATCCCGACCTCGCCCAACCTGCACGAGATCGCCCAGGCCGTGGCCCCCGACTCCCGGGTGGTCTATGTCGACAACGACCCGATCGTCCTCACCCTCTCCCAGGGCCTGCTCGCCAGCGCCCCCGAGGGCCGCACCGCCTACATCGAGGCCGACTTCCGCGACCCGGCCGCCATTCTGGACGCCCCCGAGCTGCGCGAGACCCTGGACCTGAGCCGGCCGGTCGCGCTCACGGTGATCGCCATCGTCCACTTCATGCTGGACGAGGACGACGCGGTCGGCGTCGTACGCCGCCTGCTGGAACCGCTGCCCCCGGGCAGCTACCTGGCCATGTCCATCGGCACCGCCGAGTTCGCGCCCGCGGAGGTGGGCCGGGTGGCCCGCGAGTACGCGGCCCGCAACATGCCGATGCGGCTGCGCACCATCGACGAGGCCCACGAGTTCTTCGCGGGCCTGGAACTGGCCGAACCGGGCATCGTCCAGGTGCACAAGTGGCACCCCGACGGCACCGGCGAGAAGGACATCCGCGACGAGGACATCGCGATGTACGGCGCGGTCGCCCGCAAGCCGTGACAGACCCGGGGCCGGGGTCCGACCCACCTCCCGGACCCCGGCCCCGTCCATGCCGTACGACGGGCCGGGCCGCCCCCTTCCGAGCCGGTAGCGTGGGGCCGTGTACGCCACCCGAGTCACCCGGCGCGTGCAGGCGCCCCCGCGGGATGTCTACCGGGCCCTGCTCGACCCGGACGCGCTGGCCGCCTGGCGGGTCCCGGCCGGCATGACCGCCCAGGTCCACACCTTCCAGGCCCGTGAGGGCGGGGCCTTCCGGATCTCCCTCACCTACGGCGACGAGGGCGGCACCGGCAAGTCCGGCGCGCACACCGACAGCTACCACGGCCACTTCGCCCGCCTCGTGCCCGACGCCCTCGTCGTCGAGGTGTTCGCGTTCGAGACCGAGGACGACGCCCTGCGCGGCACCATGACCATGACGACGACCCTCACCGCGAGCGACGGCGGCACGGACGTGGAGATCCTGCACGAGGGCATCCCCGACGCCGTCCCCCGCGCCGACAACGAGCTGGGCACCCGCATGGCCCTCGACAACCTCGCCCGGCTGGTGGAAGAGCGGCTGCCACCCGAACCGGAATGACCGACGGGAATGACCGACCGGAATGACCGAAAGGAAGAGGTGACTCGTCCGGAATTCGCCGCAACCCTTTCCGCACCTCAACTCCTGGGAATCCCTGGGAAACGAAGAGGAAAGAAAGACGGAAGAAGCGGAACCGGAGCGAGGGAAATGAGGTCTTAAGGTCCGTCGACGGCCGGGATCGGGCCGGTCGCGAAGAAACCGGGGGAATGACACAGATGTCCGTACGCAACCGCAAGACCCTCCTCACCGCCGTGGCTCTCACCGCCGGCCTGAGCCTCGCCGCCGTGACGCCCGCCCTCGCGGGGAGCACCGCGAGCCACACCACCCGCGCCGCCGCCGTGTCGTCCGCCCAGGGCGACCCGCGCGACGTCACCCAGCACGTGGCCGACTTCTACGGCGCCTACATCGACTGCGTCTGGGCCACCGAGGACCCGTCGGCCGTCGCCGGCGCCAAGGCGCTGCGGGCCTTCTACCTCTCCGCCGACGCCCAGAAGAAGGTCGCCGCCTACGAGGAGAAGGAGCACGCCGACGGCATCCTGTTCGCACAGAACGTGCCGGTGAAGTGGAAGGTGACCTACACCGGTTCCGGTGCGGGCCACGCCACCAGCCGGGTCACCCTGACCTGGAGCGACGGGCCGAACGCGCAGGTCAGCAGGATCGACGTCCAGTCCGACCTGAAGACCCTCGAGATCACCGACCTCAAGCCGGTCGGCTGACCCGGAGGACGGGGCGTGCGCCCCGCCCCGCCCCACTCGGGGCTGGGCGCACGCCCGCAGTGCCGGCGGGGGCGCGGGCGGTGCCGGCGGAGGCGTCACCTTCAAGCGGGCCCCCGTCGAACGCCGGGACGCCGACACACGGGCGAAGGAACGTCTCGGGCACCGGCAGCCAGGGGTCAGCCGTGGGAGCCGGGGCCGGGCCGGGAGGTGCCGCCGCCGATCGCGCGGCCGTGGTGTCGGTGCCGGCCGGCCGGCGTGCGGTGCAGCGCGATCAGCGCGGCGTCGTCGTCCAGCCGGCCGCCGACGTGGGTGAGCAGATCACGCCGCAGGTGGTGCATCAGCGCCTCGGGGCTGTCCTCGCTCCAGCGCGCGACCCGCTCGGCGAGCGGGTAGAACCGCCCGCGGGCGTCCCGTGCCTCCACCACACCGTCCGTGTAGAGCAGCAGCGTGTCGCCGGGTTCGAAGGAGAACACGTCCAGGATGTGCTCGCCGCCGGCGTTCACACCGAGCCGCGGTGACGGGTGCAGGCTGGGCATCGTGACGACATGCCCGGGGCTCAGCAGCAGGGGCGGCGGATGACCGCAGCTGGTCATCCGCGTCACCGGGTCACGGTCCGGGATCTCCACCAGCAGGGCGGTGGCGAATCGCTCACCGCCTCCTCCGGCCTCTCCAGATCGACCGCGTAGCGGCTGACGCTCTGGTCCAGCGTGGCGGCCAGCTCCGCCAGCCGGACATGCCGGTGCGTGCTCTCCCGGAAGGCGCCGAGCAGCAGTGCGGCCTCACCGATGGCGGGCAGTCCCTTGCCGCGGACGTCGCCGATCAGGACGCGTACGGCGCCGTCGCAGAAGGACGCCGCGTACAGATCGCCGCCGATCTGCGCCTCGTCCTCGGCGGCCAGATAGAGGGAGGCGATCCGCAGCGGGCCGATCTGCTCCGGCAGCGGCCACATCAGCACGTGCTGGGCGGCCTCGGCGACGTTACGGACCTGGGCCAGCTGGGCCTGCCGGCGCTCGCGCAGCGCGCTGTGGAGGACGCAGAGCACCGAGAGCACCGCGAGGGTGATGATCTGCACGATGTGGTTCGTGGTGCCGAGCCCGCCGTGGGTGGCGCCGATCAGGACCTGGGCGGCCAGCGCGAGTGCTCCGACGGCCGCCGTCGCCCTGGATCCGGCGACGGACGGTGTGAGCGCGGGCGCGATCACCAGGGCCGGGCCGAGATGGACGCTGGTGGGCGTCTGCATGTCCACCACCGTGATGACCACGATGAGCGTGATCGGGAGAAGCAGCAGGGCGTGCGCCGACTGCCACGGCTGCCGCGTGGCCGCGACCTTCGGCCCGGCTCTCATGGCTACCAGCGTGCTCCCGGGCCGGTGCGGCGGCCACTCGCCGCGGGAGGGCGCCGTGGGATGCGACGCAGGTCACAGGGAAGAAGCGGAATGGCGGTGAGCGCGTAGTAGAAGCAGATCATCAGACCGAGGGCGTAGATGGTGTCGACCAGGACGTGCTCGCTCAGCAGCGACATGCGCCGCGACCTCGCCCGCTCCGCCCGCGACGCCGTCTTCGAGGGCCTCTTCCCGGTCCTCGGCGGCCTGCTGCTCACCGCCGTGTTCGGCAAGACGCTGTCCGACATGTGGAATCCGGCCTACGGCAGCGGTTCCGCCGTGCTCGGCGTCGGCTCCGTCTTCGTCATCGGCGTCGGACTGCTGCTCCTCGGCGTCCTGATCATGCTGGTGATGCGGCGCCACAGCCCGGCCTTCTTCCGCGGACAGGTCCTCACCGCGGGAACGCCGGCGCTCGTCGTGGAGGACTGAGCCGCACCCAACCGTTTTCCGGTGTGCCGTGTCGGTACGGGCCCCCCGGGTACCCGAAGGACCCCCGAGGCCGGTTCGGCCGACCGGGGTGCAGGGTGTCCGCGAATGGAGAGGTCATGACGCACAACGGGGAGGAAACCGCGCCCGCCCGGCGACCGGAGGTCACCGAGCTGCGCCTCGCCACGGACGGAACCGACCAACAGGTGTCGCCCGCACCGGAGGCGTCGAATCTGCCCCAGGACCGCAGCCAGGCGATCCTGGAGGCCGCCAAGCAGATCGGCGCCCTCCTCAAGCGCGCGAGCCACCCCTTCGCCCTGGCGGGGAGCGTGGCCGTCTACGCCCACGGCGGCAGCCGCTACCTCCAGCACGACGCCGACTTCTGCGTCCTGCCCGAGGACGCCGATGCGGTGGCCGCCACGCTGCGCGAGGCGGGCCTGGCCGTACGGATCCCGCCGGAGGACTGGCTGCTGAAGACCACCTGCCACGGGCAGAACGTCGACATCATCTTCGCGCTCGCGCACCAGCCCGTCACCAAGGACATGCTCGACCGGGCCCACACGCTGCCGGTCGACTCGGTCCTCATGCCCGTACTGTCCCCGACCGATCTGATCCGCAGCCTGATCAGTGCCTTCTCGGAGCACTACTGCGACTTCGGCTCGGTCCTGCCGGTGGCCCGCGCCGTCCGCGAGAAGGTCGACTGGGACACCGTGCGGGCGAGCTGCGGCGACCAGCCCATGCCGGCCGCCTTCCTCTTCCTCCTCGAACGGCTGAACGTGATCGACCCACAGGAGGGGCAGCCATGACCGACGCAAGCCCGCCGACATCGCCTGCGGCGGCGAACCTCGACTACCGCGTCGCCCACGTCGCCGAGCACCTCGCCTCCGGACACCTGGGGGAACTCGGCGTACGACTGGAACCGCACGGTGACGCGGTCCTGCTGACCGGGACCGTGCCGTCCACCCAGTGCCGGGACGAGATCCTGCGCATGGTCCGCGAGGAACTGGCGGGGCACCCGGTCCACTGCGACCTTCTCGTCGCGGGGACCTCCTCGCCCGACCACGGGGAGGACCTGACATGATCCGCGTCGCGGCCGTCGGGGACATCCACATGGGCCCCGAGAGCCAGGGCACGCTGCGCCCGTCCTTCGAGACGCTGCCCGACTGCGCCGACGTCCTGCTGCTCGCCGGCGACCTCACCCGGCACGGCACGGCGGAGGAGGCCACGATCGTCGCCCGGGAGATCAAGGATCTCGGGGTGCCGGTCGTCGCCGTCCTCGGCAACCACGACCACCACGACGAACGGCCCGAGGAGGTCACCGCGATCCTCCGGGACGCGGGCGCCCACGTCCTGGAAGGGCAGGCGGCCGTCGTCACCTCCGACGGGGCACGGATCGGGGTGGCCGGCACCAAGGGCTTCGGCGGCGGCTTCGTCGGCCGGTGCGCCGGGGAGTTCGGCGAACCGCTCATGAAGGAGTTCGTCCGCTACACCCGCCGCTGCGCCGACGGCCTGCACACCGCCCTGAAGGACCTGGGCGACTGGAACTGCGACGTGCGGATCGCGCTGACCCACTTCTCGCCGGTACCGGACACGCTGGCCGGGGAGCCGCCGGAGATCTATCCCTTCCTCGGCAGCTATCTGCTCGCGGAGGCCATCGACACCGGGGGTGCCGACCTCGCCGTGCACGGCCACGCCCACGCCGGCACCGAGCACGGCATGACCAGCGGAGGTGTCCGCGTACGCAATGTCGCCCAGCCGGTGATCGGACAGGCGTTCCACGTGTACCACCTGCCGGGCCGGGAGCCGCAGCAGCGGACGTGAGCCAGGGGGCCCGGCGTCAGGCGGCCGTGCCCAGAGCCTCCCGGCCGGTCACGTCGCCGTCCTTGGCGGGCAGCGTCAGCGGCACCGGGACAGCGCGCCGGCGGACCAGCAGGCCCGCGCCGATCGACCCGGCGACGAGCAGTCCACCGGCGACCAGGGCGCCGCGCGCCCCGGCCCACTCCATGAGCAGCCCCAGCAAGGGCGGCCCACCGAGGCCCCACACCGTGCCGATGCTGCTCCACACACCGAGCACCCGGCCGCGCAGACGGGCGGGTGGATCGGTCTGCAGCACGGCCGTACCGGCGGTGTCGGAGACCGACTCCACCACGGCCATCGGCAGCACCAGCACCAGCAGGACGGCCAGCGACGGCGACAGCCCCGCCACCACCTGCAGCAGCGCACCGGCGGCCGCGAGCAGACCCACGGTCCGGACGGACGGCTTGCGCAGCCGGGCGCCGAGGACCGCACCGAGGATGCCGCCGACGGCCAGCACCGTGGAGACCGTGCCGAACGCCCCGGCGCCGCCGGCGAGCGGGCCGGTGACGAGGACGGCGAGCGTGAGGCCGTAGTTGCGGCCGAAGACGGAACTGATCCCGGTGATGCCCGCGAGCGCGACCAGACGGGGACGGCGCACGAAGAAGGTCAGCCCCTCCCGCACGGTCATCTCCGCGCGCGCCGGGACGGCCCGCACCTGAGTCGCCGGCTCCTGGACGGCACCGGGTGCGGGCCGCAGGAACGGCACGACCGACGCGACGAACAGGAACGACAGCCCGTTGGCGGCGTACGCGGCGGACGTGCCGAGGAAGCCGACGGTCACACCGGCCAGGCCGGTGCCGGCCAGCCGGCCCGCGCTGTGCACGAGCGCGCCCACGCCGATCGCCGACGGCACGTCCTCCACGGGCACGAGATCGTTGCCGAGCAGCGCGCACGCCGGTCCGTCGACGGTGGCGATGACGCCGGTCACGGCGGCCAGTACCAGCAGCGCCGTCATGTCGATCCGGTCCAGGGCCACGAGCAGCGCCGTGGTGAACGCCACCGCACCGAGCAGGGCCTGGCTGACGGCGACCGTCAGCTTCCGGGGCCAGCGGTCCACGGCCGCGCCGCCCAGCAGGCTGACGAACAGCGCGGGCGCCGCCTGCACGGACATCGACAGACCGGTGGCCGCCGCCGAACCGGTGATGTGCAGCACCAGCAGGTTCTGCACCGTGAGCTGCATCCAGGTACCGGCGTTGGAGACGAAGTTCGCGGCCGACCACCAGCTCATCCCGCGGTGGCGCAGGGACCGCCACGGCGAACGCGAGGCGGCGGTACGGGACACGGACGTGGGCAGGGCAGGGGCAGCAGACACGGCGGGGTACTCGACAACCAGGGGAGTGGAAGAGAGACCGGCGGAACCCGTCGGGCCGGCTGCGCTGCATGGCCGGGCCGCCTGGTCAGGGCGCCGACCATGCTGGCAGACGGGAGGGGCGAGTCGTCACCGGCAACCCCTGCCGACCGGTGCCTGCCAACGCCAAAAGACCCTGCCCGTACGTCACTTGGGCCCCCGCGTGTGCTTCCTCACAGGCCTTCCCGCGCCGCGTGGCGTACGGGCTGCGCGGTGAGACACAGCACACCGGGCGGCCCTGCCGAAGAAGGCCTGCGATGCACTGCAACCAGCACGGACGGACCGCGCTGCCGGACCCCCGGTCACGCTCCGGCGCGGTCGGTCACCGCTTTCCCCGCACGGGTACCGGACCGGCCACCGCGCGCACCGCGCTGCGCCTGCGGCGGCTGCCGTCCGCCGTCCTCCTCCCGCTCTTCGCCGCGGCGACGGCCGTCTTCGCCGTCCTCGTGGTGGTGTCGCGGCGCAGACGGCGGGAGAGGTCCGAAGCGCCCTGAGGGGGCGCGGGGACCTGCGTCGCCCGCGCCCTCGGCTAACGATTGACCGCTCGCATCCCCGCCTCGTCGTACCGTTCGCCCGCCGCCTCGGGCAGCTCGGCGTCGATGCGGGCCAGGTCCTGTCCGGTCAGCTCGATGTCGACCGCGGCGGCGTTCTGTTCCAGGTAGGTGCGGCGCTTGGTGCCCGGGATCGGCACCAGGTCCTCGCCCTGGGCCAGCACCCAGGCGATGGCCAGCTGGGCCGGGGTCACGTCCTTCTCGGCGGCGATCTCCTTCACCTTCGCCGCGAGCCGCAGGTTCGCCTCCAGGTTGGCGTCGGTGAAGCGAGGGTTGCTGCGCCGGAAGTCGTTCTCGTCCAGCTCGTCCGGGGAGCTGAAGCGGCCCGCGAGGAAGCCGCGGCCGAGCGGCGAGTACGGCACGAAGCCGATGCCCAGCTCCCGGCAGGTGGGCAGCACCTCGGCCTCCACGTCCCGCGTCCACAGCGAGTACTCGCTCTGCACCGCGGTGATCGGGTGAACGGCGTGGGCGCGCCGGATGGTCTCCGCGCTCGCCTCGCTCAGCCCGATGTACCGCACCTTGCCCTCGGCGACCAGTTCGCCCAGCGCGCCGACGGTCTCCTCGATGGGCACGTTCGGGTCGACCCGGTGCTGGTAGTACAGATCGATGTGGTCGGTGCCCAGGCGCTCCAGCGAACCGTGGACCGAGCTGCGCACATGCTCGGCCGAGCCGTCCTGCCGGCCGACCGTGCTCATGTCGCCGGGTACGGCGTCGTCCATCCGGTAGTTGAACTTCGTCGCGATCACGTACGCGTCGCGGTGTCCCCGTATCGCCTCGCCGACCAGCGACTCGTTGGTGAGCGGGCCGTAGACCTGCGCGGTGTCGAGGAAGTCGATCCCGAGTTCCAGGGCACGCCGGATGGTCGCGAGGCCCTCCTCGTGGTCGGCGGAGCCGTAGAAGGCGGACATCCCCATGCATCCGAGGCCGATGGCCGATACCTGGAGGTCTCCCAGACTGCGCTTCTGCATGTGCGTCCCAGCCTTTCGTGCACATTCGTCGGTCGTTCTCCGGGCGCGAGGGCCTTCTTCCATCTAGCGACGGATTCCGGAACCCGGCATCCCGTGGGGAAGGCCGGGTGGTGCGGACACCTGCGCGCGCCGTTCGCGACGCTACGAGTTGGAGCGCTCTCCAAGTCAAGGCGGGCCGTGGCAGGGCTACGGATTCAACCGCACCGGCAGCTCGAACAGGTCGTTCTGCGTGACCACCGGCTTGTTGCGCAGCTCCGTCGCGGGCACCGCCAGGTCCAGGCCGGGGAAGCGGGCGTACAGCGCGGGCAGCGCCACGCCGGCCTCCAGGCGGGACAGGGCGGCACCCGGGCACACGTGCGGGCCGTGACCGAAGGAGATGTGCCGGTTCTTCGTCTCGCGGGTGATGTCGAACTCCCCGGCGCTCGGCCCGTGCGCCTTCTCGTCGCGGCCGATCGCGCCGTACGACACGATGAGCGCGTCCCCGGCCGGGATCACCTTGTCGCCGACCGGCACGTCCTCGGTCGCGAACCGGATCAGGACATGGGAGGTGGGGGTGGAGAAACGCAGCGTCTCCTCGATCACCGCCGACCAGTCGGCCCCGCCCGACAGCACCAGGTCGCGCTGGTCGGGGTGGGTGGAGAGGTTGACGACTGCGTTGACGATGAGGGAGATCGTCGTCTCGTGGCCCGCCGCCACCATCAGCTGGAGCGTGGAGACGATCTCCTCGTCCGTGAGCCGGTCGCCGTCCTGAGAGGCGAGGATCAGCGCGCTGGTCAGGTCGTCGCCCGGCTCCGCCCGCTTCGCCGCCACCGTCTCGGCCATGATCTGCGCCAGCTCGGTGAGGGTCGCGACGACCTCCTGGGGCGGGGTCTGCGTGGAGAAGAACTTCTCGAACAGCACCTTCAGCCGGGGCAGCCGCGCCTCCTCGATGCCCATGAGGTCGGCGACGACGTACATGGGCAGCGGGTAGGCGAAGGCCGCCTTCAGGTCGACGGTGTCCGCACCGGCGGGCAGGGCGTCCAGCAGGTCCTGGGTGAGCTTCGCGATGCGCTCCCGCATCAGCTCCACCCGGCGCGGGGTGAGCGCCTGCGCGACCAACGTGCGCAGCCGGCGGTGGTCGGCGCCGTCCACGGTGAGCATGGAGCGGCCCGGGTTGGCGAGGCCGATCAGCGGCCAGTCCGCGGGTATCTCGCCGCGCTGCCAGGCGCCCCACACGTTGATGTCCTTCACCAGACGCGGATCGGTGAGCAGGGCCTTGGCCTCGGCGTGGTGGGTGACGGCCCACACCGGGACGCCGCCCGGCAGTTCGACGGCGGCGAGCGGGCCGGCCGCGCGCAGCGCCGCGCTCTCGCCGTCCAGATCGGTGACGAAGGGGTCGAGGGCGATGCGGGATGCTTCGGTGCCGGTCGTCATCGTGACGTGCCTCCCAGGGCAGGGGTCGAAGTACTGCGCCAGTGCGGGGGCGACCCCCGAACTCCCGGCGTACATGCGGGTCGGCCGAGGCGACGCGGGATCAGAGGGCGGGTACGGGAGTGAACCGGACGGGCAACCGGGTCAGTCCCCTGAGCCAGGGCGAGGGCCGACGGTCGAGGGACTCGGCGGGCACCGCCAGGTCGATGTCCGGCAGCCGGTCCAGGACGACCTCGATACCGGTCCGGGCGATCACCTCGGCGATCTCCTGCGCCGGGAACGGGCAGCGGTGCTCACCGTGGCCGAAGGAGAAGTGCGCGCCGTTGCCGCCGGTCAGTGCGGAGGCGTCGGTACGCACCTGCGGATCGGAGTTGGCGCCCTGCAGGCCGAGCAGCAGCAGATCGCCGGCCCGGATGCGGCGGCCGCCGAGGTGCGTGTCCCGGGCGGCCCAGCGGCCGGCCACGTTCTGCGTGGGCGTGTCCTCCCACAGCACCTCGTTCATCGCCTCGGCGACGCTGTGCCGGCCGCCGAACAGCGAGGCGGCGAACCGGTCGTCGGTGAGCATCAGCCGCAGCGAGTTGCCGATCCAGTCGGCGGTCGGCTGGTGCCCGGCCGCCATCATCACCATCAGGTCCTGAGCGATCTCCTCGTCACTGAAGCCGCTGTCGTCGGCGAGCATCCGGGAGACCACGTCCTCGGCGGGCTCCTTCTTCCGGTCGGCGAGCAACTGCGCCATGGACGTGGCCAGATGGGCCTGCCCGGCAAGGGCCCGATCCCGGCCGTCGATCATGTCGTTGAGGGCGGTGACCAGGCCCGGACCGTCCTCGTCCGGGAAGCCGTAGAGCCGGGCCAGGACCCGGACCGGCAGCAGCATCGCGTACTGCGCGATCAGGTCGGCCTCGCCCGCGGCGCACAACGCGTCGAGCAGCTCGTCCGCGAACCGCTCGGCGTGCCGCCGCAGTTCGAAGGGGTCCACCGCCTCCAGTGCGTTGCTGATCATCGCCGCGCGCTGCCGGTGCCGTTCGCCGACCGTGTAGAGGATCGACGGCTGCTTGTGGCCGATCATCGGCAGCAGCGGCCAGTCGGCGGGGATGTTCTCCCACTGGTTCCACAGGTCCGAGTCCCGGCTGAACAGCACCGGGTCGCCGGTCACCTGGTGCAGTTCCCGGTAACCCACCACCAGCCAGGCGGGAACGTCACCGTCGAGCAGCACCGGTACCACGGCGCCGTGGTCGCGCCGCATCTCCCGGTACAGCCGGGCGGGTTCGGTCTGGAACCGGGGTCCGCTGAGCGGGACGGCGTCGGACGTGGTCACACGAACTCCTGTCGGGGCAGGCCCGCCCGCGCGGACGGGTCGGCGTACCGGTTCTTCACGTGCTGGACCAGCGTGATCAGAACCTGCTTGCTGGAGGCGCGGGAGCGGGCGTCGCAGTCGATCAGCGGCACGTGCGGGTCCAGGTCGAGAGCCTCGCGCACGTCCTCGCCGGCGCGGACGGGGCCGCCGAAGTCGTTGCAGGCCACGATGAACGGCGTGCCGTGGTGCTCCAGGCGGTCGATGGCGTACCAGGAGTCGCCGATCCTGCGGGTGTCGACCAGCACGACCGCGCCGAGCGTGCCGGAGAACAGCCGGTCCCACAGGAACCAGAAGCGCTCCTGGCCCGGCGCGCCGAACAGGTACAGCACGTTGTGCGCGTCCAGGCTGATCCGGCCGAAGTCGAAGGCGACCGTGGTGGCGGTCTTGCCGCGCACCTGGCGGATGTCGTCGACCGTCTCGCCGGCCTGGGTCATCGTCTCCTCGGTGTTGAGGGGACGGATCTCGCTGACGGAGCGGACCAGGGTGGTCTTGCCGACGCCGAAGCCGCCCACGACCACGATCTTGAGTCCGTTGTCGGCGGAGGCACCCAACGGGGTGCGCACGTCAGAGGTTGCGGAGTCCAACGAGCACCTGCTCCAGGATGTCGGGGTCGGTTATGGCCGGCCTGCGCGGATGACGGGCGCTGACGCGGCCTGCCGCCAGCAGGTCGCACAGCAGCACCTTGGTGATGCTCACCGGCAGCCGCAGCTCGGCGGCGATCTCCACCACCGCGGTGGGGAACCGGGCCGTCTCGAGGATCGCCACGTGCTCCGACTGCATGCCGGCCACCGGCTCCGACTCGGCGACCACCAGGGTGACGAGGTCGAAGGGGTTGTCCGGGTCGGTCCGGCTGCGTCCCTGAGTGATGGTGTACAGGCGGTCGGGAGCGTCGTCCCTGCCCGGACGGCCCATGCCGGGACCGCTCATGAGGCGCGGGGCGGAGCGGTCAGGTGCTCGCCGAGCTGCTCCACCAGTTCGCTCATGTTGTGCCCGACGACGCCGGCGTCCGCGTCCTCCGTGGTGACGACGGCCAGATGAGCGCCCTCGCCCGCCTCCACGATGAACAGCACGCCGCCGTAGAACTCCGTCATCGCCGAGCGTACGCCGCCGCTGCCGTCGCCGAACTCGACGGACGCCCCGTGCGACAGCGACTGGATTCCGGCGGCGATCGCCGCCAGCTGGTCGGCCTGGTCGACGCTCA
>NZ_JBICWR010000037.1:0-982 GCF_043199855.1 Streptomyces sp. NPDC048521
GGGGGCGAAGGACGCCTCTGGGAACTACGTGGCGAGTGCGACGGTGACGGTGACGGCTTCGGACGCGGAGTCGGGTGTGGCCGGGATCGAGTACTCGCTTGATGGCGCGTCGTATGACGCCTACAAGGCGCCGGTTGAGGTGAACAGCGTGGGTCGGCACACGCTGGCGTATCGGGCGACGGACAAGGCGGGGAACACCTCGCCCGTGAAGTCGGTGGAGTTCACCGTGGTGGCAGCTCCACCGGAGGACAGGACGCCGCCGCAGGTTGCGGCCTCCGTCTCAGGCACGAAGAACGACTCCGGTGACTATGTCGGCAGTGCGACGGTGACGGTGACGGCTTCGGACACGGAGTCGGGTGTGGCCACTATCGAGTACTCCCTCGATGGCGGCCCCTACCTGCAGTACTCCGCACCTGCGGTGATTGACAGAGGCGGGAGCCACACCTTCCTCTATCGGGCCACCGACAAGGCCGGCAACACGTCCACGCCGAAATCGCTGTCCATCACCGTCGTCGACAGCAGGCCGCCGACCGACTGTCCCGAAAGGGACGACCGCTCGACCGTGTTCGTCGGCTCGATCAACACTGGTGTCCCGAACCGCGTGACGGCCAGCGGCTGCACGATCAACGAGCTGATCGAGGATCACCGATCCTGGGACAGGCACGGCGCGTTCGTCTCGCACGTCGGGGAGATCATCGCGACGCTGCGGAAGGAGGGAGTCGTCGACCAGCGGGAGGCCGCCGAGATCAAGAAGGCAGCCGGCCAGTCCGACATCGGCGTGCCGAACCGTGGTCCCGCCGGTCGCTGAGTCACGGCCGGGACGGTGACGCCGCCTGGGCCGTGTGCCTCGGCGAGCTGAACCGGCGGCCCGCCGAGGCGACCCGGACAGCGCACAGGGCCGTGGGGGGGGGGGGGGGGGGGGGGGGGGCGGCGGGGGGGGGGGGGGGGGCGCGCGGGGGGGGGGGGCCGGGGGGGGGGGGCC
>NZ_JBICWR010000037.1:990-26602 GCF_043199855.1 Streptomyces sp. NPDC048521
GCCCCCCGCCGGCCGCGCCCCCCGCGCCCCCCCCCCCCCCCCCCCCCCCCGCCCCCCCCCCCCGCCCCCCCCCCCCCCCCCCCCCCCCCCCCCCCCCCCCCCCTGGCCGCTTCTGTAAAAGCCGAGGCGGCAATGAGGCTGTGCCGCTTCGAACCGACTTTGTCCATCGGCTGATGAAAGCTCCGTGAATCGGTGCACAAGTTCCTTTTGCCTTCGACGCCACGGTGCTACGGTCCTCGGGAAGTCGTGCCCCCGGGTGCCGGGCACGCGAACGACTCTGGCGACGACGGGGGCTGCGTGAGGAGCACGACGGCTCGACCGGCCAATATCCACCAGGCCCGGCTGCTTCGCCTCCTGCGCGACCTCGGACCGCAGTCCCGGGTCGCCCTGGGGAACCAGGTCGAGCTGTCGCGCTCCAAACTCGCGTTCGAGATCGACCGGCTGCTGGAAACCGGTCTTGTCGTCCCGGACGGCCTCGCCGCCTCCCGAGGCGGCCGTCGCTCGCACAACGTCCGGATCGCGCCGTCGCTGCGTTTCCTCGGCGTGGACATCGGCGCCACGTCCGTGGATGTCGCTGTCACCAACGCTGAGTTGAACGTCCTCGGCCACGTGACCGAGCCGCTGGACGTGCGCGACGGCCCGGTTGCGGTCTTCGAGCGGGTACTGGCCTTGGTGGGAAAGCTGCGCGAGGCGGGATCGGCGGAACACTTCGACGGCGCCGGGATCGGCGTGCCGGGACCCGTCCGGTTCCCGGAGGGTGTCCCCATCGCGCCGCCGATCATGCCCGGCTGGGACGGCTTCCCCGTCCGCGAGGCGATGAGCCAGGAACTGGGCTGCCCCGTCCTCGTCGACAACGACGTGAACCTCTTGGCCCTGGGCGAGCAGCAAGCCGGCGTCGCCCGGTCCGTCCCCGACTTCTTGTGCGTGAAGCTCGGGACCGGCATCGGCTGTGGCATCGTCGTCGGCGGCGGGGTCCACCGCGGTGTCACCGGCAGTGCCGGCGACATCGGCCACATCCAGCTGGACCCGGACGGACCGCGGTGCGCCTGCGGCAAGACAGGTTGCCTCGAGGCGTACTTCGGCGGGAACGCCCTCGTACGCGACGCGACCGCGCTCGCCCGGTCCGGCCGCTCGGCAGAGCTGGCCGGACGGCTCGAATCGGCCGGGAGACTGACCCCGGAGGACGTGTCGGCCGCCGCGGCCGCCGGGGACGCCGCGGCCCTGGATCTGGTCCGCAGGGGAGGAAGACGTACCGGTCAGGTCATCGCCGGGCTGGTCAGCTTCTTCAACCCCGGCCTGGTGGTCATCGGGGGAGGGCTCACCGGACTGGGCCACAACCTCCTGGCGAGCATCCGCACCCAGGTCTACCGGCAGTCGCCGCCGTTGGCAACCGGCAACCTGCCGATCGTGCTCGGCCAGGTCGCAGGCGTCGTCGGCGCCGCCCGGTTGATCAGCGACCACATCTTCTCACCGCCCTGACGTTTCGATGCGCGGCCGGAACCCGTGGTGAGGCGGGCCCCACGGCGTACCGCGCCGAACGGGACGTTTGGGTGTTCCTTGTACCGTTGAGCGGCCGCCACGGAAGAGCGCGCGGTCTGACTTGCGAGGGGGCCGGCGCAAAGCGCCGCCCCCCTCGGCAATCGTCATCGTCAGTGTGCCGACACGGGCATGGTGGGGTGCACCCGGGAACTCAACGGTTGGTGGAGGCCAGCTGCTACGGGGGTGTACCGCGCGCCGCTGACCGCGTCCGGCTGGATCACGGTCTCCAGAGAAGACAGTTCCTCCGGCGTCAGCTCGATCTCGGCGGCCGCTGCTTTCTCCGCGACGAAGCTCCACCGCTTGGTCCCGGGGATGGGGACCGCGCCTTGTGCGGCCACCCACACCAGCGCGACCTGAGCCGGCGTCGCTCCCCACTTCTCGGCAATGCCGCGGACATGCTCGACCAGGGCCAGGCTGGCCGCCATGTTCTCCGCGGAGAAACGGGGAAGTCCCCGGCGTGAATCATCGGGGTCGAGGTCGTCCACGCTGCGAATGGAGCCGGAGAGGAAGCCGCGTCCCATCGGCGAGTAGGCCACCAGACCGATGCCCAGCCAGTCCAGGGTCTCCTTGATCCCGTTGTGTAGCAGATCACGGCTGAAGAGAGACATCTCCGACTGCACCGAGGTCAGCGGATGCACCTTGTCGGCACGCCGGATCGTTGCCGCGGAGACTTCTGACCGGCCTGTGTAGCGCACTTTTCCCGCTGCCACGAGCTCGGTCATGCCGCCGATCGTTTCCTCGATCGGAGTGTTCGGGTCGACCCGATGCCTGTAGCAGAGGTCGATGACGTCTGTGTTCAAGTGCCGTAGTGACCGTTCGACGGTGCGGCGAATATGTTCCGGCCTGCCGTCCAGTTGGCCGGGCTGCCCGTCGTCCGAGAAGTCGAGGCCGAACTTGGTCGCCAGATGGATCTCGTGCCGGCGCCGGCCGAGTGCGCGGCCGAGAAGACGCTCGTTCTCGAACGGTCCGTAGGGCTCCGTCGTGTCGAAGAAGCTGATGCCCAGATCCACCGCGTGGTTAAGCGTGGCGCTGAACTCCTTCTCGTCGCGACTCCCGCCGTACGCACCGCTCATGCCCATGGCACCGAATCCTTGTGCGGACACCCTCATTCCCTGGCTTCCGAGTTCCACCGTCTGCGTCGCTGCCGCCTTCTCCCGCCTGCTCTGCTGCGCGGTTCCGCTCGCTGCCCGCACGGGGTTCTGGGTCATGCCCCGAGAGCCGCGTCGCCGGCCTCGGCAGTGGGCCTTGGCTGCGCGTTCCTGGAGCGGCTACATACCCCTGGCCCATGACATCGCCCTGGCGCATGACACCATGCCAAATGGTTCAATCTGGAACATTGTGTGGCCGGCTGGTTGCCGGGCCGGCACTGCCGCTTCCGCGCGGCTCGGGCCTGCTCCGAACGGTGATCGGCTGTGCACGCTCTCGCACGCCCGGGTCCCGCACCTGGGCGGCCTGTGCGCAACGGTCGTCGGCACTCTGGCGTCCAACGGATCGGTCGACGACGACATCGCTCTTCCTCTCGCCCGGACCCGCGCCTTCGGCCCCTGATGTGTCGAGCACGGTCCGTCGAAGTGGCACGCGGTTCGGCCTGCCAAGGACAGACGGAAACGTCAGTCCGTTGAGAGCCGGGCCCCGAGCGGTGTCATGGCCCCTCCTCGCCGTCAGCCCACGACGGAGTCGCCCGCCGCTGGCGGAGTGGAGGGGTGCGTACCCGGTTCCGGTGTGATGCGGCGTTGGTGCGCCGCCGGCAGGTGGGCCTGCTGACGGGTCGCCGGGCGAAGTCCCCGGTAGATCGCGTACAACTCCCGATGAACAGCCGGGTGTTCGGCGCGCGGCCGGACCGTGCGGCCGATGGTGGCCCAGGTTGTCGCCTCGTCGGCCAGTCCCGGCGGCGCGGGCGGCCGCCAGGGCATCGCCGTAGCTGGCGCCCATGCGCTGTTCCGGCAGGTTCTGGACGCGCCCGGTGACGTCGGAGACGATCTGCGTCCACAGGTCTCCGGTGGTGCCACCGCCGACTGTTTTCGGCCGGTCCTCCCGCACGAGTCGAGCCGCCAGGCCGTGCGCCGCGCCGCTGCAGTCGGCCCTGCACCGCGTGACCGGTGACCGTCCCGAACCCGGCCGACTTCGTCGCCATGGTGGACACCTGACTCCGAAATTCCGCTACGGAGCCGCACCCTCGGCTTCGTCGTCCGCCGTGGTCACCGGTGACGAACGTGATCACTGCGACCGGTCCCCGCGCGCAGCCTGAGTGGCTGATCCGTATGCCCGATGATCTTCTTTGCGAACGGAATCGCGATGTCGCATGGGGGAGGGGCGAACCTCAAGAGTTACCGTCGGTTACGTGGTGACTGCGCACAAGTTCAATGCGCTTGGCCGGCCGCGACCTGCCGACGAATTGCGACCCGATTAGGTGTATCGGTCAGCAAACAGAGGCCGCATAGTAAGCCGGTGGGTCCCGGGAATGGTCCGTCGACGGGACCGGGGAATCCTTCGGAAGACAGCGACATTTCGACCCCTGCTTTCATGATCCGCCGGTGACTTCGAAGGTGATCCGACGGGGTGCCGTTCGTCGAGATTTTCCACGGAGTGTTGACGTCGTCCCCGCGGGGGCTACACAATCCTCCCCGGTGGACGCGGGTAGCGCTCCCCACCGTCGGCGCATGATCCTGCGAGGGGACGATATGCGAACGGTTGACGATGCACCTCTGGCAGACATAAGACCCCGGCTACGCAATGACGTGGTATTTCTTCGCGTAGACACCGGTATTTATCTCAGAAGTTCAGAGACTTCCTGTGTCCTCAAGGGCGTCGGCGCATATGAGTGGATGTCCGTCCTCGGTCCACGGATGACCGGCGAACGCACCGTCGCGGAATTATGCGAAGGGTTGGACGGTAGTCGACGGGAAACAGCCGTCGGACTGATGCGCACCCTTCTCCGCAGAGGCTTCGCTCGGGCCGTCCCGCCCCCTGACGTGCGGACGCTGCCTGCCGGCGTATTGGATCTGTTCGCGCCGCAGATGAATTTCGTGGAGCATTTCATGCACGCGGACCGGCGGACGCCGCAGGAGCTTTTCGCCCGGTTCCGATCCTCCCGGGTACTGGTCAGTGGTCCACCGGAGGGCGTCGCGGCAGCGGCGGTGCGCGGACTGCTGCGCAACGGCCTTGCCGAGGTGTCGCTCGACGACGCCGCGTGGGGGCGGGAATTCGACGGTGAGACCACACGGCTCACGGACGCGGGCGCACCGGCGCAGGTCGTCGTGCTGCCTCCGACCCAGGTGGATCCGACCGCGTTCGACATAGTGGTCGCTGTGGCCTGCGGGTCGGGCAGCGGCGCGCTCCTCGACCTGACCAGACGACTGCACGGTGCCCCGCAAGGCCCACGGCTGATCCCCGTGGTGGCCGACGGCAAGCGTATGGTCTTGGGTCCGGTCTCCGGGCCCGCCGAGCAACCGTGCTGGGTGTGCGCGCAACTTCGGCTGTCCGCAAACTCCGACCCCCGGCTCACGGCCGACTTCTGGCGCGGGCTGGCGGTCGGCCCGGTCGGCATGGAGGCCCCGAGCGGCAGCGCGGTGGCGCAGTCCATGGTGGGCAACGCCTTGGCGTTCGAGATCTTCAGGCTGCGTACCGGTCAGTTGCAACCGGACGACGAGCGGCACGCCGTGATCCAGGATCTGACCACGCTTGAGTCCCGACGTGAACGCGTGCTGCCCCATCCCGGATGCCCGCTTCACCACCAGTGGGTGCCGTCCGAGGACGTCCCGCGACCGCCCGCGGACCACAGCGAGGCATACGGGCGCGCGGCTGCCCTGATCTCCCCGGAGTTGGGGCTGATGTCAGCATGGACCGACGACTCGATCCGGCAGATACCGCTCAAGACGGGCCGGGTGCGGCTGGGACCGGCCGGGGCCTTGACCGACGGTGCACGCGAGATCGTCGCGTTCGACATCGACACGGCGCTGGTCGCCCGCACGCGCTCGGTGCAGGCGGCCGTAGCCAGTTACGTGGGCCTGCTCGGCCCCGCCGGGCCGCCGGCAGAAGCACCTCTGGCAGGGGCCGCAGTGGTGCCGGCCGAGCGGCTTGCCCTGTTCAGCGGCGTGCCCGCCCCTGATGAGCGGACAGCGGACCCGTTGATGTCCGCGGTGTCACTGCACGACGGAAGCCGATGGCAGGTGCCGGCCGCGGCCGTCTACCCGCTGTCGTCGGCCAACTCCCGGCTGACGTTCGAGCCGAGCCCCGCCGGTGCGGCCGCCGACTGGACCGTGGCGGGCGTACAGGAGCGAGGGCTGTGCTCGGCGCTGGCCTATCGCGGGCTCGTTCGTGCGACCGCCGGCGACGACCCGGTCCTCCCGCTCGCCGACGAATGGCTGAGCGGCGACGACGAGACGGCGTTCGCGCTGGGCAGCTTGCGGCCCATCGGCCGACGCGGCCGGGTGTACGCGCTGCCCGGTGCCGCACCGTCGTTCGCCGTTCTCGCCGTCGTCGAGGACGACGGCGGCGAGTTGATCGACTGGGTGACCGGCTCGGCGTTGTCGGTGCGCGCCGCGGTACGCGAGGCGGTGCGCGACGCCGTCGGACTCGCGGTCGGCCGGTACTACGAGGGCGCGCCCATGGACCCCGGCGACCCGCTGATGGCGGACTTCGACCCCAGGACTCTGGTGGAGGGCGACGCGAAAGCCGAGTGGTCCTTCGACCACCCCGCGGTGCAGATGCCCGAAGCCCTCGAGCGGCTTGACGCCGGCGGCACGCGCGCCCTCTTCGTCGACACGACCACGATCGATCTGCGCGCCATCCGCGGAATGGTCACAGGCACGATCCTGCTCGCTGCGAAATAGCCGAGCAGTGGGCTGGTCCGCGCCCGGCCGAGGCGCGCCACGGTTCTCGGAACAGCCGTTCCGGGTGCACATCCAGCACATCCCACTCACGAGAGGGTCGCCATGTCCGTTGACCTGAAGGACGAACTCAGCGCTCTGGAGAGTGCGACGTTCGAGATCGAGGAAATGACGGACGAGTCGGTCGAGTTGGCTTGGTCCAGCTCATCCTGCTCCTGCTCGAGCTGCTGCTCGTGTTCCACCAGCAGCTGCTGCTCCTGCTCCACCAGCACCAGCTGACGCCGTAGCTGATCGGGCCGGTGGCCATGTGTCCCGGCCCCGACACTCCGGCTGACCCGTGCGGCTGCCTGGCAGGACGGTCACCGCCGACGTGACAGGCAGCCGCACACCCCCATCCTCGGAGCGACGGGTGAACGCATGAATGTGGTGTCGAGCGCGATGACCGCCGCGACGGTCCCGGACGACCAGCGGGTGATCGACGTCGTCCGCGGTTACCTGGCCGGGCACGCCGGAGCCGGCGTCACGGTCGACGTCGGGGTGCTCGGCCGGCCGGTGCCATCCGGGCCGAGCGGGGCGCGGGAGGCCGATGGACTGGTCTACTCGGTACGCCTCTACGGCGGGCAGGTGCTGATGGGGCCACTGCACCGGGCCGACGGCACCAGCCAGCCGTGCGGACGCTGCCTGGAACGCCGCTGGTTGGCGCTGCGTCCGGTCGAGGAACGCCGGCCGATCGAGGACGGCGCGGAAGTGTGGGTGGCGGGCGACGAGACCTCGCTCACTCCCTTTGCTCTGGAACAGATTGCGCACATCGTGCACGCGGAGACGGCCGACGGCGAACTGGCCCCGGGAGACCGGTGGATCGGGCGGATCGTGGAACTACGGACCCGCGACCTGACCGTCAACCGGCATTCCCTGATCGCCGACTCCGAGTGCGAGCGTTGCGCCACGCCGGCACCCGACACCGCCGAGGGGGCGATGCTGGCGCTGAGCCCGCGACCGAAGGCTCATCCGACCAGCTACCGGGGTGCGTCGGCGGCGGATCTCAACCTGCCGATCACCGGCCTGGTCAACGAGGTGTGCGGGACGCTGGCAAGCTCCGCCCGCCGCGTGTACCAGTGCAGCGCGACCCTGCCGGTCAGCGGATACTTCCGGGTGCGCAGCAAGTACGACTACCACGAGATGTGGTGGAGCGGGCAGTCGCAGAGCTCGGCGAGCAGCGAGCGGTACGGCATCCTGGAGGGCCTGGAGCGCTACGCCGGACAGTATCCGCGGGCCAAACAGCCCGACGTGTACGCCAGTTACCGCGAACTCGCCCCGGACGCCCTCGACCCGACGACGATGGGGGCGTACCGTCCGGAGTTCTACATCGGGCACAACGACTACTACCAGCCGTATCACCCGGACACCCCGACCCACTGGGTGTGGGGTTACTCCTTCAGCGAGCAGCGGCCACTGCTCGTACCCGAGCAGCTCGTCTTCTATTTGGACCGCCGTCCGGACCGGAAGTTCGTCCAGGAGTGCTCCAACGGTTGTGCCAGCGGCAGCGGCGTGGAGGAGGCTCTCCTGCACGGCATGCTCGAACTCATCGAGCGCGACGCGTTCCTGCTGTGCTGGTACGGCGGGGCCAGGCTGCCGGAGATCGACCAGGAGACCTGCGCCGACGAGGAGGTTCAGTTCGTACTGGACCGGGTGGCAAGGCTCGGCTACCGGATACGGTTGTTCGACATGCGGGTGGACATCCCGGTGCCCGCCGTGATGGCGGTGGCCGAACGGCTGGACGGTGGGCTGGGCAGGCTGTGCTTCGCCGCGGGCGCGAGCCTCGACCCCGTGCAGGCAGTGCGCGCAGCCATCGCCGAGACGGCCTCCTACATCCCCGGCATGGACGAACGGGTGGAGGCGAAACTTTCCGCCCTGCGCGCGATGGTCACCGACTACAACCGGGTGCACGAACTCACCGACCACGCACTGCTGTACGGCCTGCCGGAGATGGCGCCGACCGTCGACTTCCTGCTGGATGCGCCGCCGCGCCGGTCGATGGACGAGTTGTACGGCTCGTGGCTCACGCGGCGACCCAAAACGCTGGACCTGGCCGACGACGCACGGTTCGTGATGGACCGGCTGCAAGACGTCGGCAGCGACGTCATAGCGGTGGACCAGACCTGCCCCGAGCAGGACGGCACCGGCATTCGCACGCTCTGTGTGCTGGCCCCGGGCCTGGTGCCGATCGACTTCGGCTGGGAGCGGCAGCGTGTCCTGGACCACCCGCGGCTTCGGGCCTACCTCGACGGTGCCCTGACCGAGATCCACTCCCGTGCGGAGGGATTCGGTCCCACGGGACTGAACCGCAGTCCGCACCCGTTCCCGTAACCGTTCCCGTCCCCGCCGGCATCGGCCCCGGCATGCATCCCGTCGGTGATGCCCGCCCACCCCGGCCGAAGGAGGAGAGCACGTGTCCGAGGACCGAGCGCAGGTCGTGAGCGACTATGTGGAGTCGGTGTTCCGGCGCGGCCGGGAGCCGATGGAGCCGATCGGCTTCAGCCCCGACTGGGCGGACCAGCCGTCCCGGCACAAGACCTACCTGGGGGTGCGGCGCTTCCCGCTGCCGTCCGGCACCGGTCTGCCCCTGGCCGACACTGCGGAAGTCCTCTTCGGCGAGCCGCGCGCCGACCAGGGCCCGTTGTGGACCACCGACTCGCTCGCGGCGTTGCTGCGGCTGTCCTACGGCGTTCTGGACCGCCGCCTGCGCGTGAGCTGGAACCAGGACAGCCACGTGCGGGTGCTCTATCCGGAGGCGCTGTGGGGGCGCGGTACCGCTTCGGGCGGAGGAATGTACCCGCTGGAGATCTACTGGGTGGCGGGACCCGGCGGTCCGCTGACCCCCGGCGTCTACCACTACTCGACGGCGCACCACGGCCTCGAGCGACTGCTGGCGGGGGATCTCACCGACGAGGTGCGCGCGGCATGCGGGTCCGCGGCCGAGAGGGGCACGGCGGACGGCTTCCTCGTGGTGACCGTGCGCTTTTGGAAGAACTCCTTCAAATACAACAGCTTCTGCTACCACGTGGTGACCCAGGACGTCGGCGCCCTGCTGGGCAGCTGGGAGCTGATCGCGCGGGGGACGGGCAGGCGCCTCACCCGCCTGCTGTGGTTCGACGACGAGCGGCTGAACCCGCTTCTGGGGCTCGGAACCGACGAGGAGAGCGCGCTGGCCGTGGTGCCGCTGCCGTTCGGCCCGCCCGCCGGCCGCGCGGCCGACTCGGTGCGCCGAGGCGCCCTGATCGACCGGCCGAGCTTCGAGAGGTCGGCTCGCCCCCGCACCTTCGAGCAGATCGAGCGGGTGCACCAGGCCGTTCTGGCGGACCACCGCGAGCGCCCGGCACCCGCGACGGCACGACGTCTCGTGCCGCTTCCGCGTGACGAGGGCGAGGAGGTCGAGCTGCCCGGGCCGCTGACCGACCGGCTGGGCCGCGACATCGGCGAGACGCTGCGGCTCCGGCGCACCAGTTTCGGCTCGTTCACCCGCTCCCGGCCCCTGCACCTCGACGAACTGGCGACGGTGCTGGCGGGCACGGTGTCCGGTCAAAGGTACCTCTCGGACGTGGTGCCCGACGATGTCGGGCTCACGGGCCTGTACGTACTCGCGAACCGCGTCACCGGACTGCCGAGCGGCACCTACCGCTACGACGCCCACGCCCACCGGCTGCGGGCAGTACGCCGGACGTCGCTCGCCGAAAAGCTGCAACGCGCTTACTACCTGAGCAACTACAACCTGGAGCAGGTCGGCGCCGTACTGGCGATCTCGGGCCGGTGGCGGAGCACGCTGGACGCCTACGGCAGCCGCGGCTACCGGGTGCTCAACTCCGAGGTCGGAGCGTTGGCACAGACGGCCTACACCGCCGCTGCCGCGCTGGGCGTCGGGTGCGGGACGGTGCTCGGGTTCGACAACCTCGCCATCGACGAGGCGGTCGGCCTCGACGACGGCGACGAGCGAACCTTCCTCTTCGTGCTGCTCGGCCACGAACGCGCGGACAGCGCGGACTTCGACTACCGGCTGGTCTGAGAGGACTGATCCGTGACATCCAGCGCGCTGCCATCGCCGACGGCCCCCGCGGCGCCGGGCGCGACCCCGCCCGAACTCGAGAGCGGGGAACGCGTGACATGGCACCTGATGCCGAAGTTCATGCTGCGAGTCGGTGGTCTCCCCTTCGACACCGCCGCCGCGCTGGCCACCCCGGCCGGCGCGGCATGGGCCGACGACGTGATCGACGCGCGGCTGCGGCTGCGAGAGCGAGGGGCCCGGCTCGCGGACGCGCTCCAGGAACGGGTGGCCCTGAGTCTCGACGATCCGGCGGCCCGCCGGACACTGATCAACCTGCGCCGTGACGTCTACAACGCTCGTGCTCCGCGGGGTCTCGCGGCGGCCGAGCGGCTGCTGCCGACGGAGGAACTCGCCGAGCTGCGCGAGTGGTCGGCCGACCGGCAACGGCACGAGGCACTGCTGCGCACCGGCTCCGACGTTCTGACGGAGGAGGTCGCCGCCGGCCGACGGGAGCTGCGACGTGTGGCGGCGGAGACAGACCTGCGCTACGGCATCCAGCTGTCGTCCCCGTCGCTCGACGAGTACCTCGACGACTACCTGCGGTGTGGCGACGGCCCGCTCAGCAAACGGCAGCGGCGGATCGAACGGTCGCTGCTGGAGTACCTGCTGCGCACCGCATGCAAGACCAGCCCGTTCAGCACGTTGACCGCCGTAGCCGCGGGTGACTTCGCCGAGGCCGACGGCCGGACACTCACCGCGTCCGTCAACGGGTGGGTCAAGCGAGGCAGCACCCGGCTGAACATCGCCGTGCTCGCCAGACTCTCGGAACTGCTGACCGCGGACCCCCGGGTCCGCCGTGATCTCCCCGTCCGGGCCACCAGCGGACTCCAGGTGCACCGCGATCAGGTCCGCTACCTGAGAAAGCTGCGTGGCGCCGACGGCGACGCGGACGCGGCGGTCACGTTGGACGCCGTGCACGAGAGCCTGTTCTTCCTGTCCGGCGGGACCGCCCTCGCCGACGTGCTCACCCTGTTCGGCGACGGCACGACGCTGCGGTTCGCCGACGCCGTGCGGCGGCTGTGCGCGATGGACGCCAAGCGGCCCGAGGAGGAAGCGGAGCGCTATCTCGCCCAGTTGCTCAAGCTGGGTCTGCTCGTCGTTCCGGATCTGCACATCGACATCCACGACGCGGACCCGGTCGGCAGCTACAGCAACGGGTTACGGGGACTGGGAGCGGGCTGGGCCCACGACATCGCGGATCTCGTCGAGCACATCGGCGCAGACGTCGGGCGATTCGCCGGCGCGGACGTGCGCGGCAGACGTGAACTGCTCGCACGGGTGAGGGGGTCGGTGGCCGAGACCTACCGCCTTGTCGGCCGCGACGACACACCGGTCCTGCGCACGCTCGTCTACGAGGACACCACCCTGCCGGGGCTGGCGGTGACCGGTGACGCCTCGGCCTGGAACCGGCGACTCACCCCGGGCCTGCGCCAACTGGCCGGAATCCTGCCCGCGTTCGACGGAAACCTGGTACGCAGACTCGTCACCAAGGGCTTCTTCCGGGTGCGCTACGGGGAAGGCGGGCGCTGCGAGGACTTCCTGTCCTTCGCGCACCAGTTCAACGAGGACTTCTACAACAACTTCAACCAGCGGCTGATGCGCCATCAGCGCTTCGACGGCACTGCCGTCCGCACGTACGACAACTGGTTCCGGCAGGAGGAGATCGCGCGAATCGACCGCGCCCGTGCCGCCGTGGCCCAGGAGATGCGCCTGCGGTACCGCAGCGCCTCCGCGACCGGAGCCGACATCGAACTGGACGAGAGCTTCCTGGCCGGCGTGGAAGGCCTGCTGCCTCGGCCCGAGCGTCTGCGCTCGCTGTCGTTCTTCCTCCAGCTGGCCGAGAAGGGCACCGGGGACCCCCTCGTGGTCGTCAACCGGGTCTACTCCGGGCTCACCCTGCTCTTCTCCCGGTTCGCGTACTGCTTCGACGACGGTCTCACCGCGTCGCTGCGCCGGTCGCTGGACGACGTCGTGCCGCCGGGAGCCGTGTTCGCCGAGCTCAAGGGCGGCTACGACACGACCAACCTGAACCTGCATCCCGTCGTCACGCCCTACGAGGTGGTCTGTCCCGGAGAAACCAGTTTCCGGCCGTCGCACGAGCAGATCCCGGTGGAGGACCTGATCGTCGAGCGCGACGCGGTGACCGACCGGCTGCGCCTGCGCTCACGCCGACTGGGCGTGGAGGTGATCCCCGTCTACCTCGGCTTCCTGCTGCCGATGGCGCTGCCTGAGGTACAGCAGGTGCTGCTGAACTTCTCCTGCACCACCATGGTGCAGCTCGACGTGTGGGAGGGCACCGGCATCCCGGAGGGCGGCAGCGGCGTCCTGCCCCGCGTCCGGCTAGGCAATCTGGTGCTGCAACGCAAGTCGTGGCGGTTCGCCGCCGACCAGCTGCCGCCGGCCGTGACCGGACAGTCCGACCAGGAGTGGTACCTGACGTGGCGGGAATGGCAGCGGGCGGCCGGACTACCCCGCCACGTGTTCGCCGGTCTGGGCGGTGAGCGCAAACCGCAGTACGTCGACTTCGACTCGTACGCGTGCGTCCGGCTGCTGGAGATGGCGATCCGCAAGAGTGCCTCGGCGGTGGTGCTCACCGAGATGCTGCCCGGGCCCGACCAGCTGTGGTTGCGCGACGGCCGGTACCGGTACGTCACCGAACTCACGGTCGAACTCAACGGACTCAACGGATCGGGAACGGAGCGCTGATGGGCGCCGAGCAGGGAGGGGGCGACAGCGTGGCCATCGAGACCGAGCCGGGCGGCTGCTGGGTCAGCCTGCACGTCTTCTACGCCGCGAACGCCAACCCGGTGCTGGTGAACTGTGTGCGGCAGTTGGTGTCGCGCCTGCGCGAACAGGGGCTGCTGCGCTCGTGGTTCTTCATCCGTTACTGGCTGGAGGGCCCGCATGTCCGGCTGCGTCTGCTGCCGGCCGACGCGTCGGTGACCGCCGAGGTCACCGCGACCGCGCAGGAAGCACTCGAGGGGTACCTGCGTGAGCGCCCCGCCCTCTACGAGGAGGACCGCGACGCCAGCGGCGACCTGTACAAGAACATGTTCCTCGCCGAATACAGCGAGGAGCGCTGGAACGAGCTGTACGGCGCCGACGGCGCGATGCCGTTCAGGGACAACAACAGCGTCGCCCTGATCCCCTATGAACGGGAGCTGGACCGGTACGGCGGTCCGGACGGCATGGAACTGGCCGAGTGGCACTTCCAGGAGTCCAGTGAGACGGTGATGACCCTGCTCGAGACGACGAACGTGCACGTGCGGACCGTACTGCTGGGCCAGGCGGCGCAGTTGACCGCAGGGCTGTGTTTCGCTTTTCTGCGGGACGAGGAAGCGGTGGCTCGGTTCCTCGTCCGTTACCGCATGATGTGGGAGACCTCGTACCAGGAGCCGAGCGAGAGCCAGCACGAGCGTTTCGACCGCAGCTACGAGCGGATGAAGGAGCGCCTGGTGTCCCGACTGCGGCACGTGCGGGACAGCACCCGGGGTGACTCCTGCGCCTCGCCCACCCCGCTGGAGCGGTCCTGGCTCGCCCACTGCGCGGAACTCCGCGACAGGGCAGAGGAATTGGCCGAGGCCGGGCACCTGACGTTCCGTGACGGACCGGTCCGAGACCTGCAGGCCGCGCTGGCCATCGTGCTCAGCTCCTACGTCCACATGACCAACAACCGGCTCGGGGTGAGCATCCTCGACGAGATCTACCTGTCCTACGTCATCGGCAAGGCGCTGTCCGACATGGCACCCCAGGAGGCGCTGCGGTGACCGAGACGACGTACGACCGGCCCCGGCTCCGGCCCGAGGTGGTCCTCGGCCCTGCCCTGCGCTCCGGTCCGAGGACCGTCCACCACGTCAAGGACGCACGCACCGGCTGCTACTACCGCGTCGGCCCCCGTGAGCACTTCCTCATGGGGCTGATGGACGGCCGACACACTCTCGCGGACATCGGTCGCAGGTACACCGACGTTTACGACCGCCGACTCGGGCCCGGGCACTGGCAGCAGATGTTCACCATGCTCGGCCGCTACCAGCTGCTGGACGGATACGCCGACGACGCGGCCCTGGACAAGCTCAAGCAGGCCCACGAGGCCAAACAATCGGCGCAGCAGGGCTGGCTGCGCCGCCGCTGGGTGCTGCTACGCCCCGACCAGCTGTGCGCCACCCTGGCCACGCGCCTGGCGTTCGCCTTCCACGCGGCATTCCTCGTACCGGCGTTCGCCCTCGTGGTTGCTGTTCAGGTGTTCGTCTGGACGCATGTCGGCACCCTGACCCACGAGGCCACCCATCAGAAATCCCCGGCGATCACCCTGCTGCTGTCCGCGCTGCTGTTGTGGGGGATCACCGTGCTGCACGAGTTCGCCCATGGGGTGACCTGCCGCCACTTCGGCGGCACCGTCACCGAGATCGGGCTCAGCTGGCGGGTCCCCATGCTGACCCCCTACTGCCGCACGGACGACATAGTGCTGTTCCAGCGACGCGGGGCCCGGGTAGGCACGGCGTTCGCCGGTGTCTTCGTCAGCCTGCTGGCGCTGGCTCCGGTGGTGGTCTGGTGGTGGCTTTCCGGTGACGGGGTGCTCGGGCGCCCGCTCGCCGCCGGCCTCCTGCTGTTCGGCAGCGGTGCCGCCGTGATAAATCTGCTGCCGATTCTGCGATCGGATGGTTACGTGATGCTCACTCACGCGCTGAACATCGCCGACCTGCGCCGCGAGTCCTACCGGTTCTGGCAGCTGAGACTGCGCTGGCGCGACCCTGCCGCCCGGGAACGGCTGAGCAGCTATCCGCCCTGCGACATCCGCACCTACGCCATCTACGGAGTCGTGTCGCTCCTGCTCCTCCTGTCCGCCTACGGTGCGTTGATGTGGGTCTGGTTCAGCAGCCTGCAGCACTGGGTGGGCCCGGTGTGGGCGGTGGCCGTCCTCGCCGCGGAGACGGCGGCGGTGGCCGGGATTTTGTCACTGGCCGCTCGCGGCCGCTCCGGCGAACGGCGGGCCACCGATGAGTGACGACGGCGACATCGCGGTCCGCGCCAGCGGACTCACCAAACGGTACGGTCCGGAAACCGGCGTGTTCGACCTCGACCTGTCGATCCGCCGCGGCGAGGTCTACGGATTGCTCGGTCCGAACGGGGCCGGAAAGAGCACCGCCATGCGGATGCTGGTGGGGCTGATCCGGCCGACCTCGGGAACCGCCACGGTACTCGGTCACCCGGCCGGGACCTCGAGCAGCCTGCGCGGCGTGGGAGCACTGATCGAGGCCCCGGCCCTCTATCCCCACCTGTCCGGCCGGGACAACCTGCGCATCCTCGCCGGATACGCGTCCGTGCCGGCCGCCCGCGTCGACAGGGTTCTCGAAGACGTCGGGATGACCGCCAAGGCGCACGTCGCCTTCCACGCCTACTCGCTCGGCATGAAACAACGCCTCGCGGTGGCCGCGGCACTGCTGAAGGACCCGGCACTCCTCATCCTCGACGAGCCGACCAACGGTCTCGACCCGGAAGGCGTGGTGAGCATGCGCGACCTGATCGCCGGACTGCGCCGCGACAACCGCACCGTGCTGCTGTCCAGCCATCTGCTGTCCGAAGTGGAGCACGTGTGCGACCGGGTGGGAGTGATCCGCAGGGGCCGCCTGATCGCCGACGGTACGGTGGCCGAACTGCGCCGCGGCGTGGACGAGGGTGGGCTGTCGGTGACGGTGGACTCGCCCGAACGCGCCGCCGAGCTGGTACGGCAGTTGCCGGCTGTCCGCTCGGCGACGGTCGTCGACGGGGAACTGCGTGTGGCCGTCGACCCGCATGAGGCGCCCGCCGTCAACCGGCTGCTCGTGATGAACGGACTGGACGTCAGCGAACTGCGCAAACGCGTCCCGTCCCTGGAGGACGTGTTCTTCGATCTGGTCGAAGACCATCGGCCCACCGGACCGGAAACCGTGGGGGTGGTCAACCGTTGAACGGCGTCCTTCGAGCAGAACTGCTGTCGACGCGCAAGCGCCCCGGCGTGTGGATCGTCGGCGGCGCGTGGACCGGTTTGGCGGTGGCCTTCGGCACGGTGGTTCCGTACGTCGTCTGGCTGGCGATCAGGAACCGGCAGGCCGGAGCGTCGGGTGATCCGGAGAAGCTGATCAAAGGCCTGCTGCCGGACAAGTTCCTGGCAGGCACCGTCGACCTGTACCCGATGTTCGGCAGCGCACTGATGCTGATCCTCGGCGCCGTCCTCGTCGGGGGGGAGTACCGGTGGGGGACCTGGGGCACGCTGCTGGTCCAAGGTCCGGGTCGCATCTCGGCGGTGCTCGGCAAAGCAGTGGCGGCAGCGGCGGCGGTGCTCTGCATCTCGGTGCTGGTGCTGGCCGTGAGCGCGGGGGCGAGCGCGCTGGTCGCAGGGCTCACCGGCCGGTCCGCGCAGTGGCCGGACGCGGCGACACTGCTGGCCGGAGTCGGTGCCGTCTGGCTGATCAGCATGGCCGCGGCGAGTCTCGGCATCTTCCTGTCCATCCTGCTGCGGAGCACCGGGGCCGCGATCGGAGTGGGGCTGCTCTGGCTGATGGCGGTGGAGAACCTGGTGTCCGGACTGGCCGGGCCGCTGAGCGCGCTGAAGACGTTGCAAGGGGTACTGATCGGGCCGAGCGCGGGGTCGCTCGCCACGGCCCTCGACCCGTCCGGCAAGCCGAGCACCTCGGTTCCCGGGGTCGTCTCGGTGTCCGGACCACTGGCCGCGAGCACGGTGCTGGCAGCGTATGTGGTGGTGTGCCTCAGTCTCTCCTCGCTGCTCGTCTCGCGTCGCGACGTGGCATGAACACGCGGCCCTGACCGGTCGCTTGGTCGTTGGGGTCACGAGAGATGCCTCTCCCGGCTGATGATCGCGGCGACACAGCGTTCGCGCGCCCCTGTCCACCACGCAACGGACCGGGCCGAGCACCTGCTCGGGCCGAGCACCCGTTCGCGGCTGTTCGCCTCCGGCTGTTCGCCTCCGGCAGGGCGGCGCCCAGGCGGACATCGTGCTCACCCCGCCCGAGGGCGGGGTGCCGCTGCTGTTCGTGGAGATCGACCACTGTTACGGGTCCGCGCAGGTACTCGCCGCGAAGATCGACACGTACATGCGGTTCTGTCGGCGGAAGGTGAAGGACGCCGACGGCATGAGCGGACCGATGTGGCGCACCCGCTGGTGGGTGCCCGACGGACGCCACGGCGATCAGCCGCACCCGCTGCTGCTGCTCGTCTTCGACCGCGTGGGACCGCGCAACCCCAACACCGTGATCGCGCGGCTGGCCGAGCTGGCCAGGCGGCACCGGCAGGGCACCGCCCACGACGGCTTCCACCTGTACGACGGCAAGCTGCCCGTCGTGGTCACCGGCATGAAGCAGCTGAAGGAGCACGGCCCGGCCGGGGCGATCTTCCGGCGCTTCGGCCGGCCCCAGAACCAGACGCTCCTGGAGGCGATCGGCAACCCCCGCCGCGAAGCCCACGACGCCCGTCAGTGGGCCGAGCACGAAGCCCGCGAGCGCGCGTACAAGGAGCAGCTGCGCCGCGTGGCGCGGGAACGCGCAGCTGGGCGGGAGACCCGCCTGCGCATCCTCCGCTGCATCCGTCGGCACATCGCCGACCACGGCGAAGCACCGACGATGCGCCAGATCGGGCAGGCGGTCGGCATGAGAAGCCGTGCCTCCGTGCACTACCAGCTGGTCGAGCTGGAGGCGAAGTGCGCGATCGTCCGCGAGCCGGGGCAGTGGCGAGGGATCCGCCTCGCATGACCAGCTACGGCCGCTACCACCTGCTACTCGCCACCGGCGGCCGACCGGTGCAGCACGGCTGGTGGAGATCGGGTAGAGCCGCTGCCGGTTGCCGGGCGGGTCTCCTCCGGGAGCCGCTACGAAGATCACGGACTGTCCGTGATCTTCGAGAGGACTCCCACGCGTGCGCTTCCCCCGTACCGCTGCCGTGGCCGCCGTGTTTGCCGTCCTTGTCACCCGACGACCGCGCACGCAGCCCCGGCTGCTTCCGCGCCCGGTGACACCGTCACCCTGCCCGTGACGGACGCCCTCGCCCCAGCTGCCGGTCCCCAGCGAGGACCGCACCGGGTATGAGCGCACGAAGTTCAAGCACTGGGTCGATGCCGACAAGGAGGGCTGCAGCACCCGCGCCGAGGTACTGAAGGCCGAGGCAGTAATCGCCGCAGGAGCAGAGGACCCTCTCGCCGCCCACCTGCTCGCCGCCCACCACGCCGCCGTGGGAGTCGGCCCGGATGCCCGCCTGTGGCGAGCACAGGCCCGCATGCTCGGTTTCACCACACGCCACCTGCCCCGGCCCGTGCGCCCCAGCACCCACCTCGCCGAAGGCTTCGCCGGGGCCGCCCCCTGGGGAAACGAGCTCAGCACTTTTATCATGACCACCCGATTACCCAGCGAACTAGCGACCCGCTGACCTGCGCCCATGAGGGAGGAACCGCAGCCGTGTGGTCCCTCCCTCCCCGATCACTCGCCACTGCCGCTGCAGCCGGTCGGCCGCGCGGGACTCGACGGCAGGCGTTCTTGGCGCCGCACTTCGGGCCTCGTCTGTGCCGAAGCGGCGGGGCCGTTTCGGTCTCTGCCCCCGGCCTGCCGTACCCGCACGGTCAGTGCCCCCGACGCAGGGCACTGGCCCGCCCAGAACAGGAGCCATCTCATGTCGACCGTCATGGAGACGACGTTCACCGCCGGTGAGGTCACGTACCGGCTCACGGCAGACGCTGTCCAAGCGGCCGCTGCACGCCTGGCTCCCGCCGATTCCGCTGACCCGCACCCCAACCGGAGCTGGTGCGCCCTGATCGGCAGCCATCTGTACTACGTGGTCGACCTGGTCGAAGAGGCCACCGGCGCCACCCACGTGAAGGTCAAGGTCGCTCGTCTGCGCCTCGCCGAACTGGGCTTTCCCGTTTTCGCCCTGGCCTGGAACACGCTGCTGACCCAAGGCCACCCCGGCCACACCGGCTGACCTCGACAGCGCGCACCTCACGGACCGCTGGGACCGGTGAGTGCTGGTGAACCGCACCACCGGCCCCGCCGAGAAAAAGCCACTGGCGTCCACGTCGTGCTTCCGGTGGTCCGGCTCCCGTTGTCAGTGGCGGCTGTCATCATGGCGAGCTGCGGGGGACTGGTTGCTTCGAGGGGGAGGCAGTATGCCCTGGGTACGTGATTGCGTGCGCTCGGATGGGACTGCGGTGAAGGGACATTCGCGGTGGGCTCCGGGCGCGAGACGTGAGATGACGATCTTCGGTGTGTTCGCGTTAGCCGTCGTGGGGTTACGACTCGGTCCGCGATAGACCTGGTCATTCTCGTCCGGCCTGCGGTAGGAAGATCATATGACTCGTCTCCCTGCCTGCGGGCCTGAAGGGCCCATCCGCGCCAGTGCCACCTCGCAGGCGCCGCTGGCGGTGCGGGCCGTCCTCTTCGACTTCTCCGGCACCCTATTCCAGATCGGTGCGTATGCAGATCGCATCCGAGCGGCGATGGCTGAACCCGTGGACGAGGCGGCGATGGACGTCATGCTGAGCGGGCTCGAAGCCGGTCTGTCGGACCCCGACGTGGTCGAGGCCCAGCGTGGCCGCGACGTGTCCTCAAGAGCACATCGCCATGCCTTCACCACCTGGTACGCCTCGGTTCCCGAGCTGGCAGCAGTCGCTGACGTGCTCTATGAGCAACTGCAGGCCCCTGAGCATTGGGTGCCTTACGCAGACACCGAGTCCACGCTGGTCCGACTGACTCAGAGCGGCGTGGCTTTGGGGGTCGTCAGCGATGTGGGCTGGGATCTACGGACCACCTTCGCCCATCACGGCCTTGACCACTACTTTTCGTCATGGGTGCACTCCTACGAACACGACACGGAAAAGCCGGACCCGTTGCTGTTTCAGCACGCCTGCCGTGAACTGGATGTCGATCCGGACGAATCGCTCATGGTGGGTGACCATCCCGCGAAGGATGGCGGCGCGGCCGGGGCGGGACTGCGCTCGTACGTGCTGCCCGGTCGAGCCACTCCCGGTTCTCGTCGCGGACTGGATGCAGTGCTCCGCCTGGCCGATCGAGTGTGACCAAGCAGTTGGCCCGTGCAGCCTTGTCCCATCGTGCCTTCTGCGGCATCTCCCGTTCACATCTCGGCGATTGGATCGAGGAGTTGGCAGACCCGTGGCTTGCCTGGTGCGAGGACGACGGTTGTTCTGGCGCTATACGCTTGTATGGAATCAGCGCTGAGTGGCCCGTGGCTTCCTCGACCAAGTGTCGCGAGTCATTGTCAAGGTCTGTGGATCGGGCCAGGCTGAGGCGGCTTGGTGGACATCCTGATCTTGATGTCGTTCTCGCCGTGACGAGTGACTTCGTGCAGGCCGAGACGCCGGTAGAGGGCCTGGGCCCGCTGGTTGTTGAAAAGGACGTCCAAGGCCAGGTCCCGGCCTTGCCGGCGGGCCTGGTGCAGCAGGCCGCGGATGAGCTGGCTTCCGATGCCGTGTCCCTGGTGGTCGGGGTGGAGCTCGATCCGCGCCAGGTAGATATCGGTGAGCCGGTGCTCGACGTGGAGCATGCCTGCATCGGCGCCGTCAACGGTGATGATCTGCCACCGGCTGGGGCTGAACACATGGTTGTGGAAGTCGCGTTGGATCTGCTCGTCCCAGCCCCAGATGGCCGTGATGTAGGCGCCCATGGCGGCTTTGTGCAGCTGGAAGCAGTACTCGCTGTCCGCGGAGGTGGCCGGCCGCAGGCCGATGGCCGTCATGCCGCTCGCTCCGTGGGCCGTTCGGCCAACCGGCCGCCTTCGAAACGCGCTCCGGCGCGGACGAGTGCGACGAGGTGGGGTGCGTGCACGGCCCGCCACCGCTGCTGGGCGGACTCGACGAGCTTGAAGACCAAGGCCAGGGTGGCGGTGCGGGAGCCGGCGCCGCGGGTGACCTTGGTCCGCAGCCGGACGGTGGAGAATGTCGAATCAATGGGATTCGTGGTCCGCAGGTGGATCCAGTGCTTGGCGGGGAAGTCGTAGAACGCCAGCAGCTGGTCCTGGTCATCAGTGACCTTCTTGACGGCCTTGGGAGACTTCGCGCCGCAGAGCTTGGCAAACGTCTTGATCGCTGCCTCGGCGTGGTCGCGGTCCTGGGCGTTGTAGATGTCCTGGATGGCCTTCTTCGCGCCCGGCTGCACGGACTTCGGCATGGAGCCGAGGACATTTGCGGTTTTGTGCACCCAGCGCCTTTGCTCGCGGGTTTCGGGAACACCTCGGCCAGGGCCTTCCGGAAGCACAGGGCGCCGTCGCCGACCGCCAGGACCCGAGCGCGCATGCCCCGGCGGGCGCAGTCGCGCATCAGGTCCGCCCAGGACCCGGCGGACTCGCGGTAGCCGTCCTTGAGCGCGACCAGTTCCCTGGAGCCGTCGGCGCGGACCCCGATGAGCACCAGGACGCAGGCTTTGGCCTCCTCCACGCGGACGTTGAGGTGGATGCCGTCGGCCCACACGTATACGTAGTCGACCTCCGCGAGGTCGCGGTCCATGAACGCGGTGTGGTCAGCCTGCCACTGCTGCGTGAGCCGGGTGACCGTTGCGGGCGAGAGTCCGGCCGCGCTGCCGGGGAACTGCTCCAACGCGGGGACGAAGCCGCCGGAAGACAGGCCGTGCAGATGGAGCAAGGGCAATACCTCGCTGATCTCGAGGACTTGCGGCACCACTGCGGCAGGATAGCGGAGGAGAACCGCTCGCGCTCGCCCGTGGCATCGTCAACGCGCTTGTCGTTCACCCGCGGCGCCTTCACCTCGACCCCCCGGCCGCGGTGGAGACCTTCCTGGGCTTGTGGTAGCCGTTGCGGACCACGAGCCGCCGGCCGATCTCGTCCCGCTGGCCGGCCAACTCGGCTGTGCACGCGTTGACTTCGGCCTACAGGGCGGCGGCGGGCATCCGCCTTGCGCCCTCCCGGACGATCTCGTCGATCGAGGAGGAGCCGTTGGCGGTGGTGCCCTCGTCGTTGACTACCCTGAGCACGGGCGTGCCTTCCGACCGGTGCCGCGAACACCGGCCTACTCGATGACCATCAGTCGATCACTCGGGAAGGTACGCCCTTCGCGTGCTCCCCGAGCCCGATCCACAGGTCTTGAGCATGGTTCCTTGGAGTTCGACCTGTAGCAGCCTCGCCCGCACAGCCCGCGAGTCCGGTGTGACTGAGCGGCTTTGGCGCTCAGCGTTGGGCCGGAAGCCGGCGGTCGCTCGACCCCTTGGCCCGACACCTCCGGAGATCGCCCCCGCTACCGGTGTGCGAGCAACACCCCTGAGATCGCTCCAAGCGCAATCATTACCGCAGCTCCCACCCAGATCAGTCGGTGAGACCTGGCGCTGCGCAGATGCTGCAGGCGGAACCGCTGTTGTATCGAGGACCGATGAGAAGGCGCGGGTCGGTGGTCGGGTGGCGGCTGAGGAGCAGGACGGTAGTCGTTCGCCCTGGACTCAGTGATGACCGGATCTTCGCGGTCCATCCACTCCCATTCTCCCTCTGCTGTCCGGACGCCCCTGCGCAGGCCACCACCGCCGTCTCGGAGCCAACGGTTTCCTGCAGCATCGGTGAAGGTCAGTGTGATCTGATGCAGGACCAGGTCTGCCTCGGCGCCGTTCCCCGACGGCGGGAGTGGAAACGAGCGTGCAGTTCCTGGGCCAAGCGAACCGAACACGTCGGGCACCGCCTCACCGCGGTAGCTTGCCGTCAAGCCTCTGACGGGCTGATTGCTTGGATTTACGATGGTGAGCCGCGGCGTCACCCAGCCATCGTGCAGCGATGACCGGGAAGTACTGGCATGAACTTCGATCATCGACGCCTGGATGCGTTGCTCTCGTTGGTCCAGGGCTCTCTCCCGGGCTTCGATACGCCCCTCACGAACGTCGAGAGCCGCCGCACGTGCCACTTGATGCCGGTGAGCCATGAAGCTCACTACCAACGCACCCAGAGCGACGAGCGAGCCGAAAGCCGCCATGAGAATCTCGACCACGCTGCCACTATGTCGAAGTCGGTCGGGTCAAGTCACCACACCTCCGCAGCTTTCATTACACAGCTGTTCCTTGAGCATCCTGCTGCCTCACCGGGCACAGGACATGTGGCCAGTGGCCCGCGCCAGCCAGGCGACCAGGGCCGGGGCGTAGGGGACGGTGTGCGGAAGATGTCCGTCGGTGTCGGCGAGCAGCCGCTGCCGCGTGGGTACGTCGGTGAGGGCCGAGGCGGGGGCGAGGGCATCAGGCCAGGTGACCGCGTCCCTGATCAGCAGCCGCCACCAGCCCGGACGGTCCCGCCCGGCATCTGCCGCGGTCGGTCGGCGTGGGAGTGGGAGCACACCAGGTGCGTGACCCTGGAGGGCTTGGCGCTGGCACGGGTCACCTCCCGGATGGCACGCAGCAGGTTGTGCCCGAGGGTGGGCGGGGCGTCGGCGAGCACGACGCCGTCCCTCGTGGTGAGGAACATGGCCTGGTAGTAGGAGTCGGTGACCCAGTACAGGTTGCCCTTGATCTGCCTGACGAAGTAGCCGTCCGCATTGAGCGCCGGTCCGCCCGAGACGGAAGGGATAGGGGCGTAGTCCGGAAGGTCGGGCGAGTCGGCCGCAGCGGCGCTGCCCGGGAAGCCGCCGAGCAGCGAGGCGGCAGTGGGAACTGCGGCGGCGACCGACGCGCGCCTCAAGAACGTGCGCCGGTCGGTTGCGCTCGTACCAGCGGACTCAAGTAGTCATGTTTTGCCCTTGTGAGCATGGGTCATGGGCCGTTGCTGGCTTGTCCTGCGGGCAGCAATCGCCGCTGTCACGAGGGGCGGAGTTCGACAACGACGCGATAGCTGGCAGGTTCTGAGGTGATGTGAAGGCCCGGGTCGTCGAACATGCGCTGCAGCGAGGCGTGCCACTCGGGGTTGCCGGTGGCTTTGTCCAGCGCGGTGCCTGAGGTCCACTCGGCGATGTGGACGAACTGCACTTCAGGGGTGTCGGCGAGCGGCCTGTGCAGGCGGGAGCGGAGGAAGCCGGGCTGGGTCGACATGATCCGCGCGTTCTCCTGGTACACCTCAACGAAATAGTCGGCTTCGTCCGCCGGCAGGGTGTAGCGCTTGATGACAGTGACCGGCCCGTCGGTGCCCGTCTTCGATTCCAGTGATTGACTCATGCCCACAGTGACCGACGACGCCTTGAATTTGTGACGACGTGTCGGCTGCTGATGTCGCGCGAGGGCATCGAAGGTAATCGCGTGTGAGTTCCCACCCGATTCAGAAGATTGTCCGAGATTGGCGCGACTGCATGAATGATCCGGAAGTTCACTCGCGCCCAGCCGGCCACCGAGGCCTACGAGGAGACCGAGGACCACACCGGTCGGTTCATCGCCGAGCGGTGCACCAAGGGGCAAGGCCGGCAGCCCAATCCCGAACTCCGGGTCGAGCAGGAACTCCTCTACGAGACCTACGGACGCTGGTGCTCCGACGAAGGGATCCGCCCGGCCACCAGCCGCGCCTTCGCCAGTCGCATGCAGAGCCCGAAGAATGACGCCCCGAACACTGTCCGACGGCCCCCTGCCGGGCTGGTGGACCTGTCCCGCGTCGGCCTGTCGCGGGTGAAGGTGGGCAAGAAGTGGGTGGAGCTGGACGGCGACCTGTTGCCCAGCCCGTTCACACCGAAGGGCGAGCGCCCGCAGGGCCGGACTGGTACGCCACGCCCACCGTCGCGTACGCGGTGCAGCTGGGCTACGAGGTCCGGCCGATCCGCCGCGCCAGGCAACCGTGCTCTCCTGCTGCGCGTGGCGGAGACGGCCAGGCTGCGCCCGCCCCAGCCGCCTGTGGCCCGCCGCCAAGGCCCGGCCGACCGGGTTGAGTGGGACTGGCGCGAGCGGCAGGAGGCCAAGAGATACGAAGCGATGCTGGCCGTACCCGCCAGGCCCTCGCGGCGCTGAACGCCCTGGCACGCCCGATCGGAGGGCCAGCTCATCCGATCGAGAACTCGGCGAACTCCAGGTCGCTGAAGGCGATGTGCAGACCATCGGCGCGGCGGCCCCCATCGCGGAAGTAGGCATGCCCCGGCGTGCGGGCCAGGATCACTACTGATCTTTTCGTAAGTTCGGTGGATGTGGTGGGCGGATGGTCAGGCCGGTATGGGCGAGGAATGACCATGGCAGTCGGGGGTTGGCGTTGA
>NZ_JBICWR010000038.1:0-26085 GCF_043199855.1 Streptomyces sp. NPDC048521
GGTCGTGCCCTTCACCCAGGCCATGCAGGGATACGAGCGGATGCTCTCGGGCCAGGCCCGCTTCCGCGTCGTACTGGACACCGCGGCCTGAGACACCCCGCCGCCCGCGAGGAGTGCGGCCCTCGCGGGCGGCGGGTCGTGCGGGCGGACTCCGAGGGCCCCGCCCGCACCCGCCCTCTGCCCGGCATCCCGCCCCCACCCGCCACCCGCCCCGGCGGGTCTCCTCAGGACCTTGTGTGAAGAACGTCAGAGAGAACACCCCCGCGGACGGACACACGGTCCGCGCGGCCCGTATCGGCCTGCTCTCCGGCTCGCTCGGCACCGCCGGTCTCGGCGGTGCCTGGCAGTCGGCGGCGGCCGTCCGCCAGGGAGCTTCCGCAGAGGCGATCGCCGAGGTCACGAGTTTGCTCGCGCCGAGCGACGGCAGGCGTTGAGTTCGGCGGTACCCGGCCTGTCGGCGCTGTCGCGAGGGCGAGCGGGGCTGCCGACCGATGGTTAACAGGCGGCGCGAACGCTCATCCCTGGCCGTGACTTCAGCCAGTGGGCGATGTCGGCGATGACGGCGGGGTCGACATGCTGCGGAGTTCCGTATTCGGCGGGGGTGGATGGTCCTGCGCCGGGGAAGAACAGGTGGTTGTCGGCTTCGTAGACACGGATATCGGCTTCCGGGCGGCCGGCCAGGCCCGTCCGCCATCGCACGAGGTCGTTGGCGACGGTGACCTGGTAGTCGCGTCCTCCTTGGAGGATGAGCATCGGCTTGCTGAGTCCGGCCGCGATCGCGACCGGGTCGTAGTCACGCAGTTCGAGCCAGTACGGCGCGGACAGGCCGAACGGCAGATCCGCTGCGGGAGTCGAGGGCGTGAGCTCCGCGCTGTCGACCAGGGCGGCCTGCCGCTGGAAGGTCTCGATGACCGCGGGTGGGACCTGGTCGGGAAGCACGGCGGCGAGGTAGCTGACGACGCGGACAGCGGCGTGGTGCATCGGCTGCGTGTCACCGGCCATGATCACCAGGCCCGCCACCGTGGGTGCGGCGACGGCGACGGCGGGGGCAACCTTGCCGCCCATGCTGTGGCCGAGGACGAAGACCCGCTCGGGGTCCACCGAGCGGTGGCTACGGAGCAGGTCGACCGCGTCGACGGCATGCGGCACGTATTCCTGCGTCATCGTCAGGTCCGATGCCGCGGCCACATCGCGGTGGGCGTATGTCGCCTTGTCGAAGCGCAGCACCGTCGTCCCGCGGCTGGCGAGCCCCCAGGCCAGGTCCTTGAGCGGTTTGTTCGGCCCGCTGGTCTCGTCGCGGTCGAACGGCCCACCACCGGCGAGGAGCACCACGCCGGGGCCGGGAGCCTGCCTGCGAGGGACACTCACCGTGCCTGACACCGCGAATGGGCCGGTGCCGACGGTGACCTCATGCTCGCTGAAGCGGCCGGGCTCGGCATAGGGCGGTGGCATCCAAGCGAGTTCTGAGCCGGTCATGGACTCTGTCGCGGCGCCGTCAGGCATCCCATCACAACCTTTCTCAATGTATGCGAACAGTAGCACGGCATGAGATCATTGCGGGATGGATGCTTTCGAACTCTTGGCCCACCCGGTGCGGTTGCGAGTGGTTCATGCGATGCGCGGCGGCAGGGAACTGACCACCGCCGAGCTATGCGACCGCATCCGGGACGTCTCGAAGGCCACGGTCTACCGGCACGTCGACCTGCTCGCAGCCGGCGGGGTCCTGGAAGTCGCCCTGGAGCGGCGCGTGCGCGGCGCGGTCGAGCGTCGCTACCGGCTGCGCCGCGACCGCGCGGGGATCACCACAGACACGGCCAATTCACTCTCGCTCGACGACCATCGCAGCGCGTTCGCCGCCGCTCTGGCGGTCCTGACTGCCGAATTTACCGCGTATCTCGACCGCGACACGGCCGACCCGGTAGCCGACCTGGTCGGCTACCGGCAGCATGCCGTCTGGCTCAGCCCTGGGGAACTGCACGGGATGATTGACGGGATGCGGGAGGCGATCGCCCCACACCTGGCCAACGAGCCATCACCCGACCGAACGCAGTACCTGATCAGCCCGATCCTCTTCCCCGTCGAAGCGCCGCCGACCGAGACCGGCACCGATGACACCGCCGCGGGCAGCCAGAGCCCGGGAACCGGCATCTGAGCCAGGTCCACCACTGTCCCCGTGCCCGGTTTGCCCCGAAGCCCAAGCCGCACGACCAATTCCGTTACCGAGAATGCTGATGCACCTTCCTACGCATCATCGGTGGTATCGGGGGCCCGCGGCGGGCGCAGGCCGCCAGGCAGGTCGGGCAGCTGGAACGAGTACCGGCCGAGCATGTTGACGTGGTGCCGTACGAACGGCGAGAGGCGCGCCACGTCCTCGTCGCGGACGTCGAAGCCGTCGCCCGCAGCTGAGTTACCGCCGCGTCCATGTACCTCATGGTGAACAGCACAAGGGCGTTGAGGACCAGTCCGAGCACGCCGATCTGGTCCTCCATACCGTCCTGGTAGCGCTGGTAGAGCTGTCCGGCCCGTCCGTGGAAGATCTTCCGGGCCAGGGAGTGGCGGCCCTCCTGGAGGTTGGCCTGCGCCTTGATCTGCCGGCGGTAGCCGGGCTCGTCGGCCAAGCGCAGGATGTGCAGGGTCTTGGCGATCCGTCCGTAGTGCGCGATCGCGTCGCCGAGCGGGGTGGGGCGCCCGTCCCGGGACAGCATGCGGATGACGTCGTAGGCGCGGACAGCTCCGGTGTGGATGGAGCCGATGATCCGCAGGATGTCCTCCCAGTGCCGCTCGATCCTGCTGAGGTCGATCCGGCCCCGGGCGGCGTCCTGGAAGGCGCCGTAGTCGGCGGTGCGGTTGATGCGCCACATCTTCTGGTCTGGCAGGTCCGCGAGTTGCGGGGCGTACGCGAACCCGGCGAGCGTGAGCAGTCCGAAGACGATGTCGCTGTACGCGGCGGTGTCGGTGACGATCATCTCCGGGCGCTTGCCGCCGTCGCGGTCGTAGAGGACGTCCAGCACGTACAGCGAGTCGCGCGGGGTGCCGGCCACGACCTTCCCGCCGAGCCCTGCCGCCTGATCGTTGATCATGTTGAGCCAGGTGGCGCCGCCCCGATGTCCGAAGTACTTCGGGTTCGGCCGCGCGTACACGCTGGGCACGGGGACGACGAACCGCATCCCGTCGACTGAGGCGACCAGCCCGCCGCCCCACGCCTGGGCAAGCGGGATGGCCGCCTGGTGCTCGATCAGCGTGGCATTCGCCGCCCGGTACGTGGCGAGCCGCAGATACGTCTGGTCGACGTGAAAGCCGCCTGTACTTCAGCGCGTCGATACCGCCAATGACCGGTGTGTCTTCACTGTGCGCCTTCAGTGGCGATTTGTCTCACTGTGATGGCATGTGTGTGAGGGAACAGCTACGGGTCGGGCGACTGGGGCCGGGCGTGTGGCGCTGTCAGCGGGTGGTGAGCATGCCTTCGCGTAGGCGGGCCAGGCAGCGTGAAAGCAGGCGGGAGACGTGCATCTGGGAGACGCCGAGGCGTTCGCCGATCTGGGCCTGGGTGAGTTCATCCACGAACCGCATGTGGATGATCTGCCGGTCCCGTTCGTCGAGTGCGGCGATCATCGGGGCGAGGGCGTGGAAGTCCTCCACGAGTTCGAGAGCCTGGTCGTCGGTGCCGATGAAGTCGGCCAGGGCCGTCTCGCCGTCCTCGCTGCTGCTGATGGCGGCGTCCAGGGAGGTGGAGTTGTAGCCGTTGGAGGCCAGGCGGGCCTCGCGGACTCCGTCCTCGGGCAGGCACATCAGCTCCGACAGTTCCTTCACCGTCGGCGTGCGGCCCAGGCGGCTGCGCAGTTCTTCGGTGGCGCGAGCGAGCTGGACGCGGGCCTCCTGCAGTCGGCGCGGCACGTGCACGGCCCAGGTTGTGTCGCGGAAGAACCGCTTGATCTCCCCCACGATGTAGGGGATGGCGAAGGAGGTGAACTCCACCTCCCTCGTGAGGTCGAACCGGTCGATCGCCTTGATCAGCCCGATCATGCCGACCTGGACGATGTCCTCCATCTCCTCCGGCCCGCGGCTGCGGAACCGGCCGGCCGCGAAGCGGACCAGGGACATGTTCATCTCGATCAGCGTGTTCCGCGCGTACTGGTACTCGGGGGTGCCCTCCTCGAGGACGGCTAGCTGGTCGAAGAACAGACGTGTCAGCTGCCGGGCGTCCTTCGGCGCAACCTGGGACGGGTCGGCGACCTCCGGCAGACCGGTTACGTTCGTGTCCGTCTTCGCCGCAGTCACTGTCGTCATGATGCTTCCCTCCCCTATCCCTGCATGATGCCGGCCTGTCACGGGCTGACGGCAGCGCGCCTACCCCGGCATCTGCAGGTCATGCACACAACGGAAAATGGGCGCGCTCCTTTGCCTGCAGGGCAGCTGTCGCCTCGGCCGCGAAGCCACCATCCGCACCGGACGAGATCCGAGGAAGAGACTCGCAGCGGGCGGCCGGGGCGGCGGCTTTCGGACCGGGCCCCCGATGCACCGCCGTGCAGGGGGCCCACGAGCACGCCGCCTTCCGTGTCCCTCATGCCGGCGGGCGCCCGAACGAACATATACACCCGAACCCTTGCTATTCATACTTGAATATTCGGGAACCGGATACGTCACCGAGGGGACGATCCTTCGCGATTCGTGACTAATCGGCTGGCCTGCTACTTGTTTTCCTGTCCCTGGGCCTCACAGCTACTGGCCTGGTGTCCCGGTCAGCAGGCCGACGAGTCGGGGTGTGCTGCCGGGCGTTGGCGCAGCCCGAACAGTACGTCGCATCCCGTGATCTCCAGCACCCGGATGAGGGTGGGCGCTCGCAGGCCCGTCAGGACGAACTGCGTCCCGGCCTGAGCAGCCAGTTCCCTCATCGTTATCAGAGCCCTGACTCCTGCCCCGTCGCAGAACGACACCGCGGGACAGGTCCACCGCCAGGCGAACGGGCTGCTGCTCAAGGCACTGCCGGACAACCGTGACCAGCTCATCGCCGGTGAAGGTGTCGAGCTCGCCGAAGACTCCCACCGAGTGCACCCCGCCGTCGCGGGCGACCAGGGTCGTGATCCGTCCAGCACCATTCATCTGCAGCCTCCCTCGACAGCGGTGACACGGACGGTCAGGGCGCCGCCCGCCTGGTGGCGGGATGTCGGATACGGGTGGGTGCCGGGCAGGTACACGGCCGGCCAGCGCCAGGTGTGGGGCCGGGAGGGCTGTCCGCGGCACCTGGCTGCCTGTGTGGTGACGTACAGCGCTCGCGAGAATGCTGAGAGGTCACGCCGGGCAGGCGAAGAAATGGTGTCTTCCACGCCCCGTCCGCTGCCAGGTCCGGTGATCGCTGCCGTCTCTTCCCACCTGGATGAGCCGGTCGTGCCGCCGTACGACGAACTGCTGAACGAGCTAGCGCGTCTGCGGGATGAGAACCGACACCTCCAGCAGGCGCTCGCCTCACACGCGGTCCTCCACCAGGCCATCGGCGTCCTGACCGTCCTGGCCGGCATACCGCCCGGCGAGGGGTTCACCGTGCTGCGGGAGATCTTGCAGCACACCAACACCAAACTGTCCGCCGTCGCCGAAAAGATCATCGAGCACGGCCTGGGCGCCGCCCTGCCCCACCCGCTCCAGAGCGCACTGCACGCCGCTCTCGCCCGCCACGCCCCCTGGCCATACACGGACAGCCGGCCGGCCCCCCGCCTACAGGGGCGTGCGTCCGGTGATGCTGCCGCCCGGGTCGTCCGGCAGGGCGATGCGGACGGTGATGCGTTTGCCCACCGGTTCGCGCACCACCTCGAAACTCTGGGCCACGGCCATCACGATCTCCAGGCCGTGCTGCCCCACCCGGCCCGGATCCGCCGCCCGCGGCACCGGCAGCACCGGTTCACCGTCCCACACGCTCACCTCGACCAGGTCCCCGGCGATCCGCAGCTCCATCAGCACCGGGCCCGGCGCGTACTTGCGGGCATTGGTGACCAGCTCGCTCACCACCAGCCGGGTCAGATCCATCGCACGGTCCGACACCGGCAGCCCGTGCTCCGCCTGCACACCGGCCAGAAACGAGGCAGCCACCCCACGGGCCTCGGCGATACAGCCGTCGTCGCCCTGCAGAGCGACCGCCGTCCGGACCGGCTCAGCCTCCGGCACAGCACCGTCCTCACCCACAGGAACTGATTCCACCAAGGCCCTCACCCTTCACCCCCGGCGTCTACCCACCGGCCCATCCCCCACGCCCCGGTCCGACCTGTCTGGCCCAACCCGCACAGGCGCTGCACGTAGGATGCAGATCAGCCTGCCGGGAGAACCGGTCCGTAAGTATCACCGACAGTGCCAAGGCAAGCGTGGCGGACTCCGACAAAGCCCACGAGCCCGGCCCCCTGTCAGTCACAGCCACCGCCACCGACGGCATCCACGTGCTGACCCTGGCCGGGGAGATCGACCACGACACCGCCCAGCCCCTCCGCCAGCAGGTTGATGCCGGTGGAGCCCATGAAGGTGACCTGCCGCATGTCGATGACGACGCGTGGCGGGGAGCCGAAGCGGGGAAGGTCCAGGGCGTGCATCGTGGAACTCGACACGATCATCGACTGCTATCCCACCCTCCGCGACGCCCTCCCCCCCCTGACCCGCCCCACCCGGCCCGAACCCAGGGTAAGGAGGTGCAAAGTCACCCGAGGAGGCAGTTGAGAGCGCTATAGGCTCCCGCTGCACTTGCTCAGCTTCAAAAAAAGGGGGGATCGTTTGCGCACTCGTCTTGCTGCCTGCGCTGTGGTTGTCGCCGCCGCTGGCGTCTTCTTCAGCGCGCCGTCCGCTTCCGCGGCGACGCTGTCGTCCACCAACACCGCGCACCACTGCATCCACCACACCACCGGGGTGTGCGGCTGGACGCACCACAAGAAGCCCGCGAACAAGTACGAGACCGCGAAGTGCAAGGACGCTTCCCCGTCGTACTCGCGGCACTCGCAGGGCACCTGCTCCCACCATCACGGCGTCCGCTACTGGTTCAAGTAGCGCCTGCTGCTGCGTCTTCGCGCAGCACCGGGCGCCGCAGGCTCTCCTGGCGGTAAACAGGCTGGCGTTTCGTCGCGCGGCGGGCGTTCAACCGGGGCTCGTGCAGCAGCCCCGCAGAAATGAGGAGGCGCAGGGTTCCACTGCTGCTTCTGCGGGGCCGGTGCATGACCCACGTACCCTCTGATGCGCCCGGTACGCCCGATCTATCCGCTCCGTCTTAGCGGGGATGCGCCTCTTGCATGACGTGGGGCCCGGCCTGTCCGGCCGGGCCCCACGTCATGCTCCGCTACAGGTAGCGCTCCTCACGCTGAGGATCTGTGTCTACCAGCGGTACCAGCGGCCCTTGCGGCCTGTGCCGTCCGCGGACCGGACGACGAAGCCCAGCACCCACACGATCAGCACGATCACCGCGATCCACCACAGCGCCTTCAATGCGAAGCCCGCACCGAAGAGGATCAGAGCCAGAAGAAGAACCAGAAGCAATGGAACCATCGTTATCAACCTCCTGGCCACCAGATGCCCTTACTCCGCCCCTACAAGCACACAAAAGAGGAGTTTCTTCCGTGGGATGACGGGCATGTGCGCGCCATGCACGATTCCCCCCTCTCCGGCGTCTGATGCACCGCAGTTATACAGAAACGATCACTCAATGCACTGCTGTGGCCTTGGGTTTGTCGGCGCACGGGGCATCTGCCGGATGTGGACGCCGGACGCGGCCGCGTTCAGGGCCCTGGGGCAGAGCTACGTCGACGACGCCCAGTGGGGCGCGGCCTACGACCAAGTCGCCGCCGGGCTGGCCGAATACCAACGCCGGACTGGCTGACAAACTCAAGCGCTACAACCTGCCCACTCGCGCAGCCCGGAACACCGCCATGGTGCAAGCACTCGCCGACATGCCACCGGTGCTGATCTCCGACCTGATCGGCATCCAGCCGAGAACTGCGAAACGCTTCGCAGCCTTGTCCAGCGAGAACTGGTCCGACTACCTGGCCGGCCGCCATCCTTCTCGCGCCTGAGGATCACAGAAGGGCGCAGGCGCACACGACAGGGGTGGCTTCACGCTGGTGTGTCGGACAGTTCGCATCTAGGACGATATAAGCCCGGCGCCGTCGTGGTGGCCGCTACGCCCGCTCTACCGTGCGATGACCGTTTGCGGCTGTCGGCTGATCGTCTGGTGACAGGCGGTTGATGCGGTACACATCCGGCACGCAGAGGTTCAGGACGGTCGCAGCAGCAATCATTCCTGCACAGGTCAACAGCACTGCCTGGCTGCTCCATGAGTGGGCCGCAAGAGCGGTGATGAGGTAGCCCAAGGGGATGGCGAGGCGCTCCCCGACACCGTTGAAAGCACTCATGCGGCCCTGTTTGCTGCCCGGCGTTGAAAATGCCGACGAAGGCGGCGTTCACGATGCCGATGGACTGTGATGGTGAAGCCCCGCCGGTGGGGATCCCGGCGGGGCGGCTGTCGGCAAGGTGTCGTTTTCTTCGGCATGGTGCCGGTTGTGTTGAGACTCCTTGAGATCGTCAGCTATGGGCGGTCACCGTTGAGCGGTGGTGCTGGCCCCATCGAGTGCTTCCCGGATGATGTCCGCGTGTCCGGCATGCTGGGCTGTCTCCCTGATCAAGTGCAGCAGGATCCGGCGTGCAGACCAGTGGACGGGCTCTGGTGGGGACCATGGGGTCTTGGGGAGGGGAACGCTCTGGCCGAGGTCCGGCAGGGCGGCCACGGACTCCTCAGTCGTCTGAGCAGCGGTTGTGTACTGCTCCAGCAGCCCAGCGAGCGTCTCGCCTTCGACCATGCGGTATTGGTCCAGGTCGAGCATGCCCTCCGGCAGTTCTCCGTCTCCCTTGACCATGATCTGCGTCCAGACCTGCTCACCCCGGGTGAGGTGCTTGAGAATGCCGCCCAGGGTGAGCGCGCTCACCGTCGTGTGTTCTGCGGCCTGGGCGTCGGTGATGTCGCGCATGGTGATCAGCAGTAACGCCCGCTGTTCCGCGAGTGCATGCAGCAGCTCACCGTGTTCGTCTGGAAGAGACGGGGCTGGGTTTTGCGACGAAGTGGTCATGGACCGACCGTAGGAAGAATTTAGGCCATCGGCTGTCCTCATTGCTCCTCCGGGGCGGCCCAGCGGGTGACTCGGTCGCCGACCACCTCGCTCACTGCGGCGCGGGCGGCGGCCTCGTCGACGAGGTTCTTGCCGGTGGCGAACGCGGCGACCAGGGCCTGCAGGGAGAGGTTGTTGACCGCTCTGGGGTAGCCGCGCGAGGTCGTGTGGATCAGCGTGAGGGCGTCCTCGGTGAACAGTTGGTCCGGGCGCCCGGCGATCTTCAGGTGGTGGGTGACGTAGCTGGTCGTCTCGGTCGAGGTCATGCCCGGCATGGTGTAGCGCAGGGCGGTGCGCTGTTCGAGTGCGGCCAGGACGGCGAGTTTCATGGTGCGTCTGAGGGTGGGCTGGCCGACGAGCAGGCAGGACAGCGGGGAGTCCTGGTCCATGCCCTGGTTGGTGAGCATGCGGACGGTCTCCAGCTGTTCGTAGGACATCAGGTGGGCCTCGTCGATGACGAGGACGGGGGTGCGTCCGCGTTCCTCCCGCTCGGACAGCAGGGCCTTGCCGGTCTGGACGGTCAGGCGGGACCCGAGGTGGGAGGGGGTCTGGCCGAAGGCGTTGACGATCTCCTCGTGGATGCCGCGGACGCCGATCATCGGGTTGGGGATGTAGACGACGGTGTACTTCGACGGGTCGAGGGTGTTCAGGCAGGTGCGGACGGAGACGGTCTTGCCGGCGCCGACCTCGCCGGTGACCACGCCGATGGAGCGTTCGGCGATGCACCAGGAGATGCGGGCGACGGCCTGGTTGTGGGAGTCGTGCCGGTGGAGCATGCCGGGCGCCAGGTTGCGGCCGAAGGGCATGCGCTCGAACCCGTAGTGAGCTTGCAGTTTTTCAATCACGCGGATTCTCCTGGAAGTTGGCGGGTCGAAGGCTGGGTGAGGTCGACGGCGTCGGCGGGTGGTTCGGCCAGCGCCGCGTAGTTGATCTTCTGTCCGACACGGCCAAGTCGGGCGGCCTGTAGACCATCCACCCGGCAGCGGCCGGACCGGGGTACGATTCGGTCGCTCGATGCACCGGCTGACACGGCCTGGCGGCCTGACGATCGCCAGGCCGCCAGCATGCAGTTCGCCAGGGCACAGCGAGCCTGACACCTGGCTGCGGGCCCCGCGCATGACGGTCGAGGCCTACTCACCGCGGTAATCGCGGTCAGTGCCTGGCACTCATGCAGCCCGTGCTGCACCCCGGGTGCGGGCCAGCTGCCGCAGCTCGGCACGCGCCGCCGGCACCGAGGGGACGCTCCCTGGCGAAATTCGCCCTGCAGCCGCCCGTGATCCGGGTGGGTGGGGGCGGACACCAGGGAAGGTGTGGTGCCGGACATACGCGAAAAGCTCAGGGCTGGTTGACGTGTACGCCTGAGGGTTCGGTCTCCAGTGCCTCGCGGTTGAAGACCAGCAGGCCCAGGAAGAACAGCCCGCCGGCGAAAATCAGCCCGACCACGATCAGGACGGGGATGAGCGCCTCCGCGGGCGCCACCAGCACGAACAGCGAGATGACCGACCACACCAGCGCGCAGATCGCGACCGGCAGCTCGAAGCGGCCGAGGTTGAACGCGCCCTTCCTGCGATCCAGCCGTCGGCGCACCGCCAGATAGAGAACGATCGTCAGGCCGTAGGTGAGCGCCGGCAGGATCGTCGATGCGGTGATCAGCTTCAGCGGTGCGGCACCGGGCAACGCGACCATCAAACGGGGTCGTCGGCGTCCCACTGCGGGAAGCCCCACGGGTTGCTGGCCGCGACGTCGAGAACGTCTCAGACCATCTGCTCCTCTACCTCATCAGATAGACCCGCGCCCAGCCGTCCCGCTGAGCTCTTCCCACCACCAGGAGATAGCCGGGTACGGAGGGGCCGTGAGGCACGTTCCTGGCGGCGCGTGTTCGGACACGGTCACCTGCGGCCCGCCTCCGGGGGCGTAGTAGCGCAGGGCGTGCGTGCCGAAGTAGATGTTCCCGGAGACGACGTTCTCGACGCAGTGCAGGTAGCGCTGTAGGTCCGGGCTGGCGGTGGGCAGGATGTCCGCGCGCAGTCTCGTGTACAGGTGCAGGATGCGGTCGCGCAGGGCGATGCCGTCGGTGATGGACTCGGCTTCGGTCAAGTCCGGCCCGTTCGGATGAACCTTTCTCTCCCCCTCCCGGCGCGGCGCCGGGCCGGGCTCTTCTGATGGTGGCCAGACCCGGCTCTTGCCAACACGCCGGACTCGTCCGGGTGGCCCTCCCCCGAGACCGACCGGTTCCGCGTCATCCGCAGCGACACCGACCGCCAAGGACGGGCCCGGGAACGCGAAGTCGCCGAGCCCTCCTCGCTTTGAGGTCCCCGGTGGTGGCCGCCTACTCGAAGCAAGGGGCCCCGCACAGCACGGTGACCGTGCCGCTGTCGCTGGCCGCTGTGGAAGGGACGTGATGGGCGGTGGTTGTGGGGGTCTTGTTGGTCTTCCAGGGCATGGGGGCGGTGATGGCCTGGGGAGCGAGGGCCGTGAAGACCGCGGTGCTCATCAACACGGCGGCTATCGCGTGCTTGCGTAGACGCATCTGAACTCCTCGAACGATGACGGACCATTGAGGTTCGGCGGCCGACACACTCTGCGGGCAAGCCGCCATGGCTGGCTACCAGTCTCACTGTGCGCGCAGCCTCGAACCAGGTTCTTCGGAGGAGTCCGGCGCTTCTGTGCACGGTCACCAGTTCTCTGTCCTCTGTCCACAGGCTGACGGGCCGACCCTGCTGGGACGTCGCCGTGATCGGCACGGCGCCCGTACGTCAGGAGCTGCCCATCGTTCCCTCGCTGCCCCCGCACCTGGTCCAGCTCGGCTTCGACTACGTCCTGGCCGTGGAGGCCGGAGACGACGTCCAGGCCGCGCGGCTCGCGCCCGAGGTGGAGCAGTTACCCGGGACTGCTGCCGGGCATCGCGGAGCTGGTCGTCCTCCCCGTGACCGCACTGTCCGACGACACCGACCCCTGCGCCGACTCCTTCGTCCTGGACGAGGTCGACGTCATCTACCTGATGGCGATCCGCGAGTGGGCCACGCACGCCCCGCGGCCGCCGCGCCGGGGATCGCCCGCGCCATCGCGCACTTCGTAGGCCAGGTCCTCGCCGACGCACCGACGGACGCCGTCCGGACTCTGCAGGAGCTGCGCGATGAACAGGTGGCGCGGGCCGGTGCGGTGGTGGAGAACGTGGTGGCTCTGCAGCGCTGACCGCACCACCGCACCGGGTGGGTGCGCACCGGTGCGGTGGTGCGCACCCACCCGGTCCGCACTGGTGCGGTAGTGCGCCTCCACTCGGTGGGCGATGTGCGTTGGTGCGGCCGACGCGCGGGAGCACCGGGTGGACGCGGTGCGGTGGAGTGGGCCCGGGTGGAGACGGTGGAGGCGGTGCGTCTCCTTGACCTGAGTTGAGGACACTGTTGGCGAATCCGGCCGCTGTGTTCTCCTTGGCGGTCCGAAGGGTTGCCACGCGAGCTGGGACGGGTTCACGGACTCGCTGCAGCAGGATGAGCCGGTCGGAAAACCCTGAGTGTGGGATGACGGTTCTGCTGGCCCGGGAGTAGGGCTCCGGGGCCCTACTCCCGGCCGTGTACCTCCGCAGGGGTGGGCCGGGAGTAGTTGTCGGCAGTGGCCTTCGCGGCGATGGGCTGGGGGTTATTCCTTGCTGGCGCAGGGGTCGCAGCAGGAGGGGGCCGGTTCGACGCAGACGCTGACGGTGTCGGTGTTGTTGGTGGTGTCGGGGTCCTTCTCGTTGGCGGTGGCGGTGGCGGTGTTGCTGGTCAGTCCGGCCGTGGTGGCCTTGGCCCGCAGTACGAGGGTGGCGGTGGCGCCGTCGGCCACGTCGCCCACGGTCCACTGCCCGGTGGCCGGGTCGTAGCTTCCGGCACCTTTGGCGGACAGGAAGGTGAGGCCGTCGGGGAGCTGGTCGGTGACGGTGACGCCGGTGGCGTCGTTCGGGCCGGCGTTGTGGACGGCGATGCGGTAGGTCACGGTCTGGCCGACGGTGACGGTGGTGGCGTCGGCTGCCTTCGTCACGGTCAGGTCGGCGGCCGGCTTGACCTGTGTGATCTGCTCGTTGGAGGTGGACGTCAAGGGCTCCGGCGTGTCACCGAGCCGGTTCTCGTAGGAGGCGGTTGCGGTGTTGCTGATCTGTTTGCCGCCGCTGGCCCGGTCGATGACGGCCCGGTACTCCACCGTGGTTCCTGCCGGCAGGGTCTCGGTGCTGGGCAGGCTGCCCCCGTCCGCGGCGGAAGCGCCGTTGCCGAGATGGAAGACGACCTTGTTCGCCGCGGCGTCGTAGTACGCCTGGTCGTCACCACGGGCGTCGCTCTTCGCTCCGGCGTTCGGGCCGTCGACGATGCGCAGGGAGCCGGGCAGATACGTCGTGCCCGGCGGGATGACGTCGCTCAGGATGAGGTTCTCGGCCCCGCCGCCGCCTTCGTTCTTGGCGGTGATGCGGTAGGTGACGACGTCGCCCACCTCCAGCGGCCCGGCGGGAATGGCGGTCTTGGCGAGTTCCACGTAGGGGGCGGTGCCGAAGAAGATGCCGTCCAGGAAGTTGCCGACGCTGGGGTTGCCGCCGGCGGCGGAGATGGAACGGAAGGCGAAGCGCGTCGTCGTCTGGCCTGCCGGGACGGTGTAGGTACCGGTGTAGTAGCCCCAGGCGGTGTTGCCGTCGGTGAAGCGCCTTTGCTCCACCGTGGAGCCCGGCGCGCCGATGTCCAGCGCCATGGTGTCGTCCCCCTGGCGGCCGCGGTGGTACAGCCGCCAGTACAGCTTCGTACCGGGCGTCGTCGGCAGGTCCTGGTAGAGCGTGGAGACCTCGTAGGCGTTGAGCTCGGCGAACTGGGCGCCGTCGGCTGCCGGGACACCGTTGTAGCCCGAATGCCACAGCTCGATCCTGTGGTCGGAGGCGGTGGTGAGCCAGCCGGGGACCCGTTTGGCCGCCTGCGTCTGTGAGGCGTCCGGCAGGATTTCCACACTGGTCACGGCGGGCTGCTCGAAGCTGCCGTTGACCAGGGCGACGCGGAGCGGAGCAGCGGGAGGTGTGGTCATGGTTCTTCCCCTTGAGTCGATGCTTCTGGAATGCGCCGCTGGCCGGCCGCACACTGCGCGCCGTAGCGAAGCCGAAGCATCCCGTAGCGCATCGCATCCGAATGAACACGTAAAGTGACGATGGGAGGGGTTCAGTCGATCCCGCGAGGCACGTTTGCGGAATCCGTCCCCGGAACCACTCCCCCACGCCGTTTCCTGCAGGAGACCAAGGCAGCCACAGGCGCCACATCTGCCTCTCCACTCCCGCCAGCCCACCCCGTCATGGCCGAAAGCCCTCGTTGATCCTTTGCGGTTGTCCCTGCTCAGAGTGAATCAGCCACCGGCGAAGTTGACGCTCCTGGCGCAGTGGCACGGCCGAGGAGGAACGGCGCAGTAACCGGGGTTCATGTGACGACAGCCCTCATGACCCGTTGTGGTCGTGAAGGCCGACGTTCTGCCTGGGGAGGGTGTCGGTGTCATTGCACGCCAGGCAGATCGACGGGGTTCCTGAGGAGACGGTCCGGGCGCCGCGGGCTGCGTTCCCGAAGGGCAGCCTGGCGATGCTGGTCCGTGATGAGTTCGGCGAGCTGTTGTTGGATGCGGACTTGGCTGGGCTGTACCCGAGCAGGGGGAAGCCAGCGTGGTCGCCCGGATCGGCTGGCGCTGGTGGCGATCATGCAGTTCACCGAGGCCCGGGAGGCGGGGCATCGTCAGTGCGCACCACCGCACCGGGGGCGCGCCATCGGGCGCGCTCAGTGGCCGGCTTCCCGGCCTCGGTGCGGTCCGGGTTGCTGTGGGTGGTTCGCCTGCTGGTCGTCCTCGCGCACCGGGTGCGGCGTCTCGGCGTCGTCGCGGCGCGCGTAGCGGTTCATCGTGGTGCGGGCCCGGCCGGCCGCCGCGGTGAATGCCTCCCCGAGGTGGCGCAGTCGTTCGGCGGTGAGATCGAGGGCTTCCACGTCCGTGCGGGATTCCCGCAGGGCCCGCAGCGCCGTCAGGTCCATCGCCTCGCGGCGGCCGGGCTCCTGCTCCTGGTCGTCGTGCTCGGGGTCGGCCGACTCGGGCGCAAGCAGCAGCTCGGGCATCGCCGCCTGCTGGTGGGCGACGACGTCGTACGCCCGGCCCCGCACGGCGGTGGCGGTGGTGGTGCGCAGCTTCTCCCGGACCACCGCGCCGGCGAGGACGGCCCGGTCGTAGTTCAGCGGGAGGCGGGGTATCTCCCACTCCTGCCGTGGGCGGCGCCATTGGGCTGGACGCCTGGGCGTACGTCAGTCACCGATACACGAACCGGTACTTCCGGCGTTGGCGTCACCGGTATGCATCATCGTCGGGAATGCCGAAGGGAGGGGTCCGGAGTGGCCGCATTCATCGACCCCGGCCATGCGAGCCGTGATCTCAGACAGCAGCAGATGCAGGAACCGAGGGAGCGGCTGGCGAAGTCCACGAGCCTTGGTCAGCGCCTGAAGATCAGGACCGCCATATGGTCCTTGAGGCTGCAGATCCGTCTCGCAAGGAGCACCACCGCCAATTGGTGAGACAAATTCTCACTGAGGGGGCGGCATTCGTAGCAATCACCTAGACGTGCAAGAGGGGAGTCCCTCATAGCGGGGGGCCGTATGGAAAACTTGCGGCCCCCCGCTATTTGATCGGGCTACCCAACTCGCTTCGTTACTCCAGTTGGAGTTCGCTATTCCTGCTGGTCAGGAGCGTGTTTGTGAGTGTACTTGGTTGATGTACCGTCAGGTGCCTGGAGTTCGTGCCCCCCGGGTGCGGCGGCGGTAGTGGCAGCGGCGGGCGGTGGCCTGGTGACGGCGGCGCCAGCGGGACCAGTTCAGTGCATGGCCGGTGCGCCGCAGGTGCGTCAGCGAGAGGCGGCGGCCAGCGCGAGGTAGTAGGCCATGTGGCAGTCGACTTTGATCGGGTCCTTGCCCGGCCGCCAGGTGCGACCGGGCCGGTCTCGGTTGCCGAGCCATTCCTTGGCCTTGGTGTCGACGCTGATCACCGGCTGGCCGTCGTCAAGGAAGGCGGTGGCCGTGGCGTTCAGGTGGGCGAACTGGGCGTCGCGGTCCGGATGGCTGGCGCCCTCGGTGGTCTTGACGGTGCCCTGCAGGCTGTAGCCGAGGCCGTGCAACAGGCGCCCGACGGTTGGGGCACTGACCGGATGGCCCTGTGACGTCAGAGTCGAGGCCAGGGCCCTCAGCGACAAGGTGGTCCATCGCAGCGGGGAGACGGGATCACCCCGGGTCTGCGGCTCGATCAGCGTCTCCAGCGCCGGCAGCAGGCCGGGGTCGGTGACGGTCAACGGCTTGCGGCCAGCTCCCGCAGCCCGGACCCTCCGGGTCGGGACCGGGTCCCCGGCCAACTCGGTGACGCCACGCGCGATGGTGGCGGAACTGGTCCCGGAGGCGGCAGCAACCAGAGTGATCCCGCCGTGGCCGATGGCCGCGGCCTCGCTGGCTAGGTAGAGCCGACGGCGGCGCTCGTCGAGATGCGGCAGGATCCGATCGAACTTGGCCCGTAAGGCGATGACGGGTGGGCGCACGGTCATGGTCCACCCTCCCACCAACGCCGCCTGAGATACAAGCCCCGGCCGTGCCGGAGTACTGCCGCTGCACCCCGGCCGAGACCGTGCCTTTCTTGATGAACCCGGTGTCGTCGACGATCAGCACTCCTGCCGGGTCCCTGAGTCTCTCAGCGACGTATTCCTGCAGGTCATCGCGGATCTCGTCGGGATCCCAGCGGGCCCGGCTCAGCAGGTGCTGCAGTCCGGCGGGGGTGCGGTGACCGGCGTGCTCGGCCATCTGCCGGCTGTTCTTGCGACCTACCGGTCCGAGCAGGCCGTGCACGTAGGCCCGCATCCGCCGCCGCAGATCCACCCGGCCGAACCGGTGGCCGATCCGCACCAGCAGCTCTTCCCATTCCGCCGACCAGACATCGGGCTGTACATCATCTTGCACGACAAGCACAACGGCCCGCCGCACTCGGGCTCACGAACTCCAGGCGGACGCCCGCGCTCTGGCGTCGATGAAGGACGACGCGATCCTGGTCAACTCCAGCCGGGGTGGTCTCGTGGACACGGACGCCCTGCTGGAGACCCTGCGGGCGGGGCGGCTGAGTGGTGTCGGCCTCGACGTGTACGAGGAGGAGGCCGGCGTGTTCTTCCTCGACAAGTCGCTGGAGGTGATGACCGACGAACGCCTCGCTCGGCCGATGACCTTCAACAACGTGCTCATCACCTCGCACCAGGCGTACTTCACCCAGGAGGCGGTGCGGCAGATCGCCGAGACGACCGTGGCCAACGTGGCGGACTACCTGGCCGGCCGCACCAGCGGCAACACCCTCGTCCCGCCGCCCGCCGCTTGAGGTCCCTGGGGACGACACGAGGGTCCGCCCGCGCCCTGGGGCGGTGGGCGGACCGCCCGTCGAAGACTCCGATCACGTCCACAGGTCGTCTCTCGGACACCTCCGGGCCGCTCAATGCGCGAGCAGCATACGGCGGGCGAGCCGGGTGATCTCCCGGGTGGCGGGTGACAGTACGGTCCCCTGCCGTCGGACCACGGCGATGGTGTCGTACAGCGGTTCGGCGAATCCGACGGTGTGGAGGTTCTCCGGGAAGCCGCGGCTGCGCGCGACCGCGCGGGAGACGATGGTGTCACCCGCCCCCCGGGCCACGATGTGCAGAGCGGATTCGACGTGCTCGACCTCGATGACCGCGGACAGGGTGACGCCCTCCACCTGGGCGCGCTCGGCGAGTTGACGCCGTGTCGGGTCCCGCCAGCCGTAGTGGGCGTCGTACAGGATGAGCTTCGCCTCCGCGAGGTCGGCCATGGTGACCGGCCGCGTCGTGCGCTGCGGGTCCGCGGAGACGTAGACGACCTCGTCGCGCATGAGGGGCGTGACGTCGAGGCCCTCGGCGTCGATGGGAAGGACCACCAGCCCGGCTTCCAGGTCACCGGCCGTGACGGCTTCCGCGACCTCCACGGAATTGAGGCCGACGATCCGCAGCCGCACCTTGGGGTGACGGGCATGGAAGTTGTCCAGCAGCTCGGACAGGAAGTAGTAGTCCGCGTTGCGCAGCAGCCCGAAGGTGGCCACACCGCCGTCGAGGGAGGTCAGTGACCGCAGGGCCCGGTCGGCGCCTTCGGCCGCCTCGGTCGCCTGCTGGGCGTAGGGCAGGAGTTCCTCGCCCGCGGCGGTCAGGACCAGCCGTCGCGGCCCTCGGGTGAACAACGGCACCCGGTAGTGATCCTCCATGCGTTTGATCAGTTCCGAGACCGAGGGCTGCGTCGTCTGCAGCTCGGCCGCGGCGGCGGAGAAGGAGCCCAGCCGCGCGGAGGCGAGGAAGGCGCGCAGTTGGTTGAGGGTGATCGCGGGAGCGGATGGGGACGCCATGCCCGCCATGGTGCCATAGGGCGACCCTATGCAGCGTCGAGGATGATTCGGGGTTGTCCTAGGGCAAACGCTGCATCAGGCTCTCCCCTATGAAACTGAGCCCTCGCTTCACCACCGCTTTCGCTGACCGCTTCACCCTGCTCAAGGCCCCCGGAGTGGACGCTCCGCCGGCCCAGCGCGACCCTGAGGTGATCGCCACCGTCAGCCGGATGCTCACGGACATCGAACGCCACGGTGTCGACGCGATCCGACGTTACGCGAGCACCCTCGACGGCCAGCCCGACGGCGCGGTCGAACTCGGCGCGGCGGAGGTGGCCCGCAGCGGCGACCGGCTGCCGAAGGAGCTGCGGGAGGCGATCGAACTGGGCGCCGAGCGCACCCAGCGCTTCGCCGCGCTCCAGCGCGCGCATCTGACCGACTTCGAGGAGGAGATAGCCCCCGGCCTGGTGGTCGGGCAGCGGTACGTGCCGGTGGGAGCGGTCGGCGCGTATCTGCCGGCGGGCCGCTTCCCGCTCACGGCCAGCGCTTTCATGACGGTGGGCGTGGCCAAGGCCGCGGGCGTCCCGGCGGTGCTCGGGTGCACGCCGCCCCAGCCGGACGGCCGCGCCAACGACGCCGTCACCTACGCGGCCCACCTGTCGGGGATCGATCACCTCTTCGTCGTCGGCGGAGTGCAGGCTCTGGCCGCCATGGCCTTCGGCCTGCTGGGTCACCCGCCCGTCGACATGATCGTCGGTGCCGGCAACGCCTACGTGGCCGAGGCCAAGCGCCAGCTGTTCGGCACGGTCGCCATCGACCTGCTCGCCGGGCCCTCCGAGGTCGCCGTCATCGCCGACGAGACGGCCGACGCCGAGGCCGTCGCGGCGGACCTGCTCGGCCAGGCCGAGCACGGCCCCACCTCGCCGGCCGCGCTGGTCACCACCTCCGAACGGCTGGGACGGGACGTCATCGCCGCGGTCGAGCGCCAGCTGCTCACGCTGTCCACCCGGGACATCTGCGGTCCCGCCTGGCGGGACTACGGATCGGTGATCCTGGTGGGCACGCGGGAGGACGCAGTCGCGGTCATGGACGAACTCGCCCCCGAGCACCTGGAGGTGCACACCGGCGAGGACGACTGGTACCACGACGCGCTGCGCAACTACGGCTCCCTCTTCCTCGGTCACTGGAGCACGGTGGCCTACTCGGACAAGGGCATGGCCGGCACGAACCACACCCTGCCGACCGCGGGCGGTGCCAAGCACAGTGCCGGACTGTCCGTCTCCCGTTACCTCAAGCCGCTCACCTACCAGCGCGTCACCCGTGAGGCCACACCGCTGCTCGCCGAGGCCGTGGAGGTCATCTCCGCCAGCGAGGGCATGGCGGCCCACCAGGCCACGGCCACCCTCCGCCTGCGTACCTACGCCGGCTGACGCCGCGCGGGAAGTAAGCGACCGGTCCGGCGGACGCGCTGAGACCCTCCGCCGGACACACCGCAGCCACGCCCCCAGAAGATCCGAGCCAAGCAAGCCGCACAGAGAACCGGTGCACCACATGAAGTCCCCACGTCGTCGTGAAGGAGCGGGCTCCTCCCGGTTCATCCCGGGCGCCGCCGCAGCCGTCGCACTGGCCGCCGTCCTCGCCTGCGCCGGGTGCAGCCCGCCGGGGTCGGGGAAGTCCGCCGTCGCCGGGAGCCAGATCGCCGTCACCGACCCGGTCACCACCGCCCAGGTCGCCGCCCTCGGCGACGTCACCCTGCGCATGTGGGCGGACCAGGCGGAGAAACCGCTGATGAAGTCGGTGATCCCGGCCTTCGAGAAGAAGTACCCGAACGTCAAGGTCGACATCACCTACAAGAGCTTCGACGACCTGATCGCCACCGTCGTCAACGCCGCCTCCGGCAGCAACCCGCCCGACCTGTTCCAGGGCAACATCGGCTACGCGGTGGACGGGGCGCTGGTCAAGGCCAAGCTGGTGCGACCGCTGGACGACGTGGCGGCCGCCTACAACTGGATCACGGGCACCGGCGCGAGCACCCTGGCGCCCGCCCGCTGGAACGGCTCGGGCACCGCCTTCGGCAGCGGGAACCTCTACGGCATGTCGCCGATCAGCGAGGTCCAGGGCATCTACTACAACAAGGCCCTGCTCAAGGAGCTGGGCCTGAGACCGCCCCGCTCCCTCAAGGACCTCGAAAGGGCGCTGCCGGTCGTCAAGAAGGCCGGCAAGCAGCCGATCATGCTGGGCAACAGCGACCAGTACGCCGCCACCCACATCCTCTCCGACCTCGCCGTCACCGAGCAGAGGCCGGCCGCGATCCGCGACTGGATCGGCGGCAGGACGGGGACGACCTTCGTGACCGCCGGCACCGAAAAGGCCGCCGACACGATGGCCGACTGGGCGAAGAAGGGCTACTTCGGCTCCGGCTACGACGGCCTGAGCAACGAGGACGCCATCACCCGCTTCGCCAAGGGCTCGGGCGTCTTCTTCGTCGGCGGCTCGTGGAACGGCGCCACGCTCGACCCGGCGAAATTCGGCTTCGGGGCGCTGACAAGCGGCGGAGCCGGAGCCACCGCTTCGCCCTGGCACATCGCCGCCTCCTCCAAGGTGACGCCCGCCGCGGTCGCCTTCCTCGCGGCCCTGCACACCCCGAGAACCGGGCAGGAGATACTGGACACCGGCCGGCTGCCCGTCGTCACCGACGGCGTGAAGGGAACCAACAGCCTCCAGAACCAGACCCTCGACGCGCTGAAGCGCACGATCGCCGCCGGCACCCAGGTCGGCTACTACGACTGGAGCGCCACCGACATGCTCACTGTCATGGGCGGCAAGCTCCAGGAGGTCATGGCCGGCCGTACCAGCGGCGCCGACTTCACCAAGGCGGTCCAGGACGCCTGGCTGAAGGCGAGGCGGACGCGATGAGCACCGCGGCCCCCACCACAGGCCCCGGCACCGCCGCCCCCGCGGCGCCCACGTCCGGCACCGGCAGCGACCGCCGGCCACACCGCCGTCTGCCCGCCCTGCCCGCCTATTCCTGGTCCTCCCTGCTGTACGTGGCACCTGCCCTGGCCTTCTTCGCCGTCTTCGTCCTGTATCCCATCGGCGTGTCCGTGTGGTACTCGTTCTACGCCTACGACGGCCTGACGGTGGGCACGCCGGTCGGCTGGGGCAACTACACAGCCGTCTTCACCGACAGCGGGCTGCGTGCCGCGCTGCTGCACTCTCTGGTCCTGCTGTTCTTCTACTCCGTCCTGCCCGTCTGCGCCGGCCTGCTGCTGGCCGGTGCCATGTCCCGGATCCGCGTGTACGGACTGACCGTCTTCCGGGCGGTGCTGTTCCTGCCGCAGATCCTCTCCAGCGTCGTCGTCGCCGTCGCCTGGCGGAACCTGCTCGCCGAGGACGGCCCGGCCAACTCGGTGCTGAGAGCCGTAGGCCTGGGCCGGTTCGCCACGAGCTGGCTGGGCGACTTCCAGACCGCCCTGCCGTCGATCGGCGTGATCGGGACCTGGGTGGAGTACGGGCTGTGCATGGTGCTCTTCCTCAGCGGCATCGTCTCCATCGACCGCTCCACCTACGAGGCGGCCCGCCTGGACGGTGCCGGGCCGGTGCGGGAGTTCTTCGCCATCACGCTGCCCGCCCTGCGCCCGCAGATCTCGATCGCGCTGATTCTCACGATCACCTTCGCGCTGCGCAACTTCGACCTCGTCTGGAACACCACCCGGGGCGGCCCCGGCACCTCCACGACCGTCCCCAGCCTCTACGTCTACCAGGACGCGTTCAACAACCGCATGCTCGGCCGGGCCTCCGCACTGGCCATCGTGCTGACCGTAGTGATCCTCGTCGTCGTGGTGGCCGTGCAGCTGGCGCTGCGTGAGCGCGACGGCTCACGCCGCCGGCTCGCCAGGCCGGGCAGGCCGGGAAGGAAGGTGCAGTCATGAGGATCGCCCGTAGCGAGAGCATCGCCACGCACGCCCTGCTCGTCCTCGCCTCCGTCGTCGCCGTCTTCCCCCTGGCGTCGATCCTCGTCTCCTCGCTGCACGGCGTGGCCGGCTCCTCCGGCGGGGTGTCCTTCGCCAGCTACTCCACGGCGTGGACCGAGGGCCGTTTCGGGTCCGCACTGCTGTCGAGCGCCCTGGTGTCCGTCACCGTCGTCGTGGTCACCGTGATCCTCGCCAGCCTGGCCGGTTACGCGCTCTCCACCATGCGGGTGCCCGGCGGCAGAATCATCGTGGGCCTGCTGCTCGTGGGGCTCGTCCTGCCCTACGAGGTGACGGTGCTGCCCCTGTACGAGCTGCTCACCGGCTGGCACCTCGTCGACACCTACTGGGCGCTGATCCTGCCCCAGATCGCCCTGTCGGTACCGCTGGGCGTGCTGTGGATGCGGTCGTTCTTCGCCTCCTTCCCCGCGGAACTGCTGGAGGCGGCGCGCATCGACGGCACGAGCCGGCTGCAATCCCTGCGCCTGGTCGTGCTGCCCGTCGCCGGGCCCGCGGTCACCACCCTGAGCACGGTGCTCTTCCTGTTCACGTGGAACGAGTTCCTGCTGGCGCTCATCCTCGTGCCCGACAACGCCTCGGTGCAGACCGTGCCCCTCGCGCTCTCCTTCTTCTCCGGAGCCGCCCGCTCCAGCGACCCGGCCGTGACCGCGGCGGCCGCCGTCCTGGTCGCCCTCCCGGTCCTGCTGGCGTACGTCTTCCTCCAGCGGCGCCTGATCAGCGGCCTGACCGAAGGAGCCGTGAAATGACGCCCAGCCTCCCCCAGGACGGTGGCGTCGCCCGCGTGGTGTGCGAGCAACTGGCGCCGCGCGTCGGCGACCTCAACCACAACAAGGAACTGGTCCGTGACGCCGTACGGCGTGCCCTGTCCGACCGGGCCGACATCGTCGTCCTGCCCGAGCTGACCACGTCCGGCTACGTCTTCGCCGACGCCGAGGAGGCCCGGCGCACCGCGATCGGCGCCGACGATCCCTTCTTCGCCGATCTCAGGGCCATGCTGGCCGGTACCGACACCGTCCTCGTGCTGGGCTTCTGCGAAGACGGGGGCGACACGCTGTACAACAGCGCCGCCGTCGTCGACGCCGGCGGGGTGCGGGCCGTCTACCGCAAGACGCATCTGTGGGACCGGGAGACGCTCTTCTTCACCCCCGGCGAGCGGATGGCCCCGGTGGTCAGCACGCCCCACGGCCGCATCGGCGTACTGATCTGCTACGACATGGAGTTCCCGGAGATGCCCCGCCGACTGGCCATGGCGGGCGCCGATCTGATCGCCGTGCCCACCAACTGGCCGCTGGAGGACCATCCGACCGGCGAACGCCCCGCGGAGATCATCCAGGCCCAGGCAGCCGCGCGGGCCAACGGCCTCTACATCGCCTGCGCGGACCGCAGCGGCACCGAGCGCGGACAGCAGTGGACGCAGGGCACGGCCGTCATCAACCAGTACGGCTGGATCACCGCGGCCGCGACCGGGACGGGACACCGGGTCGTCACCGACCTCTTCCTCCACCTTTCCCGGGAGAAGGCCCTCTCCCCGCACAACGACCTGCTCGGCGACCGCCGAACCGACCTCTACGCCCAGGAGAGCCCGCTGCTATGACGACAGCCGACACCAAGCCCGCCCCGGCCTCCGCTCCCACCGGCCTCGCGGCGGACGACGACTGGTGGCGCACCGCCGTCATCTACCAGATCTACCCGCGCTCCTTCGCCGACAGCAACGGCGACGGCACGGGCGACCTGCCCGGCATCACCGCACGCCTCGACCACCTGGCGGACCTCGGCGTCGACGCCCTGTGGCTCTCGCCGTTCTACCCCTCACCGCAACGCGACGGTGGCTACGACGTCGCCGACTATCGCGCGGTCGACCCGCGCTACGGCACCCTCGCCGACTTCGACGCCCTGCTGGCCCGCGCCCACGACCTGGGCATCCGCGTCATCGTCGACCTCGTACCGAACCACTGCTCGGCGGAACACCCCGCGTTCCGGGCAGCGCTTGCCGCCGCGCCCGGCAGCGACGAGCGGGCCCTGTTCCACTTCCGCGACGGCCGCGGACCGGACGGCTCCCTGCCGCCGAACGACTGGACGTCCATGTTCGAGGGTCCCGCGTGGACCAGGATCACCGAAGCCGACGGCAGCCCGGGACAGTGGTACCTCCATCTGTTCGACCCCGGCCAGCCCGACTGGAACTGGGACAACCCCGCCGTGCGGGAGGACTTCGAGCAGACGCTCCGCTTCTGGCTCGACCGGGGAGCCGACGGGTTCCGGGTCGACGTCTGCGACGCCCTCGTCAAGGCCCCCGGCCTGCCCGACTGGCCGCATCCGACCCACGGTGTCATCGAGCCGGTCGACGGCGTGATGCCACCGATGTGGGACCAGGAGGGCATCCACGACATCTTCCGGAGCTGGCGCCGCCTGCTGGACACCTACGACGGCCGCCGCATCCTGTGCGCCGAGGCCTGGTTGCCGCCCGAGCGTGCCGCCCGCATCATCCGCACCGACGAGATGCACCAGGCCTTCAACTTCCGCTTCCTGGAGACACCCTGGCAGCCGGCCGCCCTGCGCACCGTCATCGACGAATCCCTGACCGCGAATGACGCGGTCGGCGCTCCCACCACCTGGGTGCTGTCCAACCACGACGTGATGCGCCACGCCAGCCGCTTCGGCTATGACGGCCCCGTCGCGCTGGAGCACGGCGTAGGCACCGACGACCCCCAGCCCGACCGTCCCCTGGGACTGCGCCGCGCGAGGGCGGCGACCGCGCTCATGCTCGCGCTGCCCGGCTCAGCCTACCTCTACCAGGGCGAAGAACTCGGCCTGCCCGAGGCGACCGACCTCCCCGACTCGGCCCGCCAGGACCCGGTCTGGGAACGCTCAGGACACCGCATCCGCGGACGCGACGGCTGCCGGGTACCGCTGCCGTGGACGGACCAGGGAACCGCCTTCGGCTTCAGCGACAGCCCCGAGACCTGGCTCCCCCAGCCCTCCTACTACGGCACCTACGCGGCATCCGCGCAGCTCGGCCGCTCCGACTCGACGCTGCGCCTCTACCACCGCCTGCTGACCCTGCGCCGCCACTACCGGCTCGGAGCGGGTGACTTCCGCTGGACGCCCTCCCCCGACCACGTCCTGCACTTCAGCAACGGTCCCATCGAGGTGATCACCAACCTGGGCACCGAGCCGATCCCCCTCCCACCCAGCACTCAGCTGCTGGCCGCCTCCACCGAGGTGACGGACCACCTTCCCCCGGACACCACGGTCTGGCTCACCAGGCACGAGCCGACCGTGTGAGTGATGCGGGGCACGCCAGTGGAACACCACGGCAGCACGGCACACCAAGTCGCAGCGTGTCGCACTCGGGTGCGGCGGTGCAGGCGGTAAGGGCCAGACTGGTGTGATGCAGGCGCACGAATGCGTCACCCAGCAGGCCACCGCCACGGCACCAGCGGACCGGCTGCGAAAACCGTGGTGGGGGGGGGGGGGGGGGGGGGGGGGGGGGGGGGGGGGGGGGGGCGGCGGGCGGGGGGGGGGGGCGGGGGCGCGGGGGGGGCCGGGGGGGGCGGGGGGGGGGGGGCGCGGCCGGGGGGGGG
>NZ_JBICWR010000039.1:0-24998 GCF_043199855.1 Streptomyces sp. NPDC048521
GGACCGACGCATCCTCGCCAGGACAACTCAACAGCGTCGGTGGATTTTTGGGTCAGGTCCGAAGCGATCACCCAGCCATCATCACTGTGGATTTTCGATCCCTTCTTGCCACGATCGGTCGGATTCGGTCCCGTCAGCTGCCCCCTTTGAGGGCCCGGACGCTGACCGAGTCGATCGCGCACCGCGACCAGTCCAGCTCACCTCGGGCACCGAGTTCATCCAGGACCAGGCGGTGAAGCTTGGCCCACACCCTGGCCTCGGTCCACTCGGTAAACCGGCGGAAGGCCGTCACGCCCGACAGCCCGAAGCCTGGTGGCAGTTGATTCCAGGTGCAGCCTGAGGTAGCCACGAAGATGATGGCGGCCAGCACCTCACGGTCCCCTCGCCGCCGGTGCCCTCCACCCTGAGGGCGGACCGGCGCCGGCGGTACCACCCGCTGGAACAACGTCCACAGTTCTTCCGGCGCCATCCGCTCGACAAGCGCAGCAGTCATCACCCCAGACTGCCGCAAGATCACGCCAACTGAAATGGCGTCTTCACCTACGACGGCAACCGCCGCATGACCGAAGCCTGGACCCCGAAGACCGCAGACTGCGCCACATCCGGCCGCACGACCACCAACCTCGACGGCGCAGCCCCCTACTGGACCTCGTACACCTACACCACCGCCGGCCAGCGCAAGACCGAAACCCAGCACACCACCACCGGCGACAAGACCACGACATACACCTACAACGCCCCCACGGACAACAAACCGCACACCCTCGACACGATCGCCGGCGCACGCACCGGCACCTACACCTACGACACCAGCGGCAACACCATCTCCCGCCCCGGCCCCACGGCCCAGCAGACGCTGACCTGGAACACCGAAGGCGACCTGACCAAGCTCACCGAGAGCACGAAGGAGACCGGCTACCTCTACGACGCCAACGGCGAGCTACTGATCCGCCGCGCCAAGGGCGACGGCGAAACCATCCTCTACCTCGGCGCCGGCACAGAACTGCACCTCACCGTCAAGGGCACCACCAAGACGGTCTCGGGCACCCGCTACTACACGGCGAACGGCCAGACCATCGCCGTCCGCACCGCCACGTCCGGCGTCTCCGGAACCAAGCTCAGCTTCCTGGCCGCCGACCACCACGGCACCTCCAGCGTAGCCCTCGACTCCACCACCTACGCGGTCACCAAGCGCTACACCACACCCTTCGGCGCCCCCCGCGGCACCAAGCCCACGTCCTGGCCCGACGACAAGGCCTTCCTCGGCAAACCCGCCGACGACGCAACCGGCCTCACCCACGTGGGCGCCCGCGAATACGACCCCACTCTTGGCCAATTCCTCAGCGTTGACCCCCTGCTGACGCTCGACCAGCACCAGTCCCTCAACGGCTACGCCTACGCCAACAACACACCGGTCACCTCCAGCGACCCGACGGGCGAGGGCGTGTGTATGCAAGACGGGGTCTGCGGCGGCACGAAGTCGGTCGAAGAATGGGAAAAGAAGCATGGACGAGAGTACGGGGATGGGCGTCTAGGCGGCGGTGCCGGGACGGCGCACACTAGCAGCACTGGTCAAGCCAGCTCTGGCCAAGGAACTCAAGGTCATTGGGAGCATAGCTGCATTCGCGGTGGCATTTGCAAGAAGCACTGGGCGGAGGGGGCGCAGGGCGATGACAAGGACCTCCTGTGGGGCCTCGCGCAGGGCGCCGTCGATACAGTCACCTTCGGCTGCAACTTCTTCAAGCTCTTTGGCAGTGTCGAATGTGCAAGCGACGCTATGCGGGCGGAAGCCGCTGACCACGGCGCTGACGTTGGATCAGAAGCGTATGGCATTGGCGCCGAATACGGCTCGATTGCAACTGGTGTAGCGCCCGAACTCCCCGGTTTGAGGGGGGCTGCAGCTGTCGGTGAAGGTGGCGCGGGAGCCTTCCGTCCAGCGCGCAAGACCATTCCGGGTGGAGAGTACTACACGCCGCAAACGCCTCTGAAGGAGATGATCAATCCTAAGGGAGGCGAAACAAATTGTCGAGCCTGTGTCCTTTCGGTAGACATACTGTTGGGTAGTGGGGCGCGCTCCAATGCGCTTCCCGCACTTCAACGCGGAAGCGTCAGCGCCCTAGAAGAAATCTACGGTCGCAAGTTCCGTACTAGGAGCTTCTCCAACATTGTTACCGACATGCAGAAGGCTGGCCCCGGGGCTCGCGGTATAGTCTGGGGGTTGGACAAGCGTGGCGGCCACGTGTTCAACGTCGTCAACTACGGCGGCCGTGTCACGTTCCTCGACGGACAAAGCGGTAACGCAAGCCACGCCCCCAATTGGCTCGGTTACCAATTTATGAGGACGAAATGATTTCAGAAGAAGCGGCAAAGAGTATCGCCGAGCAGTATCTCCGGGAATCGCAAGGTGCTTATGATCCTCCTCTCGGTATCGACTGGGATGATGTGGAGGTCAAGGAGGGTATCCTAATCGCCCCATATAACTCGATCGAATACCTGCAGACGCGAGATGTCAGAGACCAGCTGCTCGACTGTTGGCCAATTCTTGTAGATATGACTACAGGAAATGTGCGCTTCGGTAAGCTGGAAGAGCGCGATTTCTGGCGGAGTTCTGGAGAATGATAAGGTCCGGGGTTCCCGACTCGATAAGCGAGGCCGGGAACCCCGCACCGCGCGACCTGACCCGCATGGGTCCAAAAGGATTTTCGTGGGCGAGCTGCATACGTACTTCCGCGCAGCAGGGCGTCCCTCGCTTGCCAGCATTGCGGCAGCTGTTGCTACATGTTTCCGTCCCCGTGGCTGTGAGCCGTGAGACGGTCCGGAGGCTACTCAAAGGCGAGACCGCCAGCACTTGGCCCAAGGTCAAAGCGGTACACGAGGTTCTCTGCCGCATGGCAGACCAGGACCCGACGTGGAGAAGGTTCTCCGACTCCAACGATTACGACGAGGAAAACGACACCCGCACGCTTCGAGATTACATACGCGATCTGTGGAACGATGCCGTTGACGGTGTTGAACCTGATGACGAGGCGGGCCACCTCAGCTAATTAGGAATGTCCACCTGTCTGTGCTGTCGAACTCAGTCAGTCAACGCACCTGCGACGGCGTGGGTGTTTCGGACCACGAAACAGAGGCCACCTCGCTGTCTGGCGAACGACGAACCCTCCAAGAAATGATCTCGGAGAGATTAATCGCAAGAGCGGTTACCGTGGATGCAGAACCGGCGAGCCGTCGAGCCGTACGCCAATCCGAACACCCCTCCCTCATTCGGGGTAATTCCAGGGTGGGCATTTTTGGCAGTCGACCGTATGGAGCAGGGATGCCGACGACAGATGCCACTGGCAGATGCCGCTCGACGAAAGGGACCGTCCATGCGCAAGATCGCTCTCCTCCTCGGTTTGGCACTCTCCGCAAGCGTGGCTGCGGCCGCCCCGGCCGCAGCCAACGGCCCCGGCTACCCCCCGAGCAACCAGGCGGTGGTCATCAGCAACGCCTCGACCGGCTTCTACCTGCAGACCGACGGCCAGAATGAGAACCGGCCGCAGTACGTCCAGGTGTGGTACCCCTGGCCGCTGGCCAATGAGGGCTCGGGGTCGGTCTGGCGACTCAAGCAGAAGTACGGCGACCACTACGTCATCGAGACCGAACCGATCAAGAACCCGACCCCGGCCTGTCTGACGGTGCCGAACAACGCGAAGGACAACGGCCCGCTGACCGTGACCAACTGCAACGGCGGTCCGGAACAGGACTGGATCGTCCGCGAGGACGGCACCTCCGAGACCTACACCATCACCCCGGCCGGAGCGAACTTCCGGCAGTGGGCAATCACTTCGCAGTCGCAGAACTACCCCCACCCTGATGTGTACGTGACCCTCAAGCACTTCACCGGAACCAACGCGCCCACCAACATGCGCTGGAAGATCGACCCGAGGTCGGCCGCCTGACAGTGAGGATTAGCCATGGCATCGCCCGGAGGTCTGACTCTCCGCCTGGCTGACGCTTCGGTTGTCCTCTTGGGGAATCGTCGGCCTGCCGGGCGATGCCGTCTGGCGCGTGGCCGGTCGGGCTTCCGTGACTTCATAGGAGCCCGGCCAAAGGCCCCATCACTGTCTCCGGGATGTGTCCGGCGCAGCCCGGTGGTCGGGCCCGTTGCCGGCCCGGCAGGCGATGCCGGGCCGGCAACGGCGCGATCAGTCCGTCAGCTGGTGTCCTGTGTGTTCAGCTGCTGTTCCTCGGTGCCATCGCCGACGGCGCTCTTCTCGACATCGCTGTTCCGTCGCATGACCGACGCAGGCACCTGTCGACTGAGGACGACCTGGTTGGCTTTGTTCACGAGAACGAGCAGCAGATGTTCACTACTTCGGGAGGTGGGAAGACTGGTGACTGTTCGAATCCTCCTGCTGGTGCGAGAGCGTCGAGGTGAGTTCGCTGACTACGGCCTCGGGGAACATCGGTCCAGCGGCGGTTATCAGTGAGAACGATCATGCGGACTCTCGCCGGGCCGACGTCCCGCTGGGGTTCGGTGCCGTTGCGTGGCGGGAGCTCTCGGGTCAGGCGGCCCGGTGGTGTGTCTCTTCGGGTGCCTGTGGCCGGGGGGCGGAGGTGCCGGTCCAGCTGGCGAGGAGGGCCAGGGCTTCGGCGGAGGGGGAGGCGGGTTCGGGGGTGTAGAGGGTGAGGGTCTGTTCGGGGTCGCCTTCGACGGCCAGGACCAGGTAGTCGAGGGTGAGGTCGCCGACGAGCGGGTGGTGGAGGCGTTTGGTGCCGGTGGTGTGGGCTTGGACGTCGTGGTCGGCCCACATGCGGCGGAAGGTGCCGTTGTGGAGGGACAGTTCCCCGATCAGTTCGGTGAGCTGCGGGTCGTCGGGGTGGCGTCCGGCGTACAGGCGCAGCATGGCCAGGCAGTCGCCGGCGACCTTCTCCCAGTCGGCGTACAGCGCGCGGGCGGCCTCGTCGAGGAAGACGAAGCGGGCGAAGTTGCGTTCGCGGCGGGGGCGGGCTTCGAAGTCGGTGTAGAGGGCGTGGGCGAGCCGGTTGGCGGCCAGGACGTCTGTGCGCCGCCCCTGGACCACCGCGGGGACGCTGAGGGAGTCCAGGGTGCGGTAGAGGACCGGGTGGACCCGTTGGGGTGCGAGGGGGCGCTTGCGGCGGGCCCGGGTGGTGGCGGTGGGCTGGGCGAGGTCGAAGAGGTGGGCGCGTTCGGCCTCGTCCAGGTGCAGGGCGCGGGCGACGGCCTCCAGGACGGTTTCGGAGACGCCCTGGGTGCGGCCCCGCTCCAGACGGATGTAGTAGTCGACGCTGACTCCGGCGAGCTGGGCGACTTCCTCGCGGCGCAGGCCGGGCACCCGGCGGGCGCCGCCGTGCGGGGTGAGCCCGGCCTGTGCGGGGGTGATCCGGGCCCGGCGGGTGCGCAGGAACTCACGGATCTCGCTGCTGCGGTCCATAGGTCCACGGTACGGCGATACCTGGCAGGTCAGGGTGCTGAAGGGGGTACTGGCAGACCCCCGGAAGAGCGGTGCCCTTTACGGCGGCCCACGGGACGTTCGCGGGTGGTTGCCTGGAGAGCGGGCCCGGTGCGCGGCACTGATCATCCGAGTCTTACGCGCCGTATCGGCACGTAGGAGATCGTTGCTGCCGCTGTCCGCCGTCTGCCCTCACGCCGTACGTCTGAAGAAGAGGACACCCCCCATGGCTTCGAAACTGACCGGCACCGTCGCACTCGTCACCGGTGCGAGCAGCGGTATCGGCGCCGCCACCGCCCGCCGGCTCGCCGAGCACGGGGCCTCGGTGGCGCTCGTGGCCCGCCGCAAGGACCGCCTGGAAGCCCTTGCTGCTGAGATCGAGCAGGCCGGTGGCACCGCTGCGGTGGTGGCCGCGGACATCACCGACCGCATCCAGGCCGAGGACGCCGTACAGCAGGTCGTCGACCGGTTCGGACGGCTGGACACCCTGGTCAACAATGCCGGCCTGATGCTCCTGGGGCCCGTCGTCGACGCGGATGCCAAGGAGTGGGACCGCATGATCGCCGTCAACGTCCAGGGCCTGCTCTACACCACCCGCGCCGCCCTGCCGCACCTGCTGAAGGCCGCCGAACAGGACCCGCGCCAGGTCGCCGACATCGTCAACATCGGCTCGTACGCGGGCCGGGTGGCGAGCCGGGGCTTCGGCGTCTACAACGTCACCAAGTTCGGGGTGCACGCCTTCACCGAGTCCCTGCGCCAGGAAGTCACCCAGCGCCACGTGCGCGTCGGTGTCCTGGAGCCGGGCGCGGTGGAGAGCGAACTGGGCACACACAACAAGCCCGGGGTCCGCAGCGAACTGATCGACCCCTACTTCGAGGGGACCGAGGTCCTGGCCGCCGAGGACATCGCCGACGGCGTCGCCTACATGGTCACCCGTCCCCGCCACGCCGCCGTCGGCGAGCTGTGGATCACGCCCACCGAACAGGCGTGAGCACCTCCACCACCGACCCGCCACAGCCTGGCCAACGCAACCCGCCAACTTCCCTAACCGGCCGGGTGCGGCACGCGGCACCCGAGAAGGAATCCCTCATGAGCAAGGTCATTTTCGTCACCGGTGCCGGACGCGGTCTCGGCACGGACATCGTCCGCCAGGCCCTCGCGGCCGGCCACCAGGTCGTCGCCACCGGCCGCCGCCCCGAGGAGGTAGAGAAGACCCTGGGCGGCCCGCAGGACAACCTGCTGGTCACCAAGCTGGACGTCACCAGCCTGGACGACGCGCACGCGGCCGCTCAGGCTGCGGTTGACCGCTTCGGCCGCATCGACGTCCTGATCAACAACGCCGGGAACTTCTTCGCCGGCTACTTCGAAGAGGTCTCCCCGGAGCACATGCGGCAGCAGATCGAGACCAACCTCTTCGGCCCGATGAACGTTACCCGCGCCGTCCTGCCCGTCATGCGCAGCCAGCGTGACGGCCACGTCATCACGATCTCCTCGCTCGCCGGTCAGGTCGGCACGGAGTTCACCTCCGCCTACGCCGCGTCCAAGTTCGCCGTCGAGGGCTGGATGGAAGCCCTGCACCACGACATCGCCCCGTACAACATCCGCACCACCATCGTCGAGCCCGGCTACTTCCGCACCGAGCTGCTCGTGGACGCCTCCACCACCTGGCCCGAGCCGACCATCGACGACTACGCCGAGCGCACCACCGCCACGGTCGAAGCCTGGAAGAGCATCAACGGCCGGCAGCCCGGCGACCCCGCCAAGCTCGCCCACGCCCTGCTGACCCTTGCCGGCCAGGACCAGCCGCCGCTGCGCTTCGTCGCCGGCGCCGACGCCATCGAGGGCGTCATCGCCAAGGCCCAGGAACTCCTCGCCCAGGCCGAAGCCTCCCGCGCACTGGGCGGCAACCTCGCACACGACGACACCAACGCCTGACACCACCCCACGCACCGGGCAGGACAACCGACCCGCCCGGTGCGCGAAGAAGACGCGGTCACAGTCAGCTGACCCGTCCCCGGGCGCGGTCGCCAGTGGTCCCCGGCGCGCTGGTACGGGCCACCTCTCCCTGGGTGGCGGCCCGTACTGCTGCGCTCGTGTCCCGCCGCTGTCAGGGGTCCAGAGGGTCGGCCCTCCGCTGCGCCATTCGTTCAGTAGGGCCTCGGCCAGGTCGATGTCATCGGGGTTCAGGCTGGCCCTGTGCAGATACACCAGGTGATCACCGGAGCCGAAGGCACGGCCGAGAATCGTGCCGTCGACATGGACGCGGCGTCCGCCCTCGGATCGGGCGGGTGGGCTCGTTCGAATCTCGACGGCCTCCAGGTGCCTCCCAATGTCGGGTTCTGGCTCGCTTTCCGTGATGCGCGCACGCTGAGTGACGGCTGCTGCTCCGATCAGGCTCCGGGACGTTGCCTGAAAATGACCAGGGTCGAGTTTGGTGTGGTCGACAGTGCGGCGTTGTGGAAGAGACGTCGCCTCCTCTGGAGGGCCTGCTGTTACCGTCCATCGCTGACGTGTCGGTGCTGTCGCTTGACGTGAGCCACGAGGCGATACGCATCGACGTGTGCAGTACGGCGGCCGGGGCGGCATGCCCGGACTGTGGGAGCAAGTCGACCTGGGTGCACAGCTCTTACCTGCGGTTTCCTGCGGACGTGCCGAGTGGAGGACGTCTGGTGGTCCTACAACTGCGAGTTCGGCGGTTCTTCTGTCCGGAGTCTTCGTGTGCTCGGCGGACGTTCGCTGAGCAGATGTCGGGACTGACCCGGCGGCACAGCAGGTGGACGGAGCGGTTGCGGTCGACTCTCGCCGCGGTGGGTCTCGCCCTCGCCGGCCGGGCCGGCGCCCGGATGGCACGGGCCTTCGGGGTGCAAATCAGCCGCAGCGCGGTGTTGCGACTGCTCGATGCATTGCCCGAACCCGAAGTCCCGGCCCCGCGGGTGGTTGGTGTTGATGAGTACGCCACACGCAAAGGACGGGTCTACGGCACGGTGCTCGTCGACGTTGAGACCCGTCGGCCGGTGGATTTGCTGCCTGACCGTGAGGCGTCCAGCCTGGCCGCATGGCTGGCGAAGCGACCCGGGATCGAGGTCGTCTGCCGGGACCGCGCGCCATTCTTCGCAGAGGGCGCCACAGCCGGGGCACCCCAGGCGACGCAGGTCGCCGACCGCTGGCATTTATGGCACAACCTCGGGGAGGCTGCTGAGCGGGCTGTCGCCCGCCACCGCCAGTGCCTTCGTCCTGGTCCCCGATGGCGAGGGGAAGGCCGACGAACCGGCGCCGCCCGAGGAGATGACGGACTCGCCATGGCGGAGCGAGCGATTCGCCAACCGCGTCCGAGCCAGGCACGCCACGGTCCACGCGCTGCTGGAAGCCGGCCACAGGCGCCGTTCCATCGGGCGCCAGCTGAACATGACCCACCGCACGGTCAAGAGCCTCGCCGACGCTGCGAAGCCGGAAGACCTCTTCCGCGGCCAGTGGCAGCACAACAGGACCTCCGTCCTCGACGAGTACAAGCCCTACCTGGACGAACGCTGGGACGAGGGCTGCACCAACGCCTGGAAGCTCTGGGAGGAGATCGTTCCCTTGGGCTATCGAGGCAGCTACGGCCGGGTCAGCGCCTACCTGCGGGAGAAGCGGACCTCGCCACGGCCGGTCACCGCGCAACCGCCGGCACCCCGCGTGGTGACGAGATGGAACCTCAGCCGACCCGAGACGCTGACCGAGATCGAACAGCTCCGCCAAGGCCGTCCTTGCCAACTGCCCTGAACTCGATGCCCTGACCGGTCACGTTCGGTCCTTCGCCCAGATGCTCACCGAGCGCCAGGGCGAACGACTCCCGCAGTGGCTCGACGCCGTCCGCCAGGATGACCTTCCCAGTCTCCACACTCTCGCGGCCGGCATCGACCGAGACCGCGACGCGGTCATCGCCGGCCTGACCCTGCCCTGGAACTCCGGCGTCGTCGAAGGACACGTCAACCGGATCAAGATGCTCAAGCGCCAGATGTTCGGACGCGCCGGCTTCGCACTCCTCCGCAAGCGGGTCCTCCTTGCCACATGGCCGATGTCAGTGGCTCCTGGAACCATGCCTTCGTCCGAGACAGCCGTATCAGGAGCCTTGCATGGGAACGTGGGGAACCGGCCCGTTCGACAGCGACCTCGCCGCAGACTTCGTCGATGAACTTGAGGGACTCAGCCCCCAGCAGGTCATCGACGTGCTGAAGCGGGCATTCCAGCGAGTCACCGACTCGGGAGAGCACGTCGATGGCGGAGACGGTGCCGAAGCCGTTGCCGCCGACGCTCTCATCGCCAGCACCCTCCCGGACAGCCCCATCGTGATTGACCCCGATGACGGCCCCAGGGAACCGCTGCCCGAACTGCCAGCCTCCCTTCGCGCGTCGGCGAGACTCGCACTGGACCGGGTTCTCCAGGACAGATCAGAAATGGCAACCGGCTGGGTGGACAGCGCCGACGCCGACCAGTGGCGCCAGGAAGTGCGACAGATCCTCCAAGCACTCGAAACACCCACTGATCACTAATCGTGACCGCTTCACGGAAGTCGTGCCAGAACCCAATCTCGTGAACAATCGCTGCTCAACGTCGGGTTCTGGTCCAACTTCTGTGGTGTCTACTCGCTGTGACTGTTGATCTTGGTGATAGGTCTCGCGAGACCGTCTGGAAACTGACGGTACCGACCACCTTCGGGCTGATGGTTCTGGGCTGTGCGCGAGGTACTGCTGCGGCTGGAAGAGCTGCTCTTCCTGGCTGATCCGGGGATCAGGGTGGTGTCGGCGCAGGACGATGGCGAGGTGATCCGAGTCGGTGTCAGATGCCGGACGGCCGGGGCTCGGTGCCCGAGCTGTGGAAGCTGGTCCGGGCGGGTGCACGGGTCTTACCTGCGGTTTCCCACTGACCTCCCGGTGGCGGGACGGCGGGTGGTGCTGCGACTTCCTGTCCGGCGCTTCACGTGCGAAGAGGTCTCCTGCGGGCGGCGGACGTTCGTCGAGCAGATCGCGGGCCTGACCCGGCGGTACAGCCAACGGACCGAACGAATGCGGTCGGTACTGGCCGAGGTCGGCCTCGCCCTGGCCGGTCGAGCCGGTGCCCGGCTGGCCGACGTCCTCGGGGCGGGAGTCAGCCGGAACACGGTCCTACGGCTGGTCGACGCTCTCCCGGAACCCCAGCCACAGGTCCCGCGTGTGGTCGGCGTCGACGAGTACGCGATGCGCAAGGGTCGCGTCTACGGGACCGTGCTGGTCGACGTCGAGACACGCCGACCGGTGGACCTACTGCCGGATCGCGAGGCAGGCACTGTCGCGGCCTGGCTGGCCGAGCACCCGGGGATCGAGGTCGTCTGCCGCGACCGCGCCCCGTTCTTCGCCGAGGGCGCCAGCGTCGGGGGACTCACCGCCGTCCAGGTCGCCGACCGGTTCCACCTCTGGCGCAACCTCGGCGAAGCGGCCGAGCGGTGCGTCTCCCGCCACCGTCCGTGTCTCCGCGCGACCTTCGCCGAGTCTGTGCCTGAGAAGGCGCCGGCACCGGCACCGGCCGAGAGCGGGTCGCCGTGGCCCACCGGGCACCGGTTCGCCGACCGCACCCGAGCCAAGCACGCCACCGTCCACGCGCTGCTGGCCGCCGGCCACAGCCGACGCGCGATCCAGCGACAGCTCGGCATGACCTATCGCACCGTCCAACGGCTGGCCGACGCCGCAAGGCCGGAAGACCTGTTCCAGGGTCAGTGGCAGAACCGCAGGACCAAGCTCGACGACTTCAAGCCCTACCTGCACGAGCGATGGGCCGAGGGCTGCACGAACGCCTGGAACCTCTGGGAAGAGATCAAGACTCACGGCTACACCGGCGGCTACTTAGCCGTCCGCGCCTACCTCCAGCCGTTTCGCACAACCCCGACCGCACCTGCAGCCCGTCCGCCGTCCCCACGCACGGTCACCGGCTGGATCCTGACCCACCCCGACACCCTGCCGGAAGGCGAGCGACTGAAGCTCAAATCCGTCCTCGCTGGCTGCCCCGAACTGGATGCCCTCGCCGGACACGTCCGCGCGTTCGGGAAAATGCTCACCCAGCTCCAGGGTGACCAGCTCCCGCATTGGATCAAGGCGGTCCGCGCCGACGACCTGCCCAGCCTCCACGCCTTCGCCAACGGCCTCGAACGCGATCTCGCCGCCGTCGCCGCCGGCCTCACACTGCCGTGGAGCTCAGGCGTCGTCGAAGGCCACCTCAACCGGATCAAAATGATCAAGCGCCAGATGTATGGCCGGGCCGGCTTCAGTCTCTTGCGGAAACGAGTCCTGTGGGCATCCTGATGGGTCCGTCACGAGCTTTGCTGGAGTCGCTCCGCCGCCTGAGCAGGGGTGTCGTAGTAGCCAGGTCGTGCCAGCAGGACTGGGCTGAAGAAGTAGCCCTGCTCTTCCTCCGGCTCGTCGTCGGTTGCGAACGGGCGCCAGAAGCTCAGGAGCAGATCAGCGGCGACGAAAGACGCTGGGTCGTCGGGGTCCGCCTCGATCGAGGTGTACTTGCCCATGCGTCGCACCAGCTCGCGGGCCGGAATCGCGAACACGTCCAGGCCCCGGAAGGTGACTCGGTCCGTCGGAGTCGACGGCCTTCCGAGCTCAACGGCCTGGAGCGTGTCTCGCGTGCAGTGGATGCTGATCATCAGTCCACTGGGACGGAAGACGTCCTGACCCGGCCGGTCGGACTCCGAGACCGCGGAGAGATCGCGGAGCGAGTCCAGCGCCGCGTTGGCCGATTGCCGAGTCATACCGATCCGCAACGGGCCAACGCCGGTTGGTGGGGCGAGGTCGAAGTCCATGCGGGCATGTTCCCAAACAGGTCTGTCAACGAGTCACGGAGGGCCATCCAGAATCCCGAGACATTACAGAGCGTGACAGCTCCACAGAAGTTGGACCAGAACCAGCTCCCACGTACAAAACCAAAGGTGCGAGCGCGTCAGCCCAGGTCGTAGACCGGTAGCACGCGCCGTTGTCGGTGAGGAAGCGGCGGATCGGTGTGACGCCGTGGGCGGCGAAGAAGGCAACGGCCCGGTGCCAGAAGGCGATCGCGGTGACGGCCTTCTCATCGTCCAGGGCCTCGGTGTGGGCGAGCCGGGAGTGGTCGTCGAGCGCCGAATGCAGGTACGGGTATCCGACCTGCCGGTGCAGGGACCGGTACGTTTGGAGGCGCGGGCGAACTCGGTGCCGACGCCGTGCATCCGCCGGCCGCCGCCGGTCGGGATACGCCCGAGCTTCTTGACGTCGACGTGGACCAGGCCGCCGACTCAGTCGTGCTCGTAGCGGAGGACCTCGCGCAGCTGCTCACAGGTGGGTGGATCGAGGTCCCGGGGCCGGTTGAGTCCTCGTGGACTCGGTGGCCGCGTTCCTGGGAGCCCTGGGATCTCAGGGCTCCCGCGTGAGCGGCTGTGCGTGGCGTCAGCGTGTGAACTTTTCGATGGCCGCCGGCGTGACGGGGGTGAAGAAGTTGACGAGGTTGCCGTCGGGGTCGCGGAACAGCAGGGATCGGTTGCCCCAGGGCATCGTGGTGGGCTCGTTGACGAAGTCGGTGACGAAGCCGGTCAGGTTCTGGTGAACGCGGTCCACGTCGTCGACAAGGAACTCGGTGATCACGCTGTGGTTGTCCGCCGGGCGGGCGGAGCCCGGGGCGAACAGCGGGACGGTGCGGGTGCCGGCGATCGCGAGGGTGGCGCCCGCGGTCCTGAGTTCGGCGAAGTCTTCGGTGGCCCACGTCACCCGCGCTCCTGTGGCTCGCTCGTAGAACTCGACGAGGCGTGCGACGTCGCTGGTGATGATGCGGATCGATACGAAGTCCATGGGAATCTCCTGGCTGTGCTGGAGGCGTGCACGTCGCAGGCTAGGAGAAATAGTGGACAGAATCGGTCCTGTATTCGCGTTAGGCTGCGAACATGCCTCGACCCACCGGCCGCGTGCTGACACTCCTGGAGCTGCTGCAGTCGGGCGGCACCCGGACGGTGGCCGAACTCGCCGACCGGCTCGGCGTCGAAGGACGCACCGTGCGGCGGTATGTGGACCAGCTGATCGACCTGGACGTGCCCGTGGAATCGGTGCGCGGCCGCTACGGCGGGTACCGGCTCGCCCCCGGGTACCGCTTGCCTCCGCTCATGCTCAGCGACGACGAGGCGCTGGCCGTGCTGCTCGGCCTGGTCGCCGGCCGCCGAGCAGGGTTGACGACGACGCAGCACACCGCAAGCGAGACGGCATCGGCGAAGATCCGGCGGGTGCTGCCCAAGCACATCGCCCGTCGGCTCGACACACTCCTGGAAGCTCTCGCCTTCACGGATCGGCCCGGCGAGTTCGACACCCCAAACGCCGAGGTCCTGCTCACCATCGCCGATGCGGTGCACCACCGCCGACCGGTCTCGATCCGCTACACCGACCGCGACGGACAGCGCAGCGAACGCACGCTGCACGCGTACGGGATCGTCGCCCATGCGGGCCGGTGGTACGTCACGGCCAGGGACGCCCAGATCGGCGAGGACCGAACCTTCCGACTCGATCGCGTCGCAGACGCGAGGACCCTGCCCGGCTCATTCGAAGCGCCCGCGGGGCCCGGTCCGGCACAGCGCGTGCTGTCGGCGTTCGCCACGGCCGAGTACCGGCATGAGGTGACCTTGCGGATCCACGGGACGGTCGAGCAGATCCGCGCCCGCCTTCCCGCCAGCGTCGCGAGCCTGGAGGAGTACGCGCCCGTGGCAGGCGAGGACCGGGCGACCGAGCGCTGGCTGCGCGTCGAGCTGCGGGTGGAGCGGCTCGACTGGTTGCCTCCGGTACTCGCCTCACTCGACCGGCCGTTCGTCATCGAGCGCCCCGATGAACTGCGCGACCTCGTCATCACGCTCGCCGATCGCCTCACGTCCTACGCCCGGCAAGCCTGACAGCGCGGAACCAATGTCATGAGATGGCACACCTACCTGAGGTTTTCATTAGTTCTGTGGGGTTGGGTGGAGGGTGAGTCCGGTGTGGGCGAGGAAGGACCAGGGGAGTTGATCGTTCTGGCTGATGCGGTGGATGCCTCGTTCAGTGGCGTCGGCAACGTCTGCGAGGTGGTCGCCGGCGAGGTTGGCGAGCTCGCGGGCCTTGATCGCCGACCACAGGCGAGCGGGGTGAGGCAGGCTTCCAGGACGGCGTCGAACAGTGCCTGTGGCAGGGGCGGGGCTGGCTCGGTTTCGGCGGTGCGGGTCTAGCGGTCGAGATCCCAGTCCCGGACGACCCGCTGCTGGAGGAGTCGTGTCCGCATCTGTGTGCCCTCGTCGTCGAGTGCTACCGCGTCTGCGTTTGTGGCTGCGGAGGCTTCTGCTAGCCGAGCATTCGCCCTTCATCTCCCTATGACAGCTCGCGCAGTTCGCGGGAGGGCGGTGCCGCCCGGCCGACGGGACTCTCCTGATGTGCCCGGTAACTGGGCTCTCCCCTTTTCCGCCGTTCAGGGGGGAGGGTGGCGGCGTAGAGGACATCGCGTAATTCGGGGAGGGTTTCGCGGTCTTTACGCCATACGAGGCGCAGGCTGAGGTCGGGCACGGGCAGGTCGAGCTGTACGAGGGTGCCGGCGCGGAGACTGTCGGTGACGGCGAAGCGGGGCAGCAGGGTGACACCGAGGCCGTGTTCGGCCCAGGCGCGCATCACGGGAACTCCGCCGGCTCGAACGCGTTCGGGGCCGGTGCCGAGGAGGCGTTGTCCGGCCAGCCAGAAGGAGCACTCCGGGACGTTGACCAGGAGTCGTTCGTGGTCGAGGTCAGTGGGGGTCAGTGCGGGGCGGGCAGCGAGGGCGTGGGTCGGGGCGGCGACCAGGGCTAGGGGGACGGGGTCGAGGTCCAGGAAGGCGAAGGGCTCGGCCGGGGCGGGGAAGCCGAGCCCGCCGATGTCTTCCCCGGCGTCCAGAAGAAGGGCTGCGTCGAGGCGTCCTTCGGCGACATCGGTGAAAAGTCCTTGGCGGGTGCGGTCGGAGTGGACGTCGACCGTGATGTCGGGGCGGTGTTCGGCCAGCCGGGTCAGGACGAGGGGCACGTGGGATCCGGCGAGGGTTTCCAGGGCGCCGAGCCGTAGCCGTCGGCGCTCGCCGCGGACATCGTGGACGGCTTGCTCGGCGGTGTCGAGCAGCGTGCGCGCCCAGCCGCGCAGGCGTTCCCCGGCGGGGGTCAGTTCCATGCCTTTGGGGCCGCGGGTGAACAGGGTGACGGCGAGGGCCGCTTCGAGAGTGCGGATCTGCTGCGAAACGGAGGAAGGGGCAAGCCCGAGTGCGACGGCGGCGTCCGTGACGGTCCGGTGCCGGATCACGGCCTCGAAGGTGGCGAGTTGGCGTAGTTCCACGTATGCGCCCAACACTGTGAGGGCGTTCGGAATTTCCGAACGGAGCGTGCGGCTGCGCCGGTGGAGCGTCCCGCTCGGTCGAGCCGATGGTGGGCGGCGTGATTGATCTGGCTGCTCACCGGAGGCTTTCTCTTCCATGGCTGTTGTGAACTCTGTCGCGTCCGCGGTGCCCGCACTGTCCCGGGCGAGGCGTGCGGGCGCGCTGACGGGTGTGTCGCTGGGCTATTTCATGGTGCTGCTCGACACCACCGTGCTGTCCGTCGCCGAACCTGACCTGGCCGCGTCGCTGCATACGTCGATGGCCGGCCTGCAGTGGGCCACCACCGGCTACACCGTGGTGTTCGCGGCTCTGCTGCTGTCGGCGGGGGCGACAGCCGACCGGTTCGGCGCCGAGCGGGTCTTTCGGGCCGGCACGGCCGTGTTCGCGCTCGCGTCCCTGCTCAGTTCTCTGGCTCCGAACCTGGGTGCGCTGCTGGTCCTGCGAGCGGTGTCAGGGGCTGCGGCGGCGGCTTGCGTTCCGGCCTCGATGGCACTGATCGCCCGTCTCTACCCCGACCCCGCGGCTCGGGCCCGTGCGATCTCAGTGTGGGCCGCGGTCAGCGGGGCGGCCGTCGCCGCCGGCCCGATCGTCGGCGGCGCCCTGGTGGAGGCGGCCGGATGGCGGGCCGTGTTCCTGGTCAACGTGCCCCTCGGGCTGCTCGTACTGGCCCTGACCTGGGGACAGGCGGTGCGCTGCCCGCGCGGTGCCAACCTCGTCGACTGGCCGGCCCAGACAGCAGCTGTGGCAATGCTGGCACTGCTCACGGACGTCCTGATCGCCGCCGGCGCGGGCGCCTGGGTCCACACTGCGTGGTCGGCGGGTGGGCTCGGCATCGCGGTGGTGCTGTTCGTCATGCTCGAACGGCGCAGCCAGGCCCCAGTAGTGAACCGGACGCTGCTGCGGTCGGCACCGGTGCGGGCCGGGCTGCTGGCGGGCGCGGTCGCCAACTTCGCCTTGGCGGGGGTCCTGTTCGTGCTGCCCCTGCTGATGCAGCGCGAGCGGCACGTGAGCGCCCTGGAGACGGGGCTGGCGTTCCTGCCGCTGACCGTTCCCTTCGCCGCGAATCCGCCGCTGACTGGCAGGATCGTGGCCCGCACCGGCCCGCGGCCTCCGATCCTGGCCGGGCTGGCGCTCCTGGCTGCCGGTGGCACGGTCTTGGCCTGCACGGTCTTCACCGAAGGCGCCTATGTCTGGCTCGCGGCGGGTTTGCTGCTCACAGGCTTCGGCATCTCTTTCGTCCTGCCTGCCCTCGTCGCAGCCGTCATCGGGGCCGCCCCGCATGGCACGGCCGGCTCGGTCGGCGGCCTGCTCAACGCCGTCCGCCAGATCGGCGCCACCCTCGGGGTCGCCCTCATGGGCGCCGCCGCGACCGCCGACACCGGATGGTCCTTGCTGCTGTCGGCCGGCCTCTGCGCCCTCGCCTGGCTGGCCTTCGCACTGACGCCCGGGGACACACCTCAGTAGTCAACACAAACGCGCAACGTAGGCCACGCAGCCGGCCACCCGGCACAGAGCCGACCTCGCAGGTGGTGTCATCGCCCGATTAAGCGATGGCGCCACACCTGTTGCGCTCGATATCGTGAGCTGCACCGGCGCTGAGCTGTACCGACTCCTGCAGGTCTGCCTCGCGCCACGCCTTCCGCCCTAGGCGGTGTCTTCAAATGATCTTTATTGGTGGATCATGGTCGGGTGATACGTCGCCATGAACTGTCGGATGCCGAGTGGGAGTTCATCCGGCCGCTGCTGCCCGAGTCGTTGCGGGGCAGGAAGCGGCTGGACGACCGCACGGTGCTCAACGGGATCGTGTGGAAGTTCCGTACCGGGACGGCTTGGCGGGACGTGCCCGAGCGGTACGGCCCGTGGGCCACACTGCACACCCGGTTCCGCCGGTGGGCCCTGGACGGCACGTTCGAGCAGATGCTCCAGGCCGCCCAGGCGAGGGCGGACGCGGCCGGGGACATCGACTGGCTAGTGTCGGTCGATTCCACCGTTGTCCGTGCCCACCAGCATGCTGCGGGGGCCCGAAAAGGGGGCTCCGTCACCCGGGACTCGGACGCTCCCGAGGTGGCCTGACCAGCAAGATTCACCTGGCGTGCGACTCCCTGGGGCGCCCGCTCGCCTTCACCGTCACGGGCGGGAACACCAACGACTGCACCCAGTTCACCACCGTGATGGACGCGATACGGGTGCCCCGCCCCGGACCGGGACGCCCCCGCGTCCGGCCCGACCACGTCATCGGCGACAAGGGCTACAGCTCCAAAGCGATCCGGGCCTGGCTCAGGCGGCGGGGCGTCGGCCACACCATCCCAGAGCGGGCCGACCAGATCCGCAACCGGCTCCGACGCGGCAGCCGCGGAGGGCGCCCGCCGGCCTTCGACAAGCAACTCTGCAAGCGGCGCAACGTGGTCGAACGCTGCTTCAACCGCCTGAAACAGTGGCGAGGCATCGCCACCCGCTACGACAAGACCGCCGAGTCCTACCAAGCAGCCGTCACCCTGGCATCGCTCCTGATGTGGGCCTGACATTTGAAGACAACTCCTAGAGAACTCCTGCCCGTCGGGCAGGGCCACGAACGCCCGCCTGGTCCCCGGCGTCGGCGTCGACCAGCTGGCGTTCGCGGCCGGGCTCGCCACCACCGATCCCGAAGCTACAGGTGACCTCGCTGTGTTCCTCGCCCGCGCCCGGTCGTAGCGCAGTAATCGCACGGCCCACTCCGGCACGCGTCGGCACTCACGCTCCGCTGTCTCCCAGACCTCCAGCGTCTGGGAGACAGACCTGTGAGGGACCTGGGAGGCTGGGGGCGGAAATACCCCGGAACGCCTGTGATGTCTGGGAGGTGGGAGGGCTGTTTCCCCAGGCAGACGCGTTCCTGGGAGGTGGCCTGGGAGGAAGCCGGGGAACAGACGCGCTGCACCGGCCGCAGCCGCAGCCCGCGGTGTCGGCTTCTTCCGTGGCGGCGGGACAGCAGACAGAAGGGCCTGCCGCACCGTCCGGCGATGCACCCCGTACTTCTCCGCCAGAGCCCGCTGCGACAGTTCCGGATCGAGACGCTTGTCCCGCCGAATCGCAGCAAACAGCTCCGTCCGCGACAAACCCATCCCGGCCTCCCGGCACGACCGTGATCAAGCAACACGGCCTCCGACATGACCGTGATCGACGGGAGACACCCTGCATCCGCCTTGCAGACGGCCCAACTCATTCACTCCAACGTGGGCTCGTCGCCGCACGAGTTGAAACGGCCTCACTCTGCTGCGGAGGCCCAGCCTTCACTCAAGTTCGCTCATCGAGTGAAGCCGCGCGAACTCGTCAACGAGTATGCCCATCACGACGAGATCATGGTGCCGGCTGGCGAAGAACACGTGATCGCGCAGCCGTCCCTCTTCGGCGAAGCCGAGACGGCGATGTAGTGCCAGCGATGCTTCGTTGTGCCCGAAGATCCGCGCTTCGCACTTGTGGTACCGCCGCTTCGCGAACATAAATCGCAGCAGCATCACCACGGCTTCTGCCGCGTAGCCCTTGCGTCGGTGCCCAGCACCCATCGTGATGCCGTATTCGAACCGCCCCGCACGCGGATCTGCGTAGTGCGAGCCGACAGCGCCGACGATCTGCCCCGTGTCCAAGGCTTCGATGGCCAAGCTGGAGCAGTCGCCGTCGGACTTCGCGACGGCCTGCCGTCTTTGCGGGCCGGAGCGTGTCCCGTGGCGGTGTGGTGGTCCGCGGTACAAGGCCAATCCGGCACACTGGCCTGGACAGGCTAGACCTCGATGTAGGCGACAACCACGACGGTGCGCAGCACTATAACGAAGCACAGGATGCGCACCTGTTCGACGTCGTCGGTGTACTGGCGCAGCTGGGGGGCGGGCGGTGTCGCCGGGGATCGGCTCGCCGACGTCGGGGTCGACGGAGACGACGACCAGGGCGCGGTCCAGGGGGTGGATCTCCGCCTCGAGAGCGGGCCGCCGCCAGAGCACTGTACGACGGCCCGCACATGACTGTCGATGAGCACCGTAGTTGACCCGTTTTGCCAGGCAGGTGCTCAGCCCTGTTATGCCCATCGACAGCTACGTGGCGCAGTAGGCCGCGCAGTGGTCTGGCTGACGCTCAGGATGCAACGGGGGCGTTCACCGGCATGGAGCTCTTGAAGTCGGTGAGCGTGAGCGTCGCTTCGATGTCGGGGTCGGACGCGAAGTGGATTTTCTGGCGTACGCGCACGACTCGGCCCTCGTCGTTGATCCATGCATCGGCGTCGATTGCGGTCGCGGAGCGCAAGTTGCGTCCGACGGTCCTGTCCACCGACTCGATGTCCTTCGGGGTGAGGCGGGCCGATACCCGCAAGGGCTCACTCCCGCGGTGCACGGAGGCACTGTGACCGAGCATGAGCCGCACGTACTGCGGGAGCCGGTCCGCGGGTATACCCCCTTTTGCCGCCGATGCAGGGAACTCCTGCCACACCCCATGAGTTCCGCTGGCGCGCCGGTACACCTTCTGCCGGGTGATCACGACGTCCTCGGTGTACTCCTCGGTTGTGTCTGTCGTACGACCTGTGAAAGGCGCGTTGAGGTTGACCCGCCCCTCCATGAGCTGGAGTCGTCTGGGCCCCGACTGTGTGACGGCTCTGAGCGCAGCCGAGTACGGGGCGTCGTCGGCTGCGGCCAGCCGATCGCGTACTACCTGCGGGCTGCCCTTCGGTGGTGCGGGCTGGTTCGAGGCGCATGCTGAGAGCGCCACTACCGAGAGCACCAGAATCAGGGGCGCTGTCCGGTGATGAATCAAGGGTGGATCCTCTGAGTACCGAGCCCGGGGAAGAAGCACTCCCGGGTCGCAGGTGGATGGTGGACTCATCCTGTCTGGTCTCGGAGATCAGGCGAGGCGCGGGGGGAGTGGCGTGGTCGAGTCTGCGTCAGACGGTTACGGAGTTGCCTCCTCCGCCCGCACAGCCCTTTTGGCCGGCACCCGCCGCCGTCGAGCGCAGCGTTTGACTTGCGCAGTCGGGCGGGATCAACTTGAAGACAAGCTCCCCGATCCGGTGAAGGACCAGGCAGCCCAGGCGACCGAGCAGGCCCGCGCGAAGGCCGCGCAGGCTGGCCGGCTGTGGCAGGACAAGGCCCCTGAACCGGTGCAACAGAAGACCGCTCAGGGCGCGCGGATGGTGCGGGACAACCGCAACCTGCTGCTGACGGTCGCCGGCGTGGCCGTCGTGGCGTGGATGGCCTGCCGCCGTCGCAAGGGCTGAGCGGTGTGAAAGCCCGCGGTGATGACGCGTCCGACGCCACCGACGAGGAGCGTACCTGGGACGAGGTCCGGCTTGCCGCAGTCCTGCGGGGCGCCATCTTCGCCGGCCGTCAAGGCCACCGTTGACCGCGGCGGAGCCGCCACCACCCGTCGCCGGACCAGCACTTGGTCCGGCTGACGCAACCATGGGGGGCCGGTACGCGAATACCGGCCCCTCCAGGCACCGCCACTTACAGGGAAAGACCACCCGCCGGCACTGTCACGTTGGCTGACCGGTGGGATGATCTTCGGGTTGATCAACCTGGGAAGGGTCGTCCGTGGGGAGCGCGTCGCCGTCGTACAAGGGTCACCGGTACCCGGTCGAGGTCATCTCCCACTGTGTGTGGCTGTACTTCCGTTTCCCGCTGTCGTACCGCGAGGTCGAGGAGCTGATGCCCGAGCGCGGGATCGTCGTCTCCTACGAGACGATCCGCCGCTGGTGCGGCAAGTTCGGGCAGACCTACGCCAACGCGCTGCGCCGCCGGCAGCCCCAGCCCGGGGACAAGTGGCACGCGGACGAGGTCTTCATCAAGATCAACGGGCGGTTGCAGTACCTGTGGCGGGCCGTCGACCAAGACGGGCACGTCCTCGACATCCTCATGCAGAGCCGGCGGGCGCAGCCCGACGCTTCTTCCGCAGGCTCCTCAAGAAGATTCGGACGGTGCCGCGGGTGGTCGTCACCGACAAGCTCCGCTCCTACGGAGCGGCCCACCGCGAGGTCATGCCCTCCGTCGAGCACCGCTCCCACAAGGGCCTGAACAACCGGGTGGAAAACAGCCACCAGCCAACCAGGCAGCGCGAACGCGCTATGAAGGGCTTCCACAGCACCGGCGGGGCCCAGCGGTTCCTGTCCGCATTCAGCGGCATCTCGCCCCACTTCCGGCCCCGCCGCCACCTGATGCCCGCACACGACTACCGAGCCGAGATGACCGTCCGCTTCGCAATCTGGAAGCACATCACCTAAGTCGCCGGCCCCTCCACCACGGCCTGAGCACAGCCCGGAACGGGCCCTACCACGCCGCAACACACCATCAGACACCTACCCCCCGCAACAACGTGACAGCGCCGGAGGGCGGGCACCGGACGGAGGGCCCAGTCCGCCCGGTGCACGGTCTGGTCGCCGCGCGGTTCTGCCACTACGAAACGCGCTCCGGGATGCCGCTCCTGCACGACCACCTCCTTCTGTCCGCCAAAGCCCAGCGCCCTGATGGCAAGTGGGGCTCGGTGCACTCCGAGGTCCTGTTTCGAGCACGCGGTGGCCGCTTCCGCGCTCTACAACGAGCTGGTGATGGCCGAGGCGTGCGAGGTGCTGAGGGGCTGGCGACCGAGCCGCGCACCGTCACCCCGGGGCGCCGACCCGTGATGGAGATCGCCGGGGTGCCGCACGAGCTGATCCGCTGGACCTCCCGGCGCAGCGACCAGATCGCCGCCTGCCTGGCCGAGCTGGAGCACGAGTACGTCACCGCCGTCGACGACGGCGAGCCGCGGTTCCTGCCCGTGGTCTCCGAGCGGGCCCGCACCAAGCTGAACCGGATGGCCGCGAAGATGACGCGCCCGCCAAAGCAGAAGGCCCGCCCGCTCGCGCAGCTGCGCGCGTGGTGGAAGGCGAGCGCGATCCTCACCTCCGGTGTCGCCGCCGACGTCATCACCTCCCTCCTCGAGCACGCCCACGCCGCAGCCGCCGCCATCCGGGTCCGGGTCGCCGCCGTGGTCGACGTCGCCCTGGCTGCCGTCGACGTCGCCGCGACGGTGTTCGTGATGAACAGCGGCGGCCGGTTCCACCGCCAGCACCTGCTCGCCGAAGCCCGCCGTCACCTCGCTCTCGTCCTGCGCGGCCGCCGCCGCGAGCCGGGCCTGGACGAACAGATCGTGGACGCCGCGCTTGCCACGTACTGCGTGGACATCAGCGAGCCGAAGACGCTGCGCGGCCTGCTGCCCGCCTACCGCCTCTACACCGCCCGCTGGTCACTGGCCGACCTCACCTCCGACCGCTGGCGCCCGCTCACCACCGCCCCCGATCGGCAGCCACCAGCCGACCCGAGCGCACCCGCCGCACCCTCGCCTCCAGACCTCGGGCTGGGGGAGTGGGAGATACCCCGCCTGCCGCTGCAGTACGATCGGGCCGTCCTCGCCGGTGCAGCGGTCCGCGAGAAGCTGCGCTCCACCGTCGCCACGCGAGGCCGGGCGTACGACGTCGTCACCCACCAGCAGGCGGCGATGCCCGAGCAGCTGCTCGCGCCCGAGCCGGCCGACCCCGAGCACGACGACCAGGAGCAGAAGCCCGGCCGCCAGGGAGCGGTCGACCTGACGGCGCTGCGGGCCGCCCTGCGGGAGTCCCGCACGGATATGGAAGCCCTCGATCTCACAGCCGAGCGCCTGCGTCACCTCGGGGACGTCTTCACCGCAGCGGCCGACCGGGCCCGGGCGACGATGGACCGCTACGCTCACCGGGACGGTGCCGAGAGGCCGCAGCCGGTGCGCGATGCTGACCAGCAGGCGCACCGCTCGCAGGAGCCCGGACCGCACTGGGGCCGGGAGGCCGGCCACTGAGTGCACCCGATGCCGTCTACTCGATGCCACGGTACGTCGGCGCCAAGCATGGCGGGGAGGTGATCATGATCGACGGCACCTTCATCCCCACTCAGCGCCGCTCCGGGAAGGCCGACCGGCGGATATCAGCCCGGCCCGTCCGCACTCACGACAACGCCGTGAACCGGATGGTGCTGTACGCGATGCCCGGCGCCGCCGCGGTGGTGGGCCGGATGCTCGCGACTGAACAACCTGAACAGCCCAGTGATGTCTTTCGGCCGCATTTGGCCGATACCCGTTCCATGACCCTCAAATGCACCTCAGAACCCGCCACTTGTGATTGTTGTGCGCATGCTCAGTGGGTAGCGTCCAGGCATTCGATCGCCAGCCGGGCGATTTCCACGAAGGACACCTTGTGAGTCTCCTTGCAAAGAAGCTTTCCGGTACGGGAGTTGCTGCCGTTCTCCTGGCATCCTTAGCCTCCGCTCCTGCGCTCGCTGACGACGCGGGACCTGAAGACGTCCCGACGATCTCTGCGGACGAAACCACGGAGATCAACGACCGGTCAGACTGGGAGGACGGGCCCGAGCAGTCGATCAGCGAGCCCACCTACTGCGACGGGCCGTACACCTGGTACAGCATCACATCGAAGAAGCCCTACTTCGTGCGTCATGGTGGAACGGCACCTCCTACAAAGACGGACCTGGCGGCACCATGAGCGTTTCGGTCACCAAGTCCGGCACCATCAGCGCGGAGATTTCCGGCTCCATCGAATGGAGCTCGAACGCCATCATCGCCAAGGCCAAGGCCCAGGTGAGTGTAAAAGTCGGGGGAAGTGTCAGCATCTCGACCGGGCATCAGTACACTCACAACGTCAAGTCCAACAAGTACGGCCATCTGCAATACGGCTCATGGGGGTACAAGGTGACATGGGCCAAGTACCAGCGCATCGGCGCCTGCGGTTCCAAAGAACTCGGCAGCGGGAAGGCGACACTGCCGACATCCGAGACCGGATGGAAATACTGGGAAACGTCATCGTGACCCCTCCGATCAGCTCACGCACCCTTCCGGCCTGCGCCGCGGTAGCCGCATCAGTCCTACTGCTCACCTCCTGCAGCCAGGACTCCGGCGGCCACAGCGCCGGCCGGGCCACTCCCTCTGAGCAGTCAGCCGCCCCCTCCCAGGCGACGAGTCCGCCGTCGGAGAAGGTGTTGATGAAACAGGCGGCAGCCATCGTGGCCAGTGTGTCCGGCGGTTCTCTCCTACTGATCTTTTCGTAAGTTCGGTGGATGTGGTGGGCGGATGGTCAGGCCGGTATGGGCGAGGAATGACCATGGCAGTCGGGGGTTGGCGTTG
>NZ_JBICWR010000040.1:0-20169 GCF_043199855.1 Streptomyces sp. NPDC048521
AGGAGCAGCTCGATCCGCTCCCGCGCCGTCAGCTTGCCCTTGGCGTGCTGCGCCTCGGTCGCCTTCTCGCTGGGGCCTGCCACTGCCTGCGCACGAATCTCGTGCAGCTCGGCGACCCGTCCGCGCGCGTCCGTCGGCTCGCCGGTCGGCTCACCCGTCGTCTCTTCCAAAACGGTCATGTAGTGACCTTACGAAGGAGACCAAGGAAAGCGAGCCGTCGACTCCGTACAGTCTCCGGCCCGTTTTCCTGGTGCCAGTGAACAGAACCACAGCGGTGTGCAGGCGTTCCGACTGCTCAGGAGGCACCCGCGTTGTAGGTGTGCCACAAAGCCGTCACCTGAGAGCCACCTCACATTCGTGGGTGGAACATGCCATCCCCGGAGTGACACGGACCCTCAGACGGCGGTCCGCCGAGAGGATCTCCACGCTGTCGTCGGCCCGGTTCACCGCGCGCACGGGACGGTTCCAGACGATCTCCAGCGGCTCACCCGTACGGGGCGGCTCGCTCACCCGGAGGGTGGCCGTCCGGCCCCGGCGGACGAGGAGCACGCTCGCGCCCGCCGAGACGGTCAGGTCCCCCACGGTACCGGCCCGCCAGAAGTTCGCCGCCGTCAGGCCCAGGCGGGGCACGGCGACGGCCTGGCAGGCGCCGTCGTTGGCCAGGAGGGACAGCCAGTGCTGGTCGGCGGCCCGGGCGGCGGTCCCGGCGCGGGAGGCGCCGGGCAGCAGGACGTAGACGTAACCGGCGTCCGCCGGGTCGGTGCCGTGGTCGAGCCACAGGGTCTGCCAGCGCCGGGTCCGGCGCTCGTCGGTGCCGGCGGTGTTGATGTCGGCCCAGGCGCCGGTGCGGTCCTCGCGGAGGGCGTGCAGCTCACCCCCGCACGGCAGCACCCAGCCGCCGTGCCCCTCCAGGTGGGCCCACCGCCGGGCGCGTACGAAGGTCTGCGTGCCGCCCTCGCCGAGGTTGCGGTTGTCCACGACCGTCTCGACGGGGACGCCGTCGGCGCAGTGGATCCCGGCACCGAGGCAGACCACGGCGTCGTCGAGGAAGAACCAGGACTTGTGGGCTTCCAGGGTGGAGCCGAGGCCCTTGAGGTGCTGGCCCACGGCCGCGTACCTGCCGTCCGTGGTCCCGCCGACCCAGCGGACGTCCGGCTTGGGCTCGCCCCACTCGCCTCCGGCCCGGTCGGCGAGCCGCTTGGTCGACACCGTGGTGCCGGGCAGCCGGTACCAGTCGACGGTCGGCCAGTACCAGTCCGTGTACTGGTCGCCGCGGCCCTCGGGCCACCAGGAGAGCATTCCGGACCCGGTGTGCCAGCCGCGCGGGTTCTCGCCGTTGCCGCACTCGTAGTGGGCGATGCGGTCGCTGGCCATGGAGAGGGCGGCGGTGAAGCGGCGCCCGCGGTGGACGGCACGGTCCATCGCCGGGAAGAGACGGTGGCCGAGGGGTTCCGGGGCCGCGGGGGCGGTCGACCGGGCCACGGCGTGCAGCCGGGCGAGGTCGGCCACCCCGAACTGACGGGCGGTCAGAACCGGTTCCACCGTGTCCCGTTCGATCCACCCCTTGATCCGGCCGTACCACCGCTCCCGCTCCCGCTCGCTCGCGCCGCCCGCGAGAAGGGCGAGGGCGGCGATGAGTGCCTGCCCGTGGTAGTGGTCGCCGCGCATCACCTCCGGGTCGTCGCCGCGCAGGTGACCACGGCTGATGGCGCGGCCGTTGACGCAGTCCATCACCAGTCCGTCGTGGATCAGGGGTGCGTAGGCGTGCTCGACGCCGTCCAGGATGTTCTGCCGGGCGGGGTCGGTGACCTCCCAGGGCGACCCGGCGAGCAGGGCGAACAGGCGCCCGAGGCCGTCGAGCAGGACCTGGCCGTACGTTCCCGAGTAGGCGACCCAGAGGTGCTGGACGAACGAGCCGTCGGCGTACAGCCCGTCCCCCTCGGTGACGTACGGGAAGACCGGCGAGAGAGCGTCCCGCGCGAGGGAGATCCTGCCGGGGTCGCGTCCGAGGATGCCGCGCAGGGCGACGCTGCGGCACAGGTCGACGCGGTTGGCGCCGGTGGAGGTGCCGGTGTAGTCGGTGAGCATCGTGTCCGGGACGAAGTGGTCGACGGCCGCGCAGGCGGCCGCGATCCGGGCGTCGCCGAGCCGCTCGTACAGGGCGGCCGTGATGTCCATGAGCAGGCGGGGGCTGCCGATCTGCCATTCCCACCAGTTGCCGTAGCGGGTGGTGGCCGGGTTGTACACGGTGGCGGAGAGATGGTCGAGGCCGCGCAGGACGTCCGCGAGGAGTGCGGGGTCGCCGGTGGAACCGGTGCCGGGCTGGAGGTAGGCCTGGGTCATGGTCCACAGCCGGCCGTAGCTGAAGGTGATGCCCGACGGCGGGTCGAAGGGGTGGCCGGGCCAGAGGGAGGCGGCGGCGGGAATCATGCCGCCGCTGAACTCGCGGGCCTGCGAGCCGAGTCGGACGAGACGGGAGGCGTACGGCTCGGCGCCCGGGTCGAACCCCGCCCCCAGGGCGATGCCGAGCCAGCGGCGGCGCAGGACGTCATAGGGGTCGTCGGCCGCACCGGCGCGGGGCGCCAGGGTGGGGACGAGGGCGGCGGCCAGCAGCAGCGCGCGTCGGGTCATGCCCATGGGGCCGGTCACCGCCCTCTCCCGCCGGCTCAGCAGCCGCCGCAGTTGTAGTAGAGGACGTCCCAGTGGTTGCCCTCGTCGGCGTAGATGTTCCCGGAGCCGGAGCGGTACTGCGGGGCGCCGTCGCCGCGCAGGCCGATGTAGGTGAAGTTGTTCTTGATGTACGACGTCACGCAGGTGTTCTTGCCGTAGTCGAGCTTGTAGCCGTTCCAGTGGGAGTAGGTGCCGGAGGCGTGGCCGGTCTCGGTGCCGCCGGTGATGTTGAGGGCGCAGCCGCTGGCCCGCTTCAGGGTCTGGGCGCCCTGGGCCGTGGCGAGGTTGAGCTGCTCGAAGGAGGTGCAGGTGGGGTTGTTCCGGTCGGAGCAGTTGCCGGAGGACGACCAGGTGATGCCGACGTCACGGAACATCTGGGTGGCGGTCGCGTGGCTGATCTTGGTGACGGCGAAGGCGTCGGTGGCGGTGCCGACGACGGCGACGCCCGGGGCGACGACGAGGGCGAGCGCGGTCAGGACGGAGCGGAGCTTCATGACCTTGTGGGCCTTCATGGGGACCTTCCTGCGGTGGGCCGTTGCTTCCTGTGGGTCGGCTGTGCAGGTGGTGCAGGCAGATGGTGCCCCAGTTCTACGCGCGTCCGCCAGAGGGCGTACGGAGTTACTGTGCGTGACTCGGGAACCACAGCCCGGATGATGTTGAAACTCGAACGAAATAGGTCTACTGTCGGGGACACCGAGTTCGTTTAACGTTCAACAAGGAGCGCGACATGGGTATCTTCGGCCGCAAGGACAGCGCAGCCGCTACCACTTCCGCGCCGGCCGCAGCGGGTCCCGACCTCACCGCGCTGACCGGCGACTACACGATCGACCCGGCCCACACGACGATCGGTTTCGTGGCCCGGCACGCCATGGTCACCAACGTCAAGGGCGGCTTCCACGACTTCACCGGCACGCTGCACCTGGACGGCGCGGACCCCACCAGGTCCACAGCCACGCTGGACATCAAGATGGAGAGCATCGAAACGGGCAACGCCGACCGTGACGGGCACCTGAAGTCGTCCGACTTCTTCAAGATCGACGAGTTCCCGATGATGACCTTCCGCTCCACCAAGGCCGAGGCCCTGGGCGGCGACGACTACCGCATCACCGGCGACCTCTCCCTCCTCGGTGTCACCAAGCCGCTCACCATCGACCTGGAGTTCAACGGCGCCGCGAAGGACCCGTTCGGCAACGAGCGCGTCGGCTTCGAGGGCAAGGCGGAGATCCTGCGCTCCGAGTGGGGCCTGACCTGGAACGCGGCGCTGGAGACCGGTGGCGTCCTCGTCTCGGACAAGATCAAGCTGCACTTCGACGTCTCCGCGATCAAGAACGCGTGAACCTCCGGCCGTGGCCGGCCCACCGCGGGCGCGCCCGCCCTCCCCGTGGCGGGAGAGCGGGCCCGCCCGCGTGAGCGCGTCCCGAGGCCCTCAGAACCCGCCCCCGAAGTCGCCTCCGCCTCCCCCGCCGCCGTCGAACCCGCCGCCGTCGCCGAACCCGCCCCCGAAGTCCCCGGCGTCGAAGTCCGTGCCGGACACGTCGCCGCCCCCGTAGTCGCCCCCGCCGAAGTCGCCGTACCCGGTGCCGTAATCGGCCCCGTACGACGGCGTGGCCATCATGCCGCCGAGCAGGGTGCCGACGAGCAGGCCGGGGAGGAGGCCGCCGCCGAAGTAGCCGCCGGCCCAGGGACCGTAGGCCGGGCCGGCGTCCCAGTAGGGGCGGCGGCCGTAGTCCGTGTCGACCTCGCGGACCACCGGGTCGCGGCCGTCGGCCAGCCGGGTGGCGTCGGCCGCGCAGACCGGGACCTGGCGCGGGGCGCCGCCGGGCGGGGTCCAGGTGGCGTCGGTGGTGGAGGGGCCGTGGCGGGGGTCGAAGAAGCAGGGCGGCCGGCGTTCCGGCAGCGGACGGCCCTCGCGGCGGGCGGCCAGCTGGGCCAGCGAGAAGCGGCCGTCCTCCAGGGTCTCGGTGACCGGGCGGACGTCCTCCGGTTTTCGCGCCTCGGCCATGCGTTGTTTCGCCGTCTCGTAGGCGTCCAGGGCACGCTCGTAGTCGGCGCGCATCGCGTCGTCGGCACCCGGCTCGGAGGGGTGGAAGTCCAGCCGGTCCAGTTCCTCGCCGAAGGCGGTGATGTCCTCGTCCACCACCACCCGCAGGCGGTCCAGGGCGGCCCGCTGGTCCTCCTCGCGCTGCCGCCGGTTGCGGCGCACCAGCACGTAGGCGCCCGAGCCGGCGGCCACGAGCACCGCGCCCGCCACGATCAGCGCCGTACTCGAGGCGCCACCACCGCCGCCGTCCGAGGCGCCCCAGCTCTTCGGGGCGTGGCCGCCCATATTGGCCAGGGCGCGGTCGGTGAAGTCGGTCAGCTGGGTCTTGGCGTCCTCGCCCTGGACGCTGCCCACCAGGTTCCCCCGTGCCGTCGCCGACATCACCGAGGAGTCGGCACGGGCGTCGAAGCGGTCGCCGAGACGGACGCCGTACAGGCCGGTGACGCCGGTCGCGGCACGCAGGTCGGAGAAAAGGTTCGCCGTCGGGTAGTCGGCGGGCAGGACGGTGATGAACAGGGGTTTGTCCGCGTCCTTGATCCGCTTCGCGAGCGCGTCGGCGTCCTGCTTCGGCAGCTGGGCGGACGCCGCCGGGTCGACGTAGACAGGGCTCTTGCGGAGCGCGTCGGCGATCGTGGAGATACTGGTCTGGGCGCTCGCGCGGGGTGCGAACGTGGTCGCCATCACCAGGGCGAGGGCGGCCAGCAGCAGCGCCGGGAGGCTCCGGTTCCGCAGAACGGCCTTCATACTTCGAACCTACCCGAAGCCTCCCAGAACTGGTCATGCAAGCGGATCGGCCGGGTGGCCAGGGCCTGTCTGACCATTCGCTCGTTGCCCGAAGGGCGGCCGCGCGGCGTCAGGTGCGTGCTCTCGCCGTGCCGGCCCCAGGCCCTCGCACTGGACGTACTCGGGTCTGGGGGCGGTGCGGCGAGAGTGCGTGCATGGCGCCGCGCGGCAGACGGGAATGGTCAGACAGGCCCTAGGCCGCCCGGTACGCTTCCGCCAGCTTCTCCACCGCCTTGGCGTACCGGCCGGTCAGCAGCAGGTGGTCGGCGTCGGCGAAGGGCTTCGCCACCGCCTGCGTGATCCGTTCGCCCACCTTCTGCTGGACGAGCAGGCGGGCCCGGGTCACCAGCTCGCGTCCGATCCGGTCGGCGCCGGTCCGGTCGGCCGCCGCCGCCCGCGCACCCAGCTCCCGCAGCGTGGCCGCGCCGCCCCGCGGGACGGTGGTGCGGGTGGTCAGGCCCCAGCCGTAGGGGAACTGCGGGTCGTACGACGCGTCGCCGACGTTGATCGGCAACTGCGCCTCGGACCTGGGCCAGGTGACGGGGAGCTGTCCGGTGAAGGGACGCCTGCCGTAGAGGACGTCGGCGACTCCCTCGCCCTCGGTGCCGGGCAGCCAGGAGGCCACCAGGGCGTCGATCTCGTCCAGCCGGTCGCCGATGAGCTGCGGGCGGCCGGAGACGACGAGCACCGCGCACTTCATGGCCGCGCACACCTTGTCCACGGCCGCCTTGTCGGCAGCGGAGAGCTGGAGGTCGTGGCCGTTGCCCACGTCTCCGACGCCCTCGGCGTACGGGGTCTCGCCGACCACCACCACGCCGGCGTCGTAGCCGTCGGTCGGAGCCGAGGCGTCCTTGGAGTACGTGACGTCGCCGCCCGCCTCGCGCATGCCCTGGAGGACGGTGGTGCCACGGGTGATGTTCCCGGACGAGCCCTGCCAGGTGAGGGTCCAGCCACCGGTCTGGTTGCCGATGTCGTCGGCGTTGGAACCGGCGACGTAGACCTTCTCGCTCTTCTTCAGGGGCAGCACCGCGCCCCGGTTCTTCAGCAGCACCTGCGACTCGGCGGCCGCCTGGCGGGCGACCTCCCGGTGGGCCCGGGAACCGATCGCGGCGGCGCCGGTGGTGTCGGCGTAGGGGTGCTCGAAGAGACCCAGCCGGAACTTCTGGGTGAGGATCCGGGAGACGGCGTCGTCGATGCGGTCCTCGCTGATCCGGGCCGCCTTCACCTCGTCGACGAGCGTGCCGGTGAACTCCTTGTACGTGTACGGCACCATCATCATGTCCAGGCCGGCATCGACCGACGTGCGCACGTGCGCGGCGTAGTCGCCGGGGAGCTGGTCGATGGCGTTCCAGTCGCTGATGACGAAGCCGTCGAAGCCCAGGCGGTCCTTGAGCACGCCGTTGATCATGTCGCCGCGGGCGTGCATCTTCACCGCGCCCTTGCCGTCGCCGACGACGTCGAGGGAGGAGTACGACGGCATGACCGTGCCGATGCCCCGGTCGACGGCCGTGCGGTACGGGGCCAGGTGGACGGCCTCCAACTGCCGGCGGGTGACCTCGGTGACGCCCTGGTCGATCGTGTAGGTGCCGGTGGTCGAGGAGCCGTACGCGGTGCCGCCGTCGGCCACGAAGTGCTTGGCCGTGGCGAGCACCTTGTCGTCACGGCTCAGGTCCCGTCCGTCCGCGCGGCCCTGCAGGCCCTGGATGACGGTCTCCAGGGACTCCACGAGGGCGGGGTCCTCGCCGAAGGACTCGTAGGAGCGGCCCCAGCGTTCGTCGCGGCTCACGCACAGGCAGGGGGCGAAGTCCCAGGGGATGCCGGTGGCGCGGACCTCGGCCGCCGTCACCGAGCCGGTCCGCTCGGCGAGTTGCGGGTCCCTGGTGGCGCCGATGCCGATGTTGTGCGGCATGATCGTGGCGCCGGAGAGGTTGTTGTGGCCGTGGACCGCGTCGACTCCGTAGATCAGCGGGATCTGGAAGCGGGTCGCCTGGGCGCGGAGCTGGAAGGCGTCGATCATCTTCGCCCAGGCCTCGGGCGTGTTGGGGGTGGGCGTGGAGCCGCCGCCCGACAGCAGGGAGCCGAGGGCATAGGTCGCGATGTCACCGGGGGCGGTGATCGCGCCGCGCTCGGCCTGGGTCATCTGGCCGGCCTTCTCCGCCAGGGACATCCGGCCGAGGAGGTCCGCGACCCGCTTCTTCACGGGCAGCCCGGCGTCGAGGTACGGCAGTCCGTGGGCGTCGATGACGACCTGCGGCGTTTCGGCGGGGGCCTTGGCACCGGTGACCGTGAGCTTGAGGGGGACGGTCTCGGCGGGTTCGGCCGTCCTGTCCTTGCGGGTGGGCACCTCGATGGTCCGCGCGGTGCCGGAGGCGGTGCCCGCCGGGAAGGTGAGGGTGCCGGAGACGGGGGTGTAGTCCGTGCCGGGCCCGGCGCTGCCGCCGCCCGTCTCGTAGTGGACGGTCACCGGCTCGTCGACCGGCGCGGAACCGGTGGTGGCCAGGGTGACCCGCACCTTGGCCGTGCCGCCCTCCTTCACCGGGTGGACGGCCGCGTCGGTGGTGACGGACGCGCTCAGCGACTGGTCGGCCCTGCCGTACAACTCCACGTCGTCCAGGGCGAAGTCGCCCTTGGTGCCGGGCGGCAGGGTGATGGCGTAGCCCCACATCTCCTTGAGCCCGAGGACGTGGTCGATGCCGCCGACGGGCTGGTAGTCGGTGCGGTAGGCGAAGTCGGTGAAGGGGATCTCGATCTGCTTCCAGCCGGTGAAGTCGTCGGTGAAGGAGGTCGTCCACAGTTCGGAGGCCTCGCCGTGGGCGCCGCCGTCCTTGATCTCGAAGGCGATCTTCCGGCCGTTGTTCCGGCCGTCCCACCACAAGCGGATGCCCTGGTGGGCCGACCAGTCGTGGGCGGGTCCGGTGGCGGCGAAGTCGTGGGTGAAACCGCCGTAGCCGCTGATGTCGTAGGTGCCGGTGAGGACCGTGCCGCCCTCGGGGGCGTCGGTGCGTTCCGCCAGCCGGAGGGCGGGCGGGTCGTCGGCGTCGCTCCCCCAGGTGAAGATGCCCTCGGCGGGCTGGGAGGCGAAGGGCACCTCGCCCCCGAAACGGTCGACGGGGACGGGCGCGGGGGCGTCCGCGGCTCGCGCGGTCGCCCAGGGGAGCAGACCGGCTAGGAGTGTGGCGGAGGCGAGCAGGGCGGTTCTTCGCATGGACCTTCCCTCGGCACTCATGGTTCACTCAGGACTTAGCTCACGCCATGAGTTAACTGGGGGCTCACAGACCCGTCAAGACGGCATGTCACCCGGGTCAGGGCACAACCTCCCCCCACACCAGGCACGTTGGCTCTCCCCAGAAGGGCAACGCACCATGAGACGATCCCTGCGCACGGCCCGGCTGCTCCTCGCCGGCCTGCTCACCACCGCCGGGCTCACCACCCTCGCCGCCCCCTCGGCGCACGCGGCCGGTGAACAGGTCACGGCCTGGCTCACCACCACCGACGACTCCGCCGGACGGCATGTCGTCCGCGGGCTCCAGGCCCAGACGCCGTTCGCCTTCCAGTCCGGCACGGGCGGCAGCGGCGAGAACATCACCGTGGACGAGAACACCCGCTACCAGACCTTCACCGGAGGCGGCGCGTCCTTCACGGACACCGCGGCCTGGCTGATGAACAGCAGCGGGGCGCTGTCCCAGACCACGCGGGACGCGACCATGCGCAAGCTGTTCTCGCCGACGGACGGCATCGGGCTGTCGTTCCTGCGCAATCCGATGGGCGCCTCGGACCTGGCCCGGTACGGCTACACCTACGACGACGTGCCGGCCGGCCAGACGGACCCGAGCCTGTCGAAGTTCTCCCTCGCGCACGACCTCGCGGACGTCGTCCCGCTGACGCGGCAGGCGCTCCAGCTCAACCCCTCCCTGACGGTGATGGCCTCGCCGTGGACGGCACCGGCCTGGATGAAGGACAGCGGCTCGCTCAACGGCGGCTGGCTGAAGGCGGAGGACTACGGGGCGTACGCCTCCTACTTCGTGAAGTACCTCCAGGCCTACAAGGACCAGGGCATCGACGTCTCGTACGTCACCGCGCAGAACGAGCCGACCTGCTGTTCCGGCTACCCGTCGATGAGCTGGAACGCGAGCGGACTGGCGTACTTCACCAAGAACGAGCTGCTGCCCAAGCTCCAGGCCGCGGGTCTTGCGACGAAGGTGCTGGCGCACGACTGGAACTGGGACGTCTACGACTCCTACGCCGCCCAGACGGTGGACGACGCGACCGTCCGCAACCACCCGAACTTCGGCGGGATCGCCTGGCACGGCTACGGCGGTGACGTCACCAAGCAGACGAGCGTGCACAACCAGTACCCGGCGCTGGACGCCTTCGGCACCGAGCACTCCGGCGGCACCTGGATCGCCAACCAGCAGCGCGAGGACATGTCGAACATCATCGACTACACCCGCAACTGGGCGAAGTCGGTCACCAAGTGGTCGCTCGCCGTGGACCAGAACATGGGCCCGCACAACGGGGGTTGCGGCACCTGCACCGGGCTGATCACCGTGCACGACGGGGACGGCGCGAGCGGGACGGTCGACTACACGATCGAGTACTACACCATGGGCCACCTGACGAAGTTCGTCCGGCCCGGCGCCCAGCGGATCGCCTCCACGGCGTCCACCGCGGTGCCGAACGTGGCGTGGCGCAACCCGGACGGCAGCAAGGCGCTGATCGCCTACAACGACTCCGCGTCCGCCCGGACCGTGACCATCGACTGGGGCTCCCAGCACGCGACTTACTCACTGCCCGGCAAGACGTCGGCCACCTTCACCTGGTCCGGCACCCAGTCCGGCGGCGGCAGCCGGACCGGTGCCTTCGTCGGCCTGGCCGGCAAGTGCCTGGACGTGGCGGGCGGTTCGAGCGCCAACGGCACGGCGGTGCAGCTGTACGACTGCAACGGCACCACCGCCCAGCAGTGGACCGTCCAGGCCGACGGGACGATCCGGGCGCTCGGCAAGTGCCTGGACGTGACCTCGGGTTCGACGGCGGACGGGGCCAAGGTGCAGTTGTACGACTGCAACGCAACCGGTGCCCAGCGGTGGTCGTACAACGCCGGCTCCGGTGATGTCGTGAACACGGCGGCCAACAAGTGCCTCGACGTCACGGGCAACTCCTCGGCGAACGGCACCCGGGCACAGATCTGGTCGTGCACGGGGGCCGCCAACCAGAAGTGGGCACTGCGGTAGGGCGGACATGAGACGTACGGGGGCCGTGGCGGCCGGGGTCGTCGGCGGGATGCTGCTGCTCAGCGGCTGCGCCGCCGTGGATCTGCCGCTCGCGGGGGTGCGGGTCGGCACGGACGGGACGCCGTACGCGGTGTTCCGTCCGTGCGGTGACGACGGTTACCAGGGGCCGCACCTCGACGGACGCCAGCGCGGTGCCGGGGACGGACCGGTGACCACCGGGTGGGACGTGCGGAAGGAGGGGTTGCACGGGGATGCCGACTTCCCGCTCTTCACCCCGCCCGAGGGCTGGCGGGCCCGGCACCGGGGGAAGCAGGAGCTGGTGCCCCGGCACACCTACGTCCTCGGCTTCGGGCACTACGTCAGCGGCGACTCCTACAACGGGGTCGTGGAGTTCACCGCCGAGCGGATCGGACGGCTGGAGCCGGGCCAGGTATGGGCGGACGGCCGTACGATGAGCCGTGGCGCCTTCGAGAGGCTCGCCGAGGACTCCTGCTGAGCGGCGGCCGCCCGGTGGCTGGGGGACGATGAAGGAAACCGGCGGCCCCGCCGGACCGGCCGGTCCCCTGGCGTGTCCGCGAGCCCGTCCGCCCTGGAGTCCCGTATGACCACACCGCAGGATCTGTTCCTCGTCAGCCTGGACGTCCCGGGTGAGCGTCCCGTCGAGCAGGGCGACCTGTCGCTGGCGCTCGCGGGGGCCGAGCTGATCGACCTGCTCGGCGCCCGGGCCCTCACCCTGGACGGCGAGCGCATCGTGCCGGGGCCGACACTGACCACGGGTGACCGGCTGCTGGACGAGGCCGGGGCCGCACTCGTCCGGCAGGAGCCGTACGAGACGGTCGAGGACTGGCTGTGGCGACGGGGGCAGGGACTGGCCACGGCCTACCGCGACGTCCTGGACGCCGAGGGCCGGCTCACCGGGAAGCGCCGGCACTGGCTGTCCCTGCGCGGCGGGGGTGACAGCCCGGCCGACACCCCCGCCCGGCGGCACGCGGCCGACCGCTGGTGGTCCCACGAGCCCGTCCTGGCCGGCCTCGCCGGCACCCTGGGCATCCAGGGCGACCGGCCGGCCGTGGAGGAACCCGACGACGAGGGGGTCGTCACCGTGCTGCTGGCGGTCGGTGACGCGGTGACCGAGCTGGAGGCCGTGCGGGAGCGGCGGCGCATCGAGAACGTCGCCTTCGACAACATCTGGCGGGCGCCCTGACCAGGGTCTGCCTGACTATTCGCGCGGCAGACGGGAATGGTCAGACAGGCCCTAGCGGGTCGGCTGGCCGATGCCCATCAGGTTGCCCTCGCTGTCCCGGAACCAGGCGGCGCGTTCGCCCCGCGCACCCTTGCTCGGGTAGTTGCCCTCGATCTCGGCGATGCCGTCCCGGGTGCGCAACCCGGGCGCGTCCACGTCCTCGAACACCACACCGCGCCGCCTCAGCTCCGTCACGACCGACTCCAGGTCGTCGACCTCGAACGCCATCTGGGTGAAGGTGCCGGGCGAGACCCCCGTGGAGCGGAACACCGCGAAGTCGACCCCGCCGCACCGGTACAGCAGCCCGCCGGGGCGTTCGTCCACGGGTTCCAGGCCGAGCTTCTCGGCGTAGAAGCGCCGGGCCCGGTCCAGGTCCCCGGCGGGCAGCCGGGTCGCGACGCGGGCCCGGGTCAGAAGGTCACTGTCGTCTGTGGTCACCCCTCCACTGTGGCTACTCCGCCGGCTCCACGCCCGCCCGCAGCAGCCCATAGGTGTACGCGTCCTCCAGCGCCTGCCAGGAGGCGGCGATGACGTTCTCCGCCACGCCGACCGTGGACCACTCGCCCGAGCCGTCCGAGGTGGAGATCAGCACCCGGGTGGTGGACTGGGTGCCGTGCTTGCCCTCCAGGATGCGGACCTTGTAGTCGACCAGGTCCAGCTTGGCGAGCTGCGGGTAGATCTTCTCCAGTGCGACGCGCAGAGCCCGGTCGAGGGCGTTGACCGGGCCGTTGCCCTCCGCCGTGGCGACGATGCGCTCGCTCTTGGCCCACAGCTTGACCGTGGCCTCGTTGGCGTGGGTGCCGTCGGGGCGGTCCTCGACGATGGCCCGCCAGGACTCGACGTCGAAGTACTTCAGCGGCCTGCCCTCGACCTCGGCGCGCAGCAGCAGCTCGAAGGAGGCGTCGGCGGCCTCGTAGGTGTAGCCCTTGAGTTCGCGCTCCTTCACACGCTCGACCACCCGGCCGACCAGCTCGCGGTCGCCGCCCAGGTCGATGCCGAGTTCCTTGCCCTTCAGCTCGACCGAGGCGCGGCCCGCCATGTCGGAGACCAGCATGCGCATGGTGTTGCCGACCAGCTCGGGGTCGATGTGCTGGTACAGGTCCGGGTCGATCTTGATCGCGGAGGCGTGCAGGCCGGCCTTGTGGGCGAAGGCGGAGACGCCGACGTAGGGCTGGTGGGTGGAGGGGGTGAGGTTGACGACCTCGGCGATGGCGTGGGAGATGCGGGTCGTCTCGCGCAGGCGGCCCTCGGGCAGCACCTTCTTGCCGTACTTCAGCTCCAGGGCCGCGACGACCGGGAAGAGGTTGGCGTTGCCGACCCGCTCGCCGTAGCCGTTGGCCGTGCACTGCACGTGGGTGGCGCCGCCGTCGACGGCGGCCAGGGTGTTGGCGACCGCGCAGCCGGTGTCGTCCTGGGCGTGGATGCCGAGCCGGGCGCCGGTGTCGGCGAGGACGGTGGAGACGACCGCGTGGATCTGGGCGGGGAGCATGCCGCCGTTGGTGTCGCAGAGGACGACGACCTCCGCGCCCGCCTCCGCGGCCGTGCGGACGACCGCCTTGGCGTACTCGGGGTCGGCGCGGTAGCCGTCGAAGAAGTGCTCGCAGTCGACGAACACGCGGCGGCCCTGGTCCTTCAGGTACGACACCGTGTCGCGGACCATCTCGAGGTTCTCCTCGAGTGTGGTGCGCAGCGCCAGTTCCACATGCCGGTCGTGCGACTTGGCGACCAGGGTGACCACCGGGGCGCCGGAGTCGAGCAGGGCCTTGACCTGGGGGTCGTCCGCCGCCTTGGCGCCGGCGCGGCGGGTGGCGCCGAAGGCGACCAGCTGGGCGTGCTTGAAGTCGATCTCGGCTTGCGCGCGGGCGAAGAACTCGGTGTCCCGGGGGTTGGCGCCGGGCCAGCCGCCCTCGATGAAGCCGACGCCGAAGTCGTCCAGGTGCCGTGCGATGGCGAGCTTGTCCGCGACGGTGAGGTTGATGCCCTCGCGCTGCGCGCCGTCGCGCAGCGTGGTGTCGAAGACGTGGAACGAGTCGTCGAGCTCGCTGGTTGCCGTCTCGGTCATGGTCTCAAGGCTCCTGTTGTGAATCTTCGGTCTTACCGGAATGACCGGCTCCACCGTCCCCCCAATACTCCCTCGCGCTCCGCTGCCGGCTGCAGGTGGGCCGGAAAACGAAAAAACCCCTCGCGGGTGCGAGAGGTCTGCGCGCGGGTCGAGGACGACGGTGGCCACCCGCACCTGGTCGTACGAGGTGGTCACTGCGGACCGGCGCGCCTGCTGCCCATAATCATGGCGAACGAGAGCACGGGGGCAGTCTGGCACAGCACCGCCCCCGACTCACCGACCGTCTCAGGATGCGGTCGTCAAGCTGGACTCCCCGGAGCCTTCGCCGGCCTTCACCCTCGCCAGATCCAGATCCTTCGTCTCCCGCATGGTGACGTAGACCACAAGGGACACGGCGGCGCATCCGGCCACGTACCAGTAGAAGCCGGACTCGGCGCCGGCCTTCTTGAACCACAGCGCCACGTATTCGGCGGTGCCGCCGAAGAGGGCGTTGGCGATGGCGTAGGGCAGGGCCACGCCGAGCGCGCGCACGCCGGTCGGGAAGAGTTCGGCCTTCACGCAGGCGTTGATGGAGGTGTAGCCGGTGACCACGACCAGCGCGAGGAGGGCGAGCCCCAGGGCGGGCCAATAGCCGTTCGCGTGCTTGAGGAGCGTCATGACCGGCACCGTGAGGAGGGTGGAGCCGACCGCGAAGGTGATCAGCAGCGGGCGGCGGCCGATGCGGTCGGACAGGCGGCCGGCGAGCGGCTGGAGACAGGCGAAGACGATCAGCGCGGTGAAGGAGACGAGGGTCGCGGTCTCCTTGGGCAGGCCCGCCGAGTTGGAGAGGTACTTCGTCAGGTAGGTCGTATAGGTGTAGTAGGCGACCGTGCCGCCCATGGTGAGGGCGATGACCAGGAACGCCTCCCGCCTGTGCTGCCACAGGGCGCGCAGGGTGCCGCGCTCCTCGCTGTGCGAGGTGTCCTCCTCGTAGACCTCGGTCTCCAGCATGTTCCGGCGCAGGTAGAAGATCACGGCCGCGCCGAGCGCGCCGACGACGAAGGGGATGCGCCAGCCGTAGCTGTGCAGGGCGTCGTCGGACATGGTGCGCTGGAGGATGATCTGCAGGCCGAGGCCGACGATCTGGCCGGCGGTCATGGAGACGTACTGGAAGCTGGAGGCGAAGCCGCGGCCGCGCGGGTCGGAGGCCTCGGTGAGGTAGGTGGCGCTGGCCGCGTACTCGCCGCCCACCGACAGGCCCTGCAGCAGGCGGGCGACGAGCAGGACGAGCGCGCCGCCGTAGCCGGCCACCGCGTAGGTCGGGGCGACGGCGATGAGGACGGCCGAGGCCGACATGAGCGTGACGGTCAGGGTGAGCGCCGCCTTGCGGCCCTTGCGGTCGCCGACCCTGCCCAGCAGCCAGCCGCCGACGGGCCGCATGAAGAACCCGACGGCGAAGATGCCCGCGGTGTTCATCAGCTGGGCGGTGGGGTTGCCGCTCGGGAAGAACGCGCCGGCGAAGTAGGTGGCGAAGCTCGCGTACACGAACCAGTCGAACCACTCGACCATGTTGCCCGCCGAGCCGACCCAGATCTTCTTCCAGTGTTGTCGTCCCATGCGCCGTTACCTGCCCGGCGGCGGAGTGAACGATTCCTTGGCGCCGAGAAGGGGCGCGGGGGAACCGCGCGCCCGGCCACGACGGCGCCGCGGCTAACGCACCAGCAGCACCTCTGCGACGAACTCCCCCACATGAGCCAGCACGTGTTCACGGTCGGTACCGCGCAACCCGATGGCGACATGGATGGAGAACCCGTCCAGCAGCGCACGCAACCTCGCCGCGAAGCGGTCCGCGTCCACCCGCCGGAACTCGCCGCGCGAGATGCCCTCGGCGATCAGGGCGACGAGGTCGCGGTGCCAGGCGCCCTCGATGGCCGCCTGCCGGGCTCGCGCGTCGTCGTCGGCGTTCTGCGAGCGGTTCCAGACCTCCAGCCAGAGCGTCCAGTGCGGATCGCGGTGGCCGTCGGGGACGTACAGGTCGACGTAGGCGGCCAGCCGGTCGCGGGCCGGTGCGGCCCGGGTGAGCAGCCGGCCGCGCTCGGCGCCGAGCCGGCCCTCGCTCCACTCCAGGGTCCGCAGCAGCAGCTCGTCCTTGGAGCGGAAGTAGTACAGCAGATGGCCGCTGCTCATCCCGACCTCGCGGCCCAGCGCCGCCATGGTGAGCTTCTCCAGACCGCGCTCGGCGATCATGTCCATGGCGGCGGCGAGGACCTTCTCGCGGGGCGGCGCGTTCTTCCGCGTCCGTGCCGCACCGGCCATCCCGACTCCTCCGTGCTCATGCCTTCGGCTGCTGCTGGGTGATGCAGTGGATGCCGCCGCCACCCGCGAAGATCGTACGTGCATCCACCAGGGTCACCGTCCGCTCGGGGAAGAGACGGCGGAAGATCCCGGCGGCGATCTCGTCGCGGGGATCGTCGAAGCCGCACAGCACGACGCCGCCGTTGCAGAGGTAGTGGTTGATGTACGAGTAGTCGGCCCAGTGGCCGTCCGCCTCCAGGACGGTCGGGGCCGGCACCTCGACGACCTCCAGGGCGCGACCGCGCGCGTCGGTCGCCGACTTCAGCAGGCCGACGACCTCCTTGGTGATCTCGTGGTCGGGGTGGGCCGGGTCCGGCTGGTGGTGCGCGACCACGACACCGGGGCGGGCGAAGGCGGCGACGATGTCGACGTGACCGAGGGTGCCGAAGCCGTGAGGAGGGTAGTCGCCGGTCAGGCCGCGCGGCAGCCAGATCGCCTTGCTGGTGCCGAGGTGGGCGTGGATCTCGGCCTCGACCTCCTCCTTGGACCAGTGCGGGTTGCGCTCGGGACCGAGCTGCACGGTCTCGGTGAGCAGGACGGTGCCCTCGCCGTCGACGTGGATGGCGCCGCCCTCGTTGACCAGCTTCGAGGCGTACGTCTTCGCGCCCGCGAGGTCCGAGACGTACGCGGCGATCTTGGCGTCGTGCTCCCAGCGGGCCCAGTCCTGCGCACCCCAGCCGTTGAACGTCCAGTCCACGGCGGCCAGTCCGCCCTTGCCGTCGACGAGGAAGGTGGGGCCGATGTCCCGCATCCAGGCGTCGTCCAGGTCCCGCTCGACGGTGTCGATGCCCGGGCCGAGCAGCGCCTGCGCCTGGGCCGACTGGCCGGAGCCGCACACGACCGTCACCGGCTCGAAGCGGCGGACGGCGCGGGCGACCGAGGCCCAGGCGATCCGGGAGGCGGCGAGGTCGTCCGGGTCGTCGAAGGTGGGGTTGGGACCCGGCCACGCCATCCAGGTGCGCTCGTGCGGGGTCCACTCGGCGGGCATGCGGAAGCCGTCGGCGGCGGGAGTGGTCATCTGTCGGGGTCCTTGCGTCCGGGGGATCAGAGGAAGTAGAGGCGGTTGAGGGAGACGGAGTCGGCGGGCGCGGAGCGCAGCGGGTCGCCGTCGAGGGTGACCAGGCCGCTGCGCCCGTCGACGTCGACCGCTCCGATCCGGGCGTTGAGCCGCAGGTCGGCGGGGCCGATGCCGCGGGTGCCGCGTACGGCGACGCGCCGGCGCCGGGTCGGCATCGTGTCGTTGCCCTGGTCGACGGCGGCCTGGGCGACGAAGGCGACCGAGAGGTCCGCGGCCGTCGCGCCGTACGAGCCGAACTGCGGCCCGAGCACGAGGGGTTCGCAGGTGTCGGTGGCGGCGTTGGGGTCGCCGACCACGCCGTACGCCGGGAAGCCGGCCTTGAGGACGAGCTGCGGCTTGGCGCCGAAGTACTCCGGGCGCCACAGCACGATGTCGGCGAGCTTGCCGGCCTCGATCGAGCCGACCTCGTGGGCGAGGCCGTGGGCGATGGCCGGGTTGATGGTCAGCTTGGCCATGTAGCGCAGCACACGGGCGTTGTCGTCGGCCTCGCCGTCGCCCTCCATGGGGCCCAGCTCGGCCTTCATCTTGCCGGCCATGGCGAAGGTACGGCGGACCGTCTCACCGGCGCGGCCCATGCCCTGGGCGTCGGAGGAGGTGATGCCGATCGCGCCCAGGTCGTGCAGCACGTCCTCGGCGCCCATCGTGCCGGCACGGATGCGGTCGCGGGCCATGGCCGCGTCACCGGGCAGATCCGGCTTGAGGTCGTGGACGGAGACGATCATGCCGTAGTGCTCGGCGACCGCGTCCCGGCCGAAGGGCAGGGTCGGGTTGGTGGAGGATCCGATCACGTTCGGGACGCCGGCCATCTTCAGCACGTTGGGCACGTGTCCGCCGCCGCAGCCCTCGATGTGGAAGGCGTGGATCGTGCGGCCCTCGAGGACGCGCAGGGTGTCCTCGACCGACAGGCATTCGTTCAGCCCGTCGCTGTGCAGGGCCACCTGGACGTCGTGTTCCTCGGCGACGCGCAGGGCGGTGTCCAGCGCCCGGGTGTGGGCGCCCATGTCCTCGTGCACCTTGAAGCCGGAGGCACCGCCCTCGGCGAGCGCCTCGATCAGGGGCGCGTCCGAGGAGGACGAACCCCGGCCGAGGAAGCCGATGTTGACCGGCCAGGCGTCGAAGGCGTTGAAGGCGTGGCGCAGCGCCCACGGGGAGTTGACGCCGACTCCCCACACCGGGCCGAACTCCTGCCCGATGATCGTCGTCACGCCGGAGGCGAGCGAGGCCTCCATGATCCGCGGCGACAGCAGGTGGACATGGGTGTCGACGGCCCCGGCGGTGGCGATCAGCCCCTCGCCGGACACGATGGAGGTGCCGGTGCCGACGACGACGTCCACCCCGTCGAGGGTGTCCGGGTTGCCGGCCCGCCCGATGGCGTGGATACGGCCTTCCCGGATACCGATGGAGACCTTCCTGATCCCCTGGACCGCGTCGATCACGACGACGTTGCTGATCACGACGTCACAGGTCTCACGGACGGCGGCGGCCTTGAGGTGCAGTCCGTCGCGGGCCGTCTTGCCGAAGCCGGCCAGGAACTCGTCGCCGTAGCGCTGGGCGTCGGACTCGACGCGGACGGTGAGCCCCGAGTCGCCGAGGCGGACGCGGTCGCCGGCGCGGGGGCCGTGGGTGGCCGCGTAGGCGTGCGGGTCGACGTGGATCGCCCGGCTGACCTCGCGTCCCTTCGAGCGGCTCATCGTTCCTCGCCTCCGTCCGGCGCACCCGTGTGTGCGACTCCGAGATATCCGCAGGCCGCTGCCCGGCGCAGCGCCTCCTCCTGCGCGCCGGGCGCGTCCAGCGGCCCGTCGACCAGTCCGGCGAAGCCGATCGCGATCCGCTCGCCGCCCACGGGCACGAGCCCGACCTCCTGGCTCTCGCCCGGCCCGAAGCGGACGGAGGATCCGGCGGGTACCGCGAGCCGCATGCCGTAGGCGGCCGAGCGGTCGAAGTCGAGGCGCGGATTGGCCTCGAAGAAGTGGAAGTGGGAGGTGACGGAGACCGGCACGGTCGCGGTGTTGGTGACGCGGAGCCGGACGACCGGCTCGGGGTCGGCGTGCCCGGGGCCGGGGAGCAGCGCGCCGGGGGCGTCCTCGCCCAGGCCGCCGCCGATGGGGTCGGAGACCACCGCGAGCCGGGAGCCGTCGTCGAAGACGGCCTCGACCATCACCTCGGTGACGATGTCGGCCACGCCCGGCAGCACGTCCTCGGGGCCGAGCACCGACCGGGCCGCCTCGATGGCCTCGGTGAGCCGCTTGCCGTCCCGGGCGGCCTCGCAGACGGTGTCCGCGATCAGCGCGGTCGCCTCCGGCACGTTCAGCCTCAGGCCGCGCGCACGGCGGGCCCGGGCCAGCTCGGCGGCCCCGAAGAGCAGCAGCCGGTCACGTTCCGTGGGAGTCAGTCTCACGCCGCGGCACCTCCTTGCCTTCCATAAGTTAGAGCATCACTCTAAAGGCAGTGGTGGCGAAACAGAAGCGTTGACCGGCTACCAAGCTCACCTCATCGAACGTCACTCAAAACCAAGGGCGGCCGTCGAGGACCAGCGGCCCGGCGTACGCTCGGGTCCGCACCGAGAGCGGGGTCTGAGAGCACCCCTGAAAGCCCCTCCCGCCGGGAGGCGCGCGGCCATGACGACGCGGACCGGGGGGGGGGGGGGGGGGGGGGGGGGGGGGGGGGGGGGGGGGGGGGGGGGGGGGGGGGGGGGGGGGGGGGGGGGGGGGGGGGGGGGGGGGGGGG
>NZ_JBICWR010000041.1:0-15501 GCF_043199855.1 Streptomyces sp. NPDC048521
GGAGATCACCCAGAACGGCCTGGGCGGCGCCGACGTGCACGCCGAGACCTCCGGTGTCTGCCACTTCGCCTACGACGACGAGGAGACCTGCATCGCCGAGGTGCGCTACCTCCTGTCGCTGCTGCCGCAGAACAACCGCGAGAACCCGCCGCGGACGGAGTCGACGGACCCGGTGGACCGCCGCTCCGACGTCCTGCTCGACCTGGTCCCGGCGGACGGCAACCGGCCGTACGACATGGCCAAGGTCATCGAGGAGATCGTCGACGACGGCGAGTACCTGGAGGTCCACGAGCGCTGGGCGCGCAACATCATCTGCGCCCTCGGCCGCCTCGACGGCCAGGTCGTGGGCATCATCGCCAACCAGCCGCAGGTGCTGGCGGGCGTCCTGGACATCGAGGCGAGCGAAAAAGCTGCGCGCTTTGTCCAGATGTGTGACGCTTTCAATATCCCGATCGTCACCTTCCTGGACGTGCCGGGGTTCCTCCCCGGCGTCGACCAGGAGCACGGCGGAATCATCCGTCACGGCGCGAAGCTGCTGTACGCCTACTGCAACGCGACCGTGCCGAGGATCTCGCTGATCCTGCGCAAGGCGTACGGAGGTGCCTACATCGTCATGGACTCCCAGTCGATCGGCGCCGACCTCACCTACGCCTGGCCGACGAACGAGATCGCCGTGATGGGCGCGGAAGGCGCCGCGAACGTCATCTTCCGCCGGCAGATCGCCGGCGCCGAGGACCCCGAGGCCATGCGTCAGAAGATGGTCAAGGAGTACAAGGCCGAGCTGATGCACCCCTACTACGCGGCCGAGCGCGGCCTGGTCGACGACGTCATCGACCCCGCCGAGACCCGCGAGGTCCTGGTCAAGTCCCTGGCCATGCTGCAGACCAAGCACGCCGACCTGCCCTCCCGCAAGCACGGCAACCCCCCGCAGTAACCGAGCGGACCCGCCGCGGCAACCCCGCGGACCTCTCTCTCACGGAGACTGACACCCATGAGCACTCCTGACATCCGCGTCGAGAAGGGCCACGCCGAGCCCGAGGAAGTCGCCGCCATCACGGCCGTCCTCCTGGCCCGCGCGGCCGCCCAGCCGGCGCCCACGGCCCAGACCCACCGAGGCCGCGCGAAGGCCGGCTGGCGCCGCCTGGAGCGCGAGCCCGGCTTCCGCGCGCCGCACAGCTGGCACTGAGTTCTGAGACGTGACCGCAGCCCCGTTTCCCCCCTCGGGAGGCGGGGCTGCGGAGTGTTCAGCTGATGGTGATGGTGACGCCGGGGACTCGGGTAGCCCGGCCATCACCCGATCGGCGTAAGCATCCCCTGATCAGCGCCACGGTTCGCACCGTCTGCACCGCCGCTTTCGGCCGAGCGTGGTGAACTCCCGTACCAGGAACGGCTCCAGACGGTCATGCACCGCGTCCGCGATCTCCCCGAACTGCCGCTGCCGCTCCCGCGCGGCATGGCAGCGGGGTACGACAAAGGGGCCCTCCCCGGAGGGAAAGGGCCCCTTCGACAAGGCGGCCGGCTACCTCAGGCGTGCCATCAGGGCGTGCTCCACCAGCGTGATCAGTGCGCTCTTGGCGTCCGCGCGGTGGCGGGCGTCCGTCGTGATGATCGGGGTGTCGGGGCCGATCTGGAGCGCCTCGCGCACCTCGTCCGGCGAGTACGGCTGGTTGCCGTCGAAGCCGTTGAGGGCGATGACGAACGGCAGACCGCTGTTCTCGAAGTAGTCGACTGCCGGGAAGCAGTCGGCCAGGCGCCGGGTGTCGACCAGGACGATGGCGCCGATGGCGCCGCGGACCAGGTCGTCCCACATGAACCAGAAGCGGTCCTGGCCGGGGGTACCGAACAGGTACAGGATCAGGTCCTGGTCCAGGGTGATACGGCCGAAGTCCATGGCCACCGTGGTGGTGGTCTTGTCCCCGGTGTGGGTGAGGTCGTCGATGCCTGCCGAAGCGGACGTCATGACGGCCTCTGTGCGCAGCGGGTTGATCTCCGAGACGGCGCCGACGAACGTGGTCTTGCCCACGCCGAAGCCGCCCGCCACCACGATCTTCGCGGAGGTGGTGGAGCGGGAAGGACCGCCGCTAGAGCTTGCGAAGTCCACTGAGCACCCTTTCGAGCAGTGTCACGTCTGGCTGGCCACCGGCGTTCTCGTCGCCGCCGGGCTGATGGATGGCGACCAGGCCCGCCTCCGCCAAGTCGGCGACGAGAATCCTGGCCACGCCGAGGGGGATCGTCAGCAGGGCCGAGACCTCGGCCACCGACTTGATCTCCCGGCACAGATTGCAGATCCGCTGATGCTCGGGCAACTGGCCCTGCATCTGGTGCGGAGCAGCGGTGGTGTGCACCAGTGCCTCGATGGCGAGCTGGTAGCGCGGGCGGGTCCGGCCGCCGGTCATGGCGTACGGACGCACCAAGGGGTTGTTCGACGCCGTCGCCGGAGCCGGCTCGGGGCGGCGCTGCGGCTGTACCGGCTGGATCCGGGGAGCCGGAGGCTGGTCGTACGGGGACGGACCGGGGCCCTGCGGCGCGTACGGCTGCCGGTGGCTGGGGGCGGAGGGGAAGTTGTACCGGTTCGCCGAACCGTCGCCCTGGCCCTGCGCGGGGCCGTACGACCAGTTGCCCGAAGACGAACCGCCTGGGGGTGTTGCCACTTTCTCCTCCTCCGACTGCGCCGGGCACCCAAACCTGTGGCGCCGCGTCCCGAAACCTTACGGCCCCGGGACGCGTGTACGCACCGTCCGATTACTAGTTGAGAAGGCTTCCCTGGAGCTCCGCGCGGAGATCCGGGGTGAGAACCGTGCCCGCGCGGTCCACAAGAAGGGCCATCTCGTACCCGATGAGGCCGATGTCCGCCTCCGGATGGGCCAGAACCGCGAGCGAGGAACCGTCGGAGATGGACATGATGAAGAGGAATCCCCGCTCCATCTCCACAACCGTCTGGTTCACGCTGCCGCCCTCGAAGATGCGCGAGGCACCGGCGGTCAGCGAGGTCAGACCGGAGGCGACGGCCGCGAGCTGGTCGGCGCGGTCGCGGGGGAAGCCTTCGGACATCGCCAGAAGGAGTCCGTCGGCGGAGACCACCACCGTGTGGGACACCCCCGGGGTGTTGTCCACGAAGTTGGTGATCAACCAGTTCAGGTTCTGTGCCGCCTGGCTCATCGGGCTCACACTAACGCTCCTGGTTGTAGGTGCTGTCAGGACCGAAGCCCTGGCCGTTCGTTTCACTGCCTGCGCTGCGTCCGCGCTGGACGCCCCGGCGCAGGTTGCTCAGCCTGCCCCGGACGTCCTCCGGGGCGCGGGAGACCTGTGGGCCTCCCTGGGGGGTGGTTTCGGCGGAACCCTCGACCAGGTTGGCCTTGGGCACCCGCCGCGGCAGGCCGGAGGCGGTGACCCCGCCTGCCTTGGGCTTCCGTAGCTGTGCGGCCTGCTGCCACCGCTCGTCGTTGGCCGAACGCCAGCTGCTGTCGCCGTCGCTCCCCGGTGCGTCGCCCGGTGCGGGAGCCGGCGCTTCCCGCTGCACGCGCGCCGTGCCGTTGGCGCCGTTCGAACCGTTGGAACCGCTCGGGGCGGGACCACGGCGGGGCAGCCCGGCGTCGGTCAGCTCGTGGGCGGCGGGAGAGGCCGGTCCCGGACGGTCGAAGCCTACGCGGTTCCGGTCACTCGCGTCATCGGCCTGCGAGGATTCCGCTTCCGGAGCGTACTGGGCCGGGTAGCCGTTCTGGTAGCCGTCCTGCTGAGGCCAGTCGTCCTGGTAGGACGGGCTGTCGTAGGAGCCGAAGCCGTCGGCCGCCTGGCCGTGCGCGGGCGCCTGCTCCTCCTGGGCCGGCTCCGCATACGCCGGGTCCGGGTAACCGCCGTTCGCGGTGAAGCCGTCGTTCTGCTGCAGACCGCCGTTCGGCGCGTAGTACTGCTCGTCGTACGACTTCTCGTACGGCTGCTCGTACGACTCCTGGTACGCGGTGTGCTGCTGCTCCTCGTACGAGGGCTGCTGCTCCTGGTACGGCTGCTCGGTGTAGCCCGTGCTGCTGCCGTCGTAGTCCTGCCGCGGCTCGAACTCGTCGCGGTAGCCGGCGGGGGCGTCGGCGGCCTCCTGCTGCGGCTGCTCGGGCTGGCCGTGCGACTGGGACTCCAGGGCCGCACGGCGCTCCTCGCGCATCAGTGAGCGGCCGACCGGGTCCAGCTCGCGGATGTCGTCGGGGACGTCCACGTACCGGCTGTCGTCGAAGCCGAGTTCGGCGGCGGTGCGCATCGGCTGCTGCTGGCCGAAGTTCTCACCCTGGAACTGCTGCTCCGGGATGATCTGCGAGACGGTGAACTCGTCGCGGTCCAGCGGCGCTTCGCCGCCACCGCCGTGCGTGATCGCGTCCGGCAGCATGACCAGGGAGGTCGTACCGGCCTGCTCGCCCGAGGGGCGCAGCTGGACCCGGATGCCGTGCCGGTCGGACAGCCGGCCGACCACGAACAGGCCCATGCGCTGCGAGATCGCGGCGTCCACGGTCGGCGGGTTGGCCAGCTTGTGGTTGATGTCCGCGAAGTCCTCGGCGGTCAGGCCGATGCCCTTGTCGTGGATCTCGATCATGATGCGGCCGTCCGGCAGCCGGGTCGCGGTGACGCGGACCTTGGTCTGCGGGGAGGAGAACGTGGTGGCGTTCTCCAGCAGCTCGGCCAGCAGGTGCACGAGGTCGGTGACCGCGCGGCCGTGGATCTCGGCCTCCGGCACGCCGGACAGCTCGATGCGCTCGTACTGCTCCACCTCGGAGGAGGCGGCGCGCAGCACGTCGACCAGCGGGACCGGCTGGTCCCAGCGGCGGCCGGGCTCCTCGCCGGCGAGGACCAGGAGGTTCTCGCCGTTGCGGCGCATACGGGTGGCCAGGTGGTCCAGCCTGAAGAGGTTCTCCAGCTGGTCCGGGTCGGCCTCGTTGTTCTCCAGGTCGGTGATCAGCGTCAGCTGGCCCTCGATCAGCGACTGGTTGCGGCGCGAGAGGTTGGTGAAGATCGCGTTGATGTTGCCCCGCAGCAGTGCCTGCTCGGAGGCGAGCCGCACCGCCTCGCGGTGGACCTGGTCGAAGGCGCGGGCAACCTCGCCGATCTCGTCCTTGGTGGTGATCGGGATCGGCGCGACCCGGGTGTCGACCCGGCCGGGATCGGTGCGCGAGAGCTGGTCGACCAGCATCGGCAGGCGCTGCTCGGCGATCCCGAAGGCGGCGTTGCGCAGCCGGCGCATCGAGCGGCTCATCTGGCGGGCCACGGCACCGGCCAGGATGAACGCGAGCAGCAGGGCGACCACGACCACGGCACCGGTGATGAACGCGGAGGTCTTGGCGTCGTCGGCGATGGACGAGGCCTCGTTCACCGCCTTGTCGGCGAGGTCCGACTCGATCTGACGGTAGGCCTTGTACTTGAGGGTGTTGACCGCCCACCAGTTCTCGGCGGTGACGCCCCTGCCGGCGAGCTGCTGACGCGTGAGCGCGCCGGTGTCCTTCATGGTGGCGACCTGCGCGACCATGGTGGACGGGTCGGACGGCGGGGCGATGTACTTCGGATCCGCCGCCTTGGCCTTCTCGACCAGGGCGGCGCCGTCCGTCTTCATCTTCGCCTGCGCGTCGGTCAGCTTCTGCGCGTCGGCCTCGGTGCCACCGCCGAGGTACTCCTCCAGGGCGATGCGCTCCAGGTAGGCGTACGAGGACAGGGCCACCCGCTGGGTCGCCAGGTTGGGGTCGTCCGGACCGGGGTTGACCAGCAGATGCGTGCCGATCGACCGCTCCAGCGACAGCGCCGCCTTGGTCAGCGACATGGCGTAGACGGTACGACCGTAGGAAGTGATGTTGCCGGTGCCCAGACCGAGTTCGTTGGCGAACTCCATCAGGGGGTGGCTGATCTCGACGTAGCCCTCTTCGGTCTGCACACCGTGGACCTTGGAGGTGTACGCCACCTGGCGCAGCTGGGCCAGCTTGGGCTCGGCCTCGCGGAACAGCTTCAGCCGGCGCTCCAGGCCGGACTTGTGCGGCATGTTCTGCGCGGCCTGGTCGAAGACGTCCGCGGCCTGGTCGGTGGTCTTGCGGGCCCCGTCGACGGCCGCCTTTCCGGCGGCGTCCTTCTTGTTCAGCAGCAGCGGGACCGCGGTGACGTCACGCTCGTTCTCGAGGGCGTCGGCGTAGGAGAGGGCGGCACGCACCAGGCGGGCGGTGTTCTCGGCGTCGCGGGCCTCCTGCCAGGTGTCGATCGAGTTCTTCACCTGGAAGCCGCCCATGACGAGACCGACCGCCACGGGTATGAGCAGGATCGCGTTCAGACGGGTGGGCACCCGCCAGTTGCGCGGGGAGAAGCGGCCGCCGCTCGGTGCGGGAGCGGCCGCCGGCTCCGTACCGGGCACAGGGGTGGGCGCCGCAGCGCGCGGCGGCGGGGTGAAGTTGCCCCGTGCCGACGGCTCGGGACCGTTCTTGCTTCGCCTCACTCGACCAACAACCTCTCGGCGGTCGGCACCTACGTCGTGCCGCAGTCTCTCAGAGCCCGGTTCGCCACAGACCCTTACGGGGTACGGCTTTGACCATTGGGCAGTTCAGGCATTCCAGCACGTGGACCAGTGCACTTCCAAACACCGGAAACCTCTGGAGGCGAGGGATGTAAGCCCCAGATAAAACGGTCATAAAGAGCGAGCCCCGCCAAAAGGCGGGGCGTTTGTGCGCGCAGCGGCACCACGCGACCGCGTCGCGTGGTGATGCCGGACGATTCCTCTGCCGAACTGTTATGAACGTCGGAGCCGACCGTGTCAAAGGCCACAGTCGGCTCCGCATCCTTTACGGCAACTGCCGTGCGGCACGTCGTACTTGAGTGCTACCTCAGGCGTGCCATCAGGGCGTGCTCCACCAGCGTGATCAGTGCGCTCTTGGCGTCCGCGCGGTGGCGGGCGTCCGTTGTGATGATCGGGGCGTCGGGGCCGATCTGCAGCGCTTCCCGCACTTCATCGGGGGTGTAGGGCTGCTGGCCGTCGAAGCCGTTGAGGGCGATGACGAAGGGCAGACCGCTGTTCTCGAAGTAGTCGACTGCCGGGAAGCAGTCGGCCAGGCGCCGGGTGTCGACCAGGACGACGGCGCCGATGGCGCCGCGGACCAGGTCGTCCCACATGAACCAGAAGCGGTCCTGACCGGGGGTACCGAACAGGTACAGGATCAGGTCCTGGTCCAGGGTGATACGGCCGAAGTCCATGGCCACCGTGGTGGTGGTCTTGTCCCCGGTGTGGGTGAGGTCGTCGATGCCCGCCGAAGCGGACGTCATGACGGCCTCCGTGCGCAGCGGGTTGATCTCCGAGACGGCGCCGACGAACGTGGTCTTGCCCACGCCGAAGCCGCCCGCCACCACGATCTTCGCGGAGGTGGTGGCCCGGCCCGCGTCAGAGCTTGCGAAGTCCACTGAGCACCCTTTCGAGCAGCGTCACGTCCGGAGCGCCACCGTTGTTCTCGTCGCCACCCGGCTGGTGAATGGCGACCAGGCCGGCCTCGGCGAGGTCGGCGACCAGGATCCGGGCCACACCGAGCGGCATGGCCAGCAGCGCGGAGACCTCCGCGACCGACTTGACCTCGCGGCACAGGTGGCAGATGCGCTGGTGCTCCGGGAGCAGCCCCATGAGCGCTGCCGGGTCGGCCGTGGTGCTGATCAGCGCCTCGATGGCGAGCTGGTAGCGCGGCCGGGTCCGGCCGCCGGTCATCGCGTACGGCCTCACCAGCGGCTGGTCGCCCTCATCCCCGTACGGCTCCGCGTACGGATCATGATGGGCGGTGGGCGGGGTCATGAATCCTCCGGGCGGGACAGCAAGTCGGTCAGTCAAGCCGTCTGACGGGGCCGGTGGGGGGATTGTGGCGGCCGGACGGTGTTTTCGTGAGGTGGGTGGTGCCGGGGGCGGTCAGTGAAGCAGACTGCCTTGGAGTTCGGCGCGCAGGTCCGGGGTGAGTACCGCACCCGCGCGGTCGACGAGCAGTGCCATCTCGTAGCCGACGAGGCCGATGTCCGCCTCGGGGTGGGCCAGGACCGCGAGGGACGACCCGTCCGAGATGGACATCAGGAAGAGGAAGCCGCGCTCCATCTCGACGACCGTCTGCGCCACGCTGCCGCCCTCGAAGATCCGGGACGCCCCGGCCGTAAGGGAGGTCAGCCCGGACGCGACGGCCGCCAGCTGGTCGGCGCGGTCCCGCGGGAAACCTTCGGACATCGCCAGCAGAAGGCCGTCGGCGGAGACCACCACAGTGTGGGACACCCCAGGGGTGTTGTCCACGAAGTTGGTGATCAACCAGTTCAGGTTCTGTGCCGCCTGGCTCATCGGACTCAACTAACGCTCCTGCTGGTGAGTGGGGCTCGGGAAGCTGCCGGTCTGGCCGCTGCCGGCCTGACGGCCCTGAGCGATGCCCCGACGAAGATTGGTCAGCCGTCCGCGTACGTCGTCAGGCGCACGCGAGACCTGCGGACCGGCTTGGTGCTGTTGCTGCTGAGCCGTACCCGGGACGAGGTTCGCCCGGGGCACGCGGCGCGGCAGGCCGGAGGTGGTGACACCGCCCGCGGCGGGTTGCCGGACGCGCTCGGCCTGCCGGACGAGTTCGTCGTTCGGCGAGGTCCGCCAGGAACCGGTGTCGGTGGCGGACCGCCGCGGGGCCGGGGCCTGCGGCTGCTGCTGCGGCGCGCCGTCCTGCTGCTGACCGCCGTGGAACCAGTTGGTCTCCAGCGTGTCGTACAGCGGGGTACGGCCGTCACCCGGGCCGCTGGCCGGCGGCAGTGCCCACCCGTCGCCCGGTGCCCGGCCCTCGTCGGGCCGCTGCGCGGCGCCCGGGTTGCCGGGCTCGTGACGGACCGGGCGCTGCTGCGGGGCCGGCGGGCGCGGGGCGCCGAAGTCGTCACGGCCCTGCAGTCCGAAGTCGTCGCGGCCGGTCGGCTGCGGGCGCTCGAACTGGCCGGTCTGCGCGGGGTCCTGGCGGCCGGGCAGGGCGTGCTGCCCGGTGGAGCCGCCGTCGTACGCCTGCGGGGCCGCGAACTGGTCCGTGTTCTGGGCGCCGTCCTGCCGCCCGGGCGCCGTCGTACCGAAGACGTCGGAGCGGACGAACGAACCGGGGCCCTGCCGGCCGTCGGGCCGTGCCGCGAACCGGTCCTGCTGGGAGGCGTCGGGATGCGCGAACTGGCCCGTCTGCTGGGAGCTGTCCGGGCGGGCGAACTGGCCCGTGCCCTGGGAGCCGCCCAGGCCGTTCAGCTCGGCGCGCGGGAACTCGCCCGTGGCGGCCGGGCCCTGTGCGTCGATCCGGGGCATCTCCGCGGTCGAGCCCGGGCCCTGCCGGTCGTCGACGCGCGGCATGCGCGCGGTCAGCGACGGGTTCTGCTCGTCGTGGCCGCGGGGGGCGTCCAGCGAGGCGCGCGACAGCGGGGCCTGGGTGTCCGCCCAGTCCGGGGTGCGCTGCTGCGGGTCACCGCCGGGCAGCTCGGCCCGCGGACCGCCGCGCGGCGGCAGCTGGGGCTGACGGCCCTGGTCGGCGGGGGCGGCGGGCCGCTGCGGGCCACGGCCACCGAAGGGGTCCTGTTGCGAGCCACGGCCACCGAAGGGGTCCTGCTGCGGTCCGCCCGGGTTCGCGGCCTGCAGACCCTGCGGGGCGGCCGGCGCCTGGCCGCCGAAGCCGCCCGCACCAGCGGGCGCGGGCCGGCCCTGCTGGGCACCGGGACCGCCCTGCGGACCACGCGCTCCGCCCCCCGGACGGCCGCCCTGGCCCGCGCCGGGCAGCGCGGCCCGGGGACCCTGACCGGAGCCGACCTGGCCGCGCGAGCCGGGACCGGCACCGAGCAGACCGCCACCGGCCGGGGCACCGCCCTGGCCGGTGTTGCCGTTCGCGCGGCGCGCCGCGGCCGCACCGGCGGCGGCCTGCGCGGCGGCGGGTCCACCGGAGGCGATGGGCGCGCCCGGCTTGCCCGGAGCGGGCTTCTTGCCGCCCTGGGCGACGTCCACGGGCAGCATGACCAGCGCGGTCGTACCTCCGGAGTCGGACGGGCGCAGCTGGATGCGGATGCCGTGGCGCTGCGACAGACGACCGACCACGAACAGACCCATGCGGCGGGACACCGACACGTCCACGGTGGGCGGCGAGGCGAGCCGCTCGTTGATGGCCGCGAGGTCCTCGGGGGAGAGGCCGATACCGGTGTCGTGGATCTCGATCAGCACGCGGCCGTCGGGCAGCGCGTGACCGGTGACCTTGACCTTGGTCTGCGGGGAGGAGAACGAGGTCGCGTTCTCCAGCAGCTCGGCGAGCAGGTGCACGAGGTCGTTGACGACCCGGCCGGCCACTTCGGTGGTCGGCACGGAGGCCAGCTCGATGCGCTCGTACTGCTCCACCTCGGAGGCCGCGGCGCGGAGCACGTCGACCAGCGGGACCGGGCGGGTCCAGCGGCGGCCGGGCTCTTCACCCGCGAGGACGAGGAGGTTCTCGCCGTTACGGCGCATACGGGTCGCGAGGTGGTCGAGCTTGAACAGCGAGGACAGCTGGTCCGGGTCGGCCTCGCGGGACTCGAGCTCGGAGATCAGGGACAGCTGGCGCTGGATCAGACCCTGGGAGCGGCGCGAGAGGTTGGTGAACATCGCGTTGACGTTGCCCCGCAGCAGGGCCTGCTCGGCGGCGAGGCGGACCGCCTCGCGGTGCACGTCGTCGAAGGCCGCGGCCACCTGGCCGATCTCGTCCCGGGAGTGCACACCGACCGACTCCACGGAGGTGTCGACGTCCTGCGGGTCGGACTCCGACAGCTGCTTGACCAGCTCGGGCAGGCGATCCTGGGCGACCTTGGTCGCGGTCTCCTGGAGCCGGCGCAGCGAGCGGATCATGGAGCGGGCCACGACGAACGCGCCGACCAGCGACACGCCGAGCACGATGAGGATCAGGGCACCGGAGATGATGGCGTCACGCTGGGTGGCGCTCTTCAGCTCGCGTGCCTTCTGCTCCATCTCCTCGAGCAGCGTGCGCTCGATCTTCTTCATCTGCTCGATCTTGGTCGAGCTGTCGTCCATCCAGTCCTTGTAGGACCGCGCCGGCAGCTGCTGCAGGCCGTCCGGGGACTCGAAGGAGCGCTTGGCGTAGACGTCCGCGGACTGGATCGTCGCGTTGCCCTCGGTGATCGGCTTGAGCAGGTCCTCGGCGTCCTGGTTGGCGTAGATCTTCCGGAAGATCGCCAGCTCCGAGCCCTCGCTGTCGTACGCCGACTGGCCGTAGAGGCGGTCGTTCTCGGTGAGGTCGCCCTTGCTGTCGGTGGTCGCCGGCAGTGCGGCGGCGATCAGGGCGCGCTGCTCGGACGCGTACTCCTTGGCGGTGGAGAAGGCCGCCAGGGCGCGGGTGCGCGAGATCATCTCCGGGTTGCTGGACGCCTCGGCCATGTCCTGGGAGAGGCCGATCAGCTGGGTGATGAGCCGGTGGTACGACTCGACCGTCTGGGTCGCGTTCCCCTTGGACGTGTACGCGGACTTGCGGATCTTGGCCAGGTCGTCCAGCTGGTTGGCGAGACCGACCAGCGCGTCTCGGACGCCCTGGAGGTTGCCGTTCTTGCTGGCCCCGTCGATCTGCTCGGAGGCGTTGAGGAAGTTCTCGCGGGCCCGGTCGGTCTTCTGCTGGTAGCCCTTGACCGTGTAGTCGCTGGCCTTCAGGCCGTGCGCCATCGGACCGGCGGACTGGTCGCGCTCGTCCTGGAGCGCGTGGGCCAGCTCGGTGGCCTGCTTGGTCATGTCCGTCAGCAGCTTCATGTTGTCGAGCTGCTGGATGTCGTTCAAGTTCTCGTTGATGCGCAGCGCGCCCAGCGAGGTCGCCGCGACCACGGGCAGCGCGAGCAGCGACACCAGGCGCGTGGAGATGCGCCAGTTGCGCAGGGCCAGACGCGAACCGGGGCCGGTCGGGCCCAGGACGGGCTTCACCGGCGGCGTCGGGTTGCCGGAATCAGCCGTCTTCGCGGAGGCCGACGAGGCCGGGGCGCCGGGGCGCCCGGGGCGCTCACCGCCGTCTGCGGACGGGGTCTGGCCCGGGTTCTGGGCGTGCTGGGGCGAGGAACCACGGTCGGTCCCGCCGTGCGGCTCCGGCTCCGCCGAAGCGCTGCCATCCCTCTTGAAACGTCCCTGCACTAGCGTCGCAACCTCTGGACCAGGCGCCCCTCCGCGTGAACGGAGGGACACGGTGTCGGCGTTGTGGAGAGCGCCCTGAATACGCCCCCCGGTGGTCTTGAGTGACCGGCGCTGGTTCCCCCCTGTCTCGCCGCCGCTCGGCGCTGCGTCGCGCCCCCTTGCGCCGGTTCGATCCCGCGGCGGTCCGTGGAATTCCAGCACAGTGCCGGATCTCCAACAAGGGCCGTGTCCCGAGCTGTGACCTCCGTGACGGGCTGTGAGTGACGCATCACCTGCCGTGGAAGTCGATTCGGGGCGAACCGGACGCATCTCTGCGAGTCGCCGCTCGGTGGCACGTGTCCCAGTCGCGATGATCAGGAGCGGAATGATGGCTTCAGGGATCCAATGTCCGTTTCGATGGGGCTGACCGCAGGCCTGAATTGACCGATTTGCCTGCGGACTCGTGAGCAAACTCACACGTGGATCGTGGGCAGTTGGCGTCTTCGCCGGGGAATCGGATGTTTAGCCTGACGCTTTACAGGACGGGCGACTCTGCCAACCACTCGACCAGAGGGCACAGGACGACAACGGTGAAGACGACGATGATGTTCCGCACGATAGCCAACCCGCGACGCACGACCCTGGCGCACCTCGACGACGCCGGCGAACTGCAGATGCCGGAGCTGCCGGAGCAGTCCGTCGACCTCCCCGCTCAGACGGCCAATCCCAAGCGCACCGTCCTGATGGAGGTGCCGGTCGGCGCGGCCGCGGCCGGCGAGTAGCCGACCGGGTGGCACACCGCCGACCCGACGGGCCCGAGGCCCGGCGAGCGCGGCCACGGAGAGCGAGCGTCGACGACGACCCTCCGGGCCGCGCTCCCCTTTTGCACGGGTGCGGTTTCCTGAGCCGCCGCGACACCGTGATCGGCGGTTCGGGCAACCGGAAAACACCTGACCGGCGGCGGTAGCGGCCGAACGCCGGGCGGCCCGACCGGTTAACCTGGGGCGTCAGTCCGCCGGTTCTCAGTGAGGGGCGCAAGGATCCCGTGCGCATCGCCAGGTTCTCCATCGACGGGAACGTAGCCTTCGGCGCGGTCGAGGGCGACAAGCAGGACGAACTCGTCCTCGACATCATCAAGGGCATCCCGTTCGCCGACTACGAGCTGTCCGGGACGAAGGTGCCGCTGAGCAAGGTCAGGCTGCTCCCTCCGGTCCTCCCGAACAAGGTCGTGGCGTTCGGCCGCAACTACTCCGAGCACGCCCGCGAGCTGGGCAACGAGGTGCCGGACGCCCCGTTCGCCTTCTTCAAGCCGTCCACCTCGGTGATCGGCCCCGGCGACGACATCCAGTACCCGTCCTTCTCCCAGGAACTGCACCACGAGGCCGAGCTGGCCGTCGTCATCGGCCGCATGTGCCGCGAGGTGCCGCGCGAGCGCGTCAAGGACGTGATCTTCGGCTATACCTGCGCCAACGACGTCACCGCCCGCGACGTGCAGGGGCGCGAGAAGCAGTGGGCCCGGGCCAAGGGCTTCGACACCTCCTGTCCGCTCGGCCCCTGGGTGGAGACCGACCTGGACCTCGACCGCGCGAACGACCTGACCGTCCAGCTCACCGTCAACGGCGAACAGCGTCAGCTGGGCCGCACGAGCGAGATGATCCACCCCATCGAGGACCTGATCGTCAACATCTCCGAGGCCATGACCCTGCTTCCCGGCGACGTCGTCCTCACCGGCACCCCCGCGGGGGTCGGCCCCCTGAACGTCGGCGACGAGGTCGCCGTCACCATCGAAGGCATCGGCACTCTCACCAACAAGGTTGTCAAGCGTGGCTAGCGCACCCGGCTCCCCCGTACGCGTCCGTTTCTGCCCCTCGCCCACCGGTAACCCCCACGTGGGTCTGGTCCGCACCGCCCTGTTCAACTGGGCGTTCGCCCGGCACCACCAGGGCACCCTGGTCTTCCGTATCGAGGACACCGACGCGGCCCGCGACTCGGAGGAGTCGTACAACCAGCTGCTCGACGCCATGCGCTGGCTCGGCTTCGACTGGGACGAGGGCCCCGAGGTCGGCGGCCCGCACGCGCCGTACCGCCAGTCGCAGCGTATGGACGTCTACGCCGACGTCGCGCGCAAGCTCCTCGACGGCGGCTACGCCTACCACTGCTACTGCTCCCAGGAGGAGCTGGACACCCGCCGCGAGGCCGCCCGCGCGGCCGGCAAGCCGTCCGGCTACGACGGCCACTGCCGGGACCTGACCGCCGAGCAGGTCGAGGAGTACGAGGCCCAGGGCCGCACGCCGATCGTCCGGTTCCGCATGCCCGACGAGACGATCACCTTCACCGACCTGGTCCGCGGCGAGCTGACGTTCACGCCGGAGAACGTCCCGGACTACGGCATCGTCCGCGCCAACGGCGCCCCGCTGTACACGCTGGTGAACCCGGTCGACGACGCCCTGATGGAGATCACCCACGTCCTGCGCGGCGAGGACCTGCTCTCCTCCACCCCGCGCCAGATCGCCCTGTACAAGGCGCTGATCGAGCTGGGCGTCGCCCGGCAGGTCCCGGCCTTCGGCCACCTGCCGTACGTGATGGGCGAGGGCAACAAGAAGCTCTCCAAGCGCGACCCGCAGTCCTCGCTCAACCTCTACCGGGAGCGCGGCTTCCTGCCCGAGGGCCTGCTCAACTACCTGTCCCTGCTGGGCTGGTCGCTCTCGGCGGACCAGGACATCTTCACGATCGAGGAGATGGTCGCGGCCTTCGACATCGCCGACGTGAACCCCAACCCGGCGCGCTTCGACCTGAAGAAGTGCGAGGCGATCAACGGCGACCACATCCGGCTGCTCGACGTGAAGGAGTTCACCGAGCGCTGCCGCCCGTGGCTGAAGGCCCCGTTCGCCCCGTGGGCGCCGGAGGACTTCGACGAGGCCAAGTGGCAGGCGATCGCCCCGCACGCCCAGACCCGCCTGAAGGTCCTCTCCGAGATCACCGACAACGTCGACTTCCTGTTCCTGCCGGAGCCGGTCTTCGACGAGGCGAGCTGGACGAAGGCGATGAAGGAGGGCTCCGACGCCCTGCTCCGCACGGCCCGCGAGAAACTGGAGTCCGCCGACTGGACCTCGGCCGAGTCCCTCAAGGAGGCCGTCCTGGCGGCCGGCGAGGCCCACGGCCTCAAGCTCGGCAAGGCCCAGGCCCCGGTCCGGGTCGCCGTCACCGGCCGCACGGTCGGCCTGCCCCTCTTCGAGTCCCTGGAGATCCTGGGCAAGGAGAAGACGCTGGCCCGCATCGACGCGGCGCTGGCCAGGCTGGGCGACTAGGTTCTGTCTCTTAGGTCAGCGTCGGGTCCAGATGAGGATGCCGGCGAGGTGGAGTGCGGCCTGGTAGGCGATGGCGAGTTTGTCGGTTCG
>NZ_JBICWR010000042.1:0-11524 GCF_043199855.1 Streptomyces sp. NPDC048521
TCCAACGCAGCCGCGAACACCGGGAACACCCCATACAACTCCCGACCCATCCCCACCCGCTGAGCACCCTGACCCGTGAACACGAACGCCGTACGGCCAACCGGACCCACCTGCCCGGTCACCGTCCCCGTCACCGACCGCCCCTCGGCCAGAGCCTCCAGGCCGGCGAGGAAGTCGTCCGTCTCGGCGGCGACGACCACAGCGCGGTGGTCGAAGGCGGAGCGGGTGGTCAGCAGGGCGTGCCCGACGTCGGCGAGGTCCGCCCCGCCGAGCGTGCGAGGCAACCGGTCGGCGAGGCGGCGGGCCTGCTCGCGCAGGGCGTCGGCGCTCCGGGCGGAGAGCACCCAGGGCAGCAGCGTGCCGGCGGGCGGGGCGGTGCGAGCGGGCCGTTCGTCGGCCGGGGCCTCTTCGAGGATCAGGTGGGCGTTGGTGCCGCTGATGCCGAACGAGGACACCCCGGCCCGGCGGGGACCGTCGCCTTCCCACTGCTGGTGCTCGGTCAGCAGCTGGACCGTGCCCGCCGACCAGTCCACATGCGGGGACGGCTCGTCCACGTGCAGGGTGCGCGGCAACTCGGCATGACGGATGGCCTCCACCATCTTGATCACACCACCGACACCCGCAGCCGCCTGCGCATGCCCGATGTTCGACTTCAACGACCCCAGCCACAACGGCCGCTCCGCAGAACGCGCCGCACCATAGGTCGCGATGAGCGCCTCCGCCTCGATCGGATCACCCAGCGTCGTACCGGTGCCGTGCGCCTCCACCACATCCACGTCCGCCGCCGACAGACCCGCATCGGCCAGCGCCTGCCGGATCACCCGCTGCTGAGACGGACCGTTCGGCGCCGTCAACCCGTTCGACGCCCCGTCCTGGTTCACCGCACTGCCCCGGATCACCGCCAGCACCCGGTGCCCGTTGCGCCGCGCGTCCGACAACCTCTCCAGGACCAGAAGCCCGGCCCCTTCGGCGAACCCCGTGCCGTCCGCGCCCGCCGCGAACGCCTTGCAGCGGCCGTCGGGTGCGAGGCCGCGCTGGCGGCTGAACTCGGTGAGGACGTTGGGGGTCGACATCACGGCGACGCCGCCGGCGAGGGCGAGGGTGCACTCGCCGCGCCGCAGCGCCTGCACCGCCAGGTGGATGGCGACGAGGGACGACGAGCACGCCGTGTCCACCGTCACCGCCGGACCCTCCAGACCGAGGGTGTAGGCGATCCGGCCGGAGATCAGGGCCGAGAGGGTGCCGGTGCCGATGTAGCCGTGCAGGTCCGCGGCGGTGCCGGCGAGCACGGTGGCGTAGTCCTGGTCGTCGGCGCCGGTGTAGACGCCGGTGCGGCTGCCGCGCAGGGTGCCGGGTTCGATGCCCGCGCGTTCGAGGGCCTCCCACGCGGTCTCCAGGACGAGCCGCTGCTGCGGGGCCATGGCCAGGGCCTCGCGCGGGGAGATGTCGAAGAACGAGGCGTCGAAGCCGCCTGCGTCCTCGAGGAAGCCGCCGTGGCGGGCGTAGCAGCTGCCCGGCCGCTCGGGATCGGGGTCGAACAGCGTGTCCAGGTCCCAGCCGCGATCGGTCGGGAAGGGGCCGAGGGCGTCGCGGCCTTCGGCGACGAGCTGCCAGAGGTCGTCGGGGGAGGCCACGCCGCCGGGCAGGCGGCAGGCCATGCCGACCACCGCGACCGGGTCGTGGGCCCGGGCCTCGGTGTCGGCGAGTTGCTGGCGGGCCTGCCGGAGCTCGGTGGTGACCTTCTTCAGGTAGTCCCGCAGCTTGGCGTCGTTCGCCGTCTGATCGTTTGCCATGCGACGTCAACATCCTCCGGGCAGGCTCAGGAGATCCCGAGCTCGTTCTCGATCACGCTGAACAGTTCTTCGTCGGTGGCGGCGCCGAGGTCCTCGGCGGGCTGGTCGTCGGCGCCGTCGGGCGGGGTGTTCCAGGAGCGCAGCAGGGCTCCGAGGCGCTCGCCGACGGCCGTACGGGTGTCGGCGTCGACGTCGGCGGTGCGCAGCCGTTCCGCGAGCCGGTCGAGTTCGGCGAGTACGGTCGGCGTGGTGTCGGCCGGGGCGAGCCGGGTGCGCAGTTCGGCAGCCAGCGCGGTGGGCGTGGGACGGTCGAAGACCAGGGTGGCCGGGAGGCGCAGCCCGGTCGCGGTGGCGAGCCGGTTGCGCAGTTCCACGGCGGTCAGCGAGTCGAACCCGATCTTCTTGAACTCCTGTGCCGCGTCGATCGCGTCGGCGGTGGCGTGCCCGAGGACGGTGGCCGCGTGGGTGCGTACCAGGTCGACCAGGTAGCTCTGCTGTGCGTCCTCGTCCATGCCGTCCAGGAGCGCGGTGCCCCCTGCGGGGCGCGCGGTGTGCGCGGTGGGCCGTGCGGTGTGCTGGACCAGGTCGCGCAGGAGCGGGGGCAGGGACGCGGGGTCGGCCGCGCGCAGCGCGGTGGTGTCGGGGTCGGCCGGGACGAGGACGGCGCCGCCGTGGGCGAGTGCCGCGTCGAACCGGGCCAGGCCTTCGGCGGGTTCGACCGGGCGGACACCGAGTGCCGAGACCCGCCGTACGTCGGCGGCGTTCATCGCTCCCGTCATGCCGGAGGCCTGCGTCCACAGACCCCAGACCAGCGAGGTGGCGGGCAGTCCCTGGCCGCGGCGGTGCTGGACGAGTGCGTCCAGGTAGGCGTTGGCCGCGGCGTAGTTGCCCTGTCCGGGGCTGCCGAGGACACCGGCCAGGGACGAGAACACCACGAACGCCGACAGCTGCGCGTCCTGGGTAAGCCGATGCAGGTTCCAGGCCGCCTCCGCCTTGGCGCGCAGGACGCGGTCGACCTGCTCGGGGGTGAGCCGGTCCACGGTCGCGTCGTCCAGGACGCCGGCCGCGTGGACGACCGCGGTCAGCGGGTGCTCGGCCGGGATGCGGGCGAGCAGGGCCGCCAGGTCGTCGGGGTCGGCGACATCGCAGGCGGCGATGGTGACATCGGCGCCCAGCGCGGTGAGTTCGGCGTGCAGGTCGGCGGCTCCGGGTGCCTGCTCGCCCTGCCGGCCGACGAGCAGCAGGTGCCGTACGCCGTGCCGGGTGACCAGGTGGCGGGCGGTGAGGGCGCCGAGGGTGCCGGTGCCGCCGGTGATGAGGACGGTCTGGGCCGGGTCGAGGCGCGGCGGGAGCACCACGGCCAGCTTGCCGGTGTGTCGGGCCTGGGCGAGGTGGCGGAAGGCGGCGGGCGTCCGGGCGGCGTCCCAGATGGTGGTGGGCAGGGGGGTGAGGACGCCGCGGTCGAAGAGGTCGGCGAGTTCGGCGAGCATCTCGCCGATCCGGTCCGGTCCGGCGTCCAGCACCAGGTCGTAGGGGTGGTACGCGACCCCCGGGTGCTCGGCGGCCAGGTCGGCGACCGGCCGGATGTCGGTCTTGCCCATCTCCAGGAACCGTCCGCCGGGGCCGAGCAGCCGGAGCGAGGCGTCGACGAACTCGCGGGCGAGGGAGTTGAGCACCACGTCCACGCCCCGCCCGCCGGTGGCGGCGCGGAACCGCTCCTCGAAGTCCAGGTCGCGGGAGGAGGCCAGTCGTTCGCCGTCCACACCGAGGGTGCGGGCGATGTCCCATTTCCCGGGGCTGGCGGTGCCGTAGACCTCCAGGCCCCAGTGCCGGGCGAGTTGGAGGGCGGCCATGCCGACGCCGCCGGTGACGGCGTGGATGAGCAGGGACTCCCCCGCCCGCACGTCGGCCAGGTCGCGCAGCCCGTAGTAGGCGGTGAGGTAGACGACCGGGACGCAGGCGGCCTGCGTGTACGTCCAGCCGCGCGGGATCCTGCCGAGCATCCGGTGGTCGGTGACGGCGACGGGTGCGATGCCTCCGCCGGGGAACAGGCCCATCACCCGGTCGCCGGGCGCCAGTGCGGTGACGTCGGGGGCGACCTCGACGACGGTTCCGGCGGCTTCGCCGCCGATCGCCGCCTGGCCGGGGTACATGCCGAGGGCGATCAGCGTGTCGCGGAAGTTCAGGCCCGCGGCGCGGACGGCGACCCGGACCTCGCCGGGTCCCAGCGGCCGGGTGTCGTCATCGGAGGGGACGAGGGCGAGGTTCTCGAAGGTGCCCCTGCCGGTGGTGTCGAGCTTCCAGTGGGACGCGTCGTCCGGCGGGGCGAGTCGCTCATGCTCTGCGGTGCGGATCAGGCGCGGCAGCAGGACCTCGCCGGCCCGGATCGCGAACTGCGGTTCCCCGCTGCCGAGCGCGGCGGCCAGGAGTTCCGGTGCGGCACCCGCCGGGTCGAGGTCGGCCAGCACGAACCGTTCGGGGTGCTCGGACTGGGCGCTACGCACCAGACCCCAGACGGCGGCCGCTGCCGGGTCGTCCACCGTCTCCCCCGGCGCCGCGGCCACGGCGCCCTGGGTGAGCAGCACCAGACGGCTCTCCGCGAACTCGGGCGCGCCGAGGAACTCTTGGATGACCGTCAGGACGTCGAGGAGCGTGGCCCTGGCGGTGTCCGGGGCTGCCGGATCGGCCGGGGTCCCCGTGGCGGCCGCGTCCGTGACCGGGCCGGTCACCGGTGCGACGGGCAGGACGACGATCTCGGGAGCCGTCGCGCCCGTCGCCGGCTCGGCGAGGAGGTCGGCCGGCCGGCGGTGGACGCGCGGGGTGCCCTGCGCCGTCCGGATCGGCTCGCCGAGCGGGGCGTCCCCGAGCACGGCCCAGGTGGAGACGTCCACGGGGACGGCCTGGTCGAGGGCGGCCGGTCGCCAGTGCGGGGCGAGCAGCGCGTCGGGGCTGTGGCGGCGGTCGGCGAGCCGTGCCGCGTCGGTGGCGCGCAGGGACAGCGCGTCGGCCGTGAGCACGAGCGCACCGGTGGTGTCGGTGAGCGTGAGGGTGACCTGGTCGGTGCCGGTGCGGCTGAGCTTGGCCCGGCCGGCGGTGGCGCCGCTCGCGTGGAGCCGTACACCGGACCAGGCGAAGGGCAGCCGGACGGTGTCCGGCCGTTCGGAGCACAGCGCGTGCAGCACGGCGTCCAGCAGCGCGGGGTGGACACCGTACCGCGCGGCCTCGCCGGCGGTCTCGTCGCCCAGTTCCACCTCGGCGAACAGGTCGTCGCCGTCCTGCCACAGTGCCCGCAGTCCCTGGAAGGCGGGACCGTAGCCGTATCCGGTCGCGGCCAGACCCGCGTAGAAGCCGTCCAGTTCCACACGGCGGGCACCGGCCGGCGGCCAGGTCCCGGGGGCGGCGGGCCGGGGTGCGGCCGACCCGTCGTCCGGGGCGAGGACACCGGACGCGTGCCGCCGCCACGGCAGGTCGTCGTCGGCGCGGGAGTGCACGGCGAAGGCACGGCGCCCGCTGTCGTCGGCGGCCTCGGCCACCAGCTGGATCCGCAGGGCTCCCTGCTCGGGCAGGACGAGCGGTGTCTCCAGGGTGAGTTCGTCGACGCGCGGGCAGCGCACCTCGTCACCGAGGCGGACGGCCAGTTCGAGCAGGGCGGTGCCGGGCAGCAGGACCGTGTCGAAGACGGCGTGGTCGGCGAGCCAGGGCTGGGCGGCCGTGGAGAGCCGTCCGGTGAGGACCGTACCGCCGTCGGCGAGGTCGACGGCGGCCCCCAGCAGCGGGTGACCGGCGGCGTTCAGGCCCAGCTCGGCCGCGTCGGACAGGGCCGCGTCGGCGTCCAGCCAGAGGCGTTCCTCCTGGAACGGGTAGGTGGGCAGTTCCACGGGGCGGGCGCCGTCGGGTGCGACGCGGCTCCAGTCGACGGGGACGCCGGCGAGGTGGGCGTGTGCGACGGCCTCGGTGAACTGCCGCAGTCCGCCCCGGTCCCGGCGCAGGGTGCCGAAGGCGGCGCCGGTCAGTTCGGCCGCGTCCAGCGTCTCCTGGATGCCCATCACCAGCACCGGGTGAGCGCTGACCTCGATGAACACGGTGTGGCCCTGTTGGGCGAGGGCCTGGGTGGCCGGGCCGAACCGCACCGGGTGGCGCAGGTTGCGGTACCAGTAGTCGGCGTCGAAGGCGGTCGGTTCGGCCCAGTCGCCGGTGAGGGTGGAGAACACCGGGATCTTTGGGCTCCGGGGGGCGACGGGGGCGAGCGCGGTGCGGATCTCCTCCTCGATGGCCTCGACGTGGGCCGAGTGCGAGGCGTAGTCGACCGGCACGGCTCTGGCGCGTACGTCCTGTGCCAGGTAGTGGGCGAGGATCTCCTCCAGTGCGGCGGCGTCGCCGGAGACCACGGTGGAGGAGGCGCCGTTGACGGCCGCCACTCCGGCCCGGCCGGCCCAGGGTTCGAGGTCGGCGGTCACGCGCTCCGCGGCGAGCGGCACGGAGAGCATGCCGCCCTGTCCGGCCAGTGCCCTGATCGCCCTGGAACGCAGCGCCACGACCCGCGCCGCGTCCTCCAGGCTCAACGCACCCGCCACACACGCGGCCGCGATCTCCCCCTGCGAATGCCCCACCACAGCCGCCGGACGCACACCGAACCCCTGCCACACCGCGGCCAACGACACCATCACCGCGAACAGCACCGGCTGCACCACATCGACACGCTCCAACGACGGCGCACCCGCACCCCCGCGCAGCACATCCACCACCGACCACCCCGTGAACGGCTCCAACGCCGCCGCACACGCGGCAAGACGCTCCGCGAACACCGGCTCACTCGCCAGCAACTCCCGGCCCATCCCCACCCACTGCGACCCCTGCCCCGGAAAGACGAACACGACCTTGCCGGTGCGGTCGGGGGTGGCGCCGGACACCACGTCGGCGGAGGGCACGCCGTGGGCGAGGGCTTGGAGAGCGCGCAGCAGTTCGTCGCGGTCGGTGCCCAGGACGGCGGCCCGGTGCGGGAACGCCGTACGCGCGGTGGCGAGGGTGTAGGCCGCGTCCCCGACCCCGATCTCGGGCCGTGCCGTCAGGTGCCGGTGCAGCCGGTCCGCCTGTTCCCGCAGCGCCTGGGGGGACCGCGCCGAAAGCAGCAGCGGCAGCGTGGTCTGCTCCAGCGGGGCGACGGGCTCCTCGTCGGGCGCCTGTTCGAGGATCACGTGGGCGTTGGTCCCGCTGATACCGAAGGAGGACACCGCGGCCCGGCGGGGGCCGTCGTGCTTCCACTGCTGGTGCTCGGTCAGCAGCCGGACCGTGCCCGCCGACCAGTCCACATGCGGCGACGGCTCGTCCACGTGCAAGGTGCGCGGCAGCTCGGCATGACGGATGGCCTCCACCATCTTGATCACACCACCGACACCCGCAGCCGCCTGCGCATGCCCGATGTTCGACTTCAACGACCCCAGCCACAACGGCCGCTCCGCCGAACGCTCCCGGCCGTACGTGGCGATCAGCGCCTCCGCCTCGATCGGATCACCCAGCGAGGTGCCCGTACCGTGCGCCTCCACCACATCCACGTCCGCCGCCGACAGACCCGCGTCGGCCAGGGCCTGCCGGATCACCCGCTGCTGGGCCGGACCGTTCGGCGCCGTGAGCTGGCTGCTGGCACCGTCCTGGTTGACGGCGCTGCCCCGGATCACCGCGAGCACCCGGTGCCCGTTGCGCCGCGCGTCCGACAGCCGCTCCAGGAGCAGCAGTCCGGCGCCCTCGCTCCAGCCGGTGCCGTCGGCGGCCGCGGCGAACGCCTTGCAGCGGCCGTCGGGGGCCAGTCCGCGCTGGCGGCTGAACTCCACGAAGGTGTTGGGGGTGGCCATCACCGTGACACCGCCGGCGAGCGCGAGGGTGCACTCCCCGCGCCGCAGCGCCTGGGCGGCCAGGTGGATCGACACGAGGGACGAGGAGCAGGCCGTGTCCACCGTCACCGCCGGACCGTGGAAGCCGAAGGTGTAGGCGATCCGGCCGGAGGCGATGCTGGCTGCGCTGCCCTGCACGAGATAGCCCTCGAACTCTTCGGAGGGCTGGTGGACGCGGGTGCCGTAGTCGCTGTACATGACACCGGTGAAGACGCCCACCTGTTCGCCGCGGAGGGCGGCGGGCAGAATGCCGGCCTGCTCCACCGCCTCCCAGGCGAGGGTGAGCAGCAGGCGCTGCTGCGGGTCGACGGCGAGTGCCTCGCGCGGCGAGATGCCGAAGAACCCGGCGTCGAAGTGGCCGGCCTCGTGCAGGAAGCCGCCCTGGCGGGTGGTGGACTTGCCGACACGGTCGGGGTCGGGGTCGTACAGCTCGTCCACGCCCCAGCCGCGGTCGGCGGGGAACTCCCCGATGGCGTCGTGCCCGTCGGCCACCGTACGCCACAGGTCGGCCGGGGTACGGACGCCGCCGGGGTACCGGCAGGACATGGCGACGACGGCGATCGGCTCGCGCCTGTCCGACTCGACCTGCTGAAGCCGGCGCCGGGCCTCCTGAAGGTCCGTCGTCGCCCGCTTGAGATAGGCGCGGAGCTTGTCCTCGTCCGCCATCGGCGATCCACTCTCCTCAGGGTGTGCGGCGGGTGGGCCGTCCCGTTGCGGGAGGCAGCCACGCGGTTCGTTCACGGTAGGTCGGTGGTCTTGGCGGCCCCTTAGCCGTCGCTAAAGCGGGGGGCGGCCGTGACCACCTGGTCATTCGGGGGTTTCGAGGGTGCCGTCGAGCAGACGGAACAGTTCCTCGTCGCTGGCGTCGTCGATCGCGTCGGCGACCGGGCCGGAGCCGGTCTCCTGCTCGGGACCGCGCAGCCGCACCAGGACCTGCTGGAGCCGCGCCACGACCTCGCCGCGGGCCTGCGGATCCGTGGCCAGGTCGGCCAGCTCGGCCTCCCAGCGGTCGAACGCGGCGGTCCACGTCCGGTCGGTGCCGTCCGGCAGCAGCTCGGCGAGCAGATGGTCGGCCAGCCGGGTGACGGTGGGATGGTCGAAGACGGCGGTGGTACGCAGCTGCAGGCCGGTGAGCCGGCTGAGCCGGCGCCTCAGCTCGACGGCGGTCAGCGAGTCGACACCCATGTCGAGGAACCCGCGCTCGATGTCGATGCCGTCGGCCGCCTCGAAGCCCAGCACGTGAGCCAGTTCGGCGCGCACCAGGTCCCGTACGGCCTGTCGGCGGTCCTCTTCGCCGAGGTGGCGCAGCCGGGTGGCGAGCCCTTCGTCGGTGGACGCCGCCCGGGCGGTCTCCCGGGCCGGCCGCCGCGTCGTGCGCACCAGCCCGGACAGCAGGGCGGGCGGGTCCTCCGCGGCGGCCTGCAACGCGGCCGGGTTCAGGTGGACCGGCGCCAGCACGGGCCGGTCCAGGGCCATGGCCGTGTCGAACAGACGCAGGCCCTGGGCGTCGCCGATCCCGGCGATGCCGGACCGTGCGAGCCTGGCCAGCGCGCCCGCGTCGAGCGCGCCGCCCATGCCGCTCTCCCGTTCCCACAGGCCCCAGGCGAGGGAGACCGCCGGCCGGCCGCTCGCCCGGCGGTACTGGGCGAGCGCGTCCAGGAAGGCGTTGCCCGCCGCATAGTTGCCCTGCCCCGCGGTGCCGAGGGTGCCGGCGACCGAGGAGAACAGCACGAAGGCGGTGAGCGGGAGGTCCTGGGTCAGCAGGTGCAGGTTCCAGGCGGCGTCCACCTTGGCGGACAGCACGGTGCGCAGCTGCCGGTCGCTCATGGTGGCGACGGTGGCGTCGTCGAGGACGCCGGCGGCGTGCACGACGGCGGTCAGCGGACGCCCCTCGGGAACCGTCTCCAGCAGAGCAGCCAGCGCCGCCCGGTCCGCCACGTCACAGGCGGCGACCGTCACCTCCGCCCCCAACCCCCGCAACTCAGCGACCAGCTCCTGCGCACCCGGAGCCTGCGCACCACGCCGACTCGTCAGCAGCAGACGCCGCACGCCGTACTCCGCGACCAGATGCCGGGCGAACAGCGCACCCAGCCCACCCGTGCCACCGGTGACCAGAACCGTGCCGTCGCCGCCCCAGTCCGCCGGGGCCTGCCCGGCCGGCGCGCTGATCCGGGTGAGCCGCGGGACCAGGACGGTGCCGCCGCGCACCGCGACCTGGGGTTCACCCGAGGCCAGTGCGGCGGCCACGGCGTGGCCGGGGAGGTCCGCCCCGTCCGAGTCGAGCAGGACCAGCCGGCCCGGTTCCTCGGCCTGCGCGCTGCGGACCAGCCCCCACACCGGCGCGGCGGCCGGGTCCGGCACCTCGCCGTCGCGGGCGGCGACCGCCGACCGGGTGACCAGGACGAGGCGGCTGTCCGCCGTGGCCGGCTCCGCCAGCCAGCGACGCAGCAGGGCGAGCGTGTCGGCGAGCGCGGCGCCGGCCGCCGCCGGGACGTCCGGTTCCTCGGCCGCCGGTCCGGCATGCATCAGGACCGTGCCGGGTACGGCGGCGCCCGCGACGACCGACGCCAGCAGCGAGTCGAGGTCCTCGTGGTGCCGTACCGGGCTGCCGGTGTCGGGGGGCGCGGACAGCGACCCGACGACCGCCCAGGGCCCGGCCGGGTCCGTGGGTGCCTCAGGGGCACCGGGCGGCAGGGACGTCCACTCGACGCCGAAGAGCATGCCGGGTACGGCCGTGTCGGCCAGCCGGTCGGCCGCGACGGTCCGCAGGGTCAGGGAATCGGCGGTCAGCAGGACGTGCCCCGCGCCGTCGGTCAGGGTGACGGACACCTCGTCGGCGCCGACCCGGCCGAGCCGGACCCGGACGACTGCGTCTTCCGGCTGGGCGCGGTGCGTGACGCCGCGCCAGCCGAAGGGCAGGCGCACCTGTCCGGACCGGTCGGACGGCCCGTCCAGCAGATCGAGGAGCAGGGGGTGCAGCGCACCGTCGAGCAGGGCGGGATGAACCGTGTGACCGTCGGCCGGCGGCGCGGCCTCCGGTAGCCGGACCTCGGCCAGCAGGTCGTCGCCGAGCCGCCATGCCGCCTGGAGCGCCTGGAAGGCGGGCCCGTAGGCGTAACCGAGTTCGGACAGCCGGGGGTAGACCTTGTCCAGGGGCACGGCGACCGCGTCCGGCGGCGGCCAGGCTCCGGCCGGCCCCGGATCAGCGGGCGGCCCGGCCGGTGCGGTGCTCAGCGCTCCGGTCGCGTGCGTGGCCCAGGGGGCGTCCGGCTCGGCGTCACCGGGCCGGGAGTGCACGCCCAGCGGCCGGCGCCCCGAGCCGTCCGGCGGGCCGACGATCACCTGTACGTCCACGGCACCCTGTTCCGGCAGGACCAGGGGCGTCTCCAACTCCAGTTCCTCGACGGACGAACACCCGCTCGCGGCGGCCGCGTGCAGCGCCAGGTCCAGCAGGGCCGCGCCGGGCAACAACACCGCGCCGCCCACGGCGTGGTCGGCCAGCCAGGGCTGCGCGGTCACCGCCAGCCGCCCGGTGAGCACCAGCTCCTGCCGAGCCGCCAGCGCGACGGCGGCGCCGAGGAGGGGATGACCGGTGGTGTCGAGCCCGAACCGGTCGGCTCCGACCGGCTGCGAGGACGCGTCCAGCCAGTACCGGCGACGCTGGAACGCATACGTCGGCACATCCACCACCCGAGCACCGGCCAACTGCGCCGACCAGTCCACGCTCACGCCGTGGGTGTGCAGCGCGGCCAGCGCGGCGAACACCACCGCCACCTCACCACGACCCCGACGAGCACCGGCCACCGCCAGCACCTCCGAGCCTGTGACACACACCGGCACCAC
>NZ_JBICWR010000043.1:0-5091 GCF_043199855.1 Streptomyces sp. NPDC048521
GGGGGGGGGGGCGGCCCCGGGGGCGGGGGGGGGGGGGGGGCCGCCCCCCCCCCCCCCCACAACCGCGGGGCTCCCGCCCCGCGGTTGACGGTCCGTTCGCTGCGCTCCCGGACCGGCGGGACTTACGTCCCGCTCCCCGGGCCTCCGCTTCGCTCCGTCCCGGGGGCGGCGGGTCCGCTGCGCTCCCCCGCCGGACGGTCCTTCCGGCTGCGCCTCCAGAACCGCTGGGCCCGCTGACGCGGGCCAGGCTGGCGACGAGAGGAAGGGGGTGCCTGGGGCTCGTGGGCGGACTGCACCAGGCCCAGGGTGATGGGGGGTCAGCGTCTGCGGGTCCAGCCGGAACCGATACCCGCCACGTGTAGGGCCAGAGCAGTCAGCCCCAGCAGCATCACATTCGTCGAAGAGAACACATCGTTAGTGCTGAGATCCGCCGCATTGATCAAAAACGACACGAAGAACAGCACCGCCGCAACTATGCCGAGCATGAAACGAGCTCCTCTCACAAGGGGGTGAAGCCCGTATGCCCGAACACCGCCACCGCAGACGTAAGACCACCCCGACTACCGCCGGCTCCCCGGTGCGAGCCAGGCGCCGGCTCAGACGGGGCGGCTGACGGCTGACGGGAGCTCAGGCGTGAGCGTGACGAGGGCCTGCCGCCTTGTGTGAGGCGGCGTGGTGCGCTGGCCGGCCCGTCCTCGGGACTTCGAGGCGCTGCAGGGACAAGCTGGCGGTGACGAGGAGACCCGTGAAGACGGCGAGCATGAGCACGCACGCCCACATCTGCCGACTCCCCGGCGCCTGCCAACCCGTCCACGCGGCACACACCCCCCACAACAGGACACCGCCCGCGTAGAAGGAACGGATCCTGTGCAGCTGCCGCACAGCCCGCAGGAACATGACGCGCTCAGTCATCGGTGCCATGCGCAGCCGTATACCCCCGGGGCCGCCATTCAGCGGCCCGGATTACCGCTCCCGCCGCACCGCGCACCTTTGCTCTTGCTGCCGGGTGCGTCCTTCGAAGTCGCGCCGTACTGCAGCACCTTCGTCTTCGACCAGCCCTGCACCGTCTGGAAGGTCCAGAATGGCACCGCAGTGGCTGCACGTGCCGATTTATCGGGACGGCTGCTTCGTTTTTATGCTGCGATAGGCTCTGGATTCAGATAGCTCCATGGCTGTGGGGGGCCGACCCTCGCGAAAGCAGGCCATCTGTGCTCTGGTCGGGGGGGTGGGGCCGGTGTCGCGCTGGGGACACCGGGTCCCAACGCAGCTGTCTGTCGGCGCTTTGGTGTTGTTCTGTGTGTGAGACCTGTCGTTCCGGCTCGCAGGAGAGGGTAGATCGAAATGGCTCTGAAGGAACTTCGTCCTCATCAGCGTGAAGCCGTGGACGCCGTACTTCGCGGCCTCGAATTCCCTGCAAGATCCACCGTGCCCGAGCGAGGCCTCCGGACCCAGGTCATCATGGCCACCGGAACCGGCAAGACCCTCGTAGCCACCCGTAGCGCCGAGGAACTGCGTGCGGGGCGTGTGCTGGTGCTCGTCCCATCCCTCGATCTGCTCGCCCAGACCGAGGCAGCGTGGCGTGAGGGCGGCCGCACAGGCCCAATGATCGGGGTGTCCTCCCTGCGGGGTGAGGAGGTGTCCTTCCCCAACACCACGGACGTGGAGGAACTCGTCGACTGGGTGCGGCCATTCGACAAGGTCACGGTGTTCGCCACGTACGCCTCCCTCGGGCTCGGAACGCTGGAACGCGCGCACAAGGCCGGCCTTCCGGGCTGGGACCTGATCGTCGTGGACGAGGCGCATCGGACCTCGGGCCGGATTGGCAAACCGTGGGCCGTCGTCCACGACAACACCCGCATCCCCGCCCTGCGCCGCCTGTACATGACAGCCACGCCCCGGGTATGGCAGTTGGACGGGGACCAGGAGCAGGGCGCGCCGGGTGAGCTGGTCGCCTCGATGGAGGACGATCCGGACGGGCCGTTCGGTGCCCGCTGCTGCACGCTGACGCTGTCGGAGGCGATCGACCGGGGCATCTGCGCGCCGTACCAGGTGGTGTGCGTGGACATCACCGACACCCAGCTCCGGGCCGCCCAGCTCCTGGGCGCCGAGGGCCGCTCGGACGAGGTCCGCGGGGCCCGGCTCGCAGCCCTCCAGACCGCCCTGGTGAAGGCGTCAGCCGAGGAAGGCTTCCGTCGGACGCTCGTCTTCCACCACGTCGTGAAGGAAGCTGAGGCGTTCGCGGCCAGCCTTCCCGAGGTCGCCAAGCGGCTACACGCCGCCGAGCCGGAGCTGTACCCGCGCACGATCTGGGCGGACTGGCTGTGCGGCGAGCACAAGCCCAGCCACCGGCGCCGTGTGCTGGGCGAGTTCGCAGCCGGCATCGCCACGGACGGCACCGTCGTGGAGAAGGGCTTCCTGGGCTCGGTGAAGGTCCTGGGCGAGGGCGTCGACACCAAGAACTGCGACTCCGTCTACTGGGCCGACGTCCGCGGCTCCATGCCCGACCTCGTCCAAGCCGTCGGCCGCGCCCTGCGCATGCAGCCGGGCGAGGGGAAGGTGGCCAGCCTGGTCGTGCCCGTCCTGCTCGGGCCAGGCGAGACGGCAGACAACATGCTCACCTCACGGGCGTACGGCGGCTTGGCCAAGCTCCTGGAAGCCCTCAGGGCCCACGACGCCCGCGTGGTGGAGCAGCTCGCCGAGCAGCAGGCGCAGAGTCGTGTCAGAGGCGTTCAGAGCCGCAGCGGGAGCCAGGAGGGTCAAGGCGAGGGAGCAGAGAGCGACCGAAGTGACCGTCTGTCGGTACCAGCCCGGCAGCTGATGAAATTCTCAACGCCACGTGACCCCGCCCAGCTGGCCGCCTTCATCAACCTGCGCGTCCTCAACCCCGAGCACGAGCACTGGCGGCGCGGTATCGAGGCCGCCGTCATCTACAACCGGTTGCACGACGACCTGCGCGTACCGTTCACCTACCGCGTACCCGCCAGCGACGACCAGAAGGCGGAGACCGCGGGGTGGCCGGCCGCGCTCGCCCGGTTCCCGCTGGGGCAATGGATCGCCGACGCGCGCCGGTTCTACGCCCGCGGCGACATGGACGCCGACCGCGTCCAGCAGCTGGAGAAGCTGGGCATGGTCTGGAGCCACTTCGACGTCGCATGGGAAGAAGGACTCGCCGCCGCGCGCGGCTGGGCTGAGGAGAACGGGCACCTGCTCGCGCCACTGGACGCCACCCACCAGGGCTACAAGGTCGGCATCTGGCTGAAGAACCAGCGAGCCGCCGCCCGCAAGGCGGCCAAGATCGAGCGGCGGCGTGCCGAGGGCCTGCCCGTGGAGTCGGCGGCCGGGGCGCTGTCCGAGGAGCGGCGCGAGCAGCTGGAGGACATCGACCCGTCGTGGTGCCCGAGCTGGCCGGTGGAGTGGCAGCGCGCCTTCCACCTCGTCCGGCTCCACCTCGAAGCCGGCGGCGAGCTGCCCACGTCGCCGGGCGGCGTCGTGCACCAGGGCGAGGACCTCGGACGGTGGGTGCGCTCGGTCCGGCTCGGCTGGGACAACCTCACCGCCGTGCAGCAGTGGATGTGCGAACACATCCTCGGCATCCAACCCGCCGGCGACGACGAGCAACCCCAGCCGCGCCGTACCCAAGCCGACAAATGGGCCCTCAACTACGCTGCCGCCCGCCAGTTCTACGGCCGCGAGGGACACCTACGCGTGCCGCGCAAGCACATCGAGCGGGTCGTCGGCGAGGACCAGGAGGTCCGGGAGCTGAAGCTGGGGGCATGGGTGAGCAACCAGCGCAGCCGGGCCGCAACGCTGACCCCGGAACGGATCGAGCAGCTCTCCACCATCGGCATGCGATGGACATGATGGCCATCGTCGTCGCCGCGGCCGTCGCCGCCCTCGCAGCCGGCTACCCGCTCGGACGGCTGCGCCCGCGGCGACGCCTGGGCGACTGGACGGCCGATCAGATCCGCTTCACCGGGGCATGCGTCCAGGGCGGCACCAAGCGGCAGGCCGTCGTCGTCCTGGTCCACGCCGTCACCGCGCCGTGCACCAGCTGGCGCGTTATGCGCGCCCCCGTCACCGAGACGCGGGCGCCGGCGCCCGTACGCGATCCGGAATGGGTCGCCCACCGCACCTCAACAGACAAGGGAGGCACAGCGTGAGCACCGAGCAGCATGACGCCGACGCGTACGGCCAGGAGCTGGCCGTGGCGCTGAACGCGAAGGACGTCCTGGCAGCAGCGGAGCGGTTCCCCTGGGCCCTGGCCGCGCCGAGCGAGCGTCACTGGCCGGACGGGGCGTATACAGCGGGCAATTCCAGGTCCCAGCCGCTGCCCGCAACCGGGACCTGGACTCTTCACCACTCTGGCCCCACCTGGAACCCTGGCAACGGCGCGGCCGTGATCGACGGTGAGGCGACAGTCAAGCACCCCAAGCGGCGTGTTCGTTGGTGACCGCCGCTGCCTCCTTCAGTTCGAGCCACCCGTGGCTGGTGTACTTGTTGCTGGCCTTGACGAAGTGGCAGCCCAGGCACGCGACGATGTGGCGGTAGTCCTGCGCGGCGGTGTTCCCATACGGCCAGCCGTCTACTGGACCGGCCGATGAACCAACGCCGATCTGCGCGATGGCCGCGCGCCGGTGGACAACAAGCAGTCGAAGTGGCTTTTGCGAGCGCGAGGTGGTGTCCCGCCTGGGAACCGGACGGCACACCGCTCTCACAGGCACCGATCTTCTCTAGAGGGTGTTGATCTGCCAGGCGAGGACACCCGTGGAGCCCTTGGCGCCGGAAACATCGATCCGGACCTCTCCATCGCCCTTAATGCGTTGTTGGACCACGGACTGGTCGCAGGGCACCGGCGCGTCGGAACCCGACGTGGTAGGGGCGATGGTCAGGCGTGCGCTGCCTCGCCCGACGCACGTCACGACAAGCCTGTACGTCTTGCCCTTGCCGAGTTCCGGTCGCGTGTGAATACCGTCTGCGACACGTTCCGATCCGCCCTCTACTGATCTTTTCGTAAGTTCGGTGGGTTTGGTGGCCGTGTGAGTGGGAGGCTGTCGGGGTGGCATATCAACCTTCCCCTTCGGTTGCCGGCTC
>NZ_JBICWR010000044.1:0-3075 GCF_043199855.1 Streptomyces sp. NPDC048521
GGCCTATCAACCCAGTCGTCTACTGGGAGCCTTACCCCATCAAGTGGGTGGGAGTCCTCATCTCGAAGCAGGCTTCCCGCTTAGATGCTTTCAGCGGTTATCCCTCCCGAACGTAGCCAACCAGCCATGCCCTTGGCAGAACAACTGGCACACCAGAGGTTCGTCCGTCCCGGTCCTCTCGTACTAGGGACAGCCCTTCTCAAGACTCCTACGCGCACAGCGGATAGGGACCGAACTGTCTCACGACGTTCTAAACCCAGCTCGCGTACCGCTTTAATGGGCGAACAGCCCAACCCTTGGGACCGACTCCAGCCCCAGGATGCGACGAGCCGACATCGAGGTGCCAAACCATCCCGTCGATATGGACTCTTGGGGAAGATCAGCCTGTTATCCCCGGGGTACCTTTTATCCGTTGAGCGACGGCGCTTCCACAAGCCACCGCCGGATCACTAGTCCCGACTTTCGTCCCTGCTCGACCCGTCGGTCTCACAGTCAAGCTCCCTTGTGCACTTACACTCAACACCTGATTGCCAACCAGGCTGAGGGAACCTTTGGGCGCCTCCGTTACCCTTTAGGAGGCAACCGCCCCAGTTAAACTACCCATCAGACACTGTCCCTGATCCGGATCACGGACCCAGGTTAGACATCCAGCACGACCAGACTGGTATTTCAACGACGACTCCACAACCACTGGCGTGGCCGCTTCAAAGTCTCCCAGCTATCCTACACAAGCCGAACCGAACACCAATATCAAACTGTAGTAAAGGTCCCGGGGTCTTTCCGTCCTGCTGCGCGAAACGAGCATCTTTACTCGTAGTGCAATTTCACCGGGCCTATGGTTGAGACAGTCGAGAAGTCGTTACGCCATTCGTGCAGGTCGGAACTTACCCGACAAGGAATTTCGCTACCTTAGGATGGTTATAGTTACCACCGCCGTTTACTGGCGCTTAAGTTCTCAGCTTCGCCCTGACGAATCAGAGCTAACCGGTCCCCTTAACGTTCCAGCACCGGGCAGGCGTCAGTCCGTATACATCGCCTTACGGCTTCGCACGGACCTGTGTTTTTAGTAAACAGTCGCTTCTCGCTGGTCTCTGCGGCCACCCCCAGCTCACCGAGTAAATCGGATCACCAAGCGTGGCCCCCCTTCTCCCGAAGTTACGGGGGCATTTTGCCGAGTTCCTTAACCATAGTTCACCCGAACGCCTCGGTATTCTCTACCTGACCACCTGAGTCGGTTTAGGGTACGGGCCGCCATGAAACTCGCTAGAGGCTTTTCTCGACAGCATAGGATCATCCACTTCGCCACAATCGGCTCGGCATCAGGTCTCAGACACAAGGTGCGCGGATTTACCTACACACCGTCCTACACCCTTACCCCGGGACAACCACCGCCCGGGATGGACTACCTTCCTGCGTCACCCCATCACTCACCTACTAACCGCTTGGTCCGGCGGCTCCACCACTTTCCTTTCCCCGAAGGGTCCGGAACGGCTTCACGGCCTTAGCATCACGATGCTCGATGTTTGACGCTTCACAGCGGGTACCGGAATATCAACCGGTTATCCATCGACTACGCCTGTCGGCCTCGCCTTAGGTCCCGACTTACCCTGGGCAGATCAGCTTGACCCAGGAACCCTTAGTCAATCGGCGCAAACGTTTCTCACGTTTGTATCGCTACTCATGCCTGCATTCTCACTCGTCAACCGTCCACAACTACCTTCCGGTGCTGCTTCACCCGGCAGACGACGCTCCCCTACCCATCACAACACCCGTTAGGGCTATATGCTGCAATGACACGACTTCGGCGGTACGCTTGAGCCCCGCTACATTGTCGGCGCGGAATCACTAGACCAGTGAGCTATTACGCACTCTTTCAAGGGTGGCTGCTTCTAAGCCAACCTCCTGGTTGTCTCTGCGACTCCACATCCTTTCCCACTTAGCGTACGCTTAGGGGCCTTAGTCGATGCTCTGGGCTGTTTCCCTCTCGACCATGGAGCTTATCCCCCACAGTCTCACTGCCGCGCTCTCACTTACCGGCATTCGGAGTTTGGCTAAGGTCAGTAACCCGGTAGGGCCCATCGCCTATCCAGTGCTCTACCTCCGGCAAGAAACACACGACGCTGCACCTAAATGCATTTCGGGGAGAACCAGCTATCACGGAGTTTGATTGGCCTTTCACCCCTAACCACAGGTCATCCCCCAGGTTTTCAACCCTGGTGGGTTCGGTCCTCCACGAAGTCTTACCTCCGCTTCAACCTGCCCATGGCTAGATCACTCCGCTTCGGGTCTTGAGCGTGCTACTAAAACGCCCTATTCGGACTCGCTTTCGCTACGGCTTCCCCACCCGGGTTAACCTCGCAACACACCGCAAACTCGCAGGCTCATTCTTCAAAAGGCACGCAGTCACGAGAACAAGGCAAGCCTTGCTCCGACGCTCCCACGGCTTGTAGGCACACGGTTTCAGGTACTATTTCACTCCCCTCCCGGGGTACTTTTCACCATTCCCTCACGGTACTATCCGCTATCGGTCACCAGGGAATATTTAGGCTTAGCGGGTGGTCCCGCCAGATTCACACGGGATTTCTCGGGCCCCGTGCTACTTGGGTGTCTCTCAAACGAGCCGCTGACGTTTCGACTACGGGGGTCTTACCCTCTACGCCGGACCTTTCGCATGTCCTTCGCCTACATCAACGGTTTCTGACTCGTCCTGTCGCCGGCAGACGACAGAAGAGAGATCCCACAACCCCGCATGCGCAACCCCTGCCGGGTCTCACACGCATACGGTTTGGCCTCATCCGGTTTCGCTCGCCACTACTCCCGGAATCACGGTTGTTTTCTCTTCCTGAGGGTACTGAGATGTTTCACTTCCCCTCGTTCCCTCCACACTGCCTATGTGTTCAGCAGTGGGTGACAGCCCATGACGACTGCCGGGTTTCCCCATTCGGAAACCCCCGGATCAAAGCCTGGTTGACGACTCCCCGGGGACTATCGCGGCCTCCCACGTCCTTCATCGGTTCCTGGTGCCAAGGCATCCACCGTGCGCCCTTAAAAACTTGGCCACAGATGCTCGCGTCC
>NZ_JBICWR010000045.1:0-4365 GCF_043199855.1 Streptomyces sp. NPDC048521
CCTCATCCAACGCAGCCGCGAACACCGGGAACACCCCATACAACTCCCGACCCATCCCCACCCGCTGAGCACCCTGACCCGTGAACACGAACGCCACACGAGCAGCACCCACCGCACCACCCACCACCACACCCGGCGCGTCCCGCCCCTCAGTCAGGGCCTCCAGACCGCTCAACAGCCCGTCCCGGTCGCTGCCCAGAACGACAGCTCGGTGCTTCATCGGGGCCCGGGTGGTCAGCAGGGACAGGGCCACGTCCGCCGGTTCGAGGCCGGCGTCGGCGGTGAGGGCCCGGAGCAGCCGGGCAGCCTGGCCGCGCAGTGCGGCAGGGGTACGGGCCTGGAGGACGAGCGGTCGTACGGTGCCCGGTGTCGAGGCCGGTGCGGGGGCGGGCTCGAGGGCCTCGGCCTCCTCCACGATGAGGTGGGCGTTGGTGCCGCTGATGCCGAACGAGGACACCCCGGCCCGGCGGGGACCGTCCGAAGACCACTGACGGGACTCGGTCAGCAGCTGAACCGTGCCCGCCGACCAGTCCACATGCGGCGACGGCTCGTCCACGTGCAAGGTACGCGGCAACTCGGCATGACGGATGGCCTCCACCATCTTGATCACACCACCGACACCCGCAGCCGCCTGCGCATGCCCGATGTTCGACTTCAACGACCCCAACCACAACGGCCGCTCCGCAGAACGCGCCGCACCATAGGTCGCGATCAACGCCTCCGCCTCGATCGGATCACCCAGCGTCGTACCGGTGCCGTGCGCCTCCACCACATCCACGTCCGCCGCCGACAGACCCGCATCGGCCAGCGCCTGCCGGATCACCCGCTGCTGAGACGGACCGTTCGGCGCCGTCAACCCGTTCGACGCCCCGTCCTGATTCACCGCACTGCCCCGGATCACCGCCAGCACCCGGTGCCCGTTGCGCCGCGCGTCCGACAACCGCTCCACCATGAGCATGCCGACGCCTTCGCTCCAGGTGGTGCCGTCGGCGCCGGCGGCGAAGGAGCGGCAGCGGCCGTCGGGCGAGAGTGCCCGCTGGCGGCTGAACTCCACGAAGGTGTTGGGGGTGGCCATCACCGTGACACCGCCGGCGAGCGCGAGGGTGCACTCGCCGCGCCGCAGCGCCTGGGCGGCCAGATGGATCGCGACGAGGGACGACGAGCACGCCGTGTCCACCGTCACCGCCGGACCCTCCAGACCGAAGGTGTAGGCGATGCGGCCGGAGGTCACGCTCCCGGTGCTGCCCGTCAGCAGGTAACCCTCGTACTCCTCGGGGGCCTTGGCGACCCGAGCCCCGTAGTCGCTGTACATGGCGCCGACGAAGACACCGGTGCGGCTGCCGCGCAGGGTGCCCGGGTCGAGCCGGGCGTGCTCGAGGGTCTCCCAGACCGTCTCCAGCAGCAGCCGTTGCTGGGGATCGATCGGTACGGCCTCACGCGGGGAGATCCCGAAGAACTCGGCGTCGAAGCGGTCGGCGTCGTGCAGGAAACCGCCCTGACGGCAGTACGTGGTGCCGGACCGCTCGGGGTCCGGGTCGTACAAGGCGTCCAGGTCCCAGCCGCGGTTGGACGGGAACCCGGTGATCGCGTCCTGGCCGTCCGCGACCAGCCGCCACAGGTCCTCGGGGCTGTTGACGCCTCCGGGGTAGTGGCAGGCCATGCCGATGACGGCGATCGGTTCGTCGTCGGCGACGACCGGGGCGGTGGTTTCCTCCGCAGCGCTGGATGCGGTCGCTCCCGGAGCCAGTTCGAGCAGCAGGTCCGCCAGCGCGTCGGGCGTGGGATGGTCGAAGACCACGGTGGCGGGGAGCCGTACGCCCGCGAGGGAGTTGAGGCGGTTGCGCAGCTCCACCCCGGTGAGTGAGTCGAAGCCCAGCTCGCGGAAGGAGAGGTGGGCGTCGACGGCCTTCGGGTCTCCGTGCCCGAGCACGGCGGCCACCGTGGAGAGCACCAGCTCCCTTGCGACGCTACGGCGGTCGTCCGCACTGAGCGTGGCGAGCCGCTGGAGCCAGGAGCTGCCCGCGGAGGTCGTGTTGTCGGCCCGCTGCCTGGCCGGGCGGCGAGCCGTGGGCCGCAGTACCGGAGGCAGGAGCCCGGCCTCGGACCGGGCGCGCAGCGCCGCGGCGTCCAGTCGTGCGGGCACGAGCAGCGCCTGGTCGGCGGCGAGTGCCGCGTCGAACAGGGCGAGGCCCGTCTCGGCGTCGAGCGGTTCCAGCCCGTTCCGGCTCCAGCGGGACACCTCCGCGTCCGTCAGCGCCGCTCCCATGCCGTCGGCGGTGTTCCACAGACTCCAGGCCAGTGAGAGGCCAGGCAGCCCGAGGGCCCGTCGGTGCTGGGCGAGGCCGTCCAGGAAGGTGTTGGCGGCGGCGTAGTTGGCCTGTCCGGCGTTGCCGATCTGGCCGACGATCGAGGAGAACAGGACGAAGGCGGTGAGCGGGAGGTCCTGGGTCAGCAGGTGCAGGTTCCAGGCGGCGTCGGCCTTGGGGGCCAGTACGGCGGCGCAGCGTTGCGGGGTCAGCGTCTCCAGCGTTCCGTCGTCGAGGACGCCGGCGGCGTGCACGACGGCGGTCAGCGGACGCCCCTCGGGAACCGTCTCCAGCACAGCAGCCAGCGCGGCCCGGTCCGCCACGTCACAGGCGGCGACCGTCACCTCCGCCCCCAACCCCCGCAACTCAGCGGCCAGCTCCTGCGCACCCGGAGCCTGCGCACCACGCCGACTCGTCAGCAGCAGACGCCGCACGCCGTACTCCGCGACCAGATGCCGGGCGAAGAGCGCACCCAGCCCACCCGTGCCGCCGGTGACCAGAACCGTGCCGTCGCCGCCGAGCACCGTCGGCTCGCCGTCGGCGCGGGCGGGGGCCAGCCGGGGCGCGTGGGGGACGCCGGCGCGTATCGCCAGCTGCGGTTCACCGGACGCGACGGCGGCGGGCAGAGCCTCCGCCGACGCAGTCGTGCCGTCGATGTCCACCAGGAGGAACCGGCCCGGGTGTTCCGACTGCGCCGTACGCAGCAGGCCCCACAGCGCGGCGCCCGCCGGATCCGGGACGGTGTCCTCGGGCAGGGCCCCGATCGCGCCCCGCGTCACCACGACGAGCCGGGCGTCGGCGAGCCTGTCCTCGGCCAGCCATTCCTGGACCAGTTCCAGCACCCGGCCCACGCCACGGGCCGCGTCGGCCGCCGGTTCGGCACCGCCGACCACCGCGCCATCGAGTACGACCGTGTCCGGCACCGGTCGACCGTCGGCGGTCAGGGCACCGAGCCCGTCCGATCGGCGCAGGCCCGGCAACAGCACGGTGTCGGAGGGCCGCTCGGCACCGCGGCCGAGGTCCGCTTCGAGGACCGCCCAGGTACCGGTCTGCGGCCGCCCCGCGGGCACCGGCGACCAGAGGACCCGGTGCAGCGAGTCACCGGCTCCGGCGGCACGGTGACGCACCGGTGCCGAGGGCCGCAACACCAGCGACTCGACGCTCAGCACCGGCGCGCCCGTGGTGTCGGCCGCGACCAGGGACACCGTGTCCGCACCGGCCGGTGACCAGCGCACCCGCAGGGCGGTGGCTCCGGTCGTGTGCAGGCGTACACCGTTCCAGGAGAACGGCAGCAGCATCCTGTCCTCGGGCTGGGTCAGTACGACGGGATGCAGCGCGGCGTCGAGCAGCGCGGGGTGGATGCCGAGCCGCCCGGCCTCGCCGTCCGGGCCGGTGGGCAGCCGTACCTCCGCGTACAGGTCCTCCCCCTGTCGCCACAGCGCGTGCAGGCCCTGGAACGCCGGGCCGTACGTGTAGCCGCGCGAGGCGAGTTCGGCGTAGGCGTCGTCCACCGGTACGGCGGTCGCGCCGGGCGGCGGCCAGGCGGTGAGCCCGGTGACCGTGTCGGGTCGCGCGGTCTCCAGCAGGCCCGTGGCGTGCCGGATCCACTCACCGGAGCCGTCGGCGGAGTACACGCCGATCGTGCGACGGCCCTCGGCGTCGGGCGGGCTCACGGCTGCCTGGAGCCGGACGGCCGACCGGCCGGGCAGCACCAGAGGGCTCTCGATGGTCAGCTCGGCCACGCTGTCACAGCCGGCGTGGTCGGCCGCGGCCAGCGCGAACTCCAGGAAGGCGGTCCCGGGCAGCAGCACGGCGCCACCGATGGTGTGGTCGGCCAGCCAGGCATGGGTGCCGAGGCCGAGCCGGCCCGTCAGCAGCAGCCCTCCGTCCTGGGCGGGTTCGACGGCGGCGCCGAGGAGGGGATGACCGGTGGTGTCGAGCCCGAACCGGTCGGCTCCGGACACCTGCGAGGACGCGTCCAGCCAGTACCGGCGACGCTGGAACGCATACGTCGGCACATCCACCACCCGAGCACCGGCCAACTGCGCCGACCAGTCCA
>NZ_JBICWR010000046.1:0-4233 GCF_043199855.1 Streptomyces sp. NPDC048521
GGTTGCGGGTGAGTCACGCGTTCCACTCGCCGCTGATGGAGCCGGTCTTGGAGCGGTTCCGGGAGGCGATCGCGGGTGTCACCTTCAGCGCCCCGTCCATTCCCTTCGTGTCCACCGTGGACATCGACGCGGCACCGGTGGACGCCGACTACTGGGTGCGCAACGTCCGGGACACGGTCCGTTTCGCCGATGCGGTGGCTCACCTGCACGAACAGGGCGTCAGCAGGTTCCTGGAGGTAGGCCCGGACACCGCGCTGACCGCCGCCGGGCCGGGCTGCCTGCCCGAGGAGAGCACGGCGGCGTTCGTCTCGCTGTTCCGCCGCGACCAGCCGGAGGTCCGTGCCCTGGCCACGGGTCTGGCCCGCTTCCAGGTGCACGGTGGGACGGTCGACTGGGCGCGGTACCTGCCCGCCGCGGCCCGGGTCGAGTTGCCCACCTACGCCTTCCAGCGCCGCCGCTACTGGCTGGACGACGCCGAACCGGCGCGCCGGGGCGGCCACCCGCTGCTGGACGCGGCCGTGCAGCTCGCCGAGGAGGACGGGTTCCTGCTGTCCGGCCGGCTGGCCACCCGAGCCCAGACCTGGCTGGCGGAGCACACCGTGCTCGGCGCGACCGTGGTGCCCGGCAGCGTGTTCGCCGAACTGGCTCTGCACGCCGCCGCACAGGCCGGCGCCGACGGGGTGGCCGAGCTGACCTTGCAGGCGCCGCTGGTGCTGCCCGAGCACGGCGCCGTCGAGGTGCAGGTGCGGGTCGGTGCGTCCGGCGCGGCGGGGGACCGGCCGGTGACCGTGCACGCCCGCCCGGCCGAGGACGGCGCCCCATGGACCTGCTACGCCCGCGCCGTGCTCGGCCCGGTGGACGCCGGGCCGCAGGCCGAGCCGGTCGCCTGGCCGCCGCCGGACGCCACCGCACTGGACGTCGACTCGGCCTACGCCGCATTCGCCGCCGCCGGGCTGGAGTACGGTCCGGCGTTCCGGGGACTGGGCGCGGCCTGGCGGCGCGGCGACGAGATCTTCGCCGACATCGCCCTGCCCGACCTCACCGACACCGGCCGCTACGGGCTGCACCCCGCGCTGCTGGACGCGGCACTGCACGCCATGCGCTACCTGTACGAGGACAAGGGCGACCGCACCTTGCTGCCGTTCGCCTGGAACGGGATCGCGCTGCGCCGTACCGGGGCGTCCGCGCTGCGGGTGCGGATCTCCCCGGTCGCCGCCGAAGCGGCCCGGATCGAACTGGCCGACCCCACGGGCGCCCCGGTCGGGGTGGTCGAATCCCTCGCTGTCCGGCCGGTCTCGGCCGAACAGCTCGGTCACCACGACTCGCTGTACGTCGAGGACCTGGTGCCCGCGACCCTGCCGACCGGCCCGGAACCGACCGTGCTGACGTGCATCGATCTGGCCGAGCTGGCCGAGTTGACGGACCGGGACCTGCCCGCGGTGGTGGTGCTGGCGGCCGGGACCGGGACCGACCCGGTCGCCGCGGCCGGCCGGGCGGTGGACGCGGTGCGCGCCTGGCTGGCCGAGGACCGCTTCGCCGGCACCCGGCTGGCGCTGCGCACCAGGAACGCGCGCACCGACCCGGCCGCCGCCGCGGTCTGGGGCCTGCTGCGCTCGGTGCAGCAGGAGCACCCGGACCGCTTCCTGCTGGCGGACCTCGAAGGAACGGACAGCGCTGAGATCCCCGCCGCGGCGTGGAACGTACCCGGTGGGCAACTGGTCCTGCGGGACGGCGCGGTGCTCGTGCCGCGGCTGTCCCACGTCCCGCTGCCCGCGATCACCGACCGGGACGGCGCCGCCTGGGACCCGGCCGGCCCGGTGCTGATCACCGGTGGCCTGGGCGCGCTGGGGGCGGCCCTGGCCCGGCACCTGGCCGCCGACTGCGGGGTCCGCGAGCTGGTGCTCACCGGCCGCCGCGGACCGGACACCCCGGGCGCGGCCGAGCTGGCCGCCGAACTCGCCGCACTCGGCGCCTCCGCACGGATCGTGGCGTGTGACGTGGCCGAGCGGGACCAGGTGGCCGCGCTGCTGGCCGAGCATCCGGTGACGGCGGTGGTGCACGCCGCCGGGATCGTGGACGACGGTGTGGTCACCGGCCTCACCGAGGAGCGGCTGCGGGCCGTGCTGGCGCCGAAGCTGCTCGGCGCGCTGTGGCTGGACGAACTGACCCGCGACCGCGAGCTGACCGACTTCGTGCTGTTCTCCTCCGCCGCCGGGGTGCTCGGCGCGGCCGGGCAGAGCGCGTACTCGGCGGCCAACGCCGCACTGGACGCGCTGGCCCGCCGCAGGCACGCCGCCGGGCTCCCGGCCACCTCGCTGGCCTGGGGGCTCTGGGAGCGGCCCAGCGGCATCACCGGCGCGCTGGCCGCGACCGACCTGGCCCGCATCGCCCGCGCCGGACTGCGGCCACTGGCCACCGCCGAGGCACTCGAGCTGTTCGACCTGGCACGCGCCGTCGACGAACCGGTGCTCGCGCCGATGCGGCTGGACCGGGCGGCCCTGCGGACCGGCGGGCAGGTCCCGGCGGTGCTGCGCGGCCTGGTCCGGGAGGCCCCCGCCCCGGCCGCCGCCGTCGGTGCCGCGTCCGCCGCCTCACTGATCGCGCTGTCCGGACCGGACCGGGAGAAGGCGCTGCTGGCGCTGGTCCGTACCGAAGCGGCCGGGGTGCTGGCCTACGACTCGCCGGCCGCCGTGGGCGAACACCGCACCTTCGCGGAGCTCGGCGTCGACTCGCTGGCCGCGGTGGAACTGCGCAACCGGCTGTCCCAGGCCACCGGCGTCCGGTTGCCCGCCGCGGTGGTGTTCGAGTACGCCACACCGGCGGCGCTGGCCGCGCACCTGCACGAGTCCCTGCCCGCCGCGGACGGCGTGTGGGGCACCTCGGTGCTCGCCGGGCTCGACCAGCTCGAAGCGGCACTGGCCGACGCCGAACCCGCCGCCGTGGACCGGGCGAAGCTGCGGATGCGGCTCACCGCGCTGCTGGCCAAGTACGGCGGCGGGGAGCAGACCGGTGCCGCGACCGGTTCCGTGCCGGAGCACGACCTGTCGTCGGCCTCCGACGACGAACTCTTCGACCTCGTCGACGACCTCGGCGTCGGCTAAGGGCAAGGAAGGATTCCGCGTGGCGAACGAGGACAAGCTCCGGGAGTATCTCCGGCGCGCACTGGCCGAGGCCCAAAGCGCGCAGCACAGGCTGGCCGAGATCGAACAGGCCCAGCGCGAGCCGATCGCGATCGTCGGCATGGCCTGCCGCTACCCCGGCGGGGTCAGCACCCCGGAGCAGCTGTGGGAGATGTTGGCCGCAGGCCGGGACGGGATCTCCGCCTTCCCCACCGACCGCGGCTGGGACCTGGCCGGACTGCCGGTCGGGCTCGGCGGGTTCGTCGCCGACGCCGGTGACTTCGACCCCGGCTTCTTCGGCATCTCCCCGCGCGAGGCGCTGGCCATGGACCCGCAGCAGCGGCTGCTGCTGGAGACGTCCTGGGAAGCGTTCGAACGCGCCGGGATCGACCCGCTCACCGCGCGCGGCAGCCGCACCGGCGTGTTCGCCGGGGTGATGTACCACGACTACGCGACGCTGATGGACCGCGTGCCCGAGGAGCTCGAAGGCTTCATCGGCAACGGGAACGCCGCCAGCATCGCCACCGGCCGCATCGCCTACACCTTCGGATTCGAAGGACCGGCCGTCACCGTCGACACCGCCTGCTCGTCCTCGCTGGTCACCCTGCACCTGGCGGTGCAGTCGCTGCGCTCCGGGGAGACGTCCCTGGCACTGGCCGGCGGCGTGACCGTCATGTCCACCCCCGGCACCTACGTGGAGTTCGACCGGCTCGGCGGACTGGCCGCCGACGGCCGCTGCAAGGCGTTCTCCGCCGACGCCGACGGTACCGGCTGGTCCGAGGGCGTCGGCATGCTGCTGCTGGAGCGGCTGTCCGACGCCCAGCGCAACGGCCACCCGGTGCTCGCCGTCATCCGCGGCTCCGCGGTCAACCAGGACGGCGCCTCCAACGGCCTCACCGCGCCCAACGGCCAGGCGCAGCGCCGGGTCATCGTCGAGGCGCTGACCAACGCGGCACTGTCCCCTTCGGACATCGACGTGGTGGAGGCGCACGGCACCGGCACCACACTCGGCGACCCAGTCGAGGCGCAGGCCCTGCTGGCGACGTACGGCGCCGACCGCGACCGGCCGCTGTGGCTGGGGTCGGTCAAGTCGAACATCGGCCACACCCAGGCC